>DUVP01000031.1 GCA_012840975.1 Mogibacterium sp. | reverse complement strand
AATTTACTCCGTTCTTCCCGCCGATGCATATATCGGGAAATCTGTAGTAACGGGTTATGGCGAAAATCTTATTAAAGCAGCATTTCATATTGATATTGGTGAAATTGAAACCATTGCACATTATAAGGCTGCAAAACATTTTATGCCGGATGTCTCTTTTATATTAGATATCGGCGGACAAGATATGAAATGTATACAGATTAAAGATGGTGCTATTAACAATATTATGCTTAATGAAGCATGCTCGTCAGGTTGCGGCTCTTTTATCGAGACATATGCAAAATCTGTTGATATGACAGTTCCGGATTTCGCAAGGGAGGCCTTAAAATCAAAAAAACCTGTTGATCTTGGAACGAGATGCACTGTGTTCATTAACTCCAAAGTTAAACAGGCTCAGAAAGAAGGAGCGAGTATTGCCGATATTTCATCGGGACTTTCTTATTCTGTAATCAAGAACGCTTTATATAAAGTTATTAAATTAAGAGAACCATCGGATGCAGGTAACAGAATTGTTGTTCAGGGAGGTACATTCCTGAATGACTCTGTCCTCAGAAGCATAGAGAAAATTCTCGGTGTAGATGTCATCAGGCCTGATATTTCCGGATTGATGGGTGCATTTGGTGCTGCAATCATTGCACAAGACGATTACGAAGATGGGTGTAAATCAGCAGTTCTAGGTGTTGATGAACTCGATAATTTTGAAGTTATAAAATCTAACGGAAGATGTAAAGGATGCGGCAATAAATGTTTGCTGACTATTTCTAAATTTCCTGATGGAAGTAAATTTGTTACAGGGAATAGATGTGAGAAAGGAGAAGGAAAAGAGAGAACCTCTTCAAATATTCCTAATTTATACGAAATCAAACAAAAACTTCTTTTTGATCGTCCTGTCCTTGATGAAAAGGAAGCAAAGAGAGGCGTCATCGGCATACCGAGGGTTCTTAATATGTATGAAAATTATCCTTTCTGGCATGCTTTCTTCTCAAGGCTCGGTTTTAGAGTTGTGTTAAGTCCGCCAAGTAATAAGGAAATCTATCAAAGCGGAATGGATACGATTTCTTCCGATACTGCATGTTATCCTGCAAAACTTGTGCATGGACATATAAAATGGCTGGTTGAACATGGAGTTAAGAGAATATTCTATCCTTCTATAAATTACGAAATGGTTGAGGATTCTTCAGCACCAAACCACTACAATTGTCCTATCGTTGCAACATATCCGGAAGTTATTGATAAGAATATGGCCGATTATTTCTTTGATAACGATGTTGAATTCTATCATCCATTTATTCCTTATGATGATGACACAAGGCTTACAATTGAGATGGTTAAGTTTTTCTCGGGGTTTAGAGATGTAGATATTGAGGGAAGAAAAAGTATAGTTGAAAGCTATCGACTTGGGCGAGATCAGAGACTTTATAGTCTCTTTCGGCAAAAAACAGATGTTTTTGAAATACAGCATGCTATCCGTGCCGGAAGAAATGCTCAAAAAGTCTATAAGCGTAATATTGCCGATGCCGGTGACAAGGCACTTAAATACATGCAGGAGCATAACAAAAAGGGGATTGTCCTTGCAGGAAGACCGTATCATGTTGATCCTGAAATCAATCATGGAATTGATAATCTTGTAATACAGCAGGATATGGTTGTACTTACTGAAGATTCAGTAAGCTGGAAAGTAAAAAATATAAAATCTCAAGTTAAGATACTTGATCAGTGGGTATATCATTCCAGACTATATAAAGCAGCAGTATATGCGAGGAATCGAAGTGATCTTGAAATTATTCAGCTCAATTCTTTCGGATGCGGACTTGATGCAGTAACCACCGACGAGGTAAACGAACTTCTTTCAGAAAGAGATAAGTTATACACAGTTCTTAAAATTGATGAAGGGTCTAACCTTGGAGCTGCAAAAATACGTATACGTTCTCTCAAGGCTGCTCTTGAAGAAAGAGAAAAACTTGGAGAAAAAACAAGAAGACGCATCCTTCCGTATAGAAGGAAGAAATTCACAAGACAAATGAAAGAAGAAGGATATTCCCTTCTCGTGCCTCAAATGTCACCGATTCATTTTCAATATTTTCAGCCGTTGTTCAGATATTCAGGGTATAACGCAGTTCTCCTTCCGCCTGTCACTAAAGAGTCTGAGGAACTGGGTTTAAAGTACGTCAATAATGATGCATGTTATCCTACTATTGTTACACTGGGACAGATAATATCCGCATTAAAGTCAGGCGAATACGATTTATCTAAAACAGGCATTTTTATGGCACAAACCGGAGGCGGCTGTCGTGCCAGTAACTATATATCTCTTCTAAGAAAGGCTCTTAAAGACCTGGGTATGGAGCATATACCGGTAATATCATTCAATGTTGTCGGTCTTGAAAAAAACCCGGGATTCCAGATAACTCTCAAGCTTGGTCTCGAAATGGTAATGGCCGCTCTTTATGGTGACCTGATGATGAAGTGCTTATATAGGATCAGACCGTATGAAATTGATAAAGGAAGTGCTCAGTTCGTAATGGACAGTTGGTATGAGAGAATAATAGAAAATTGCACTAATCACAGAAAAAGTGAGTTTATCCAAAATATAAAAGATATTGTCAAAGATTTTGACAATATTCCTATTCATGAAGATATAAAAAAACCACGTGTGGGAATAGTAGGTGAAATATTGGTTAAATATCACCCTAATGCTAATAATAATCTGGTAGAAACCATAGAGAACGAAGGGGGAGAGGCTGTTGTACCTGCCCTCATAGACTTCTTTGAATATAGTTTTCTTAATAAAAGATTTAATTACAAGAATCTTTCAGGCAAATGGATAGATATGAAGCTTAACGATGCTGCTTTATTCTTTATCGAGTCATATAGAAAGCATGTCCGGGAAGCCTGTGCAAACAGCAAACGATTTGAGCCGGATCCGCATATAGAGGATACTGCTGCCAATGCAGAAAAGTTTATCTCCGGCGGAAATCAATGTGGTGAAGGATGGCTCCTTACGGGAGAAATGGTTGATTTGATTGATTCGGGAGTTAAAAACATACTCTGCTTACAACCTTTTGCGTGTCTGCCAAATCACGTTGCAGGAAAAGGAATGCTTAAAGCATTGAGTCAGTACGATGAAAAAGCGAACATTGTTGCTATTGATTATGACCCGGGAGCATCGAACGTCAATCAGCTCAATCGTATCAAGATGATGATGTCAACGGCATTTAAGAACTTGCGAGAAGAAAATAAATGAACGAACGTACAATTATTACATCTAATTTAAAAAAGTGTCTTTCTGATGATACACATCTCTAAGACACTTTTTTATATGTGACTTGAATCTCAAGTCATAGTTTTTATTAACTCATATTTCATTACCTTTAATCATTTTGGATGCAAGATCTATAAATGATTTTGCTGCAGGAGGTAAATTTTTTTCAGAAAGGAAAGCGATACCTAAAGTTCTTATTGCACAAGGTTTTACCTCAATCGTTTGCAACTCTTTCTCTTCACCTTTTATAAAGAGTCCCGGTAACAAACTGATACCGACATTCTTTTTTACCATCGATATTATAGTGTGATCATCTCTACATGTAAAACAGACTAGTGGTTTTACTCCGGCGCTTTCCAAAACACTAAACGTATCGTTATCAACTGTAGGATCCAATGCTATAAAGGGATACTCTTTAAAAGCATCAACAGGAAAGTCCTTTTTATATTCTTCCGGTATATTAAAATCTTTTGAAAAGACTGCATATAAAGGATCTCTTACTAGCGTAATAAATTGATAATTTCTATTCTTTTGCCAGCTTATAAAAGCAAAATCTATACTTCCATCTTCAAGTCTGGATTCAATTTCTTTTATCCCGCCTTCATATAACTTAATTTCTATGTTGGGAAAAGCCTCATGATATTTCTTTAGAATAGAAGGTAACCATTGTGCTGCAATACTACAATATGTGCCTATACTGAGAGTTCCATGCTGTAAATCTACAATCGAATCTGCTACATCACGCATCCTATCATAATGGGCTACAACCATTCTAATATAAGGCATTAACGTTTTACCTGAACTGTTGAGGTCTATCCCGGTGGAGGTTCTATTCATTAGTGAAAAGCCTAACTCCGCTTCTATTTTATTAACAGAGTGGCTTACTGCAGATTGGGTGTATCCCATTCGATTAGCTGTCATTGTAAAGTTTCCTGTTTCAGCAATATCACATAACATTTTAAGTTTTGCTATATCCAAATTACCACCTCATTTCTCACTATGAATTTTTTTAATCTCTCTAATGAATTTCTTTCAGTTCAAAAATTTAGGACTTCTATATACAATGTCAGTATATCAAGATTGATGAATTTTTAACAGTCTAAAAGTTATACGATTTATCAATCGAGATAGTACGTATTGTCTAATGTATCAATACTACTTGTGATACATTTGACAGAAATATTTTTAGAAAGGGAAGGTATATAGCATGTCAATTACTCAAGAAACCTTGGAAATGCATCTGAAGTCTCCGGCAATCCTTTGTTGCAAAAGAGAGAAGGGGTTAACAATCAGTGCTGCTGATCTTGAAGATCCGGGTCTTTTTGACGACTTACAGGAATCAGGTCTTTTGAAACTAACACCTGATAGCCTGACAATTGAACAGGTTCTCGGAAGCACTTTACTGCAAGATGTCGATGCACTAACTCCTATAACTAAAGAAGTTTTAGACAAGGTAAATGAAGTAGAGGAAGTGGCTTCTGCAGTGACTACTGATGAAGTCTCCGAAAAGGAGGAGCTTCCTGCCAAGAAAATTCAGTCTACGTATGGAGGAAATGGAATGATTCATATTGAGATCGGAAAAGCGGAAAAATTTGAAGGACTAAAACTGGATGTTCCTGTAATCGCAGGTGATGGTGCTGTAGCAGCTCCTGTTACTGATGTTCCTCAGAATTTGGGAGAAAAAAAAGTAATCAGAACTCTTATTAAAAAACACATCAAAATCAATGATGTAAAGCTCGGAAAAGAAACAACCATTAAAGATGGTGTTATAACTATCGACAAGGATATTGTAAAGAAAGCTATTAAAGAAGACTCTTTAGTTAAGAGCTTGACTCTTGATGTTATTTATCCTGACCAGAGACATATTTATACTGAAACAATAATGGACGTAGCTCCAATAGCTACAAAGGTTGAAGGAGTACTCGGAGAAGGAGTAACAAAGGTTGTGGATGGTGTTGTATTCATGCTCACCGGAGTTGATGAAGATGGTGTCCAGATTCATGAGTTTGGTTCATCTGAAGGATATCTTGATGAGAAGATGGCATACGGTCATCCGGGATGTGCTGACGAAAATGACATCATTATTCGTTGCCACGCTGTTGTTGAAAGACTGACAGGAATGACAAGACCTGGTCCTTTCGCTGCTCACAAATGTGAAGACTACATCATCCAGGCTGTTAGAGATGAGCTTAAGGATTATGAAGGTGAAGTTATCAGAGAAGAAGTTTGTGAAGACATTCGCAGAGTAGGAAATCCAAGAGTTGTTCTCGTTAAAGAAATAATGGGACAGGGTGCTATGCATGACAATATTCTTTGTCCTGTAGAGCCATGTGGAGTTGCAGGTGGAGCTAAAAACGTTGACCTTGGAAACGTCCCTATACTCCTTACACCTAACCAGGTTCGCGACGGCTCAATACACGCTCTTACATGTATAGGTCCTGCAACTAAAGAAATGACAAGACACTATATTCGTGAACCACTGGTTGAGGGTCTTGCTGCAGACGAAGAACTCGATCTTATCGGTGTTGTATTTGTTGGTTCACCACAGGTTAACGATGAAAAAATGTGGGTTTCCGAGAGACTTGGAACAATGCTCGAAGGGTTGGATATTGATGGTTGTATAATAACAACAGAAGGATTTGGTAATAACCATATCGACTTTATTGAGCATATCGGACAGGCAGGCAAGAGAGATATCCCTGTTGTTGGTGTGTCGTTCTGTGCTTATCAGGGTCAGCTTGTAGTTGGAAATAAATATGCTACAGCTATGATTGAAGAAAATCTCGACAAGGGTGGTTTCGAGAATGACATCGCAGGATGTTCTTGCGTAACCAAGTCCGTTGCTAAACGTGCGATTCAGATGCTGAAAAATGTTATGTCCGGGGTTAAGATTCTCCCTGCAGAGAAGAAGTGGAATCATAATGTTATTAATGCAAATAACAAACTTGTAGGTTGTCCGGAATCTGAGCTTGTTGACAGCGGAACATTACACTAATGGATTATATTATAAATTCCGTAAAAATGGGTGGGCTTATAAAATCTGTCGATGATAACCGAGTAAAAATCCATCTTTATGGAAGACTAGGTGTAATCCATGTTTCAAAAAGCATCATCCACACTTATGAAGAGCTTGAAGCGGGGCAATGTGTAGAATTCTATTTTAGCTATATGGAAGCAATAGAGAAGCCGTTTGATTATGATGCTACAGATATAAGAGCTTCGAATAAAATTGCCCCTTCATTGCTTGGAGGAAAAATAATAGAAATAAATGATACTGCGGTGGTGGTAGATATTATGGACGAGATTGGAACAATAAATGTTCCTAGAAGATGGGTTATTACACCGATAGAATTAAAAAAAGGTCTGGATATCGAATTCTACTTTAGCGGTATGCGAGTTATAGGTAAAAAAGATCTACCGATAGAATCAATTTAGGAGGTAATACAATGAAATTGACAACAGTAGAAGGAATGCAATCAGAGATTTTCGTTCCAATTACACCGAAACCTGTATTTACGGAATTGAAAAAACCAATTAATGAGTGCAAAGTTGCATTTATTACTGCAGGAGGTATTCATAGAAAAGATGATAAACCTTTCAACACTTCAGGAGACTTCTCATACAGAGTAATTCCCTTTGACACACCATCCGATCAATTGATGGTAACACATGGCGGATTTGACAACTCAGATATTAATAAGGACGTCAACGCTATGTTCCCAATAGACAGGCTGCATGAACTTGTTGAAGAAGGTTATATCGGATCACTGCCGAAAGAATCTTATACATTCATGGGCGGTGGCGGAAACGTTGAAAAATTTATAAATGAAACAGGACCGGAAATCGCACGTAAACTTAAAGAGCAGGATGTTGATATCGTTCTTTGTACAGGAGGATGTGGTACATGCCACAGAACGGCAACTATCGTAACAAGAGCTTGCGAAGAGGCAGGTATGAGTTGTGCAGTAATAGCCGCACTTCCTCCAATTGCAAGACAGCAGGGAGCCCCTAGAATCGTTGCAGCACACGTTCCAATCGGATCAAACGCAGGAGCACCTAACGACCCTGTAATGCAGACGGCTATTTTGAAAGATTCACTGCAATGGATCAAGGATTGCCCAAGCTACAACAGCACTAAGATGCTGCCATACGAATATAGGCATAACGTGTAACAATTCAGCATTTGACACAAGGAAACCTGTTAAACAAGAGTTTCCTTGTGTCATTTTTTTAAGGAGGTTATTTATGGGACTTGGACCAAGTATTAAAATGACAACTTTACACCATTACAGATGTCCCCTTGTAGAAGCTCTTTCGAAAGAAAATGATATAGAGTTTACCGGAATAATAGTTGATGGTGTTTCAGAAGTATGCGATGATAAAATATATACAGCAAAGAGAGTCGGAGACCTGGCTCAGCTTATGAGAGCTGATGTTGCTGTTGTTGCAATAGATGCATGGGGAAATCATCATGTAGATTTTGTTAATGTTATTGAACAGCTCGGTATAAGGGGAATCCCAAGTGTGGGGCTAAGCTATATCGGACAGCAAGGAAGACTTGTATGTAGTAACAATTACGTTGATTGCGTTATAGATTTCAATAAAAACTCTTCCGGTTATGAATCTTGTATAGTTGGAGACAACAATCTGACTGAATATGATGCAATAAAAGCTATGTCTTTAATGAAATTAAAATTAAAAAGAGCAGGGAAAGCTGTAGAAAAATATAAGGAATATGATAAGCAATTTGCTTTGAGGAAATTGCTCAGAAAAAAGTTTCATATAGAAAAAGTTGAGTTTGGTGCTAAAACATCAATAAATCGCGGTGTTTTAACAATAAAGAAAGATATTGAAAAAGACTATATCGGTTCAGAAGACAGAATAGAAGATATTAAAGTGTCGGTTTTAGAACCGCGTGAAAATGATATATTTGTTAATTCCAATCTGGATTTTTCACCAATAGCATGCAAAGTCAGGGGAGAGCTCGGTGAAGGAGTTACACATCTTCTTACCGGTGTGAATGTTATGCTTACAGGTGTTGAAGAAAAAAGCAATTTTCAACCATCTAATATAGGATCTTCGGAAGGAATTTTAAAAGAACAAGTTGTCTTTGACAGGGAGGGGACCCCTTCCTCAGGAGATTATATAATTCATATTGATATTCTTTTTAAAGAAGGCGAGGGACGTACAGCGGAAGGAATAATGGCAGCACATAGAATTGCGGATCGGATTGTCGGAGAAATCAGAAAAGAGCTCATTACTCTTGTAAATATGAAATACGAAAGAGAGGAGTTGTTTGATATTGCCCGTCCCGGAAAGCCAAAAGCAATACTTGTTAAAATAGTTTCAGGTCTTGGAAATATGTATGATACATCGATGTTTCCTAATGAGCCGGGCGGTTTTATAGGATCACGCAATATGATGGATTCAAAAAATATTCCTTACGGAATTACTCCAAATCAGTGTCGTGATGGAGCAATACATTCTCTTTTATAAAAACTCATATTTCTAATTGTACATGTCTCTTATTTCATGAATCTTGAACTTCACTTGCTTATGGTATATACTTTTAATACAAAAGCTCGAAATCGGAGGTATTACTATTGGGTAGACATGGCACAATTGCCAATAGAAAATCAGCACAGGATTCCAAACGAGCTGCTATGTTCACCAAATATTCAAGACAAATAATTGTTGCAGCAAAAAACGGAGGAGACCCGGATTTTAATCCCGCTTTGAGAATTGCAATAGATAAGGCTAAATCTATAGGAATGCCTAATGACAATATAGACAGGGCAATAAAAAAAGGCACCGGCGAACTCAGCGGCGAGAACTATGAAGAACTTATATTTGAAGGTTATGGTCCATCCGGAGTTGCAATAATCGTAGTAGCTCTTACAGATAATAAAAACAGAACTGCTCCTTTTGTAAGATCGGTTTTTGATAAGCACGGAGGCAATCTCGGAACACCTGGTTGTGTTTCATACATGTTCTTTCGTAAAGGCGTTATCGTAATAGATTCCGAAAATCTTGATGAAGATGAAGTCTTAATGCTTGCTCTTGATGCAGGGGCAGACGATATGATTGTCAATGAAGATAATTTTGAGATAAGAACGGAACCTTCATCATTCAGTGATGTTCATAAAATCATCAAAGAAGCAGGCTATGATATATTTGAAGCGGAAGTTGAATATGTTCCTTCTATAGAGTCAAATGTAACAAATCCTGAAGACATGAAATCCATCGTCAAACTTATAAACGCTCTTGAAGATAATGATGATGTACAAAAAGTCTACTATAACTGTGAATTAGTTGAAGAAGAATAATAACAAATATATAATAATAAACACACATTCCTGGAATATGCGATAAGCTGCATTAATTGAACCTACACATACTTAAAGGGATTTCAACGCGAAGATGTTATGTAAAGCCTCCAAAGAGTGGACTACAGAGGTTCAGCCGAGAAAGTACCCACCTTATCTTAATTCGATAGGGCGTCAATTATCAGCTTAACGATATGCCGGGAATTTTTTATGATATGTTGTTGCGTTGCAAGGGGTAACTATGAAAAAATTAATTTTAATTGATGGTAACAGCCTTTTATTCAGAGCATATTTTGCTATGCGTCCAATGGTAACCTCAAAAGGGGTGCATACGCAGGGTATTTATGCTTTTATAAATATGCTTCGCAGGATAATGAAGGATTATGAACCTGATTATCTTGCTATCGCTTTTGATATGAAAGAGAAAACGTTTCGACACGAAGTTTATCCTGAATATAAAGCAGGAAGACTCAAGACACCTATAGAATTATTGTCTCAAATTCCGATTTTACATAAAATTCTTGAGGCTATGAATATTGCTATTCTTGAGAATCCAAGATATGAAGCCGATGACTTGATTGGAACCGTTGCAAAAAAAGCCTCTGAAAACAATATTTCCACTCTAATAATTTCAGGCGATAAGGATGAACTGCAGCTTATAGATGAAAATATCAAAGTTCTTATCAACAGAAAAGGTATGAGCGAATTTGACATATACGACACAGAGGCAATGATGGAAAGGTATTCTCTTACACCTGAGCAATTTATTGATCTTAAAGGATTGATGGGAGATGCATCAGACAATATTCCGGGAGTTCCGGGGGTAGGTGAGAAGAGAGGAATTGCTCTTCTTCAGGAATTTAACACACTGGAAAATGTTTTAAAAAACTCAGATTCAATCCCCGGCAAATTAGGAGAAAATATACGAAACAATATAGAATCCGCAAAATTTTCTAAATGGCTCGCTACTATCGAAACTGATATTCCAATGGATTTTAATTGGGACGATTTTAAGTTGCAAGCCCCTAATATCTCAGCTTTATCCGACCTGTATACTGAACTCGAATTTTATTCTTTTATAAAAAGACTGAATTCATCAGATCTGGCAATGAATGAAGATGGATACGATGATTCAAATGTCTTTGATTCTGAACTGGATAAAATTATCTCTGTTGATTTAAAAACATTTATTTCCTCTACTGATAATAATTCCGAAATTATAATAGAAGCTTTAACTGACGATAATCATGTAGGAAAACCGGATTTACGCGGAATAATTTTATATTCAGCTAAGACAGGATTATTTTGCTTTGAAGAATTCACGCCTATGAATATTTCCATATCTTTAAATTTACTTGCCGGCAAAAAATATAAATTCTGCGGCTTCAATTTAAAGAGAACCCTTTATTCTTTTCTGGCTTTTTGTGATTGCGATTTTTATTTAGAATATGACGTTGTAGTTGCTGAATATTTGCTTCAGCCTAATACCAGCAAATATATTCTTGGCAAGATGTTATTTAAGTACAGCAAATATGCCCCTAGTCAGGAGGAATCTTCCTATACAGGCGAAGAAGGCTTGGTATATTCAATTAATTTAGATATCGATTACTTAAAGAAAAGACTTTTTTACATCAATAAAGTTATGAATAAGCAATCGAAACACCTTGAAGAAAAAAAACTTCTTGAACTTTTTAAAAAATGTGATATGCCATTGATACTTACATTAGCAAAAATGGAAAGAGAAGGCATATCCTGTGATGCGGAAATTCTAGATTCCATAGGACGGGAGATTGACGATAATGTGTTATTTCTTCAGGAATCTATTTACAGAGAGGCAAAACTTGAATTTAATATTAACTCACCAAAACAACTCGGTCAGGTATTATTTGATCATCTTCAGATTCCTTATCCGGGTCAAAAGAGTAAAAGCGGATATTCTACTGCTGTAGATATTCTTGACAAGCTAAAAGACAATTATTCGATTATTGAAAATGTTTTGCAGTACAGAAAATTGACAAAGCTTAAAAATACCTATGTAGACGGACTTCTTTCTCTAATAGGTTCTGATGGTAAAATTCGCCCGCATTTTAATCAGACTGTTGCAGCAACAGGCAGATTAAGTTGTACTGAACCAAATCTTCAAAACATTCCTATTCGAGATGATTACGGAAGACTTATACGTAAGGCATTTATCGTTTCTGAAAAAACCAATTCCTTTACAGCAGCTGATTATTCACAGATTGAACTGAGAATTCTGGCGGCCTTAAGTGGTGATAAATCTCTGATTCAAGCATTTAACGATAATAAAGACATTCACAGGATAACAGCTTCTCGAATTTTCGGGATTCCTGAAGATAAGGTCACTGCACTTGACAGGACAAAAGCAAAAGCTGTTAATTTTGGAGTTATATATGGAATGAGCAGCTTTGGTCTCAGCGAAAGTCTTAATATTTCACGTAAAGAAGGGGAAAGATATATTAACGACTATTTTGAGAAGCATCAGGCTGTCAAGGATTACCTTGATAAAAACATCCGTAATGGTGAAGAAACCAGAGAAGTAAGAACATATTTTGGAAGATTACGTCAAATCCCTGAGTTTTCTTCAAGAAAATATGTAGAAAAAGAGCTTGCGAAACGTCTTGCTATGAACACTCCAATACAAGGTACTGCAGCAGACATAATAAAAATTGCTATGAATGCTGTTTCATTAGAATTAGCAGAGAAAAATCTTTCTTCAAAATTAATATTACAAATCCATGACGAACTTATTGTAGAAGGTCCTGATAATGAAGTTGAGAAAGTAAAAGAAATTCTTGAAAGATGCATGAAGAATGCTGCAGATCTCGCTGTAGAATTAAGTTGTGAGTTAAATGTTGCCAAGAATTGGTATGATTTGAAATGATTTATAAGTAGGTGGTTCGCTTTATGATCACAGTAGCAATAACAGGCGGTATAGGCTCAGGCAAATCAACAGTTACGGAATATCTTATTTCCTTAGGATTTATAGTTGTTGATGCTGATGCAATTTCAAGGCAAATGACTGCACCCGCTGGAGATGCAATACCTTATATAAGAGAACATTTTGGTTCATCTTATATCCTTGAAGACGGAAGTATGGATAGAGAGGCTATGAGAGCTCTCGTTTATACTGATTCTAAAGCTCTGAAGATACTGGAAAAAGGAACTACTGAAGCTGTGATTCAGAGAATTGACAAGATTAAATCTGATGCTTTGAATTCCGGTTTTAAGGTTATATTCTTTGATATCCCTTTGCTTTTCGAGAAAAATCAACAGGATAATTATGATTTTGTGTGGCTAATTACCGCTGACTATAACACTCGATTAAAAAGGGTTATGCTCAGAGATGCAATAGACAAAGAATCTATTGAAAAAATCATGCAAGTTCAGAAAACTGATGATTTTAAAAAAAAAGAAGCAGATATAATTATTTCAAATGATGGAACATTGGATGAACTTTATACTTCTATTGACAAGATTCTTAAGAACTGTTCCCTTTTATAAACAACCTTAATACCTTTTTTTCTGAATTAATCTTGATTTTACACTCTATATTATGTAATATATCTCTTGCAAAGAATTGTATTAACGAGTATAATTTTATAGCGACTTGTGTGGATGTGGCGGAATGGCAGACGCGCATGCTTGAGGGGCATGTGGGAGACCGTGCTGGTTCGAGTCCAGTCATCCACACCATTTTTTTAGCCCAAATCAGTTTACCGGTATTGTTAATTTGCCGGTGTGGTGGAATTGGCAGACGCGCGGGATTCAAAATCCCGTGATAGCAATATCGTGTGGGTTCGAGCCCCACCACCGGCACCATTAAGTTATATATTAGAATTTAAAAAAAGGAGAAAAATCATGACAAACAATCCTATTGGCAATATTGCGTTACTTGCTGGATTTATTTTACTTATTTATTTTATGATGATCAGACCTCAGAAAAAGAAGGAAAAAGCTGATCGTGAAATGAGATCAGCTTTACAGGTTGGAGACGAAATTATGACAATAGGCGGTGTAATCGGAAAGGTCATTAAGATTACCGATAAATCAATTGTTGTAACCACCGGAACCGAAAGAAATAAAATTGAATTTATTAAAACAGCTATTGCAAGTGTAAATAAAGGCGAAAAAGCCCAGGCTGCAACAAAGAAGGAAGAATCTCTTGTTTCTGATACTGATTCAAAGGTTACTAATGAAAAGAAAGTAACTCCAAAGAAACTTACAAAGAAATCAGACGAATAAATTGAGATTCATGAAACGTTTTAATCATTAAAATATCGTATTAAATATTATACATTTAAGCACCTCTCCAAGGTGCTTTTACATTGAACTTTAAAGACTAATAATATAAAATAGATTGAATGATTATTTAATGCGTTACTTTGCATTTTACATACTTAAATTCTAATGAAAGGCATATTAAAAATGAAAAAAGGTAGAAAGAAAATATTTGCCGGACTTATAGTTATTCTCCTTATTTCAGGATGGTTTATTTCCATATTTGGAATTGGAAATAAAGTTGACAATCTTGGGAAACAGTTAAAATACGGTCTTGATATTAATGGGGGAGTTTATGTTCTTCTTGAAGCTGAGACAGATGCAACAGGTACGGAACTTACTCAGATTATGAACCAGACAAAAACCGTTCTTGAGAACAGGGTTAATGCCATGGGGATCAGTGAAGCAACTGTATCCATTGAAGGAAACAAAAGAATCCGTGTTGAAATGCCCGGCGTAGAAAATGCTGAAGAAGCTATTGAACAAATAGGTCGTACAGCTCAATTAAGATTCTATCTTGCTAATGGCGACTTAGCTCTTACCGGTGAAGGAATCCGTGATTCTCAAATAAGTACAGACCCGGAAAACGGTGGTTATAAGATAATTATCGATTTCACAACAGAGGGTAGTGATCTTTTTGCTGAGGCTACAGGCAAGGCAGCATCGGGAACAGTTGACCCAACCATATCTGATGAGAACGGAAGAACTGTACATAAGACAGCAATTGTCATTGCTCTTGATGATGAGGTCATCTCTGCTCCAACGGTAAGAGAGAAAATTGCTTCAAGATCTTGTGAGATTACAACCAAAGGTGGTTTTTCACAATCTGAAGCATCTTCGCTCTCCGCATTGATTAGAGGAGGAGCTTTGCCTGCAAATCTGACAGAGGTAAATTCCTCAGTTCAAACAGCAACAGTTGGAGCAAATGCACTCACACTTAGTGTCAAAGCCGGTATCATAGGAGTTGTTCTTGTTTTTATAATTATGATTCTTGCTTACGGACTTCTCGGAGTAGTTGCTAATATCGCTCTTCTAATCTATATACAGATCGTTTTATGGACAATGGTTGCATTAGGCTCTGTACTAAGTTTGCCGGGGATTGCGGGTATTATTCTTTCAGTAGGAATGGCCGTCGACTCAAATGTTCTAATTTTCACCAGAATAAGAGAGGAGATAAATAAAGGCAAGTCAGTTCGTGTTTCTGTAGATACAGGCTATAAGGCTGCTATGTCAACTGTTATTGACTCACAAACTACTACGCTAATAGCAGCATTCGTACTTTACATATTTGGAACTACAGCGATTAAGGGTTTTGCTCTTACACTTATGATTGGTACAGTTGTAAGCATCTTAACAGCGGTTTTCATTACACAGATTTTTATAAGTCTGATTGCGGAAAGCAAAACTTTTTCAAAAAAATCTTTCTTCGGTATGAATGAAGATGGATCTCATAAACTGAGATTTAATCCTAATATTAAGTTTATGAGCCATAGAAAAATATTTTATACAATAAGTGCGGTCATTATTGTTGCCGGCCTTATAGTTGGTGGAATAAAAGGATATAACTATGGCATTGATTTTACCGGCGGCACTATGATTCAGATAGAGATGGGAGAAAAAGTCGATATCGATAAATTTAAAGAATCTATTGCACAATATGAACTTGAACCTACTATCGTATATGCCGGAGAAGGTAACACTCAGGTAGTAATTAAAACGATAAAAGCTCTCAAGAATGAAGAAAGAACCGATGTTATACAAACGATTACGGATAAATATAAACTTGATGATAGTTCTGTTCTTGCATCTGAGCAGTTTGGTCCGACAATTGGAAAAGATCTGAAATCAAATGCAATAAAATCACTGATTATTGCTTCTATATGTATGTTGATATACATAAGATTCAGATTTAAAGGATGGAAATTTGGAGTTGCGGCAATTGCCGGCCTTTTGCATGACGTACTGATAACTCTTGCAATGTATGCATTTTTCAGCATACCGATCAATAATCCGTTTATTGCCGGAATACTTACTGTAGTTGGATACTCGATCAACGACACAATAGTAATCTTTGACAGAATAAGAGAAAATATGAAGTTCTTTAAGCGGAAAGAAAAAGAAATGCTATTGGATTCAAGCATAAACCAGACTCTATCTCGGTCGTTGATGACTTCCGTTACAACATTGATTGTCATCGTTCCGCTTTATATTATGGCAAGTTCGGAGCTCCGAGCATTCCTGATACCTCTGATTATAGGTATTGTTGCAGGTACCTATTCTTCTGTCTTTCTTTGCAGCCCTATATACTTTGACATTACTAAGAAGGACGATGCTTCAAGGTATGATGAACACAGAGCCAAGTCTAAAAAAAAACGTATTAATGACGGAATAAAAAGATAACCGGGTAAAATATTGTTAAGAAGGATTACTTTAAAATAAGGCATTTTGCGTATGACAACAAACGAGATTCAAAATCCTCCAACTGAAAAATTTATAAGTGAGATTAGTGAAATTAATCCAAAGTATAATGACTCGACAATCATTAAGGCTTTTGAAATTGCATATAATCTTCACAATGGCCAAGTACGGAAAAGCGGTGAACCATTTATAGTTCATCCTGTTGCAGTTGCAAAAATCCTGGCGAATTTTGGTGTGGATAATGAAACGATTGTTGCAGGACTTCTGCATGATGCCGTTGAGGATACTGCATACACAACAGAAAACCTTGCTGAAGAATTTGATGAAAAAATTGCCTTACTGGTTGAAGGGGTTACTAAACTGGGAAATATCTCATATGACTCAACTGAAGCAATACAGGCAGAAAATTTCCGTAAAATGTTCCTTGCAATGTCTAAAGATATAAGAGTTCTTATAATTAAACTTGCAGACAGACTTCACAATATGAGAACTCTTGAATATATGCCCAAGGATAAAAGAAAAACAAAATCTCTTGAAACATTAGAGATTTATGCACCTCTTGCCGGCAGACTTGGAATATTCAGTATAAAGTTTGAACTCGAAGATCTTGCCCTTAAATATCTTCATCCTATGGAATACAAGAAGCTTAGCGATGAAATAGCAAAAAAAAGAGCCGGATATGAGGAGAATATAGATTCCCTTATTACGGAAATAACCATCATGCTCGATACAGCGGGTATTCAGCACGATGTCAAAGGCAGACATAAACACATATACAGTATTTATCGTAAGATGGTTCTCCAGAAGAAGCATATTGATGAAATATTTGATTTACTCGCAGTAAGAGTTCTTGTTGCAAATGTTAAAGACTGCTATGCTGCCCTTGGACTTGTTCATTCAAAATGGAAACCCATTCCCGGAAGATTTAAAGACTATATAGCTATGCCCAAGCCTAATATGTATCAGTCACTGCATACTACGGTAATAGGGGATAAGGGACAACCTTTTGAGATTCAAATAAGAACATATGAAATGCATAGAGTTGCTGAATATGGTATTGCTGCTCACTGGAAATATAAAGAAGGAAAAACTTCCGGCAGCAATGACGACAGCGAACAAAAACTTGCATGGTTACGACAGGCACTTGAATGGCAAAAGGAAACCGACGATTCAATTGAATTCCTTAATACTCTCAAAATGGATCTTTTTGAGAATCAGGTTTTTGTCTTCACTCCGGCAGGAGATGTTATGGAGCTTCCTGCGGGGAGTACACCTCTTGATTTTGCATTCAAGATCCACACTGATGTCGGTATCAGATGTGTCGGAGCTAAAGTTAACGGTAAGATGGTTACAATTGATCATAAACTTTCTAACGGCGATATAGTTGAAATAATAACATCAGCAAATTCATCAGGTCCTAGTATCGATTGGCTGAAAATTTGCAAAACATCACAAGCACAGCATAAAATCAGAAACTGGCTCCGCAAAGCGGATAAAGACAGCGATGTCAACAAAGGAAAATCAGACATTTCTACGTATATTAAGAAAAAAGGTTACGATCCGGCACTGGTTGCAAAAAACGCTTATATAATAAAGGCAGTAAAAGATTTCAATTGCTCAAACGTTAACGAGTTGTATCTTCAAATTTCAAGAGGCGGCACAACAGTATCGAAACTTGGCCAAAAGCTTATTGAGTACTATGAAGAAGATAAAAAAATAAAGCTTGAAGAAAAGGATGTTATTGAAGTCAGCAAAAGACCTATTCATAGGGACAGAACCCGCTCTGAATCCGGAATTATAGTAAAAGGTACGGACAATTTATTGATAAAACGTGCAACCTGCTGTAATCCTGTTCCCGGTGATGACATTATCGGTTATATATCAAAAGGTAAAGGTATTACAGTCCATAGAACGGATTGTTCAAACATCAAGAACTTAAGTGAAGAAGATCGAGAAAGGCTTATAGAAGTGCATTGGGATAATCCTGATGCTAACAGAAAATATTATGCCGACATTCACATACATGCTGAAGAGAGAAAAGGACTGTTTAAAGATGTTTCCAAAGTATGTGATGATAATGATATTGAAGTCGTCGGTCTAAATCTCACACATGCTGATCCCGGATTTAGTAATGTTGTTCTGACTGTAGAGATATCTGATATGCATCAAATGAAAAAAATCCTTCTTTCATTGAAACAGATAGAAGGAGTCGAGAAGGTTTTTAGAGGAAATTAGGAGAAAAAGAGAAAATGAGTATAAAAGTTAAAAGATATTCCAGAGGGCCACTTGGCGAAAATACGTATTTGCTTACTGATGAGAATACAGGCTATAAAGCCATTATTGATCCGGGTTATATTGGTGATGAAGTAAGGTCAGAAATCGGTGATAAAGATAATCTGAAATTTGTTATGCTTACTCATGGGCATTATGACCATTTTTACAGCGTAGAAAAATATCTTGATGAATATCCTGAAGTCCAATTTGTTCTTCCAAAAAAAGAAATTTATTTATTTTCCAAAAATTGGACTCAGACATTTGGGAATTCAGCAGTAACATGCCCTGAAGCTGACATTCATGTTGTTGAAGGTGACAAAATTTATCTCGGTGATTCTGTTTTTGAATTTATTGAAACTCCGGGACATACAGAAGGTGGAGTATGTATAAAAACAGGAGACATAGTTTTCACAGGAGATACACTTTTTAAGCTTTCTGTAGGCAACACATCATTTGAGACAGGAGATTGGGAAACGCTTTTATATTCTATTAAAAACAAGCTCTACACACTACATGATGATACCATCATCTATCCCGGACACGGAGCTTCGTCGACAATAGAATTTGAAAAGAGGGCAAATCCTTTTGTATAGATTTTATATAAACAAAATACAAAATTGTTACCATATTGAAGAATTGATCAGGGTTTTTATAAAAGATGAAAACTTTGAAGCTATTTCCATTGATGCGGATATATTTAAATATCTCTACCTTCGAGGAAACAGCTTTCTTATAAATACTTCAGGCTCATCTGAAATGGATGTTGTTCAAAGAGAGCTTTATAATCTCCTTACGGAAATTACCGGAAAATCGGCAGAGTGGGGGATTATGACGGGTGTGAGACCTTTAAAAATTGCCTTTAATGTTTACAAAGAAACATCTTCATTTAATTTAATGAGAAACATTTTAAAAGAAAAATATCTTTTATCGGACAAAAAGATATCTCTTTTAACTCAAATAATTAAATATCAGATTAAATATATTAATAAGTCGAAAAAAAATACTGTCAGCGTCTATATAGGTATTCCTTTTTGTCCTACATTATGCGAATATTGTTCTTTTGCATCAAGTGTCGCAGAAGATAACTATTTAGAACAATATATTAAAAATCTGCTTAATGAAATCTCTTATATGGGTCAGCTGATGAGAGAGAACAGAGCATCTATAGAGAGTTTATATATCGGAGGAGGCACTCCGACTGTATTGAGTCTAAATCAAATCAAAAGACTTCTCGAAGCAGTTAAAAACAGTATGGAAATAGATATCGATAAAATAGAATTCACTGTCGAAGCCGGCAGACCGGACACAATAACATCCGAAAAGCTTCAATATATGAGAGATTACGGTGTTTCGAGGATAAGTATTAACCCTCAAACAATGAAGGATGACACACTTAAAAAAATAGGTCGAAAACATACATCAGATGAGATAAAAAAAGCATATAATCTTGTTTTACAATACGGATATAAAGTTATAAATGCGGATATAATAGCAGGACTTCCTGACGAGAGCTTTGAAGATTTTGTTAATACTCTTAATGAAGTTCTTACTTTAGGAGCAAATAACATAACAGTACACACACTTTCAGTTAAAAAAGGTTCTAAACTCAAAGAAAATAATCCTGATTTTTTCAGACGGAATTCCGAGATTGTGAATAAGATGCTCGATTATTCACGCAATAGACTTGTTTCAGAAGGGTTTTATCCTTATTACATATATAGGCAAAAACATCAGATAGGTTTCCTTGAGAATGTCGGCTACTGTAAACCGGGCACACATTCATTGTATAATGTAAGGATAATGGAGGAGATGCAGACAATTATAGGTTTAGGTGCCGGAGCAGTCGGAAAAATCTATTATCCTGATGAGGACAGAATTGAACGAGTTCCTAATGTAAGCAATCATATAGTTTACAATAAAAGAATCGATGAAATAATTCAGCGAAAGAATAAATACTATGGAGGATAGGATGTCAATAAAAGCGGTAAAGGGTACGAAGGATGTTTTGCCTGAAGATTCATATAAATGGCAATATATCGAGAACTGCTGGGCGGAATTCTGCAACAGATACGGTTTCAAAGAACTTAGAACTCCCACTTTTGAATATACAGAATTATTCAGTAGAGGTGTTGGAGATACGACAGATATTGTACAAAAGGAAATGTATACTTTTGAAGATCTCGGTCGTAGAAGTATCACTTTAAAACCTGAAGGAACTTCTCCGGCTGTTAGAGCTTTTATTGAGAATAATCAATATGCTCTTTCACAACCAACAAAATATTATTACGACACTCCATGCTTCAGATACGAAAAGCCTCAGGCGGGCAGACTTAGAGAATTTCATCAGTTTGGAGTTGAGAATTTCGGTACATCGAGTATGCTTGCTGATGCTGAAGTTATTTTGCTGGGTCATGATTTTCTGGTCGAAATGGGTATTGATAATGTTGATCTTCATTTATCAAGTGTCGGATGTAGAAAATGCAGACCTGCACACAGGCGGGCTTTACAGGATTTTCTAAAGCCTAAATACGATGACCTTTGTAATACCTGCAAGTCCAGATATGAAAGCAACCCTATGCGTATTCTTGATTGCAAATCTGAAATCTGTCAGAGTCTGGTTAAGGGTGCTCCAATGATGATTGATTTTCTTTGTGAAGAATGTAAAGCTGACCTTAATGAACTCATGTCACTTCTTGATTTAAGCGGCGTAAAATACATTTTAAACCCTTCGATAGTCAGAGGGCTTGATTATTACACAAAGACAGCCTTTGAATTTGTTACAACCTCTATAGGAGCACAAGGAACCATATGCGGTGGCGGAAGATATGATCACCTCATCGAAGAAATAGGTGGTCCGGACATGCCCGGTGTCGGTTTTGGTCTTGGTAAAGAAAGACTGATTATGATGATGGAGCTTGTCGGACACGACTTTGGAGGAAAATCATCTCCTGATCTGTTTATTGCATGGATAGGTGAAAAAGCCAAGGCATATGCCATTAAACTTATATATAATCTCAGAAAACAGGGGATAAGAGCAGAGCTTGATACGAAAGAAAGAAATCTTAAAGGACAGATGAAATATGCAAACAGGCTTAATGCAAAATATACCGTTGTAATCGGTGATGATGAAGTAACAACCGGAGAGCTGACTCTCAAAGACATGAAAAACTCCAAACAAATTAAAATCAGAAGGGAAGATTTGGCAAATGTTATATAAAAGAACTCACATGTGCGGAGAACTTCGCATTGATAATGTCGGAGCTGAAGTTGTTCTTAATGGTTGGGTATCTAAAGCAAGAAGCTTTGGAAACCTTGTTTTTATCGATCTTAGAGATAAAACCGGTATCACGCAGATAACAATCAATGAGGATGTTTCCGATGAGCTTTTAAATAAAGCTAACCGACTGAGGAGTGAATATTGTATCGGTGTCAAAGGTAAGGTAAAAGAAAGATCTGCCAAAAATGCGAATATTTCTACGGGAGATATAGAAGTTTTTGCAGATGAAATGGTTATATATTCTGAATCTCAGACCCCGCCTATATATATAAAAGATGACGATAATGTTGACGAAAGCTTAAGGCTCAAATACAGATACCTCGATCTTCGTAAAAGTAAGATGCAAAGAAATCTTGCAGTGAGACATGCAATAGTCAAATGTGCCAGAGATTATTTTGATGAAAAGGGGTTCCTGGAAATTGAAACTCCTATGCTGATAAAACCTACTCCGGAGGGTGCAAGGGATTATATCGTTCCTTCAAGGATCAACAGAGGATTCTTTTATGCACTCCCACAGTCTCCTCAAATGTTTAAACAACTTCTTATGGTTTCAGGTACAGACAGATATTTCCAGGTTGTTAAATGTTTCAGAGATGAGGACCTAAGAGCAGACAGACAACCGGAATTTACACAGATAGATTTGGAAATGTCATTTGCTTCTGGAGATGATGTTATCGAAGTTCAGGAAGGTTTTCTTAAAAGACTTATGAAAGAGATAAAAGGGATTGATATCGAAATTCCATTTCCGAGAATTTCATATGCTGAAGCAATGGAAAGATATGGTTCCGATAAACCCGATACTCGTTTTGAAATTGAACTTGTTAAACTAAACAGTTTATTCATAAATTCACCTTTCGAAGTATTTAATAAAGCCCTGTCTGAAGGAGGAGATATAAGAGGAATTTGTGTGCCAAAGGGTGCTACACATTTCTCCAGAAAAAAAATCGATAAACTTGCTGAAGAGTTGAAGCATTATGGTGCCGGTGGTCTTGTCTGGATAAAAAATGATGCCGGGAATATAACTTCCTCAATAGGTAAATTCTTTAGTGAAGAAGATCTCAGAAATATTCTGGATAACTGTGCTGCTGTTAATGGAGACATTGTGTTCATAGTCAGCGGTAGAACTAAAGTAACATATGACTCCCTTGGTTTTTTGAGGAAAAAAGTCGCTGAAGCTTTAGGTCTTATTGATAATGATAAATACAATTTCCTATGGGTCGTTGATTTTCCAATGTTTGAAGAAGATGATGAAGGGCATATTAAAGCTGTGCACCATCCCTTCACTCAACCTAAGATGGATGAACTGTATAAACTTGACACTGATCTTCTTGATCTTAATGCCAATGCTTATGATATCGTTCTCAACGGTGTTGAGCTTGGAGGGGGAAGCGTGAGAATTCATGACAAAGACTTGCAGGAAAAAATGTTCAAGGCTTTGGGTCTTTCTGAAGAAGAATGCATGGATAAATTCGGTTTCCTAATGGAAGCATTCAAATACGGAGCTCCTCCGCATGCAGGCATTGCATATGGACTTGACAGACTTGTAATGCTTCTTCTCGGAGAGAAAAGTATTAGAGAAGTAATCGCTTTTCCTAAGAACCAAAATGCTGAATGCCCGGTATCAGAAGCACCTTCTTATCCAGGGGAAGGGCAGCTTGAAGAACTCGGTATTGAAATTCATATGGATTCAGCTAATAATAAGCTTTAATATATTTTAAAGGAATAAGATATATGTTATCTAAGAAAAAGTATGCAATCTATGGAGGAACTTTTGACCCTGTTCATATGGCTCATATAATCCTTGCCGATATAGCTGTTAAAGAAATCGGACTTGATGAATTAATATTTATGCCTGCATATATATCTCCTTTTAAGCAGGATACACCTACTTCATCCGGTGAAAACAGATACAATATGATTACGAAAATATTAAATTTTAATCCGGCTTTTCGTGTATCTGATTATGAATTTACATTAAAGTCACCTTCATACACTATAAACACACTTGAGTATTTTGATGATTTAGATTATAACAAGCTATATTTTCTCCTCGGATTTGATTCTTTAATGGAAATCGAATCCTGGCATAGGGGAACCGACATACTTATAAAATTTCCACTGTTGACAGGATACCGTCCCGGAACTGTAAAAAATGATGTTATAAGTAAGATTGAATACTTCAGGGAGAAATATAATGCGGAAATTAATGTATTAGATATGCCTCCTTTGGATATATCCGCAACAGATATAAGACGCCGCATCTTAAACGGATATAGCATTAAAGGTCTTGTTCATCCTAAAGTTGAGGAATATATATTTGATAATAAACTTTACCAATAATAAAAAAGCTCTTGAAGAATATTTAAAAAACAGCCTTACACCCGAACGGTATATACATTCCCTCGGTGTTGAAAAAATGGCAGGTAAGCTCGCAAGAATTCATGGAGCAAATCCGGATAAAGCGGAATTTGCCGGAAGATACCATGATATTGCAAAATGCTTCTCCGCAGAAGAAGCTAATGAGTATATCAAAAAATATGGACTTCCGAATAAATATCTCAACAACACGGCTTTATCACATTCAAAAATAGCAGCAGAAATTCTTTTGCATGAATTTAGTGTTACTGATGTAGATATTCTTAATGCGGTAAGAAGCCATACTACCGGAAGAGACGGAATGTCTCTCCTTGAAGAAATTGTTTATGTTGCCGATGCGATAGAGGAAAACAGAAATTATCCCGAACTTACGGAATTGCAGCAAACAGCATATTCAGACCTTGATTCAGCCTGTTTTGAGATCATTAACTTTGCTATACAGATGTTAAAGGATAAAGGCAAAGAAATTGACCAAGATACTATCAAGGCAAGAGAATTTATAAAAGAAAAGACTGGAGAAAAACATGAAAAACAAAGAGACCGCTCTTAAAATTGCCGAAATGCTTAGCAAGAAAAAGGCTTTGGATATAGTTATGATAGATATTTCAGAAAAATCATCTTTTGCAGATTTTTTTGTAAACGCGTCCGTCTCTTCTGAAAGACAACTGAATGCTCTGGCAGAAGAAGCAGAGAACATTCTTTTTCTGGAAGGTTATAATCCTAGAGGAAAGGAAGGACGCCCTGAATCAGGCTGGATACTGATAGACGGAGGAGACGTTATAGTTAACCTCTTTTATATAGATATAAGAGAAAAATATTCTCTTGATAAGCTTTGGAGCGATTGCAATATAACAATATTCGAATAGATAAGGAGTGTACGAAAATGCAGGACAGATATGATTTTAAGTCTATAGAAAAAAAATGGCAGGATATTTGGAAGGATGAAGAAGCCTTCAAAACGGAAGAAGACTACAGTAAAGAGAAATTTTACGTCCTTGAGATGTACCCTTATCCATCCGGAAACTTACATATGGGTCATGTAAGAAACTATTCAATAGGGGATGTAATCTCAAGATTTAAGAAAATGTCAGGCTTTAATGTCCTTCATCCAATGGGATGGGATTCTTTCGGACTCCCTGCGGAAAATGCCGCTATAAAACACGGGGCACATCCTGTTGAGTGGACTAACAATAATATTAATGAAATGAAAAAGCAGCTCGATTCTCTTGGAATCAGCTATGATTGGGAGAGGGAAGTTTCAGCATGCGACCCTGACTATTACAAATGGACGCAATGGATTTTCATTCAATTTTTTAAGAACGGACTGGCTTATAAAAAAGATAATCCGGTAAACTGGTGTCCTGACTGTCAAACTGTCCTAGCAAATGAACAAGTTGTAGAAGGCTGTTGTGAAAGATGCGATACACCTGTTATCAAGAAATATTTGAGTCAATGGTATCTCAAAATCACTGACTATGCAGATCAGTTGCTGGATAACCTTGATCGCCTTGATGGCTGGCCGGAAAAAGTTAAGGCCATGCAGAAGAACTGGATCGGAAAATCCGAAGGTGTTGATGTCAAATTTCCAATAGATGGGGAAGATAAAGATCTTATTGTGTATACAACCCGCCCTGATACATTGTTCGGTGTAACATATATGGTTCTTGCACCCGAACACCCTTATGTCACAGAGTTTACAAAAGGTACAAAATATGAGTCTGCCGTTAATGCTTATATTGAGGAATGTTCTCACAAATCTGAACTTGAACGTACATCGTTAACCAAAGACAAGACAGGGGAATTTATAGGAAAATATGCTGTTAATCCTGTAAACGGAGACAAGATTCCTATATATATATCTGACTATGTAATGCTGGATTATGGTACAGGTGCAATTATGGCAGTACCGGCACATGACCAGAGAGACTTCGAATTTGCAAAGGAATTTGATCTTGAAATTCTTCCTGTAGTAGCCGTAGAAGGTGTTGATGTCGATCATCTTACTGAAGCTGCTTCAGCTGAAGGTATCATGATCAACTCCGGAAAATACACAGGGATGAATAACAAAGACGCTATTATAGCCATATCAGATGATTTGGAAGCAAAAGGTTTTGCACATAAAACTATTAACTACAAACTTCGCGACTGGCTTATAAGCCGTCAGAGATATTGGGGAACACCTATCCCTATGGTTTATTGTGAAGATTGCGGATGGGTACCTGAGAAAGATGAAAATCTTCCTGTACTATTGCCTACTGATGTTCAATTCACGGGCAAGGGCACGTCTCCGCTTGCTACATCCAAAAGCTTCAGAAATTGTCCATGCCCTAAATGCGGAAAGCCTGCTGAGAGGGAAATCGATACTATGGATACTTTTCTGGATTCATCTTGGTATTTCCTTAGATACACAGATGCAAAAAATGATAATTCCGCCTTTGACACTAAGAAAGTAAATTACTGGATGAATGTAGATCAGTATATAGGCGGCGTTGAGCATGCGATATTGCATCTGATGTATTCTCGATTTTTTCAGATGTTTTTAAATGATATAAATCTGTGCGACTATGATGAGCCTTTCAGGAATCTTCTTACTCAGGGAATGGTAACAAAGGGTTATTACGATTCAAAGAATAATTACACTGTTGCAAAAATGTCAAAATCCCTTGGTAATGTTGTAAGTCCTGCTGAAATTCAAAATAAATACGGTGCAGATACTGCCAGATTATTTATTCTTTTTACAGCACCGCCTGAAAAAGAACTGGAGTGGTCTGATGCAGGTGTTGAAGGCAGCTACAGATTCCTTAACAGGGTATATAGACTTGTTATGGAGTATATTAAAAACATAAGAGGAGAGAAAAGGAATCTTGACAAGATTGAGATAGTAAATTCTGCGGACAGACACCTCAATTATATGATAAATGCTACCATTAAAAAGGTAACTGAAGATGCCGGAGGGCGCTTTAACTTCAATACAGCGGTTGCATCTATTATGGAGCTTGTTAATGAGATGTACAGATACATGCAAAATGAGGAAATAAACACACCTTTGTTCAACAAGGCGATTGAGATTTTACTGACAGTCCTCAATCCGTTTACTCCTCATATTACTGAAGAACTTTGGCAGATGCTTGGTCATAAAGACAGGCTTTATGCCTCGAAATGGCCTGAATATGATACCAAGGCTCTAATTAAAGATGAAGTAGAAGTCATAATACAGATAAACGGAAAACTCAAAGATAAAATAACTCTTCCAAACAATACCGAAAAGGAGGTTGCAGAAAAGGCCGCTAAAGAACTAAAGAAAATACAGGCAGCTCTCAGTGATAAAGAAATTATCAAGACGATTTTTGTGCCTAACAGAATTATAAATTTTGTAGTCAAATAGCGGTTCTGAAATTAAATGACAACAAACAATTTAAATAAAAAAAATGAAAGCAAAAAAAATCAAAACAACAGGAAAACAAAAAAGAATACCGATAAGAGATCTTTTTTCCCTAGAAAACCAAAAGTCCCGATTCAGCCTTATAAAATTATACCTCTAGGCGGACTTAAGGAAATTGGCAAGAATTGTACGATAATAGAGTCGGGTAACGATATACTTGTTATCGATTGCGGTTTTGCTTTTCCTGAATATGAAATGTTTGGTATAGATATTGTAATACCTGATTTTACGTACCTAAAGGAAAATATTAAAAAAATACGCGGTGTTATCATTACACATGGACATGAAGACCATATAGGGGGAATACCTTATTTTATTAAGGAAATTAATGTTCCGATATACGCATCGCCTCTTGCAATGGGTCTTATAGATCACAAGCTTGATGAGCATAACCTGAATCCGGAAAGACATGTTATCAGGCCGAAAGATATATTTAAAGTTGGAAAATTTGAAGTTGAAGCAATACAGATTAATCACAGTATTGCAGATGCATTGGCTTTTTCCATTAAATTTCCTGGCGGTCATGTAGTTCATACCGGAGATTTCAAAGTTGATTATTCACCTCTTGATGGAAAAGTAATTGACTTAAATCGTCTATCCAGACTTGGTGATGAAGGAGTTGATCTTCTGCTATGCGATAGCACTAATGCGACTAAAGAAGGATATACACCGTCCGAAGCTGTTGTAAGGCAATCGATAGACGATATATTCAACAAAACAGATAAAAGAATAATCATTGCTACTTTTTCTTCTAATGTTCACAGAATTAAATATTTTATTGAATCTTCGATGAAACACCAGAGAAGAATAGCTATTTCCGGACGCTCTATGGAGAATGTCTTATCCCTTGCAAAAAATCTTGGCTATCTTGACAATATTCCTGATTCTATATTTGTAAATATTGCCGATATACGGAGTATCGAAGATAAAAATCTTACAATAATCACTACGGGAAGCCAGGGTGAACCGATGTCCGCACTAACAAGAATGGCGAATAACAATCATCGTTCTGTCAGACTCAAAAAAAATGATATGGTCGTATTTTCATCATCACCTATACCGGGAAATGAGAAAGTGATTTCTCAGGTTATTAATAAACTTTATGAAAAAAATGTAGAGGTTGTTCTTGCCTCAATGATAGATGTTCATGTTTCCGGCCATGCTTCATCAGAGGAACTTAAACTTATACACACATTGATTCGCCCCAGATTCTTTATACCTGCACACGGTGAATACAGACATCTTATCGAACATGCTGAGATCGCACATTCACTAGGACAGCCTAAGGATAATATATTCATTTTGAGCAATGGAGATGCTCTTAATGTTACCGGTAAAACTGCAACTAAAGTTCCGGGGTTTACATCAGGTGAAGGTGTTATGGTTGACGGATACGGAATAGGCGATGTGGGGAATATTGTTCTCAAAGACAGGAAAACTTTATCACAATCCGGTCTTATTACGATTGCCGTTGCCATAGACGCGTCTACCGGGTCGCTTATGTCAAGACCGGAACTTAAAACCAGAGGATTTGTATATGTCCAGGAGCATCAGGATCTTATAAATGAAGCTATTAATATAGTATATAATACTCTTGGATACTGTATGGAAAATAAGATTAAAGATGAAGCATCTCTCAGTAAAGCTATACGAGATGATGTTAAAAGTTTTATATATAAACAAACCAAAAGAAATCCGATGATATTACCACTTATTTTATATATTTAGGAGGAAAAAATGAACGTTTACGATGAAGCTCATAATCTTGCTCATGCAATTAAAAATTCAAACGAGTTTTTAGAGTTTGACAGAATGAGAGGAGAGATAGAGAAGGATGAACAGGTTTCTGAAATGCTGAGAGACATGCAAAAACTTCAGCTAGAAATTCAAACTTCTCAAATTCAGGGACAAGAAGTAGATGAAGCTCTTATTTCTCAAATACAAAGTTTAGGAACCATGCTCGCAACTAAGCCTCTTGCAGCTGAATATATGAAAGCTGAAGCTACTTTTTCTCTCATGATGAATGATGTTTTTCAGATTATCGGCGATGCTGTCGGTATGCGTTAGATTAAAAACAATTCAAATTTTAAATAAAAGTGAGGTAAAGAAATGATTTATGCAAGTGATTTCAGGAAAGGTATAACTTTTGAGATGAATGGTGAACCACATGTAGTTATCGACTTTCAACATGTAAAACCCGGAAAAGGCGCCGCTTTTGTAAGAACAAAGTACAGAAATATTCTTACCGGAGCAACAAGGGAAGAAGCTTTCAATCCTAATGATAAATTTCCTAAAGCCCTTATAGAAACCAGGCAAATGCAATACCTTTATAATGATGGGGAACTGTATTACTTCATGGATGAAAACACTTATGATCAAGTCCCTCTAACCGCTGAACTTGTTCAGGATGCAATTAAGTACATTCGAGAAAATGACACAGCTACAGTTAAGTTTTATAAAGGTAATGCCTTCGATGTAGAGGCTCCGAATTTTGTTGATTTAAAAGTCATTGAAACTGAGCCCGGAATCAAAGGTGATACGGCTACTAATGTGACCAAATCGGCAACAGTTGAAACCGGTGCTGTCGTGCAGGTTCCGATATTCATTAACGAGGGTGAGCTAATACAAATCGATACAAGATCGGGAGAATATCTTGGAAGATCAAAATAAAGATTCGTCTTTAATTAATAATGTCAACAACGGAGTTATAACTAAAAATAAAAGCAGAAAAGAAAAATTAAAAAAGCCGCTTATTATTATAGTTTTAATACTCATTATTATTTCTGCTGTTTTTGTATCCGTAAATTTTATGGCAATGCCTTATGACAGAACAAAGAGAACCCATGTTACTTTTGAAGTACAAGAGGGTGAAAAACTTTATGATATCGCACAAAAACTTGAGAAAAAAGAAATTGTCGATAATGCTTCCGTTTTTTCATTTTTAGCAAAAATTATGATGAATTCAAAGTTCAAACCCGGAGTGTATTTTCTTTCACCTTCAATGGATTCAATAGAAATAGCCAATATATTGAGCAATGGTATTACTCATACTGACGGTTTTACAATCCCTGAAGGTTATACGGTCGAGCAGCTTGCAAAATCTCTCGGTCAATCCGGGTTTATTGATGAAAAAAAGTTTCTGAAGGCCGCATCATCATCGGATTTCAGTTATTTTCACTTTATAAAAAACTCAAAAGGATTACAGGGTACAAAGAAGATAGAAGGTTTTCTGCTTCCTGATCATTATAAAGTAATTGATGAAGCTGATGAAGTAATGCTTATAACTGCAATGCTTAACCAGTTTGATGTTTTCTACAATGATTACTATATCGCAAGGGAAGAAGAGCTTAATCTTACAACACGTGAAGTTGTTGTAATAGCCTCTATCATTGAAAAAAACACATCTAATAAAAAGGAAAAACCTAAAATTTCCGCTGTTATTCACAATAGACGAAATATCGGAATCGGCGAACCTTTACCGACTGTTCCTCTTTGTTCTCCGGGGAAGGATTCAATTAAGGCTGCTCTTTATCCGGAAGAGAACGAATATTTATATTATGTCCTTAGCGATAAACTGGACGGAACACATGTATTTACATCTTCATTATCAGAGTATCAAAACCTCAAAGAATTGTATGAGAAAGCAAGAGATGAGCGACAGACATTAAAAGAGAATAAAAAGGAACCTCAATAAATGAGCACTTTCAATGAACAAGTTACTGCTTTTATCGAAAGCTATTATAAGCCTCTTGATGAAAAATTGGATGAATTACGCAAAGAGAATGAGGAAAAGGGAATACCCATTATATTGAAAGAAACAGAAAGCTTTCTCTCACTTATTCTTTCACTGATCCGCCCCGGACAAATACTTGAAATCGGGACTGCTTATGGATATTCAGCCCTTTTTTTTGCTAGGAGTCTACCTGAATCAAAAATAACTACAATAGAGCGTAGCCAGAAGATGATACAGGTAGCTTCCGCTAATTTTGAAAACTTTCAAGGTGGAGAAAGAATTGATTTTCGTACAGGCGATGCAACTGAAATTCTTGATCAAATGATCCAAGAAAATGCAATTAAAACCTCACCTTGTTTTTATGACTTTGTATTTATAGATGCAGGAAAAAGCCATTACAAAGAGTTTTTTGATAAAGCTGAAAAACTTTGCAATCCCGGCGCTATAATTGTTTGTGATAATATTTTAATGCATGGATGGATCGTAGACAGTTCTTTTGAAGGATTTAAAAGACATAGAACTAATATTAAATACATGAAAAAATTTATCGAATATATTAAAGAAAGGGCAGACCTTACCGTTTCGCTTTTAAGCAGCGGTGACGGTCTTGCGATAATAAGACTTAATAATGAAAGAAAAGATTGAACTTCTTGCTCCTGCAGGAGATTTAGAAAAACTGAAGACCGCTGTAATATATGGTGCCGATGCCGTATATTTCGGAGGAGAACTATTTAGCCTAAGATCCGGTGCAGGCAATCTTTCAATAGATGAAATAAATTTCGCAATGGATTTTCTTCATAAGCACGACCGTAAGGGCTATATGACTATAAATATATACCCTCATAACGACGATATTCCTGTTTTAAGAGAGTATATTCATAAACTCAGGGAAATACCTATAGATGCATTTATTGTTTCAGATCCGGGAGTTATAAGCCTTATAAAACAGGAACTTCCCGAAGCTGAACTTCATCTTTCTACACAGGCAAATACTACAAACTATCTTACTGCCGGATTCTGGTGTGAACAAGGTGTAACCCGTATAATTACAGCAAGGGAAATGAGCCTGTGTGAAATAAAAGAAATGAAAAAACACCTTCCTGAAAATGTAGAAATCGAAGCCTTTGTTCATGGAGCAATGTGTATTTCATATTCCGGAAGATGTCTTCTAAGCAATTTTATGGTTGGCAGAGATGCTAATCAAGGTGCCTGTACCCATCCATGCAGATGGAAGTATGCACTTCTTGAAGAAAAAAGACCCGGAGAATATTATCCGATTGAAGAAGATACAAGAGGCAGTTATATTTTGAATTCCAGAGACTTATGTATGATACATGCTATACCGGATATTATTGATGCGGGAATCACTTCTCTCAAGATAGAAGGTAGGATGAAAAGCATGTATTATGTTGCAACTGTTGTTTCTGCTTACAGATCGGCTCTCGATGATTATCTGAACAATCCGGATGGCTATAAATTCAATGAGAATCACTATAAAGAGCTCTGCAAGGCAAGTCACAGAGAATTTACCCAGGGTTTTTACTACAATAAACCTACAGACAGAGACCAGAACTATCTGACCAGTGATTATACAAGGGACTACTCTTTTGTAGGTCTTGTTAAGGGCTTTGATGAAGTTACCGGTTATACTATTGTCGAGCAGAGAAATAAGTTTTCCGTTGGAGATACGATAGAAATCTTTGGTCCATATACAGAATATTATGAAGAAGTTATTGAATCAATGTATAATGAAGATGGAGAAGCTGTAGAAACTGCTCCTCATCCGCAACAGATATTGAAAATTAAATTTAAAAAACAGCCCGGAATCGACTTTATTTTAAGAAAAAAGAAATAACATAAGCTATAACTGTAAATTTTTATAAGAGGTGATTTATTATGTCAAGCGACAGTTGGCCCAGTTATTTATATATTGTACTAATTCTAATTATTATGATCGTCAATGCTCTTACGGTCGCAAGTAAAAGATTTCTCGATTATATGGATCGAAAGTTCGTTAAAGACAGTATAGAGGATGATCCGGAAAATCCGATAATACTTGCAGCAAATGCATTTCTTGAAAAGCCCTCTAAGTTTCATTATGCTGATCATGCTATGAGTATAATATACCTGTTGGTCAGCTTTACTTTATTTAATTTATGGATACAAAGAGAGCTTAAAAGTACTCCTTTAATCTTTGCTGCAAACTTAGGATTTTATATTGTCTACACTGCACTTTCAGATATTCTGCCTAAAAAACTTGCAGCACAAAGCAGTGAAAGAAACAGAACCAATCTTATAAAGTATCAAAGGTTCATCTATCTTCTGACTTTACCTATCGTTTCAATCTGTAAAGGAATTGCTGATATAGTACTCAAAATATTAGGTAAAGAAACTGATGTTGATGATATTTACTTTTCTGAAGAGAAGGTAATGTCTTTGCTTGATAGAGGGCAGGAGACAGGGGAAATTAAAGAAGAGGGTCGTAAGATGATATATTCCATATTCGAGTTTGACGATCTTCTTGCATACGAAATAATGACTCCACGAACCGATGTATTTATGTTTGATATACAGGATGACAGGGAAGAATACCTTGAGGAATTAATGGAGCTTAAATATTCCAGAATTCCGATATATGATGGAGATCCGGATAATATAGTAGGTATTCTTCATATAAAAGACTACCTTAGGAGTGCAGTCAGTCTTGGATTTGATGTTGTAGAAATACGACAACTCCTGAGACCTGCATATTTTGTTCCTGAAACCAAAAATATAGATTCACTCTTCATGGAGCTTCAAAGAGAAAATCAACATCTTGCTATTCTAATAGATGAATATGGAGGTTTCAGCGGAATCGTTTCGGTTGAGGATATAATTGAACAGATTGTCGGTGATATAGATGATGAGTTTGATGAAAAAGGACGGATTATCGAGAAAATCGGTGATGATAAATATCTTGTTGATGGAAATGTTTATCTTGATGATCTCGAAGAAGAAACCGGTATATCTCTCGAGTCCGATTCAAGTGAAACTGTAGGCGGATTTCTTATTGATTTGATGGGTGAGATTCCCCGAGAGAATATCAGGTATAAACCTATCCGTTATGAAAACTTTGATTTTACAATACTTGAAGTAAAAGGCAGAAGAATTGAAAAGCTTGAAGTTGTAATAACTGAAGAAGAGGACAAATAATGTCTGATGAAGTTATAATCGAATATATAACATCAAAACTTAAAATTTTTAAGGATTTTAGTAGGCTTGCATCGCCTCCTAAGATTAAATTTTCTAAAAACGAAACAACTATTACAATTTCTTTAGATATTATTGTTTATTTTGGGGTGAATATACCTCAACTTTGTTATGATATTCAATCAAAAATCAAAAGATATGTTGAAAAAACGACAAAGCTTAATGTCAAATCAATTGATATTCACGTGGAAGGAATAGATAAATCGTTATGAGCAGAGAAGACATACGAGAAAATTCAATGCAGATTATATTTCAAATGGATATTACAAATGAATTCGACTATACCAAACTTATACCCATTGAAGAAAATCTTAAAACTCTTGAGAGAAAACAGTCCCTTGCTTTACTTAGTGCAATAAGGGACCATAAATCTGATATTGACAGAGTTATTTCTTCAAATCTGGATAAATGGTCAATTGACAGAATTGCGAAAACAGATCTTGCTATTTTAAGAACAGCAGTTGCTGAAATGATGTATATTGATGATATACCTAACAGCGTTTCCATAAATGAGGCTGTTAATCTCGCAAAAAAATACGGAGACTCTAAATCATATGCTTTTGTTAATTCTGTTCTTAGCAAGATTGAACGATCTATTAAGGAATAATGATATGTCATTCTATGCTTTGGGAATTGATACCTCAAATTATAAAACTTCAATCGCTGTAACAGACAATAACGGAGAAATAATCTTTGAGCGTTCAGTTTTCCTTGATATTCCTCTTGGAGAAAAAGGATTAAGACAGTCAGATGCTTTTTTTAAGCATTCAAATCTGCTGCCATGCTTTATTCAAGAACTCTTTAACAGGTTTAATCCTTCTGATTTATCGTGTATAGGTGTATCATCAAGACCCAGAAATATAGAAGGCTCTTATATGCCTTGCTTTCTTGCCGGTGTTAACACAGGAAAGCAATTAGGAGCAATTCTGAAAATTCCCGTATACGAGTTTTCACATCAGGAAGGGCATGCTGCGGCTATCCTTGAAGACAATTCTTTTGTACAAAGTAATCTTAATAAATGTATTTTATTTCATTTAAGTGGGGGAACCAGTGAATTTCTTATATGTAGCAGAATACCTGCAGGTTATGATATGAGCCTGGTCGGAGGTACAAAAGATATTAGTATAGGGCAACTTATTGATAGAGTTGGTGTTGCTTTAGGTCTTCCTTTTCCTGCGGGAAAATACCTGGATGAGATTGCTTATATTGATAATGATGAACTATTAAACCTTAAAGAAAATAACCATCTTTCATTAAATCTTGATATATTTTTTTCAGATGGATATTTTAATCTTTCAGGTATTGAAACAAAGATTATGCGCCTTATTCAAAATTCCGATATAGATATAACAGAAAGAAAATTCATAATTACATCCATGTTTGATTCCATATCCAAACTTATTCACAAATCAACAACTTATCTATCAAAACAGCATGATATCAAAGATGTAGCTATAGTTGGGGGAGTAGCTGCAAGCAAATATCTCCGAAAAAAACTGACATCAGTAAATAATAACAACATAGTAAATATATTTTTCGGATCTGCAACACTTAGCAGCGATAATGCTGTTGGAATTGCAAGACTGGCACAGCGTTTAAACAGGAGAACAGATGAAACCGATAACTGTCTCACAATTCAATGAATATATAGCACAAAAACTCAGATCAGACCTTAACCTGCAGCAACTTCCTGTTCAAGGAGAGATTAACGGATTAAATAAAAGCGGACAACATTATTATTTCACTTTAAGGGATAAGAAAAGCAGTTTAAAATGCAATATCTGGGGATCTAATGCTGTTAAGATCGATATGTCTCTTGTGCAAAACGGGAAAAGTGTTATTGTTATTGGAGATATCAGCCCATATCCAAAAGGAGGTTACTATTCTTTTAGTGTTCGATTTGTTCAGTCTATAGGAGAAGGTGATCTTTTACTTGAACTTGAACGTATCAAGAAAAAACTCAGTGAAGAAGGCCTGTTTGATCCGAAATGGAAAAAACCCATTCCGTCTTTTCCTTTAAGAATAGGTGTAATAACAGCTGCGACAGGTGCAGCCATAGAAGATATAAAGAAGATAATTACAGCAAAAAATAATCTGACTGACATAATTATTTTTCCAACTCAAGTGCAAGGAATAGGAGCTCCCGACAGTATTTGCTCAAATATCAATTTAGCAAATAAACTATCTAAGGAAGGCTTTAAAATAGATACACTGATAGTTGGAAGGGGTGGAGGTTCTGCAGAAGATCTTGCCGCCTTTAATGACGAAAACGTGGCAAGAGCAATATTTGCATCTGAAATACCCGTGATAAGTGCAGTAGGTCATGAATCCGATGTTTCAATAAGTGACTTTGTTGCTGATATAAGGGCAGAAACACCTACAGCAGCTGCTGATATGGCTGTTATGGATACAGGAAAACTTATAGAAGATATTTTAAGATACAGGGAGCTTTTACTCGAATCTACCAGACTTAAACTCGCAGGAGAAAGAGAGAAGCTTTCTCTAAAAACAGATCTTCTTTTTTCTAATACCAATAGAAAAATTTCAGATGCAAAGAATGAAATAGATAAACTTCTTATATCATTGAAAGAAAACAACCCGCTTAATATTCTCAGCAAAGGTTATGCCGCTGTTCTTGATGATAATAATCACATAATTTCCGATATTGACAATCTTGTTGTCAATAATAATTATATCGTAAAAATGAACAGTGGAGATTTTACTGCAAAAGTCATTAAAATAAGAAAGGACAACCTGAAATGAAAGAAAAAACCTTCACAGAAGCTTTTTCAAATCTTCAAGAAGCGGTATCAAAAATAGGTTTACAGGCAACTACACTGGAAGAATCTTTAAAGTTATTCGATCAGGGCATAAAAGAAGCTGAATTTTGCAAGAAAATTCTTGACGATGCAGATCAGCACATCAGTATATATGAGGAGGGGATAAAGAACGATGCTTAGTTTTGAAGAATATAGAACAATTATAAATACCCATCTTCTTGATTATATTCCTCAAGTAGATGAATATGTTTCTTCACTGTATGAAAGCGTTAAATACAGCCTTACTGTGGGAGGGAAAAGGCTTAGACCGGTACTTCTCCTTGCAGCCTGTGATTTTGCAGGTGGAGACATTAAAGAAGCTTTACCCTATGCATGCTGTGTAGAATATATACATACTTACTCGCTTATTCATGATGATCTGCCGGCAATGGATAACGATGATTTAAGACGTGGAAAACCGACAAATCACAAGGTTTTTGGTGAGGACATTGCTATTCTTGCCGGAGATGCACTGCTTAATACAGCTGCTGAAGTACTTACTTCTCAAATTCTTTCTAATTCCTATAGTCATACTAAAATGATTAATCACACAAAGGCAGCCAATATTATCCTTTCCCGTTCAGGTATAAAGGGTATGATTGCAGGACAAGTAGCCGATGTTCAAAATGAACATCAAAATGTAACTCCTGATATTGTTCATTTTATTGATGAACATAAATGCGGAGATCTTATTACTGCACCTGTAATCGCAGGACTGAATTTGGCAAATGCTGACGAAAAACTAATAAATGATTTTGCATATTATGCTATGAATATAGGTATAGGTTTTCAGATTTTAGATGATATACTTGATTTTGAAGGAGATTCTTTATCTATGGGCAAACATGTCGGTAAGGACAAAGATCTCGGTAAATGCAATAATGTGTGTGTCCATGGTATAAATAAGGCAAAGTCCATGCTCAACAGTCGTACTGAGAAAGCAAAGGCAGCTATTGAACATTATGGTGAAAATGTCAGCTTCTTCTTAGAACTGGCTGATTCTCTTAAAACCAGAAGGAAGTAAAAACTATGAAATATGACCTTGAAAAAGATAATCTGCTCGAGGTTTGCAAGACAGCGGATATTCGTGAGCTTAACGATCTTTGTTCAGATATCAGGGAATTTTTGCTTGATAAAATATCTGTAACCGGCGGTCATCTTGCATCCAATCTTGGTATTGTCGAACTCTCAGTTGCCCTTATGAGAGCTTTTGACAGTCCGAAAGATAAGATAATATATGACGTCGGCCACCAATCATATGTACATAAAATTCTGACCGGAAGGGCAAACCGATTTGACACACTCAGACAATACAAAGGGTTGTCCGGTTTTCCAAAATCCAGAGAAAGTGAACACGATGTATATGAGACCGGTCACTCCAGCACTTCCATAAGTGCTGCGTGTGGTATGGCTACAGCTCGAGATATAAGCGGTGAAGATTATAACGTTGTAGCCGTAATCGGAGACGGCTCATTAACAAGCGGAATCGTGTATGAGGCTCTTAACGATATAGGAGCAAGAAAACTAAAACTTACAATTGTTCTGAATGATAACGGAATGTCTATTGCACATAATGTAGGTGTGATGTCAAAGTATCTGAACAAAATACGATCCTCTGATAAATATGACAGTGCTAAAGTTTCCGTAAAATCCGCTCTGGGTAATATTCCGATTATCGGATATCCTCTTCAACGAAAACTGACAAACTCAAAAGAAAAACTGAAATTTTCTTTTCTCAGCGAAGAAGGACATCTTATCGAGGCTCTTGGTGTCAAGTATTTTGGCCCGGTCGACGGATATAACATAAAGGATATGCAGGATATTTTTATTGCGGCTTCGAAGTATGACGGCCCGACTCTTATTCATGTAATTACAAAAAAGGGCAAAGGTTATGAATATTCAGAAAAATATCCGAGAAAATTTCATGGTATCGGACCTTTCGATATTGAAACCGGAGAAGAAAAAACTAAAAGCACTTCAAAATCCTATTCTCAGGTATTTGGCGAGAAAATAGCCTCTCTTGCTGATTCAGATGATAAGATAGTAGCCATAACTGCAGCGATGGGTACCGCAACCGGTCTTACTCCATTCTGGGAAAGACATGAAGACAGATATTTTGATGTAGGTATAGCAGAGGAGCATGCTGTTGTTTTCGCTGCAGGTCTTGCAAAATCAGGCTTAAAGCCTGTTGTAGCAATTTATTCAAGCTTTCTTCAGAGATCTTTTGACTACTTGATAGAAGATGTTGCTCTTCAGAATCTTCATGTAGTGTTTGCTATCGACAGAGCAGGTCTTGTCGGTGCTGACGGTGAAACCCATCATGGACAATTTGATCTTTCATATTTAAACATGATACCCGGAATAACAATTCTCACACCTGCAGACGGTAACCAGCTTGAAGAAATGCTTGATTTTGCAATAGATATGGATTGTCCTGTAGCAATCAGATATCCGAGAGGATCGAGTGAGACTAATCATTTAAGAATAAAACCTTTCAAAGGTTTCAATAATGTCTTAAGCGAAGGAAATGATATAAATATCTTAGCTGTGGGAAGTATGCTCGACGAGGCAATTAAAACAGCTGAGATACTCAGAGAAAAAGGATATGATGTCGGGGTAACCAATGTATGCGTTGTTAAGCCTATGGATTCCAAATGGTCAAACATTAATTCCAAACTTGTTGTCACTATGGAAGATAATGTCCTAAGTGGCGGTTTCGGCGAATCCTTCAGAAGTGCAAACGATAATGTTGATTATGATATTATAAACATTGGAATACCTGATAAATTTGTTGAGCACGGCTCTGTCAGCGAGCTTAGATCAGAATGTAATATGGACGCTGAATCTGTATCGGAAAGGATAATCTCATACTTTGAAGGAAAGGCTTGATGTTCTTCTCGTTAATAAAGGTCTTGCCGAATCAAGAGAAAAGGCAAAGAAAATAATAATGGCCGGCTTGGTCTCTGTAGAAGGTTCTATTGAGGATAAAGCCGGTACAAAGTTTAATACCGATGTTGAAATAATTGTGAAAGGCAAAGAATGCCCTTATGTGAGCAGAGGTGGCCTTAAACTTGAAAAGGCTATTAAAAAATGGGGGATTTCCTGTGAGGATGCCATTTGTGTCGATATGGGAGCTTCTACCGGCGGTTTTACCGACTGTATGCTTCAGCACGGTGCGGTAAAAGTATATTCTATTGATGTCGGTTACGGGCAGCTGGATTATAAATTGCGATCCGATCCAAGGGTTATTAATATTGAAAAAACAAACATAAGATATCTTAATACCGAACTTATACAAGATTCCGTTGATCTTGTCACTATTGATGTGAGTTTTATATCTTTAAAACATATCCTTCCGGTTGCTGCCTCAATTCTTGCAACTGACGGGCATGTTTTATGTCTCATCAAACCACAGTTTGAAGCCGGAAAAGAACAGGTAGGAAAAGGAGGAATTATTAAAGATTCTAATGTTCACATTCAAGTTATCAAGAATGTAATCAACTATTCAAAAGACTCTGATCTCTACCCTGAAGCATTAACATTTTCACCAATTAAAGGTAACAAAGGAAATATCGAGTTTTTGCTTTTACTTTCACCAAAAACATGCGATAATAATATTGATGTACTGCAGGTTGTTGAAGCATCACATAAAACTTATAAAATATAACGCTAAACGCTAACTTTTATCATAATAAGCTATATTTCAACATTACTATTATTATATAAGGAGATAACAATATGAAAGTATCAAACAGAGTCGCAGAAATGCAGTTTTCACCTATCAGAAGGTTTAATACTTTTGCATTCGAGGCTGAAGCAGAAGGAAAAACTGTATATCGCCTTAATATTGGTCAGCCGGACATTGAGACTCCTTCTGTCTTTAAAGAAGCTATCGATAACTTTGACAACAAGGTAATTGCATACGCTGAATCAGGCGGAGTTATTGAACTAATTGATGCTATGATCGATTATATGTCGAAAATGCATAACATGCATTATGAGAGAAAGAATATTCTTATCACAAACGGAGGGTCTGAAGCTATCATAAGCACATTTACTGCTATTCTAAATCCCGGAGACGAGGTTTTGATGGCTGAGCCTTTCTATACTAACTACAGCACTTTCTGTAACCAGGTAAGCGGCAAAATCGTTCCTCTTACAACTTCAGCTGAAGACGGATTTGATTGGGCTAAGAGAGATCTTATCGAAGCTGCTATTACAGAAAAAACCAAAGCAATCTGCTCAATTTCACCCGGTAACCCTACAGGAAGAGTTCTTTCAAAGGAAGATATGAAGCTCATCGCCGATATCGCAATCAAACACGATCTGTGGATAATCTCTGATGAAGTTTACAGAGAGTTCGTTTATGACGGTGCAGAAGCCGGTTCTTTCGGTCAACTTAAAGAAATTGAAGACAGAGTTATCCTGATTGATTCCGTTTCCAAGAGATTCTCAGCTTGCGGAGCAAGAATCGGAGCTATCATATCTAAGAATGAAGAGTTCATGGAAGCAATTCTAAAACTGGCTCAGGGAAGACTTTGTGTTGCAACACTTGAACAGGTAGGAGCTGCTGCTCTTTACAGATTAGACAAGTCCTATTATGATGAAGTAAGAACTGAGTATGAGAACAGAAGAGACGCCGCTTATGAAGAGCTCTCAAAAATTCCCGGAATCGTTTGTCAAAAACCTGCAGGTGCATTTTATATGACAGCCAAACTTCCTGTTAATGACATTGAAGATTTTCTTATGTTCCTGCTTAAAGAATTCGATGATAACGGTGAAACCGTTATGTTTGCTCCTGCAGCCGGATTCTATGCAACAGAAGGACTTGGCGCCGATGAGCTTCGTATAGCTTATGTTCTTACTCCGGATAAAATGAGAAGAGCTTGTGAGCTTATTAAGCTTGGTCTTGAGGCCTATAAAAAGAAATAAACTCACCAACTTATTAATTCAATTGTTACATACACAGATGGTAGGTAGGGGGATATGTGTCCCCCTACATCTGTTTACGGAGGTAATATGATACAGGAAAAGCTCTCGCCTATGATGCAACAGTATTATAGAATTAAAGAAGAACATAAAGATGCAATTCTTATGTTCAGACTCGGAGATTTCTATGAAATGTTCTTCGAGGATGCTTTGATTGCCTCAAAAGAACTGGAACTTACATTGACAGGACGTAACTGCGGTTTAAAAGAAAGAGCTCCTATGTGTGGCGTTCCGTATCATTCAGTTCAGTCTTATATAACAAGACTTGTAAAAACGGTCACAAAGTTGCAATCTGTGAGCAAATGGAAGATCCTGCAGAAGCAAAGACTATAGTGGCAAGAGATGTAGTACGCATATATACACCGGGTACATTGGATATTATCGAATCTTCCGATTCAAATCTTAATATCTATATTTCTTCTGCTTATATATCTGAAAATACTACCTCACTTACAATAGCCGATGTGTCGACAGGGGAGATTATCACAACTGATTTTCAAGATGATGAGTATCATACACTACTTGCAGATGAACTTGCTGTATCCGGTGTCAGGGAACTTATCTTAAGTGAAGAACAGGCTGATTTAATAAGAAAAAGTCTTTCCGACAAACAGCTTGATATCTATATTGATACTGTAGATCCTTCATACTATAGAACAGATTTGTGTGAAAAAGTTATACTTAAACAATTCAACGTTTCTTCTCTTATTTCTCTGGGAATAGAAGAACGAGAAGAAATCATTGCTTCTGTGGGCTCTCTGCTTATGTATCTTCTGGATACGCAAAAGCAGGAACTGAATCAGTTAACGAAGCTTCTGATTAAGAAAAAAGGAAACACTATGCAGCTGGATCGCTCTACTGTACGTAATCTTGAGCTGCTTGAAACAGTCTATGATCATAGTATTAGAGGATCGCTTCTCGGTGTATTAAATAAAACAAAGACGGCAATGGGAGCCAGACTACTAAGAAAATGGCTGATGGAACCTCTTATCGTTCCCGATGAAATCAATCTAAGACTTGATGCTGTAGAAGAACTGAAAAAAAATCCTCTTTCTGCAAGAAATATTACTAATTTACTCAAACATGTCTATGATTTTCAGAGACTTACATCTCGTATTGCAACGGGAAGAGCAAATGCAAGAGATCTTATCGCCCTTAAAACAACCTTAGGGCAAATTCCTGATATTAAAGAAGAGCTTAATTCTTTTAATACGACTCTTCTGCGTCAGCTTAATACGGAAATCTCAGAATTTAATATTCTTTACGATAATATAGAAAAAGCACTATGCGATGATCCGCCATTTCTCCTGACAGAGGGCGGGATAATCAAAAGAGGATACTCAAAAGAGCTTGATAATATGATTGACTCTATTAAAGACACCAAGAGCTGGATTGCCGGTCTTGAGGTTTCAGAAAAAGAAAGAACCGGTATTAAGACACTTAAGGTCGGCTTTAATAAGGTGTTCGGTTATTACATCGATGTAAGCAAAGGCATGATAGATAAGGTTCCTGATAATTATATAAGAAAACAAACCCTGGTTAACAACGAAAGATATATAACACCTGAACTTAAGGAAAAAGAAAGTCTTCTTTTAAATGCAGAAACCAAAATTAATAAAATTGAGTATGAGGAATTTAAGAAATTAAGAGCTAGCATAATTCCTTATATCAGATCTCTTCAGGATGCATCAACTGCTATCGCAACTCTTGATGTTCTTCTTTCTTTTGCTGTTGTTGCAACTGAAAACGGATATAACAAGCCTAGTGTTACCGATAATAATGTTATTGACATTAAAAAGGGAAGGCACCCGACAGTTGAACAAATCATTGGAGCGGGTATGTTTGTTTCCAATGATACTATAATAAACTCCGATGACAGATCCATACTGATTATTACCGGTCCTAACATGTCCGGTAAATCAACGTATATGAGACAGACAGCTCTGATTGTTCTAATGGCACAAATCGGATCTTTTGTTCCTGCTGAATCGGCATCAATAGGTGTTGTAGACAGAATATTTACCAGGATCGGTGCATCTGATAATCTGGCTTATGGACAGTCCACTTTTTTCATTGAGATGAGTGAACTTTCCAACATACTCAGAAATGCTTCTGAACACAGCCTTATCATTTTAGACGAAATAGGTCGCGGTACAAGTACTTTTGACGGGCTTTCTATCGCCTGGGCAACTGTTGAATACCTTTCTAAGTCAGAAAATAAAATCAGGACCATGTTTGCTACTCATTACCATGAACTTACTGCATTAGAAAGTGAATATTATAATATTACAAATCTTTCTGTTGCTGTTTCGGAAGATGGATCTAATGTCGTCTTTCTTCACAATATTGTTGATGGACCGGCAAGTAAAAGCTATGGAATACATGTTGCAAAAATAGCAGGTATACCTAATGAAATAAGAAGATCTGCAATGATAAAACTTAGAGAATTAGAAGAGGGACAATTTATGCCAAAACCGGAGTCGAAGCAGTTGTCATTCTTTGCAGAAAGCTTTAATGACTTGGAAATTGACTCATCAGGTTCTTATAAATACAATCCCGTTATCGAAAGGATATCTGAGATTGATATAAATACAATGACACCGATTAATGCTTTAAATACCCTGCATGATATAATTAATGAAGTCATAGATCTTGGAGGTGAAGATATTGATTAGAGTGCTTGATAGCTTTATTGCGGACAAAATTGCAGCAGGGGAAGTAATTGAAAGACCTGTTTCCGTTGTTAAAGAATTAATTGAAAACTCTATTGATGCCGGAGCGGATTCTCTAATAATCGAAATAAGAAATGGTGGCAAATCATATATTAGAGTTACGGATGACGGATCCGGGATTCCGTCAGAAGAAACAGAAACAGCTTTCTTAAGACATGCAACCAGTAAACTGGCTTCTGTCAGCGACCTGGATAATATAACTTCATTAGGCTTCAGAGGAGAAGCACTTGCAAGTATATCTGCCGTTTCGAGACTGACAATAGTAACACGTACCGAAAAAGAGACTTCCGGCACAAAATTAATTTTGCATGGGGGTCGTATTTTTTCCAGAGAAGCTGTAGGCACCAATATTGGAACTACAATAATTATTGAAGAGCTTTTTTATAATACTCCTGCAAGACGAAAATTTATGGGTACCGATGCACGTGAAGCTGCAGCTGTTATCGATCTTGTTCAACAATATGCTATTCGTTATTCAAATATAAGATTTTCTTTATTAAACAATGGAACAAGCATTTTTAACACCGATGGGGGCGGTGATACTTTATCGGCAATAAAACGAGCATATCCGAACAAAGAATATGCTAATCTTATACCTGTTGCAGGTAAAGGTATACAAGGATTTATATCTGATCCGGGTACAACTCAATCGACAAGAAGAGGGCAATTATTCTTTGTTAATGGAAGATTAGTCCACAGTGAAGATATTAACAAAGGAATAGAAAAAGGATATGGTGACAGGATATTTCAGGGATTTCCTATTGCAATACTCTTCATTGATATTGAACCTGACACTATAGATGTGAATATCCATCCGGGAAAAAAAGAAATTAAATTTCTTAATCAGAAAGAAATAATCACTCTTGTGGCAGATGCCATAGCATCGGTTATGAATACAGAAGAAGCTGTCCCTACTGTGAAATCACTTCATTTATCTCAATATCAAGAATCTATAAATCAGGACATAACTGTCCCTGTGGATATACGAGAATATCTTCAAGGACTGAATCGGGATAATCAAATGGATCTCTCGGATACATATTCTGCAACAGGGGAAGACATTGAGGTTTATAAAAAACCTTCCTTAAATTATAAACCGTCATTTAATACCAATACAGAACCCCTTGTAAATCAATCTATATCAACAAGCACTTTTAATTTTGATGAATTGATACTCAAAGGATATATATTCGATACATATATCATTATGCAGGCGAAAGATACCATATATCTAATCGATCAACATGCAGCTCATGAAAGAATTTTTTATGAAAACTTTATCAAAAACTTCAAAAAATCAGAACAATTACCGCAACCTATTCTTAAACCCTTCACATTGTGGGTTAGTGCTGATGTGTATAATATTGATAGAGACTGGATTTATACTTTAACTAAAATGGGTTATGATATAAGCGATTTTGGCGTCAATTCATTCATTGTCAGAGGAATTCCTGCTTATATGACAAAAGAAGAAGCAGAGAGGTTTGTATCTGCATACCTTGATACTCTTAATGAAATAACCGATATTGACAACCGGATTGTCATAGATAAACTTATCTTAAAATCCTGTAAATCGGCTGTTAAGGCTAACGATAAGTTATCCGAACTTGAAATCAAGGAACTAGTAGAAAGTCTTTCCAGATGTGAAAATCCATTCAGTTGTCCTCACGGCAGGCCGACATTCTTCAAAGTCACTAAATATGAAATAGAACAGTCTTTTAGACGTAGATAGAGGTAAAATAATGTCGAAGAATAACACAGTTTATATTATTACCGGCCCTACAGCAGTTGGTAAAAGCAAAATTGCATATAGCCTTGCACAGAAAATCAACGGTGAAATAGTTAATTGTGATTCTATTCAATTATATAATCATATGGATATCGGCAGTGCAAAACCATCGGAAGCGGAAATGTCGACTGTTAAGCACCATCTCTATTCCATAGTGAATCCCGACTATAATATGACAGTTGCAACATATCAAAAGCTTGCTTTGACAGTTATAGACGATATCCTATCACGTGATAAAACACCTATAATCTGTGGAGGGACGGGGCTTTATCTTAATTCGATACTATATAAAATGGATTTTGCAGGCTATCAGGGTAATCTTGAAAGGCGTAAGGAGCTTGAGAATATGGCTGCAGAAAACAGCAATGAGTATATGCATCATTATCTGACCGCAATAGACCCTGAATCCGCTTCACGAATTCATCCGAATAATCTTCGAAAGATTATAAGAGCTATTGAGGCATATGAATCCGGTAACTCTATTAAACCTCTATCAGAATGTCCTGTTAATACGAAATATGATTTTAAACTTTTTTCTATATCTATGGATCGTCAGGATTTATATGAACGTATCAATAAAAGGGTTCTTATTTTGGTTAAAAACGGTCTTGAACAGGAGGTCCGTACTCTCCTTAAATTAGGATATACATCAGAAACTCCTGCTCTTAAAGCAATTGGATATAAAGAAATGATTGAATATATAGAAGGAAGATCTAACCTAAGGGAAGCCGTCTCAGAAATAATGACCAACACAAGGCATTATGCTAAAAGACAATTGACTTGGCTGAAAAGATATGACTTTTCCGTTAATCTTGAAACACATAAAAATGATAACGTTGATCAAATATCAAATGAAATACTTAAATACTAAATATATTAAATATGAGCAAAAAAACTTACGACAATAAAGAATTCAGGATACATAATAAAAGTGACAAACCTGATAACATAGTAAAGAAGGAGAATGATATATATATGGCATGCGAAGCCATACAAAATGAACTGCCTTCTTTTCTAAGGTCATATTTTTCGTATCTAAAAGGCAATGTACTTCCTATGACACGATTGGCCTACCTTAACGATATAAGGTTTTTCTTTAATTATCTCATCAATGAAACCGATCTCACTCAAGCAGAAATAATCAAGGATATTTCTTCCGATGAAATTAATAAAATTGTATCTCAGGATATCAATCTCTTCATCGACTTCTGCCGTAAATATATAGTGGATGACGGAGAAACTGTTACCGTTTATGAGAACAGTAATCCGTCTCTCGCACGCAAAAAATCTTCTATATCGGTTCTTTTTAAACAGCTTTATCGTGATGGTATTGTCGAAAAAAATATTACAGACGGATTTGATCCCATTAAGGTTGCGAAACCGGGGGAGAGGGAAGTAAAGGCTCTTCAAGACGATGAAGTAATGATAATGCTGGATGCTGTTTCGAACGGAAAAAATCTGACTTCACACGAAAGAGTTTACTGGGAAAAAACTAAACTTCGCGACAAGGCTATACTTGTACTTTTTATTACATATGGTCTTAGGCTCAGCGAACTTCAGCAGCTGAACGTATCATCATTTAATTTCTCAAGAGGTGAATTTAAAATTTTCCGGAAAAGAGGAAAAGAGTCTATAATGCCTCTTAACAAGTCTGTAACCCTTGTTGTCAATGATTACCTCAAGAATGAAAGAAATAACGTTATAATCCAAAATAATGCCCATGAGGATGCTTTGTTTTTGTCACTTCAGGGCAAAAGAATTACTGAACGCGCTGTCAGAGATCTGGTTAAGAAATATACATCGATCGCTCTTAACACAACAAGGAAATCCGGCTACAGTCCGCATAAACTGAGAGCAACAGCAGCAACTTCACTTATTGGTAGAGGAAATTCAATATATGATGTTCAGGCTTTACTGGATCATGAACAGGTGACAACAACACAGCTTTATGCAAAACACAAAATGAACGTAAAACGAGATCTTGTCAACGATATGGAGTGGGAACTCGAAAGAACGGATGATAAATAATCTAATATATAATTAATATAATATAAATAATAACAAATATGGATAACAACAATGATAAACAGTAAATACGCTGAACATCTGATAAAAGACTTCAGTATATCACCTGAAATAATTAAAATTGTAAACAACGCTGAGGAAAAGCTTGCAGACAGATACAAGGAAGCCGACGATATTTCCGCCGTCTGTCAGCTTAAAATCCTGAAAGCTTTTCAAGATAACAATATAAATGCAACTCACTTTGACTGGAGTACAGGATATGGATATGGTGATTCGGGAAGAGATGCCGTTGAAAGAGTATATTCTTCCGTTTTTAAGACGGAAGCGGCTTTGGTTAGGCCTAATATAGTAAACGGTACACATGCTATAGCTTCAACATTGTACGGAATATTAAAACCCGGTGATGAGTTTGTTGAAGCAACCGGAAAGCCTTATGACACACTTGAAACTGTCATAGGTAAATACAGTAACAAATTTGAGGGAACTATTCTTGACTACGGTGTTGTATATATAGAAGTTCCCCTTAAGGATCTTGATGTCGACCTCGAAGCAATAAAAGCTTCAATAACCGACAAGACCACGGTAGTCGCCATGCAACGATCCACCGGATACGATTGGAGACCTGCTATTTCTTTAGAAAACCTCAGAACTGTGACTGAAATGGTTCATTCAATCAACCCTGATATCATTGTCATGCTCGATAACTGTTATGGTGAATTTGTTGATTTTTATGAACCTACTGAATTCGGTGTAGATGTTATGGCAGGTTCTCTTATTAAAAATCCGGGTGGGGGGATCGCTCTCACCGGCGGATACATAGTCGGCAGAAAAGATTTAATAGACAGAATAGCTAATAGACTTACTTGCCCCGGAATAGGTGCCGATTGCGGGCTTACCTATGGTCAAAACAGGGGAGTTCTGCAAGGTTTGTTTCTCGCTCCTCAAGTAGTTAACGCAGCTGTAAAGGGAGCTATGCTTACAGGACTTATATTCCATGATTTTGGTTATGAGGTGATGCCTAAAGCTATGTCCCACAGAAGCGATATAATCCAGGGAATAAAATTCCTTGATCCGGACAAAACTGTAACATTTTGCCAGGCTATCCAGGCTGCATCACCGATCGACTCTTATGTAACGCCTGTTCCTTGGGAAATGCCCGGCTATCAGGATCAGGTCATAATGGCTTCCGGCTCTTTTGTACAGGGTTCTTCTATTGAATTAAGTGCTGATGCACCGTTAAGAGAACCTTATATTGCATACTTTCAGGGTGGATTGACCTACGAACATTCACGATTCGGACTGATCAAAAGTCTCGATTGGCTTTTTAAGAAGGGAATGATTGAACTTTAATATTCAGGCGTATGGAAAAGAAAAGAAAAATATTTTTAATATTTAGATTAGTCCTCCTGGGGTTTATTTTGATAGGTATTCCTTTAATAATACTCATTAAATATAGGGATACTCTCTTAAATAGCGCCTGGCTTACTCAAGAACTTCCTATTTTTCTCAATAGGTATAAGAATGAAGCTGCTTTTATTATTATAGGATTACAAATATTTCAAATAATTATATGTTTTCTTCCCGGTCAGCCGATACAATTTGCCGGAAGCTATATATTCGGTGTTTTAAAAGGATATATTTTATCCATTGTGGGAGCAATAATAGGCTCAATCATAACATTTTATCTCGCTAAAGTCCTTGGTAGAGAAGCAATATCAACTTTATTTAATAACGAGAAAATTGACTATTATAGAAAAAAACTTAACTCGGGTAAAGGTCTTACAATTTTATTCTTGATTTACTTTATACCCGGGCTGCCTAAAGATATACTGGGATACGCTGCCGGAATTTCCGATATGAATATCTACTCTTTTATTTTTATTTCAACACTTGGAAGAACTCCTGCAATGTTCGGAAGTTTGCTCCTCGGACATTTTCTTAAAACAAACAACTACGTCGCTATTGGTATACTTTCACTTATTACAGGAATCATACTGATTTTCTTCTTTTCAAAAAGACAATCGATATATAACTTCTTTGATCGTATAGAAGAACGTGGGAGGAGTAAAAATGTCTAAACCATCTTCTACCAAAACTAATGCCATGAGGCTCTTAGAGAGCAATGGGTTAAAGTATAAAACCTCTGAATATGCATATAATGAAAACGATCTTTCCGGAGATCATGCAGCAGAAGAGCTTGGAGTATCAAAAGATGAAATCTTTAAGACTCTTATAACACGTGGTGACAATAATGCGTTATATGTTTTTCTTATTCCTGTAAGTGGAAATCTCGATTTTAAAAAAGCTGCAGCCGTTTCAGGCAATAAAAAAATCGAAATGATCCATCTTAAAGAAATTCTTGATCTCACAGGTTATCTTAGGGGAGGGTGTTCTCCTATAGGTATGAAGAAAAATTACCCTACATATATAGATGAGACGGCAATTTTATTTGATGAAATTTATTTTTCTGCAGGTAAAAGGGGAGCTCAGATCATCATGAACCCCTTGGAATTAGCTGCTTTCATTAAAGCGAATTTTGCTGATTTGACAAAAGATTAATTCTTAAAATTTATCGAACCTTTGTTCATTTTTTTGTTGACATTATAAGAACATTTGTTTATAATCTATTTAAGAACAGATGTTCGTCGAAGGAAGGTGAACAAAATGAAAAGACGTAATTACAGAATAGTTAAACCGATAAGGTTCTTTATATTCATACTCATTACAATAATGATAACTGTTTTTGCCGGATACAGCTTATTCAATTATAATAGAGCTCAAGCAACATCTTTTGACACTTATGTTCAGGTAGTTGTTGAGGAAGATGGTAATCTCTGGAATATTGCAGAGAGATACCATACTAATGGTATGGACATAAGAGACTATATATATGAAATTCGTGAGGTGAATGATATAGGTGAAGAAGATCTTCATCCGGGAGATATTCTTTTTATACCAATTCATTAATTATTAATTAATAGGTTTCATAACCCTTAGTGGGCTATGTTTCCAAATAGTGTGTTTTTATTAAAAGAGCCGAGGCTTCTTACAGTTAACTGCATCCAACTGTAAAGAGCCTCGGTTCTGAATTGTTAAATTATTCATTCTTAGTCATATTGGAATGAATAACTATTCCCAAAATTATGATTTTAGGAATAGTTACATGTCGATAAATTTATTTACTTATAAGCGTTAAGGGTGCTTCTTCTCAGCTTCCGTAGTCTCCCCTTCACGGTGTGCATTTGCATAGACATTTATATATTGCGCTTTAAGTTTACTGTACAATATTTTCTGACTTGAATATAAACCATTATATCCTGATAACACATATGCAAACGCACATCCTATCGCAAAAAATATTATACCCTCTCCACCGAATAGTTCTACTGATAAGAATATAGATGCTAGAGGTGTATTAGTTGCAGCACAGAAAACACATACCATTCCTAAAGCTGCAGCAAATTCTGTAGGTAAACCTAGAAGTTGCCCTGCTGTACATCCAAATGTAGCTCCTATAAAAAAGCTGGGAACTATTTCTCCGCCTTTGAATCCGACAGCAAGAGTTATTGATGTAAATATGATTTTAACAAGGAAAGCATACGATATACTCTCTCCATCCTGCAAAGCTCTGGAAATTATCTCGCTGCCTCCACCATTATAATCTCCACTTGAAAATACTATAGATAAAATAACAATTAATATAGATCCTGCTATTACTCTTATCCATTCGTTCGGTATCTTCTCTTCAGCAAAACGTCTTGTCAAATGGATTGATTTACATAGTAATACCGCGACAGCTGCACAAAGGATTGATAGTATAATAACTTTTGATATTGTTAACACTTCCAGGTTAGGAATTTCCGGTGCGAATTTTTTAGGCGTTAATCCAAATATATTGGATACTTTAAACGCTATTATAGAAGCTGCCAGTGATGGCAGAAGTGCAACATGGTAGACTACTCCTACAGTAATAACTCCCATGGCAAATATTGTTGCGGCAACCGGAGTATTGAATAAAGCTGCAAAGTATGCCGCTATACCTGTGATTGTTATAGTTCTTAGGTCTTTATCATCCAGTTTAATCCATTTACCAATAGTAAATCCTACAGTACCGCCCATTTGAAGAGCTGCTCCCTCTCCTGCGGACCCCCCACCTAAGTGTGTAAGAAATGTAGCAAAAAAAATAGCCGGAATAAGCCTAGGTATTAATCCCTCCCCGTTCTGAACCTGCTCAATAATATCATTAGGATTTCGCCCTGCTGTACCTGCAAGATGATATATTTTACCTATAAGAAGTCCAATTAAAGGTAAAAAGAATAATATAAAATTATATGAAGATCTGAAGTTTGTTGCATATCCTACTCCTATTTTGAACAATGATCCTATGATGCCGCATGTTACACCTGTCAGAACTGCAACAATAATCCATTTCGTCATAGATTCCAAATATATTTTCCATTTATTTATTTTTTTATCCAGATCTAAAAGCAAATTAATCCTTCTTTCTATCTAAATACCTTTGCAAAATAACAATAGCCGCCTGTCTGTCTATAATTTTCTTTCTATCCTCTCTCGACATGTTTGCTTCAATTAGAACATCCTCTGCTTCTGCTGTAGAGTACCTTTCATCTTGCCATTCTATAGTCACTTTGGATAAACTGCCTGAGCTTTTCAGCTTATTTTCAAGCATATCTCGAAATTCCCTAACCTTTTGAGTTTGTATTGAATCGCTTTCATCCAAATTTAGAGGAAGACCGATAATCACCTTTTCACAGTTATATTCCTTGATATAATCCAGAACCTTACCTGTGTCTTTTCTTATGCCTATCCTTTCAATTGTTGCCACACCGGTAGCAATAATGCCAAGAGGGTCGCTCACGGCGACCCCCACTGTTTTATCTCCTATATCAAGCCCTAGAATTCTCATTATTTCTTTATATTATCGAGATAGCTTACCAGTATTTCTTCCAGCAACTCGTCTCTATCCATCTTTAGTATTAAGCTTCTCGCATTATTGTAGCTCGTTATATAGGAAGGGTCTCCAGATGTAAGATATCCAACTATCTGATCTATGGCATTATAGCCCCGCTCGTTCAATGCGTTATAAATCTCCATCAGAGTTTCTTTTTTATCAAGTTGGTTGTCCTTAAATCCTTCAAACATAATTGTATTTTTGCTCATTATATCCTCCTCAACTAATCAGAAACTGCTTCTATAGCCTTATCAAGGGCTTCATCAACTTTAGAAATATCCTTTGCTCCTGCCTGAGCCATATTCGCTTTTCCTCCGCCACCGCCTCCTGCAGCTGCAGCTACTGTTTTTATTATTTTTCCTGCATGATATCCCTTACCAACAAGATCATCACTAACAGAAGTTATAAAAGTAAGTTTACTGTCATTTATAGCTGCAAATACCATTACAACACCTGCTGTCTTAGCTTTTACAGCATCTGAGATTTTTCTAAGTTGTTCTATGTCAGTATCCTCAAACTTCTTTGTTATAAGTTTAATTTCACCAACTTCTACAGCAGAATTCAGTATGCTGTCTATTGAGCCGAGTATTTCTTCTGCTTTTAGCTCTTTAATGGTTTTTTCCAAATCTTTATTATGAGAAACGAGTTGTAATGCTCTTTTTACCACATCCTTATTGGTTGATTTAAGAGCTTCAGCAACATCATTTATAGTTGTTTCTTTTTCTACAAGGTATTTTATAATATTTGTCCCTGTTATAGCTTCAATTCTTCTGACTCCGGATGCAATTCCCGATTCACTTGTAATTTTAAAACTTCCAATCATTCCGGTATTATTAAGGTGAGTTCCTCCACAGAATTCAACACTGTAGTCACCCATTTTTACTACTCTGACCATACTCCCATACTTTTCTCCGAAAATCGCCATCGCACCCATTTTCTTAGCTTCTTCAATAGGCATTTCCTTCATTGATATTGGAAGGAACTTATCGATTTTCTCATTGACAACTTCCTCAATCTTCTTAATTTCATCTGTTGTTACAGGTTGAAAATGGTTAAAGTCAAAACGTAGATATTTATCATCCACATATGATCCTGCCTGAAGCACATGATCTCCCAGTACATCCTGTAGAGCTTTCTGTAGAAGATGAGTAGCAGAATGTGACCTTGCAATATTGTGTCTTCTTATAGAGTCAATTTGAAGTTCAACACTCTCTCCGACTTGTATACGATTTAGAGCATTAGTGTCTTCAGGATGAATAACATGAAGATAAATTCCGTTATCTTTCTCTACATCGACAACACGAATTATATCTTCTCCATTACTAATGGTCCCGGTGTCAAAAATCTGTCCCCCGGCGGTCGCATAGAAAGGTGTTTCTTCTGTGATTATGAATCTTCTTTCCTTATCATAGTCACCAATATATGCAACCTTTGAAGATGCTATATTATCTGAATATCCCAGAAAGAGAGTATGTGGAAGTTCTGTATATCCACTTGCATCTCTCCAGGCCTCCTCCTCTGTACTTCTCTGATGTGCTCTTGCAATATTCTTTTGATGATTCATATTCTCATTAAAACCATCCATATCAAGAGTCATTTCATTTTCTTCAAGAATTTCCTGTGTTACTTCTACAGGAAATCCGTATGTATCATATAGCTTGAATGCCAGATTACCGGCAAGCTCCATGCTTCCGGATTTTTTCATATCTGCCATATAGCCTTCAAGAATCTCCATACCCTTATCCAGAGTTCTTGCAAAATTATCTTCTTCAATTTTTATAATTTTCTTTATATATTCATGCTTTTCAACAAGCTCAGGATAAGCTTCACCGGATACTTCTATAACCGTCTCCAAAAGCTTAGTCATCGCATTTGGATCCGTAATTCCAATTAGTTTTGCATGTCTTGCTGCTCGTCGGATTATTCTTCTAAGAATATATCCTCTGCCCTCGTTGCTTGGTAGAATTCCGTCTCCTACCATAAACACCATCGATCTTAGATGATCCGTAATAATTCTAACGCTTATATCTTTTTTACTGTCACCGCATTCATACTCAATACCGGCCATATCAGTAATTGCATCTCTACTATACTTGATTGTATCGATATCAAAAATAGAATCGACGTCCTGCATTATGCATGCAATTCTTTCAAGTCCCATACCGGTATCAATATTAGGGTGATCAAGCTCTGTATATGAACCATCCTCTTCCTTGGAAAACTGTGTAAATACATGATTCCAAAACTCCATATATCGATCGCATTCACAACCGGGTTTACAGTCCGGACTATCACATCCCCACTCTGGTCCCCTATCATAATATATTTCTGAACATGGTCCGCATGGACCAAGACCTATTTCCCAAAAATTATCTTCTTTACCGAGGCGAACGATTTTTTCTTCGGGCATTCCTATAACATCTTTCCATATGTCATAAGCTTCTTCATCATTTTCGTATATAGTCGCCCAAAGCCTTTCTTCCGGAATTTTAAGATATTCTGTAACAAATTCCCATCCCCACTCAAGGGACTCTTTCTTAAAATAGTCTCCAAAGCTAAAATTTCCCAGCATTTCAAAAAAAGTAGCATGTCTTGCAGTTTTTCCGACATTCTCAATATCATTTGTTCTAATGCATTTTTGACATGTTGTCATTCTCTTTGAAGGCGGTGTTTGAGCACCTGAAAAATATGGCTTTAGTGGCGCCATACCTGAATTTATTATCATAAGACTCTTATCTTCACTTGGAATAAGAGAGGCACTCTCCCCTGCATAGTGATCTTTACTGACAAAGAAATCCCTAAACATATCTCTTAAAACATTTGTGCTTAGCTTTTCCATCAATTTTCTCCCTTTTAATTCAAAACTCCGTTAAATTATATCACCAATTATTGAAGATTTCATCATAATACATCATCGATTTGGTGATATATAAAACTGCTATGACAGTTTTGAATTATCATCAACTATTTCAATGCTTTCGAGAGATGCCCGTACATCAGCCCTTATTTCCGCCAGAAATTCTTCTCTTAGTTTCGCCTGCTCGATTTTTTCTTCCTGAGTTAAACCTTTTCCTTTAGCCTTATGTGCCAGCTCGTTAATTCTGTTTATTTTCTCTTTTTCCATTTTTTTACAACCCAAAAAACTATGAGGTGACTCATATTAAAGTTTTTGTCACTACTATTAATTGTTTTTCACCTCATCATCATATACTTTTAGTCTGTTTTCACCTGATATCATCCTTAAATAAGCATTGTTAAGTGCTGCAAGCTCGTCTTCACCGGCTTCAATCTTAACAGGGGCGATAAACGATACCATCTCTTCTATATATGAAGTTACGAACTCGGAATAAGCAACTCCACCGGTCAGTACTATCACATCCACATCGCCTTTAAGACATGTAGCTACTGCTCCGATCTGTTTTCCTATTTGATAACACATAGCTTCCAGAATAAGTTTTGCTTTCTTATCGCCTTCCTTTATTCGTTTTTCCACTTCTCGCACATCACTGGTGCCGAGATGTGACATTAATCCGCCTTTACTATTCGTCTTTTGAAGCATTTCCTTTTCTGTGTATTTGCCACTGAAGCACATCGCTGCAACATCACCGACAGGATTTCCACCGCTTCTGTCCGGAGAAAAAGGACCTTCCGAATCAGCCCTGGTATTATCTATTATCCTGCCCTTTTCCATTGGCACTACAGATATCCCACCTCCGAGATGAACAACTATCATATTCAATTCTGTGATAAGACGGCCTAAGTCGCCGGCAACCTTGTGTGCTGTCGCCTTAATATTCAATGCATGACTGAGAGCGGATCTCTTAATGGCCGGATGACCTGATATCCTTGCAATATCAATAAACTCATCTACAGATACAGGGTCTACTATATATGCGCCTATACCCTCCGGGTCAGCTATACTTCTAGCAAGAAGCCCTCCCAGATTAGATGCGTGTTCACCTTGAAAACCTACTCTCAAATCTTCCTGCATAAAATCAGTTACCGCATAAATACCCGATGGTATAGATCTGATCATACCGCCTCTGGCCACAACAGCAGTTAATTCTGAAGTTTTTACACCTATCTCATCTAACCAGCTTAAAATGACTTCTTTTCTGAAATCAAATTGACTGACTACCGAATCAAAAGCTCTGATTTTTTCTATGTTATGTGACAGGGTTTGGGTAAAAATATTTTCTTCTGCTTTGAAAATTGCAACCTTTGTTGACGTAGATCCCGGATTAATAATAAGTACTTTATCTCTTTGCACAAAACACCTCCAAAATAATCATACACCCGATCAACTTTATTCCTTTTTTCGTATCCACAATGTTGACCGGGTGATGATATTTATTTTATATTTATGCCTGTTTAGCGATAAATTCTGCGCCTTTTTTTATAGCTTCTTTATTAATTGGTAATAAATGTTCTTTTCCGGCCCCGAAGACTGCTTTAAAAGCTTCCGGCAGGCTGTCTTCTGTTACTGCTTCGGTGAGTTGTAATACAGCACCTAACATAATCATGTTTGCAACCCTTGGATTGCCCAATTCAACAGCTATCTCGTTGCAAGGTACATAATATACATCTATATCGTCTCTTTCAGCTTTATTTTCTACGAGAGAACTGTTTATAAGCAATATTCCTCCCTCTTCAACAGATGATTCAAACTTCGCAAGTGAAGGTTGATTCATGACGACTGCACAAGTAGCATTTGTAGTAATCAGGGGACTTCCAACAGCCTTATCGCTGATAATGACATTACAGTTTGCAGTTCCTCCTCTCATTTCAGGCCCATAAGAAGGCAACCAGGAAACATTCTTATTTTCTATCATGCCGGCATACGTAAGCATCATACCCATTGACATAATACCTTGTCCGCCAAAACCGGCCATTACAAATCTATGATCTACTTTTTTTGCCATCTTAAATCTCCTCCTCCGGTGTCCTAAATACGCCAAGTGGATAGTAAGGTATCATATTCTCTTCTAGCCACTTCATTGCATCGACTGGAGACTTACCCCAGTTGGTCGGGCAAGTCGAAAGACATTCTACAATAGAAAAACCTTTGCCGTCGATTTGATTTTTGAAAGCTTTTAATATCGCTTGTTTAGCTTTCCTGATATTTTGTGTATTGTGTAACGAAACTCTTTCAACACTTTTCGCTCCCGGTACTTGAGATAAAAGCTCTGCTATTCTTATAGGAGCACCTTGACCCTCAAGCTGTCTGCCATTTTGAGAAGTAGTGGTTTTTTGTCCCAGGAGAGTAGTAGGAGCCATCTGACCGCCTGTCATGCCGTATATTGCATTATTGATAAATATTACAGTAATATTTTCACTGCGATGAGCTGCGTGTACAATTTCGGCTGTACCGATGGAAGCTAGGTCACCGTCACCTTGATAAGAAAAAACTATATTATCAGGTCTTACTCTTTTTATACCTGTTGCAACAGCCGGAGCTCTTCCGTGTGCTGCTTCCTGCATATCGCAATTAAAATAATTATATGCTAAAACTGAACAGCCAACAGGTGCTACACCAACGGCCTTATCCAAAACTCCCAATTCAACCAGACTTTCCGCTACCAATTTATGTGCTATGCCGTGCGTACAGCCCGGGCAATAGTGAGTTTCTGCATTTGTTAATCCCTTTGATCTTTCATATACTATTGCCATTACTTCCCTCCTTCGATAATTTTTCTGAGTTCAGCAACTACAGCTTCCGGTGTAGGAATCATGCCGCCTGAACGTCCATAAAAATAGACCGGTAATCTGCCTTCGTTGAAAGCCCTGACATCTGTAATCATTTGTCCCGTACTCATTTCAACGACCAAGATAGCCTTAGCTGTCTTCGGATATTCCTTAAAAGCTTTTTCCGGGAAAGGCCATAGAGTCTTAGGTCTGATTAAACCGACATTTATACCTTCATCTTTTAAAGTTTCTATAGCATTTTTCACTATTCTTGAGGTCGTTCCATATGCTATACAGATTACTTCAGCATTTTCCAAATTATACTCTTCCCATTGCTCTTCTTTTTCCTTCATCTCATCATATTTTTTTGTCAGATGAATATTGTGTTCTTCCAAATCCTCCGGATTCAGATACAATGAGTTTATAATATTAGGTGCACGTTTTCCTTCAGTACCGGTAGTAGCCCAAGCCGGCACTTCACGCTCTTTCTTCAGCTCTTTAAACTCTACAGGCTCCATCATCTGGCCTATCATACCGTCAGCTAATATCATTACAGGATTTCTATAATAGTCAGCCTTGTCAAATGCTTCCATTATCATATCGCACATCTCTTGTATGTTAGCAGGTGCATAAACCAAGAGATGATAGTCGCCGTTTCCACCACCTTTAGTAGCCTGATAGTAATCTGCCTGACCCGGCTGTATTCCACCTAGTCCCGGTCCGCTACGACCAACACTACAGATAACGCAAGGCAGTTCGGAACCTGCGATGTAAGTGATACCCTCTTGTTTTAACGCTATTCCCGGAGATGATGATGAAGTCATTACTCTAGCTCCGGCACCTGCAGCTCCGTAAATCATATTAATTGCAGCAACCTCAGATTCAGCTTGAACAAAGACTTTCCCTCTCGCAGGCATCTCTCTGGACAAGTACTCCGGCAACTCACTCTGTGGTGTAATAGGATAGCCGAAGAAAGCGTCTAAACCTGCACGCATTGCCGCTTCTCCTATAGCTTCATTACCTTTCATTAATACTTTTGCCATTTTTTCCCTCCCTTAGAGCTTTTCAACGGTAATTACGGAATCCGGGCAGATGGTCGCACACATCCCGCAAGCAATACATTCTTCGATCTCTTCGATAAATGGGGGATGATACCCCTTTGCATTTATCTTTGTCTTATTCATTTTAATGATTTTTTTGGGACATGCGGCCGCACATAGTTCGCAGCCTTTGCAGCGGTCCACATTGAATGTTACTTTCCCTTTTGCCACTTTTTACCTCCTCTTTCAGCCAATAAAGGCAATTACATCCACCTGTCACGCATGATTAGATCAATAGGCATAACAGGTACGTCAAGCACTTGTGCCAGTTCATCAGCATACTCTCTTAATATTGTAGCATACAAAATAGGCACATTAATTTTATCAGAAACTTTTTTTACAAGTTTATGACCTTCTAGAACAACCTGAGGTTTAGTATCTCTCAGGAAGTGTGTATTGTTTATGAGGCCTGCAACTTTCATGCCTGCCTCATATTCAATAGCTCTTATGTGATTGATAGCACTATCAACATCTGCAGTACCCGGTCTGTTCGCATTTATTACTGCCATCAACAAACTGTCTTTTTCATCAAAATATGAAGTGTACTGCTTTAGCACCCTTGCACCCGCCTGGTCTCCACCTACATCCAATATTAACTGCGTATCGGAATCCATTATAGATGAGTAAATACCCCCTATTGCAGGTATATCGATACTTGCTTCATTTCCTAATAGTCCGCTCACAACTGTTATGCCATATTTTTTTAAAAAATCGGCCCTTTCTCTTGAACGAAAATAAGGATTTACTATATCCAGGTCTGCCAGTACTACATTCTTTTTTGAATTTTTAGCTAATTCAATTGCATAATTACACGCAAATTCTGTCTTTCCGCTACCATAATGTCCTGTAATAATTTTGATTCTCTTATTGTCTAACAGCATGTCCTGTACTCTTTCGCTTCTTCCTCACCTCTTAAGACTCTTAAAGCACCCAAAGCAAGTGCACTCATCTCATCCTCTCCCGGATAGACAACGATTTTTGCGATAAATCCGACTCTCTCACTTATCCAGGAAACAAGCATCTCATCGTATGCTAAGCCTCCGGTGAGTATTATTGCATCAACTTTACCTTTCAAAACAGCGGAAGCCTTACCAATATCTTTAGCTATTTGATATGCCATAGCTTCGTATATTTTCTTCGCCTCCGCATCACCTTCTTTTATTCTCTTAACAACTTCTCTTCCATCATTAGTTCCCAAATAGGCCATTAAACCGCCTTTACCCGTGATCATCTTTTTGATTTCTTCGTGAGAATATTTACCTGAAAAACAAATTTTAATCAATTCCACAACAGGCAGTTCACCGCTCCTCTCCGGAGTAAACGGACCTTCTCCATCCAAAGCATTATTTACATCTACTACTCTTCCTCCTAAATGTGTGCCTATAGAAATACCTCCACCCATATGCGTGACTATTAGGTTCAGTTCATCATATTTTTTACCCACTTCTTTTGCATATTTTCTGGCCACAGCTTTTTGATTGAGAGCATGAGAGATAGTCCTGCGTTCCAGCTCCGCCATTCCGCATACTCTTGCGACATCTTCAATTTCATCTACCACTACCGGGTCAACTATATAAGATGGTGCATCCGCTTTTGAAGCTATTTCATATGCAATTGACGCACCTAAGTTTGATGCATGTTCTTTGGCGGCTCCTGCCAATTCTTCCTTCATCACATCATTTACTGCATAAGTTCCGCCTGTCATAGGTTTTAATAAACCTCCCCTGCCGACCACAGCACTGAATTTAGCAACATCTATATTAGCTTCTTCTAAAGCCTGCAGTATAACATCTTTCCTGAACTCATATTGATCAGCTATCTTCTGATAGGGAGCCAACTCATCGCCTGAGTGGCGAAGTGTAGTCTCCATTATTTGCTTTTCATCTTCAAATACAGCAATTTTAGTAGAGGTCGAACCGGGATTAATTGCCAAAATGAGGTGTTTTTTCATATTATCCTCCTAATTTTAGACACAAAAACATTGCCGAAGCTATAGAACACTCTTTATCAAAGTCGGAATCGGCTTTTAAGTTAAATACCAATTTTGTATTTTGGGCGACTGTAACTATTAGATTTTTGGGGATCCGATTCTTTTGCAATCCTGATTACTCCTTTAAATTTTTTAATCATTTTCTCACCCTACTGTCATGCTATCACTTAGGCGACATTAAATCAATATCTTAACTTATCAAATTCATTTTTTGACATATCATATCCGCAATGTGAAAGAGAAAAACCTTATTACTTGGTCTTTTATGAAAGTGTTTCATTAAATTGCTGTCCTTCTTTCTTTCATAATCTCTATATGCTGCAGCTATGGCATTTCGTATTGCATGCTCAATAACAGATCCCCTTGATATACCAAAATCGCATGCAACGATAGGATATATATCTGTATTTAACCTGATATCCAAAGTTCCCAGCTGTAAAATAACTCTAACAGCATCTATTATATAGACATATCCTTTATTACTTTCACGTATACCGTATTCATTAAGAAGATTTCTGGCTGTAGATAAAAACATTAGGTTTCTCTTTTGAATTTCTTTTTTCTCTGATGATGTATCGAAAAATCCCCCGGTCATAAATATATATCTGTTAGGTATACTCTCTTTTACAGATATTACACTCATTAAACTAACCAATGAATCAAGTTGCACTGTTAAGGCCTCGATTTTCTTCTCACAGATTTGATTACTCATCAACCTCACCTCCTTGCTAAACGGTGATTGAGTTTTTTATTTTTTCAAATGTAGCAATGCCTATCCCTTTAACTGACATTATGTCTTCAATACTCTCAAATCTTGAAAGGCTGCGATGGTCTATAATTCGCTGTGCAATTACAGATCCAATTCCGTTAAGTGATTCTAATTCTTCTTTTGAAGCAGAATTAATATTAACTTTAGCGTTTAATGGAGAAATCTTCTTACTGGATTTTGTGATATTTTCCGTTTTATCTGAAGCATCATTCAACTCGCAATCATTATTTAATATAGTCGGAATAATTATTTTCTCTCCATCTTCTACAAAGGCAGCTTGGTTTATTGTATCCAAATCCGCATTTTCTTTAAAACCTCCAGCCATATTGACAACCTCATATAGCCGTGTTTCTTCTTTGACCTGATATACACCCGGTTTGTTGACGGCTCCTCCTATATCAACATACATTTCACGTCTTGTCAGACCAGTTTCACTTACATTAACCTTCACCTCCTTTGAAGATGAGTTTTTTCCTCTAACGATAAGAGCACAAATAAGGATGATCATTATAAGAAGAAATTTATACATTATCTTCTTGTTATCAAATATTTTCCTAATATTAAACTTAGCTCTTCTTAAGATGTCCCTCCCCATAATATTCCTCCCCAAACAGTTATTATTGCAAGTATACTGTTTTTTCTTTTTCTTTGTGAAAAATTACAGTTCTTCAAAAAATATCTAAAATTATGCAAAAAAAAATTCCTAAACGACAGAATTCAAGCAATAATGCATCACTTTAACATCTCATCATTTAGGAAATGTATAATAATATGCCCGGAATGTTTAAAAAAGACGGGTTACTGGGGTATATTCAACTAGTTAATATAACACAAACTCTGTTTTAATCCTCAGTATATTCAAATTCGAAATCTTCAATTTTCACGGTATCACCATCCTTTAATCCTAAAGACCGGAGTGTTTTTATTCCTCCCTGTTTAACTATGTAATTATATAAGTATCTGAATGAACTTCCATCATCAAAATTTGTAGATTTAAATATCTTGCTTAATTGTTTTCCTTCAAGCACATATATACCGTCAGAATCAAGATATCCATTAATTTTTTTATAGTCTTCATACGATTCTTCTGATTCGAAGTCAAACATTTCTATAGGATCTTCCTCAGGTTCTACATATGTTTCCAGCATGTAAAGAGTATATTCCATTAATTCTTTGATTCCCTGATTAGTGGCTGCACTGATAAAGAATACCTCTCTACCTTCTTTCTTCATAAATTCAGTAAATTCAGTAACCGGTTCTGTATCTGTTACTATATCCATTTTATTAGCTGCAATTATCTGAGGTTTCTTCATTAACTTAGGGTTATATTTTAAAAGTTCATTATTTATCATTTTATAGTCTTCAATTGGATTTCTACCTTCTGAAGCGGAAACATCGATGACATGAATTAAGACTTTTGTTCTTTCTATATGTTTTAGAAATTTTAATCCCAATCCGGCTCCTTCAGATGCTCCCTCAATAATCCCTGCGATATCGGCCAATACAAAACTTGTATCATGAATTTCTACGACACCAAGATTAGGATCTATGGTTGTGAAATGATATTCGGCTATTTTGGGTTTTGCACCCGTACATACCGATAAAAGTGTCGATTTTCCGACATTGGGAAAGCCCAGAAGTCCTACATCTGCTATCAGTTTCAGCTCTAAAATAACCTGTCTTTCTTTTCCCTCTTCTCCGGCTTCCGCAAAGTTTGGTGCCTGTCTGATACTGCTTTTGAAACGAACATTGCCTTTTCCGCCTTTGCCCCCTTTAGCTGCGATAAAGGTATCATCATTATGAGAAAGATCTTTCATAAGAAGACCTGTTTCTTTATCAATTATCATAGTTCCTACGGGTACTCTAATATATAAATCCCGACCCTTTTTCCCGAATTTTTTTCTCTTCATTCCGTTCTGGCCGTTCTCTGCCTTATATTTTCTATGATATTTAAAATCCATCAAGGTTCTCAGATTATTATCAGCAACAAAAATAATGTCTCCCCCGTTGCCTCCGTCTCCTCCATCCGGACCTCCATCCGGAACAAATGCTTCTCTTCTAAATGTGGCAGCTCCATCTCCACCTTTACCTGAGATAATTTTAATCTCTGCTATGTCTACAAACATCTTTTTCTCCGTAAGAAAAGCCCCTACATTGTAGGGGCTCTCATTCTATGCTTCTTTCTCGTAAACGCTGACTTTCTTTCTTTTCTTATCATATCTTTCAAATTTAACGTTACCGTCAATCTTTGCGAAGAGAGTATCATCTCCACCCTTTCCAACATTGTTTCCCGGGTGAATCTTGGTTCCTCTCTGTCTCATTATAATACTTCCAGCACTTACAAATTCACCAGCACCTACTTTTAGTCCAAGTCGTTTCGCTTCCGAATCGCGACCGTTCTTGGAACTACCTACTCCTTTTTTACTTGCCATCGAATAATACCTCCTCTTCCATTATTACTTTGCTTCAATTGCTGCGAGGATGTCGGCCTTAGTAGCCTTTGATGATACCTCGATGCCCATTTCTTTAGCTATTGAAAGAAGTTCATCCTTCTTCATTGATATATTTGCCTTCACTTCTTTAGTCGACTTCTCTACTTTAGAAGCGCTTTTTTCTGTTTTTTTACCTGTTTCTCCGATTTCAGTAATCTTAACCAACGTATATGGCTGTCTATGACCTTGTTTTTTTCTGTGATTTTTCTTAGCTAAGTACTTGTAGATTATTACCTTGTCAGCTTTACCTTGTTCAACTACCTCTGCGGACACTGAAAAGCCCTCTACAAATGGCTTTCCAACGATAAGGCTGTCTCCTCCTATAGCTACAACTTCATCAAACACAACTTTGTCTCCAACTTGTGCATCAAGTTTCTCTACTCTAAACTCGTCATCTTTCTGTACTTTGTACTGCTTACCACCTGTCTGAATAATTGCATACATAATAAAAATCTCCTCCTCAAACCAGACTCGCCGATGCTAGGTGCTATGCTTAAAAACCCGCTTCGGGCGGTTAACCGAAAAAGAGTTTACCATATGTATCATGCATATGTCAAGATATGAAAATAATATTACTTATCCTGTAATTTGTTTTTCTGGATCCTCAGGATTATTTTCTTTAACATCTCCAATATTCGTATTTTTATTTTCCTTTTTGAATATTTTCTTAAATAAACTTATTGAAAATTCTCTGTCTTTTGGAGTGAAAACTTTTGTATTTTCTTTAGGTATCAAGTACCTTATTATTATAAATACAAAGGCCAATGATACAGTGCCAAACACAAGGTCAGTCATTGAGTGAGAGTATATTAACATCTTCCTGGCAATTACATATAATATAAGTTCAAGCAATGACTTTGTTGAGTGATGAATTATCATATAGATAAATTCGGCTCCAACCAGCAGAAGAAGACAGTGACCCAAAAAAGTGTGAAATATATCGTATGTCTCTATAGGAGGAGTTTTGATAATCAAAACGAAATATTTAACAAGATCAAAAAGTCCGACGGCTATCCCAATTAGAATGATAAGAGCTATTGCAAATTCAAGCACATTAACCGCTCTCTCCATGCTTTTTTTTATTTTATTATTCATAACTATTTACCTTTTCTTAAGATCTAGCTCTTTAATAACTTTATCATGAAAATAAAAAAGCTTCAATAAAAATGCTTCTATTAAAAAAGTCTTATCAACGTCATAGTGATAAGACTTTTTGATTTATCATTAATCTTCTATTACAACTCCATCGGCATCAACCTTAATATCATTATTCTTTTTATTAAATTGGTCGTTTATTTTTTCTTTAATATCTTCCAGAATCTGTAAATTCTGTTCTAGATATGTCTTTACATTCTCTCTCCCCTGTCCGATTCTTTCTCCGTCATAACTATACCAGGACCCGGCTTTATCTATAATATTAAGGTCAACACCTGTATCTAAAATATCTCCGGCCAAGGATATTCCTGTTCCGTACATTATGTCAAATTCAGCTTTTCTGAAAGGGGGTGCTACCTTATTCTTAACAACCTTAACTCTGGTTCTATTGCCGAATGTTTCTTCACCTTTTTTTATTGTTTCTATTTTACGTACATCAAGTCTCATAGAAGCATAAAATTTAAGAGCCCTCCCGCCTGTTGTAGTTTCAGGATTTCCGAACATAATGCCTATCTTCTCTCTAAGCTGGTTTATAAATATAACACACGTATTAGATTTATTAACTGCTCCGGCTATCTTTCTCAATGCCTGTGACATAAGTCTTGCCTGGAGACCCATATGTGAATCTCCCATCTCACCCTGAATTTCAGCTCTGGGCACAAGAGCTGCAACAGAGTCTATAACGATAATATCCAAGGCTCCACTTCTTGCAAGCATTTCGCAAATTTCAAGAGCCTGCTCGCCCGTATCAGGCTGCGAAACCAAAAGTTCATCTATATTAACTCCTAAATTCTTCGCATAAACAGGATCAAGAGCATGTTCAGCATCAATAAAAGCCGCCTGCCCTCCTGCTTTCTGTGCTTCTGCTATTGCATGTAAAGTTAATGTAGTCTTCCCGGAAGATTCAGGTCCGAATATTTCGATAATTCTACCTTTAGGATATCCGCCAACACCTGTTGCGATATCAAGGCTTAAAGAACCCGTTGATATTACATCTATGTTTCCTGCAAGATTACCATCTCCGAGTTTCATGATAGCTCCCTTGCCATACTGTTTCTGTATCTGATCTAAAGCCTGTTGTAAAGCCTTTTCTTTTGCTTCATTTCCTATATTATTTGTTGCCATATTGCCTCCCTGTAAATTCGAACATCTGTTCTGTTATTATAATACTTTTTAGTCAATTGTTTGTCAAGTGATATTTTACTATGTCAATATCAAGATATCCTAATTAAAATTATAATATCGAAAATAACCACTGTCTAACGGGCAATGAATGTTTTTCGACGTTTATTACTCCATCTTATCAGTTATTAAAAGATATATTGTTTTTAGCATCATTAATACAAAATATTTTCTGTTCCATTCACGCAGGTTTCTTGATGTATTTACTTTCAGATATCCTTGAATACCACCATATACATATCCTATATATGCCTCCCCTGCACTATAACCTGTATCTGCTTCCGGACCGGCATACCCGGTTATTGATATTGATATATCAGATCCTGACTTTTCTCTTGCACACAATGCCATGTCTATTGCTACTTCAGGACTTACAACTCCGTTCTTTTCAATATTAGATGCCCTTACACCTAAATTTTTTATTTTAGAATTAGCAGTATATGTCACATACGATAAAATAAATACTTCAGAAGCTCCGGGAATATCCGTAACTGATGAGGCAAACATCCCTCCTGTACATGACTCTGCCGCAGAAAGTTTAAGATTTTTTTCTTTGAGAAGGTTCACGACAACATCATTAAGGTCCTTATCATCATAGCTGTAAATATATTTTCCTATAATATCGTCTATTTCTTTCAGGGTCTCTAGAACAGCCGCCTTTGCTTCATTTATACTGTGACGTTGAGACGCCACTCTAAGGGCACATTCTCCTTCTTTTGCATATGTAGCTATTGTCGGGTCGGTTTGACCGTCAATAACAGGAAGTAAGAGCGTTTCAAGATCGGATTCACCAATTCCTATCGTTCTGATTACCCGGTAATACATTTTTTTATCAACATAATCTTCAAGATATTGTCTAGCTCCATTTTCAAAAAGCCATCTCATTTCTACCGGCGGTCCGGGAAAACATATGGCGATTTTTCCATTCTTCTCAAGTGCAAAGCCCGGTGCAGTACCTGTAGCATTATAAAACGGAGTGGATCCTACAGGTAAATATGCTTGTTTTAAATTATTTTCTGTCATTTCTTTACCGCGCTTATTAAAAAAATCGACTAAATCATACCTGACATCTTCATTTAAATACATGTCTGTACCCATGTATTCTGCCACAACTTCCTTTGTGATGTCATCCTGAGTAGGCCCGAGACCTCCGGTAAGAAGAGCAATATTGGTATCCTGAAATGCATCTATAAGTTTCTCTTTAAGTCTCTTTGGATTATCACCAACAACAAAATGATACATAACATCAAAGCCCATAAGATTGAGCTGTTCAGATAGGTATGCTGCATTTGTGTTAACAGTCTGACCGAATAAAAGCTCCGTTCCTACCGCAATAATAGAGACTCTCATAATTTTAAAACCTTTCTTATGCTATAATATGTACAATAATATATTATTGTATACTACATAGAGAATATATCTTTGTTCTTATATACGTACTCTACTCCGGAATATACAGTCATTATAATCGCTGCCAGGAAAAAAAGATTTCCAATAGTGGTAATTAGAGGGATATTATGTAATCCCAATCCAAGCAAAAGTATTATTACAGCAAACATCTGTAAAACTGTTTTGATTTTCCCACTCAAGCCGGCTGCCAGAACACGCCCTTCGGAAGCAGCAACAGTTCGCATCCCGGCGACGATGAATTCCCTTGCAAGAATAATAATCAGCATCCATCCGTCAATAACTTTCACATCAATAAATAAACACAGTGCTGAATAGACAAGTATTTTATCAGCTAGAGGATCCATTATTTTACCAAAATTTGTGATAAGATTTCTCTCTCTTGCAATTTTGCCGTCAAAATAATCTGTTAACGATGCCAAAGCAAAAATTGCAAGTGCAGTAAAATAATATCCCATCATAAAAGTTATTATAAAAACCGGTACCATAAAAACTCTCAACAAAGTTAATTTATTTGGTAAATTCATAATATCTCCTCCCCTTCAATATCATATTCATATGCATTATTTATCATTACACGAACAATATCTCCTTGCGAATGCTCTCTCTTTCCCCAAAAGGTTACTTCACAATCAACATCCGGTGCATCATACTCCGTTCTTCCAATATAGACATTTCCATCAAGAACCTCATCTACAATTACGTCATAAATCCTGCCTATTTTTCTTTTATTAAGCTCCTCACTTATACTTATCTGAACTTCCATAACTGCATTTCTCCGTGACTGTTTTGTGTAATCATCAAGTTTTCCATCCATATTAAATGCAGAAGTTCCTTCCTCATCAGAATATGCGAAAACTCCCACTCTATCTATTTTATAGGTCTCAAGAAAATAGATTAGTTCTTCGATATCTTCTTCCTTTTCACCCGGAAAACCTACAAGAAGAGTTGTTCTGATATGAATATCAGGAACTCCGCTTCTGAGTTTCCTTATTGTTTCCCTTATTGAGTCTCCTGAAGATTTTCTTCCCATGCTTTGCAAAACATTGTCAGATATATGCTGTATCGGTATATCTATATATTTACATATCTTATCTTCACTGGCCATAACCTCTATTAACTCATCAGTAATACCATTATCATATACATACATAAGTCTAATCCATTCTATACCCTCAATGCGACACAATTTCTTTAACAGCTCCGGCAGCATAAAAGTATTGTAGATATCAATTCCGTATTGTGAGGTGTCTTGAGCAATAACAATAAGTTCTTTAATTCCTGCCCTGGACATATCTTCAGCTTCCCTGATACAGTCTTCCATTCTTTTAGAACGAAAGCTTCCTCGAATCATTGGAATTGCACAAAAGCTGCACATGTTATTGCAGCCCTCAGCAATTTTCAGAACCCCTGAATATGCATCGTCACTAAATAATCTTCTTTTATATCCAAGAGGATCTTCTATGTTGCTCACCATGTCTGCAGTAATATTGTTTTGTCTTTCTTCCTTTGAAAAAAATGCATCTTCTTTCGTGATAAAGTCTGCAACAGTTTCATATTCATTAACTCCGAAAAACATATCTACTTCCGGCATTTCCTTGACAAGCTCTTTGTGATATCTTTGAGACAGACATCCGGTTACAATTAGTTTCTTTCCAATATCCTTGATTCCCGCTAATTCAAAAATTCTTTCGATAGATTCTTTCTTTGCATCGTCAATAAAACCACAAGTATTTACTATATAAATATCTGCCACTATTGGTTCAGAAACGACAATGCAGCCACGCTCTGTAAGCTTGGCTGCCAGCACCTGTGAATCATATGTGTTCTTTTCGCATCCCAATGTATCAATATATATTTTTTTCATAAATTCTTATAAATCTTCATCACTCACATATTCAGCATTAGAATCCATTATCATTCTCTGGACACTTTTCGGCAATGAGTTGAATGAATCTATAGCATTTTTATCAGCTTCGCTGTCCCTTGAAAGTTTCTTTATCTTTCCCTCATTTTTTTCGTCGTAACTATTTTCTATACTTTGAACAGATTCTGTCTCCTGGTCATCAATATTTTCTTCTAAAACTTCCTCAAGTTTTCCATAATATTCATCTTCTGTCATGAGAACCTGTCTTGGCCTTGATCCATCCGATGGACCTATTATTCCTCTTTCTTCAATCTCATCAATTATTCTTGCCGCTCTGTTATATCCGATTCTGAACCTTCTCTGCAGCATTGAAACCGATGCCTGCTTTGATTTAAGTATGAATGCAATCGCATCATCTGTCAGTTCATCTTGAGGCTCTAAACGATCCTTTTTTCCGTCACTATCAATAGCCTTCTTAAGCTCATCATCATAATCCGGTCCACCGCCCTCTTTCTTAACAAATCTTACTATTCTTGAAGTTTCTGCATCGGAAATAAACGGCCCCTGAACCCTAAGCGGTTTATTTGATCCTACAGGTGAAAAGAGCATGTCTCCCTTCCCCAGAAGCTTCTCAGCTCCTGACATATCAAGTATTGTCCTTGAGTCAAATTGCGATGCTACGCTGAATGCTATTCTTGAAGGAATATTTGCCTTGATCAAGCCTGTAACAACATCAACTGAAGGTCTTTGTGTGGCAACTATCATATGCATGCCTGCAGCTCTGGCTTTCTGCGCCAGTCGACATATAGAGTTTTCAACCTCTGATGGAGCTGCCATCATCAGGTCGGCCAATTCGTCAATAATAATTACAATCTGAGGTTTGCAGTTTTGAGGTTCGTGGTTTGCTCTCATCAAGTCGTTATATGATTCCAGATCCTTAACACCCGCCTCTGCAAACAACTCATATCTCTTATTCATTTCTTCGACTGCTATCGCCAAAGCTCTGGATGCTTTTCTCGCATCCGTAACTACCGGAGTAAGCATATGAGGGATTCCGTTATAATTAGCAAGTTCAACGACTTTCGGATCAATCATTATCAGCTTAAGCTCAGACGGTTTTGCCTTATAAAGTATGCTTGCAATTATGGTGTTGATACATACTGATTTTCCGGATCCTGTAGCACCTGCTATTAAAAGGTGAGGCATATCATGAAGATCTGCAATTATATTATTTCCGGATATATCTTTACCTACTACAAAGGCTATTCTGGAATCCGTATTCCTGAATTCATCAGAATCAATAAGATCTCTGATATAAACAGGAGCTGATTTTTCGTTTTCAACTTCAATTCCTACAGCAGCCTTACCCGGAATAGGCGCTTCCATACGAATGCTTTTTGCCCTTAAGTTTAATGCTATATCATCGGCAAGTCTTGTTATACTCGACACTTTTACACCAGTCGCCGGTTGAACTTCGTATCTTGTAACAGAAGCACCTTGAGTAACCTTGATTACTGTGGCATCAACCCCAAAATCATTAAGCGTCCTTTCTAAAAGATTTGCTTTTTCTTCAAGTTGTGCATCCGACATCATCTGCTTGGAAGATGTTCCTCTTCTAAGCAAATCTATTGAAGGAAGTTTATATCTGCTATCATCAGTTACCGAATTAAAGCCCTCTGTAAGGGTTTTATCTTCCTTGCTCAACTCTTCTTTATCATCTTTTTTTGATTTGCCGAACCTTTTGATCGATCCGGTTCCGTTTGCCGTGACTCCTACCGTACTTGCAGTAGCTGCATCCGACTCGAATGACCGGATATCAGAAATCTCAAGTTTTGATTTTGACTTTCTGTTTCCGGATATTCCTTGCGTGGTTATTTTTTCTGTGCTGTATTCACCCAGACCATAACCCTCTGAACTTCCGGTTTCGTTTAAATCTCCAAGCCCATAACCGGTCTTCGTATTTGATCCTCCCCGATCCAATCCTGTTGATAAATTTTCATTTGATTTTCTTTTTAAGCCCGGAAACCCATAATCTTCAGAATCATTTTCACCGTTGAATCTTTTTGCGATTCTGCCGAATAAAGTATCCTTTTTCATTATTTCGATAACAGAATCTTCTTTTTCTTCTTCAAATGGATGAGTTCCTGAAAAGGAAGATATATGATTATTTATCTCCGGTGTTTTAACGGCATCATAATAATTTGATTTTCGCTCTATCGGTTTATTATATGATTCACTTGTATTTTCCACATCATCGACTTTGGAAATTCCATTAAAAATCGATTTCCAAAACGGCTTCTTTTCTCTGTCTTCTTTTAGGACGATTGTATCCTGCATATCATACGGACGCGGCTCTTTATAAACAGTCTCAATATGCGGATCAGGTCTTGCTGTCATTGCCACAGCCATTTGAACTTTTTCTTTTTCAGCTTCTTCGAGTTCCCGCATTATTCTCTTATTTTCGCGTCTCTTACTCATCTTTTCAAAAAATCTGGATATTGGTGTATTTGCTACAAGAACTATGGAAATAAGCATTAAAGCGACAGCAATGATAATTAGTCCCGGTTTGCCGAATAATTTAACCATTATAGAGCCGAGCTCCATACCTATTGCACCTCCCATTTCTCCTTCAACACCGTGACGATAGTATGATCCGAGGTCGGAAAATCCGAAAGAGAGGTTTTTTTCATCGATAAATCTATATGAATTCAGAACACACATATTGATAAAAATCAACACACTAAATAACGCTGTCCTGCCGCTTATGTGTTGTATTTTCTGTAAAAATAACAAGATTCCCCATATAGCTATCATAAACGGAAGTGCATATGCCATTATCCCAAAAAGGCCCAGAGAAACATCGTGAATCTTTTTTCCGAATGCACCGGTAGAATCCATCACAACAGTAAAGAAAAGAAAAATACCTAAAGCGACCAGCGTTATACCCCAAATGATATCGACAGTCCTTTTTTCTCTATCCATTTTATCCTGCATCTCTGCGACTCTTTCTTCTTTAGTCGGTGTTCTGGTCACAGATGTCGTCTTGGATGTAGATGTTTTCTTATTCCTGCTTCCCGGAGGTCTTCCGGGACCTCTTCTGCTTTTTTGTGCCATATAATGACTCCTATCTATTTATGACTAACCTTTAAAGGTGTAAACTATCAAAATAATCCCTGCAGCCCATACATAATATGAAAAATATCTTAGACTTAATTTTTTTACCACAGCAATCATCGTTTTTATAGCAATCACTCCTGAAATTGCCGCAACAACCGCACCGGTAATTACAGGTCCGAGATTTGTGTCAAGAGCTGAACTCATGTTTTCAGATCCCATAGAAAATATAAGGGACCCTAATATTGACGGGATTGATATAAGAAAAGCAAATTTAACAGCGAACTCTCTTTCAAGTCCTGAGATAAGTCCTCCAACCAGAGTTGATCCGGATCTTGATATTCCAGGAGTAATAGCTAATCCCTGCATTGTTCCAATCACTATTGCATGTGTCCATTCCATTTTCTCGATCTTTACCTTATTATTTCGCCTGCTCTCTGCTATCCAGAGTAAAAATCCTGTTATAATCAATCCAATTCCGGTAGGTAGTAAAGTTGTATAAAACAACTCAAATATATCATTGAACACAAGACCGATAATTGCAGTAGGAATAGAAGCTATTATTATCATGACTCCAAGTTTTCTTATCGGTCTTTCCTCTAATCTGAGACCTTTTCCTCTGACTAAATCAAACATAGTCAAGAATAACTCTTTAAAGAGCAAAAATATGTCCTTCCAGTAGCAGAAGAATACCGATACAAGCGTGCCTAGGTGGAGAAGAATTGTAAAAATCAATACAGAGTCAGCATTTATCTTAAAAAAATGCTGCAATATAAGCAAATGACCTGAACTACTTACAGGAAGAAATTCCGTCAATCCCTGCATAAGCCCTAGAATTATTGCATTTGTATAAGTCATATTTTTGTTCTCCTTATTATAGACATATCTAATTGATTATACTACAAACCCTTAAATCTTTGAATAAGAATAGCTATAAAAACGGTTTTCTCTACTGTATAAAATATCTCAGTTAATTTAATTTAAAAAAGATGCGCAACTCTTATTGAGTTGCACATCCTTTAAGTTTTTTTCAAAAATACTCTCAAGTGATATTTACTGGACTTATACCCATCCGCGCAGTTTCATTACATCAGCTACCTTCTTAACAGAGTTCATATAAGCAGCTTCACGAACTGTAACATTATGCTCTTCCTTAAGAGCCCAGATATCATTAAATGCCTTTACCATTGCAACTTCCTGACGACTCTCAGCTTCTTCTTCTGTCCAGTAGTATCCGTAGCGGTTCTGTACCCACTCGAAATAACTTACTGTAACTCCGCCTGCATTTGTCAGTACATCAGGCGTCAGGAGGATTCCGCGTTTGTTGAGAACTTCGTCTGCAGCAGGAGTTGTAGGGCCGTTTGCAGCCTCACAAACCAGCTTAGCATTAATCATTTCAGCAACTTCAGTAGTGATTGCATTTTCAAGTGCTGCAGGAACAAGTATATCTACATCCAATGACCAGAATTCATCCATTGTGAGTGATTTCGCACCAGGATAGTTCAGGAGATTCTTGTTCTCATTGAAGTACTCTACAAGAGAATCAAAATCGAAGCCTTCTTCATTATAAAGAACATAAGTTCCATTCTTAGGCTCCCACTCTGAAATAGCGACAACTTTAGTTCCCTGACGACACATATTCTTAACAGTAAAACGTCCTACGTTTCCGAATCCCTGAACAGCAACTCTTGCATCTGCTATATCGATTCCGAGCTTCTTTGCAGCTTCACGAGCTATAACAAAGATACCGAAGCCTGTAGCTTCGTTACGACCCTGAGAGCCTCCCCATGCTACTGATTTGCCCGTAAGTACTCCGAGATCCTGAACATCTCCGTTGAGTTTGATATATTCGTCTACCATCCAGCTCATAACCTGTGCGTTTGTTCCTACGTCAGGAGCAGGTACATCAAGTTTCTCTCCGAGGTATTTGTGAAGGCCACGTATATATCCACGTGCAATTTGTTCCATTTCATTTGCAGACAGTGTCAGAGGATCACAGATAACTCCACCTTTTCCTCCACCATAAGGAATGTCCATAATTCCGCATTTGAATGTCATCCAGATTGAAAGAGCTCTTACTTCATCGTATGAAACTCCCGGATGAAAACGGATTCCACCCTTACCCGGTCCGATTGCAAGGTTGTGCTGACTGCGCCATCCCTTGAACATCTTAAGTGATCCGTCATCCATACGTACAGGTATATTAACCTCGATAACACGCTGTGGTTCACTTAGAAACTGATAAACATCATCATCTAGTCCCAGCTGGTCGCAAGCATGTTTCACCTTTGCCTGTGCGCTTTCAAACGGATTTAAATTTTCTTTAGCCATGTCTACCTCCTTAAAGATGAAATGTATGTTATTTTTATTTATTTAGCGACATTTCACGATTTTTTTATAAACAAGCTGCGAAATGCACCAATTAATTATATCTTTTTGTGTAGTTTTTTACAAGTCAATATGTATCCACTTCTAAAGAATCAAACTCAGCTGCATAATAATGCAAAAAAAGTACAAGAGTTTATCACTTGTACCTTTCTATTCAACTGCTACTCAACGTTCACAACGTCCTTACCGTCGTAATAACCGCAATTAGGACATACTCTGTGTGGAAGTTTTGGCTCATGGCACTGAGGACAAATCGAAAGTCCGGTCATGCTCTTCTTCATATTAGCTGCTTTTCTGCTGCTTGTTTTAGCCTGTGATGTTTTCCTCTTAGGTACTGCCATTGTCGACACCTCCTTATATGATAAATGTTAATCAGTAACCCGTTTAATTTGTCACGCCGCATTATTATATGCATACGAGACTGTATTGTCAACGATATTTTTTTAAAGTTTTACAGAAAAAAGCGGTTTTTTTGTTAAAATTATGTTAATATATTTAAGTACTACGCATCGGGGTGTGGCTCAGCTTGGTAGAGCGCTTCGTTCGGGACGAAGAGGTCGCATGTTCAAATCATGTCACCCCGACCATTTTTTATCTGATGACAGGTGTAACTCTATGATCAGAGTTGAATTTTATATCTCTTCCTGTAATTAAATTATATATATCTGCTCCGCGAACATCCAGATCCATTAACAGCCTGCCCGTATTCCCAAGGGCTTCATATTCTCTATTGATATTTGTTATTATCGGAAGCCTGTTTTTCTTTTTTTTCTTAACCTCGGCAATCATCTCTCTGCCTCTCTCACTAAGGCCAAGTATTCTTATATACGCAGGTATCGATCCGGTAAATCTCAATCTGTCGATGTCCAAAATAAGCTGCATGCATAGCCTGGATATTCTTGTATATGTATATCTTTTTGATTTTACAATCTGTATAAAATCATCCCAGCTTGAAGCATCCGCGATTGCGGCTTTCATCCTGTTTCCTATTCCTTCACCACCTGAAGGGCACCTGTCAATTTTTTCAGACGATGATGTTAACACAGAATATTTCAGGATATTAAGCCACTT
>DUVP01000030.1 GCA_012840975.1 Mogibacterium sp. | reverse complement strand
ATAAAAATAACAGTTTTTCTTAATTAAGAATTACTGTTATTTATTTTTCTTTTTTTATAATAATTATTATTTTTTTAAATTAATTACATTTAATTTTAACTTTTTTTTCTCTTATCATTTTTCTTATAGCTTCTACCGCAAGTTTAATTGTCGGATTTATATCGTGCTGTTGTACATTCGGAAGTCCGGCTCTTTCTCTCTCCTGATTGGCGAGAACGAGTAAACAACATCCTACTTTTACTTTTCTGTATGCACCTGTTATAAAAAGTGCAGCAGTTTCCATTTCCGAAGCGAGACATCCCATTTTAAGCCATGCTTCCCATTTCTCTATAAGTCTGCTTCCGACAGGATGTTTTTCAGGTTGATGTTCTCCATAAAAAGAATCTTTACTTTGAACAATACCGACATGATATTTTACATCACTTTCTTTAGCTGCTTCTATCAAAGCATTAGTGATTGTTATGTCAGAGACTGCAGGAAATTCTATAGGTGCATATTCTCTTGAAGTTCCTTCCATCCTGACAGATCCTGTTGTAATAACAATATCTCCGCCTTCCACATCAAGCTGCATGCCTCCACATGTTCCAACTCTTATAAATATCTTTCCACCTATGTTTACAAGTTCTTCCAAAGCAATAGATGCAGAAGGTCCACCTATACCGGTACTTGTAACACTTACTTTTTCACCTTCTATAGTTCCTGTATATGTTACATATTCTCTGTTTTCTCCTACTTTTTCTGCATTTTCCAAATATTTAGCTATATTAACACATCTTTGAGGATCGCCTGTAAGAATTACATATTCACCAATATCACCTTTTTTTAGACCTATGTGATATTCTTTTCCTTTACCTTCCGTATAATCAACCATAAAATACTCCTATATATTTATCTTTTAGTATTTAATACATATAATATTTTTTTAATTTAATCTTATAGGAAGTATCAGATATTTATATTTTTCTCCTTTGAGAGGTTTTATAATACAAGGACTTATACTATCCTTCATATTCATTATTATCTCTTCTTCATCTATTACACTGAGTACATCTTTAAGATATTTTGAATTTAAACCAATCTGAATATCTTCCCCGTCTTTTATTACTTCTATTTTTTCTTCTATATTTCCTTCTTCATTTAAGGAATTTATCACTATCATATTATTTTCAATATTAAATCTTATAAGATTATTATTCTGTAATGATGTCAAAAGAGAAGCTCTGTCTATACTCATTAATAAATCATCTTTTTTTACTCTTACATTAATATCCCCGTCTTTATTTAATATTCTCTCATAATCTATATATTTTCCTGCAAATGTATTAATAACTACCTTGTTGTTATCAAACTTCAAAATAACATTTTTACTTAAAACTTCCAAAGTAATATATTCTTCACCTTCGTCACTGATTATCTTGGATACATCACTAATCAATTTTGCAGGAATAACTTCACTTACTTCATAATCTCCTTCAATTTCAATATTATATGTTGCTATTCTAAAAGGATCTACTCCTACCATTTTCATTATTCCGTTTTCAATCTTTAATAATACACCTGTAAGTATTCCGTTAAATTCATCGCTCGATGCACTAAAAGCTGTCTTCTTTATAATTTTCCTAACATCTTCTTTTTTGAGTGTTATAAAATTTTCATTCTCTTTTATTTTCATTTTTGGAAAATCATCTGAATTAAAACAAATTATATCAGCCTTTGTTCCTCCTGATCTTATACCTAATTTTTCTTTTTCAGTGCTGTATTCCATCATAATCTCATCCTCCGGTAGTTTACTTATAATTCCGGAGAAAAGTCTGGCAGGAACAACAAAAGATATATTTTCATTACTTTGAACAGATATATCAGATTCAATTATTATTGTTGTATCCGTTGCAGTCAAAGTCATTAAACCATCTTTTATTTCTACTAAGATACCCTCTAAAATTTTTGATGTTGTTCTTATAGGAACTGCGTGAGATACATTTGATATAGCTTTATTTAAATCTTTTTTTCTACAATAAAATTTCATTTTTCTATCCTTTTTTTATTTAATTATAAGGTGAAAATAATAGAAAATATGTCTATTATTATATATATATTTCTAGTAGTAATAGTAGTGTATGTTGAAAACTTTGATAACTTTTAAAAGTATTGAAATATTGATGTTTTGAAAAAATAAATATGTTGATAACTATAATAATTTCTAATGGAAATAATGTTGATAAAAATTTACTTATATTTTACTTCTTTTTTGCCTGTAATTTTGAATTGATTATTTCCAAATGTGTTTTTAATTCTTCATCATTATTTAAATCTTTAGTAATTTTTTCTACTGCGTGTATTACTGTAGAATAGTGTCGGTTCCCAAATAATTTGCCTATATTATTTAATGAAAGATCTGTTGTTAATCTGCATAAATACATAGCTATCTGTCTCGGAAGAGTTATTTCCGCATTTCTTTTTGGAGAATCTATATCTGCTAATTTAACTTTAAAATGTTGAGCTACTATTGTTCTTATTCTTTCCGGTGCAATTGCCTGATTGTTATCTCTTATAATATCTTTTAATATATTTTTTGCACTGGCAATAGTTATATCCTCTCTAAGAAGTTGTGAAAGTCCTATAACTCTGTTATAAGCTCCTTCCAGTTCCCTTATATTATCCTTTACCTGTTCCGCAATAAAACAAATTACCTGATATAAGGATTCTGTCATTTCTATATTTGATTTTTTCACTAAATTTTTTAATATGGCAACCCTTGTTTCATAATCAGGAGGTTGTATATCAGCTATCATATTCCAGCTGAATCTAGTTCTCAGTCTTTCATCGAGACCTTTTAAACTTACAGGTGGACAATCACTGGTTATAACAATTTGTTTATTGTTTTGATAAAGTGCTTCAAAAGTATGGAAAAATTCTTCTTGTGTAGCATCTTTACCTTCAAGAAATTGAATATCATCTATTAATAAAACATCAAGTTTTCTATATTTATTTCTAAATAATCTGGTTTTGTTATCATTAATTGCAGAAATCATTTCATTGGTAAACATTTCCGAAGAAACATATAAAACTTTTGCAGAAGGATTATTTCTTATAATATGGACTCCTATTGCCTGCATTAAATGAGTTTTACCAAGTCCTGAACCACCGTAAATAAAAAGCGGATTATATATATTACCCGGATTTTCAGCAACTGCAACAGAAACCGCATGGGCATATTTATTAGAATTTCCTACAATAAAATTTTCAAAATTAAATCTTGGGTTGAATAGTTTTTCCTGATTAAGAGATTTTTTTTTGGTTGTTGTATCAATTTTTGAAACTTCATATTCTTTTTCATGTTTAATAATAACTCTGTATTTTTTATCCAAAGAATTATTTATAGCGTTTTCTATTTGTTGCAGATAATGTTGGTTTATATGTTCTATAAGATTAGGTTGGTTGTTCCAAGCAAGATAAATAATACCTGCTTCTTCCTCTATTTTATGAATATATAAAGGAGCTATCCAGGTATTGTAAGTTAAATCAGTAGTGTTTGCTTTGAGGAAATTAAGAGTAGTCCCCCATATCTTGTTTTTGTTCAAATTATCTCTCCTAATCGTTATGAACATATTTTACATAAAGATATTCACATATTCAAATGCTTAAAATGTATAAGTTTGAATAACTTTAAAAGACAAAAAGGAAGTTATCCACATATTGTTAATAAAATTGTTAATAAAGGAAACCAACACTACATGTTGTGTATAACTAGTTTTTTGGAAAGAATGTTTTTTATTTAGACACGGAAAAAAGAAACAGAAAGGATAAGGAAATGTATTTAAAAGTTGACTTGTAAAAGTGGTTAAATTATAATATTTTGACGTATGTGCTTTTGGAATTTAGAGAGCAACGGAAAAAGTTACAACAAATACATTAAATTTAAGGAGTATTTATAATGAAGAGAACATATCAGCCAAAAAAGAGAAAGAGACTTAAGGAACACGGTTTTCGTAAGAGAATGTCCACACCGGGTGGTCGTAAAATTTTGAGAAGAAGAAGAAGAAGAGGAAGAAAGGTATTATCAGCCTAGTCTAAATAATCCCGATGATTGATAAGAAAAAGCTTATATTAAGAAAACAATCAGATTTCAATAGAATATATAGAAGAGGATATTCGAGAGGAAGTAAATATATTGTTATATTATATATGAAGAATAGACTCGACTATACAAGGGTTGCTTTTGTAGCAAGTAAGAAAGTTGGAAATTCTGTTGAAAGAAACAGGGCTTGCAGACTTATGAGAGAATCTTTCAGATTTCTGAAAGAGGATATATATAAAGGTTATGACATAATCTTTGTAGCAAGAAAAAGTATAATTTTAAGCGGAAAAGAAGAAGTTCAAAAATCAATGAGACAATCATTAGTTCAATGTAATCTTATTGAAAAAAAATATCGGGAAAATGAAAGACGAAGGGATTAAAAAGAAAAGAATTATTGAAAAGATAATAATTATTTTAGTAAGGACATACCAGAATGGCATTTCCCCATACCTGGGAGCTCACTGCAGATATATACCTACCTGTAGCCAGTATTTTATAGAGGCTGTAGAGAAGTATGGAGCTCTTAAAGGAAGTTGGCTAGGCATAAAAAGAATATTAAGATGTCATCCGGGAAAACCCGGAGGGTATGATCCGGTACCATAGAACGGAGAAAATTAATGGGAATTATTGCAACACCAATTGGATATTTGCTGTCTTTTATCTATAAACTGGTAGGAAATTACGGAGTCTCTCTGATTTTATTAACAGTTATAGTTAAAGTTGCATTATATCCTATGTATGTAAAACAGATAAAGTCCACAGCAAGCCTTGGAGAAATGTCGGAAAGAACCAAGGAAATTCAGCAAAGATATGCTGATGACAGGGTAAAAATGAACGAGGAAATGCAGAAGGTATATGCAGAAGCGGGTTTTAATCCTATGAGCGGATGCCTTCCTATGCTTATTCAGTTCCCGATAATTATGGGATTGTTTACACTGCTTAGAAATCCGATTAAATATATGCCGGCAGGAAGCGAGATGATTTTTGCTAATCACGAGTCTTTTCTGTGGATCAAAGACCTTGCACAACCGGATATGTGGATATTGCCGCTTGCAGCAGGAATTTCAACATTTTTTGCGTTCAGTATGAACGAGGCGATGATGCAGCAGCCGGGAGGCCAGAACAAAGCGATGAATATGATAATGAAATACTTTTTCCCTGTAAGTATATTATGGCTCGCCCGTTCTTATCCTGCAGGACTTGCTATCTACTGGGCAGGCGGACAGTTTATGCAGATTTTCTTCAATCTTAGAGTAAATAAAATAAAAGAAAAGATGAAGGAAGAAAGCGACAGGAAAAAGCTTATTGAAAAAGCGGAAAAAGAGATTGCCAGAAAAAGAAGGGCAAGAATGAAAGGAAATTACAATTAAATGAGATCTTCAGAGAAATGGGGAGTGGATGTAGAAACTGCTGTTAATCTCGCACTCAAAGATCTCAAGCTCGAAAGAGATGAGGTTGAGGTAGAAGTACTCGAAGAATCTTCAAGCGGTTTTCTTGGTATAGGATCCAAGCTTGCAAAGGTAAGAGTCACTGCCAAAGAGGAGGGAAACTCAATATCAAAAGAGAAAGCAACTTTTGACGATATAGATGCTATACTCGCAGGGCTCCCGGAAAACTCAGCACAAAAACTTCCTGATGAAGTAAGGGCAGACTACGATAAATACGAGAAAGAAGAACGCGAAGACGCTGCAGCAAGAGAAAGGGCTAAGGGCAGGAAGAGAGGAAGTCGTAAACCTGTAAAGGCAAAAAGATACTCACTGTCTTTAGAGGATAAGATACTCGAAGAAGTGAAGAAACTGGAACCTGTTAAGGAACACCCTGTAGAGAACTTCTTAAGCGACATCGCTGAAAATATGGGAATAGATCTATCCTTCAGCGTGAAGAAGAATGACGAGCTTATATATGTTGAAATTACAGGAAAGGATACGGGAACAATAATAGGCAAGAGGGGAAGTACCCTTGATGCAGTCCAGTGCCTCGCAAGCTATATGGTAAACAAGGACGAGGACAGATACATCAGAGTTATACTGGATGCCGAAAACTACAGATCCAAGAGAGAAAAAACTCTTGAGAACCTTGCAAACAGATTGGCAAGAAAAGTAGAGAAAAGCGGAAGATCAGTTACTTTAGAACCGATGAATCCTTACGAGAGAAAAGTTATCCACTGCACTTTACAGAGTAACAGCAAAGTACAGACCAGAAGCGAAGGGAAAGAGCCATATCGCAGAGTGATAATAGAGAACAAATAGTAAATGAAAGATATGAAAAGGACGCATTGTTTATAAAGACAATGCGTCTTAATTATTTTTAGAAAAAGAAGCTTTTCAGGATATTAAATTTATCTGAACTTAACTTCCGGATGTAATTTCCTTGTAACTATTGTGTAATATCTTCGTCAGCTTAATCTTTTGAGAATCTATACATGATATAATACGCGTGGAAAAAAAAAAAAAATAAAGACAATAAATAAGGATGAAGTTTATTTATTAGAGAAAGGAAAGAAAACAAGTAATGAATAAGGAATTACAAGAAAAAAAGGGTTTTATATGCGACATGGATGGTGTTATCTACCATGGAAATATGTTGCTGGACGGAGTAAAGGAATTCGTGGAATGGCTTTATGAAAACGACAAAGAGTTCCTTTTCCTGACAAACGCCTCAAGCAGATCGCCCAGAGAACTTCGGGAAAAGCTGCTTCGTATGGGACTTGATATAGAGGAAAGGCATTTCTACACGAGTGCTCTTGCGACAGCGAAATTTCTGAGCAAACAGTCTCCGAACTGCAGTGCTTATGTTATAGGGGATCACGGTCTGTATAACGCTTTGTATGAAAGCGGCATAACGATTAACGATATAAATCCGGAATATGTCGTCATCGGGGAAACGAGTGATTACAGCTTTAAGCATATAACCAAAGCGATGAACCTCGTAAATAAAGGAGCGAAGCTCATAGCGACAAATTCCGACCTCACCGGTCCTGTAGAGGGAGGTTTTGTTCCGGCTTGCAGAGCCTTGGTTGTACCGATAGAAGCGACAACGGGAAAGCAGGCATATTATGTCGGCAAACCTAATCCGCTTATGATGAGAACCGGTCTTGAAATGCTGGGAGTACATTCATCTGAAGCTGTTATGATTGGAGACAGGATGGATACGGATATAGTTGCCGGTGTAGAAACAGGATTATATACAGTACTGGTTTTGTCCGGAGTGTCAACAAGAGAGACAGTTAAAAACTTTGCATATCGTCCGAATATAATTATGGACGGTGTCGGTGATATAATCAAATGACAAAAAAATCTTTAATGAGTGTGTGAGAATTTTTCTGTAAATATGCCTTCTGTGGCTTTAATAGAGTAGACCTGTCTAAACAGACAGACCTTACGAACAATAACAATATAATTTATTCGTTTAAACATGTCAAGAACCGCT
>DUVP01000029.1 GCA_012840975.1 Mogibacterium sp. | reverse complement strand
AGGCATATGAGATTTTGGCGCAAGATGTTCCTCTTCACATAATGGACCTTCCTCAGATGAAGAGAGAAAAAGACTATCTGAAATGGGCAGATGAAATTAAAGACCTGGTGAAGATAGTTGAAGATGTTACAGGCAATAAAGTAACAGAAGAAAATCTTGCTGAAAATATTCGTAAAATCAATCTCAAGAGACAGGCTCTTCAGAGACTTTATGATCTTCGAGGAAGCGAGAATGTACCTATCTCGGGAACAGACGCGTTGCTCATATCTCAGATTGCTTACTACGATGACCCTGAAAGATTTACATCAATGGTCAATAAGCTTTGTGACGAGCTTGAAGAAAGAATCAAGAATGAAGTTGATGTTGCAAAGGGAGCAAAGAGAATTCTCTTGAGCGGAACACCGATGGCAATTCCTAATTGGAAGCTTCACAATCTCGTTGAAACAAGCGGTGGCATAGTCGTATGTGAGGAAACCTGTACAGGAACAAGATACTTCGAAAATCAGGTCGATGAGTCCGGCGAGACTTTAGATGAAATGATTCAGAATATCGCGGACAGATATATGGGTATTAACTGCGCCTGCTTCACACCTAACACAGCAAGAGCTGATGATGTTATCAGACTTGCAAAAGAAACAAAAGCGGATGGAGTTATTGACGTCAACCTTATGTTCTGTCAAACTTATGATATCGAAGGAAGAGATCTTGAAGCAAGATGCAAAGAGGAAGGCATTCCGTTCCTTGGTATCGAAACAGATTATACCGATAATGACGCTCAACAGCTTAAGACAAGAATTGGAGCGTTTATTGAGATTCTCGGATAGAAATATCAATAAAAACGAAGAGTCCGATACTCATAAACTTTCCAAAACCAAAGGAGCGGGCTAAAACCCGCTCCGCCTTTTCGGAGAACAAGATGTCAAAATATCTGCACTATTATATTTTATTTGAAAGCCATACGGATGCAATGGCTATGTATAGTACGCTGAAAAAAAACGATATATATGCACAAATCAGCCCTACACCGCGGGAGCTTAGTGTTTGCTGCGGTGTTTCACTCCTTATAAAAGAAGAAGATATCGGAAAGATTCGAGAGCTTGCTACAGAGAAAAATCTGAAATACCTGTCTATAGACGGAGCCAATAATAAGTTTGATAATACGAGGCACAGATATGGTTAAAAGCTTGCTTGTGATTTGCAGACGACAAATATAAAATAAGAGAACGATGAAAAACTAACATGAATAGAAAGAAGATGGCGGCAGACGAAATGAAAGAAAAGCCGGGATATTACATAGGAATAGATATAGGGTCGACAGCGAGTAAGATTTGCGTTCTGGAGGAAGGCAGAGAACCGGTTTTTGAAGTAATGCCGACCGGGTGGAACAGCAAGATTACGGCTAATATAATAAAAGAAGGCCTTGAAGAAAGAGGCTATAATATTGAAGAAGCGGTAATAGTTGCTACCGGTTACGGCAGAATAAGCGTAGAATATGCTGACCATGTTATTACAGAGATTACATGTCACGGTCGGGGCGGATATGAGATGATAGGTCGTGACTGTACAATCGTGGATATTGGTGGCCAGGACACAAAATACATAAATGTTATTGACGGCAAACCTGTTGACTTTCTTATGAATGATAAATGTGCAGCCGGAACAGGCAAATTTATCGAGGTTATGGCCAACAGGCTGGGACTTACTATTGAAGAATTGTTTGATCTTGCCGAGATTGGAAAGCCGATAGCAATAAGCTCGCTTTGTACTGTTTTCGCTGAATCGGAAGTTATCAACTATATGGGTGAAGGAAGGAGCCGTGAAGATTTGTCGGCAGGAGTTGTAGATTCGGTTGCCCTTAAGGTACAGACACTTATTCAGAGAAAAGAACTCCAGGATACGATTATTATCACAGGAGGCTTCAGTGATAATAAATTCTTTGCATCGCTGCTTTCTAAAAAGCTTGGAAAAACAGCATTGGCTATGCCTGACGGAAGATATGCGGGAGCTTACGGAGCCGCACTTCTTGCGAAAGAGAAAAGCAAATAGAAACAATCCTCCCGAACTGTAATATATCATGCAGAAGGGAGGATTTTAATATGCAATGAAATTGAACAATTACTGAGAGTTATGATAGTATTATCATAACCATGAGTACAAAAACAATAAAGAAAAAAAGCAGAAAAAAAGCTGCAAATAAAAGACAAAGAGAAAAAGATAAAGAGAAAATAAAGCAACTTCTTGCAGAGAAGGAAGCTGAGATTGAGGAGGCTGCAAAACAGCTTGCTCCAGATTTTGATTACGAAGCTGAAAGCAAGATCATTGCTGAAGAGGATTCTATTACGGATGCGATAGAGGAAGTCAAAGCAGATGTGAAGGAGAAAATAAAGAAAGTTCTTGCTGCAGATGAAAAAGAAGTTGAAGACGCTGCCAATAGAATCGCTCCTGATTTTGATTATGAAACCGCCGCTGAAGAAATTGAGCTTAAAATGAGAGCAGATGCACACTTGGTGTGGCAATTCCTCTCAGGAGAAAGTCAAGAGGATCAATCTTATGAATCGCATGAATCGGAAACTGAAGAGGTTACAATTGAAGTTCAAGAGGTTGAAGCCGTTGATGAAGAGGTGGAAGCTGAGAATGAAATGGACGAGGAGGTTGGAACTGAATCCGATGTCCATATGGAAAATGATGAAGCTGAAGCTGAAATTGAAAGCTCTGAGGATACGCCGGATGTTAACGTTGAACCGGAAGCGGAATCAGAGCCGGAATCGGAATCCGTTATAGAAACAGAATCAGAAATTGAACTCGAGCCGCTTCCTGCAGCTGTTATTTCACCATCGAAATATCCTAAACCTGCATATATTCCAAAGACGGCAATAGGAAAGTTTTTCCTTGGTGACAGGCATGCAAAAACACTCGCGGTGATTTTGTCGATGCTTATCGGTATTATAGGATGGCAGGCATATGATTATCTGGTTCCGAAAGACGTTAATATTATATATCGTACGTATGCAGCAACAGAGGAAATAAAGTACAGCACGAAGGCAAGGACTGTTGGCGACCTCAAGGAAGAGCTCGTAAAAAATGATAATGATCTTTTTGAAAAATCAAAAATTTTGAAGACGGATATTATTGATTATCCTGAAGAAAAATCTGTTTCCGACAATATGACTATAACCATTTTGCAGGCTAAGGAAATCAAAGCAAGAATAGGCGGAAAAAAGCAGGAATTCCGATTAATACCGGGAACAGTAGAAGAGAACCTGGCATTTAATAATATTACGTATGATAAAGATGATGAAATTAAACCGGCTTTGGACAAGAAGGTTAACGCAAAGACAAAAATTGTCGTCGATGAGGTTCATTATAAGGTTTCGGAGAAACGTGAAAAAGTAGAAGCAGAAAGTAAGGTTATTCTGGATCCTATGCTTACTTCCGGAGTTCAAGATAGAAAAAAAGGGAGAGACGGCGAAGGGATTTTCACCTATAAGAAGAAATACGTCAACGGTAAGAAGGTCCATACCGATCGCAAAATTAAGAAGTGGATAAAGAAGCCGAAGGACAATGAACTTCGTCTCGGAACATCGGCGACCGGAAACAAAGGAACTTACAGGGTGGTAAGGACGTTTACTGCAAATACCACTGCATACACGGCAAGACCGGGAGCGACAGGTGCGCTGGGCGAAAAAGTACATGTTGGTACATGTGCTGTCGATCCGAACTTTGTCAGCTACAGGTCGGAACTCTGGATTGAGGGTTATGGATATGCATATGCGAACGATTGTGGCGGTGCGGTCAAAGGAAATGTTGTTGATTTATATATGAATTCAATCTGGCAGTGTATACAATGGGGACGTCGGAATATGACAGCATATGTGCTGGAACGTATAGATTAATACAGGAAATTGAGGTAGAACATAATGTTCAGGAAATTCAGAGAAAGCCCATATTTTAAAGTGGCTATAGCAATAACGGCAGCCGGGGGTATTCTAATAGTATTCAATAAATGGATAAGAGAGACTCAGTTTGCGGTCGGTTTCGAGACTTTGCATAAAACACTGGTACCTATATATATAGGGGTGGTTTTAGCATTTTTGTTTTGCCCTTTATATAACAAAATTGTAAAGACAGTGTATGCAAGGATGCTGGAAAATGCCCGGGGCAAAAATGCAACTGTGGTAGGTGCAAAGATTATACATGGTCCGGAAGGAAACCTGCCGGTTGATGGTGAAGAAAAAAGAAAAATACTGGCTACAGCGAGAGCTTATGCATCAATAGCATGCACACTTCTTGTAGCCGGACTGATATCAATGCTTATATATTTCTTTGTGCCTCAGGTTGTGGAAAGCAGTGTCAGCCTTATTGAGACATTACCGGAGAGATTAAGCATTTTATCTGAATGGTTAAGAACAAATTTCCCAAGATTCCCACAGCTTGCTATGATGGTCGATAATATAGCCAATGCAGGAACCGAGGATATAGTAAGGTGGATTACAGAGAATGTTCTTCAGGGTAATGCGGTAAGTATTGCCGGTACGATTTCCTCCGGTGTCATAACTGCTGTGAAGTATGTTCTGAATTTCCTTGTCGGAATAATCATAATGGTTTATCTGTTAAACTACAAAGAAAGACTGTTTGCAATATCACGCAAAATTGTAGAAGCGACTTTTAGCAAAAAAAGACAGGAAGCTTTGTTTGAGTTTAGTGCAATTGTGAACGAAACATTTATCGGTTTTATAGTCGGAAAGATTATTGACTCATTCATAATCGGAGTATTGACTTTTGTAGTTATGTCGATTTTGGGCATGCCGTTTGCTCCGATGATAAGTGTTATCGTCGGAATAACTAACGTTATACCTTTCTTTGGACCTTTCATAGGAGCAATCCCTTCGTTCTGTATTCTTATGCTTGAGGATCCGAGGGTAGCTCTAGAGTTTTTGCTGATGATTTTCATAATTCAGCAGCTTGACGGCAATGTAATAGGACCAAAGATCGTTGGAGATGTTATAGGAATAGGCAGTTTCTGGGTACTGATATCCGTCCTGATAGGCGGTGGCCTTTTCGGGTTGCCGGGGATGGCTTTGGGAGTACCGGTATTTGCCGTCATATACAGATATGTTAACAAGATGACTATAAAAGGTCTGAAAAGACGGGAAAAAGGTACTCAGACAGCGGACTATTTCTCGCTTGAACAGTTCGGCATCGACAAAAACGAAATCAACCTTGAGAAGCCGAAGGAAAAAAGCAAGACTCTATTTAAAATCGGTAAGGAAAAGCTGAAAGCCAGAAAAGAAAGCCTTGCTAAAGTCGAAGATTCAGAATCACAGAAATTTGAGGAAGAAGATAATCCGAAAAAAGAAGAAAAATCGGACAAAGAAGATAAACCTAAGAAGGAAGACAAATAAATGACGGAAAACATAGTTATCAGTTTAATAGAAAAGATAATACCTAAGGAAAGAGTTCTGAGAGATGAGCCGATGTCGGCTCATACGTCTTTTCGTATAGGCGGACCGGCCGATGCCGTTGTTCTGGTAAATAACGAAGACGAGTTGAGAACTGTTCTCGGAACCGTAAACGACATGGAATCTGAGTATATGATTATGGGTAACGGCTCAAATTTCCTTGTTTCGGATGAAGGCTATCCGGGGATTATGGTTAAGCTGAGCGGAGATTTTAACAGTATAGGTCTCGATGAAGAGAATGATGACCGGATTATAGTCGGCGGAGCAAAACATCTGTCCGGAACGAGTGCTTTCGCTACAGACAATGGGCTTGCCGGTATGGAATTTGCAAGCGGCATTCCCGGTAGCATCGGTGGTGCTTTGTTCATGAATGCCGGGGCATATGGCGGTGAAATGAAGGATATAGTTGAGACAGTAAGGTTGATGAAACCTGACGGATCTGCTGTTATAAATTGCGACAATAAAAAAATGAGATTTGCTTACAGGCATAGCATCCTTCAGGAAAATGCTTATATCGTTCTTTCAACGATCTTGAAATTAACTAAGGATGATCCGCGGGCTATTGCCGAAAGAGTTTCAGAGATTCAAAAGAAACGCAATTCAAAACAGCCGGTGAATTTACCGAGTGCAGGAAGCACTTTCAAAAGACCGATTAGCGGATATGCAGCAGCTCTGATAGATGAGGCGGGACTCAAAGGTTATAGAGTGGGTGATGCTCAGGTATCGGAAAAACACGCAGGCTTTGTAGTGAACCTAGGAAAAGCAACTGCAGAGGATGTTCTGACTCTGATGAGATATATTCAGAAGACTGTATTTGAAAAATCGGAGATAATTCTTGAACCGGAGGTCAGACTGATCAACTGCAAGTTGTAATTTGTAATATTGTTATAGAAATCAAAACATGATGACATTAGAAGAGATTAGAAATAAATATAGAATAAACAAAGATTTGCATACGCATACCAGGTATTCCAGAACGGGACCTTATCTTCATGCAACGGGAACGATTATGGAGAACGTAGAAGCGGCAGTAAAATGCGGTCTTGATGAGGTTGCGATAACAGATCATGGGCCAAAAGAAATATACGGGCTCGATCCAAAAAAACTTCCCGACATGCGCAGGGACATTGCAGAAGCACAGAAAAAATATCCGGATATTAAGATCCATCTTGGAGTAGAGGCTAACTTAATGGACAGCCCGAACGGCTTAGACATATCACCTGAGGATATTAAAGATTACGATTTTATCAATGCAGGTTATCATTATGGGGTGCCTAAATGCGGTATGATAGCAAACTGGATAACCTTCAAGCTGCCTTCGCCTCGCGGTTGGAAGGAGAAGATGAAAAAGAAAAATACAGAGATTGCTTTGAGAGCTCTTTATAATAATAAAATAAAAATCCTTACGCATCCCGGTGACAAAGCTTACTTTGATATTGAGGAGCTGGCCAGAGCATGTGAGGAGACAGGGACGCTGATAGAAATAAATGCAAGACATAAAAGACCTAATGTTGAGGATCTTAAAATTATGGCAAAATACGCAGTTAATTTTATAATAAGTAGTGATGCACATAAGCCTAGTCAGGTAGGAAGGTATGTGCGAAGTATAGGTCTTGCTTTGGCAGCGGGAATCGAGATAGGCAGAATAGTTAATGTTGTAGAAAGACAGCAGATATAGTCAAGAAGTATGTAGCAGGTCAAAAAAGCTTAGGGGAGGTAAGATTAATACAAATGCAGGTTGTTATAATTACAGGAATGTCAGGTGCAGGAAGAAGCAGGGCGGCAGATTGGTTCGAGGATCAGGGGTATTATTGTGTGGATAACATGCCTCCGGTTCTGATAAACAATTTTCTTGAAATGGCTTCCATGGATTGTGGCAAAATTGAAAAAGTTGCATTTGTTACGGATGTAAGAACCGGTAACTTCTTCAGTAAATTATCTCAGGTTATAGATGAACTTAAAGCTGATGAAAACATAGAGCTTACTGTTCTGTATATGGAAGCATCTGCAGGAGAAATAGTAAAAAGATATAATGAGGTGAGACGAAATCACCCGCTGACAGGTAATCAGGCAAGCAGGGAAGTCGTTGCTGAGGAGAGGCGCAGACTTGAACCGATCAGAAATAAATCGGACTATATTCTTGATACGACGGCGATGAAAGTCCCTGAGATGTATGCGGAGCTGGACGAATTGATACTTGGAGGTAAAGGAGCGACGAACTTTACGATTAATATGAATTCATTCGGATTCAAATATGGTTTGCCAAGTGAAGCCGATATGATATTAGATGTCAGATTCTTACCGAATCCATATTACCTTTCGAGTCTGAAAAGACTGACGGGAAAAAACAAGAAGGTTAAGGAATATATATTCAGGAATGAGATTGCAGGTAAGTTTGTGGAATCCGTGCATACATTATTGACTGCCTTAATACCGGGATATATTAATGAAGGCAAATACCATCTCAATATCTCTATCGGATGTACAGGAGGTCATCACAGGTCGGTTGCTATCTCGGAGGCTCTGGGGGAAATGCTGAAGGATGACGGAATAAGAGTCCATATAGCTCATAGAGACATTGAACTTCAGGCAAAGAATCGTTGACTGTAGACAGCTAAAGGTATGAAAACAGGAGAAAGAATTGTCGTTTGCATCTGATGTTAAGGGCGAGCTGGCTCGCCTGACGATTGAAAAAAAATGCTGCATGCTTGCAGAAATATCCGGATTCCTGAGGGTGTCCGGATCTGTTAGGTTGTCGGGCGGGGGAAAATTCAGTATCGTCAGCTCGACGGAAAATGCCGCAATTGCGAGGCATTATAAGAAACTTATAAAAAACTATTTTGGTAGCAGGGTCGATCTTGAAGTTGGAGACTCAAGGGTGCCGGGAAAATCAAATAGGGGATATAACAGATACTATCTTACAATCGGTCCTGAAGAAAAAGCTTCTCAGATTTTGAGAGAGACCGGTATAATGCTTGTCAAAGAGGGCAATGACTATTTCAGCGACGGAATATACCAGCCGATTGTAAGGACAAAATGCTGTAAGAAGTCATACTTGAGAGGAATTTTTCTCGGATGCGGTACTATGTCGGATCCGAAAAAAAGTTACAGTATGGAGTTTGTGGTTGAAAGTGAGAAAACGGCTAACGACCTCAGAAAGCTGATAGGCAGTTTTGTTGATCTGTCTGCTAAAGTTGTAAAACGTAAGGAATCATATGTGGTGTATCTTAAGAAGGCTTCATATGTCAAGGATATGCTTGGTATAATGGGGGCGGATGACGCTTTGCTGGAAATGACAGGTATTATGATAAACAAGGAAATTGTCGGTGATGCACAGAGGCTGATGAATTGCGATAATGCGAATGTCGATCGGACGCTTGCCGCATCGGAAGAACAGTTTCGGTGGATAAAAACAATTGAGGACGCGGAGGGATTGGAAAGGCTTCCGGCGCCACTTCTGGAAGTGGCGCGGCTGAGGCTTGAGAGACCGGCTGCGAGCCTCAGCGAGATCGGCGAAGCACTGAATCCGCCGATCCGGAAGCCGGGTGTCAGCAAACGCTTTTCTAAAATAAAGGCGATAGCAGAAGAAATAGGAAAAAAGAATGGAAAAGAATAAAGTTATCGAAATTAGAATTGAAGATATGCTTGATGACGGCAGAGGTTTCGGCAGGCACGAAGGCTTTGCCGTTTTTATTGATGGGGGAATTCCCGGAGATTTAGTAAAAGCCGAAATTGCCAAGGTAAAAAAATCATCGGCTGAGGCAAAACTCATTGAAATCATAGAACTTTCGCCCGACAGAATAGAGACTGAATGTCCTTATGCGAATATATGCGGAGGTTGCACACTTCAGGAGCTTGAATACGAGACTCAGAAAGAACTGAAAAGAAACAACGTGATTGCAAAACTCACCAGGATTGCCGGACTTGACAATCCTAAAGTAAATGAAATTATCGGTGCGCAGAAACTGAAAAGATACCGCAACAAAGCGACATTTGCAGTGGGACGCCATGGAGAAGTCGGTTTTCTTGAGAGAAAAAGTAACAGGATAGTACAAGTTGTTGACTGCATGATACAAACCGAGCCGGCCATGGCATGTGCAGCAGTCCTTAGAGATTTTCTTAAAGATTACAAAATATCAACTATAAGACAGATGATAGTTAAGACATCTTTTGCAACCGGTGAAGTTATGGTCGTCCTCGAATCGGAATTAAAGGATATTCCGAGCATTGAAGTCCTTGCGGGAATGCTGGACGAAGCGGTATATAGCGTCGCTATGAAAGAGCCGGAATCCGGTATTGACTTAATTAAGACGGAATTCAGTACCGACCTGAAAGAAGAGAGATACAGTCTTGAATCCATCGTTGTTACGCATTCAGGAAAAACAAAAATCCTTGCAGGAAAAAATACTATAGTTGACAAAATTGAAAAAAGAAAAAGTTATTTATCCGACAATCATGAAACTGATACGGATAATAACGCAAGTATACTCAAATTCGAAATAGGTCCTCAGTCGTTCTATCAGGTAAATCCTGAGCAGATGTTAATGATTTACGAGAAGGTTGAAGAGTATGCAAACCTTACAGGGAAAGAAACCGTATTGGATATATATTGCGGTGTCGGAACAATCGGGCTATTCCTTGCAGACAAAGCTGAAAAGGTTGTCGGTATAGAGTCGGTACGACAGGCAGTAATTGATGCCAACAGAAATTCAGTAATAAATAATATCGTCAACACGAGATATATCTGCGGCAAAGCGGAAGAAGAACTTACACGCATAATAGATAATACGAAAGCCGGAAAACAAAGGCCGCATGAAATACATATAGACAAAGTCGATGTTGCTATCCTCGATCCGCCAAGAGCAGGAGCAGACCAGAAGCTCCTTGATGCAGTAATCAGGACAAATCCGAGTCGCATTGTATATGTTTCATGCGATGCCGGAACACTTTCCAGGGATATAAAATATCTTACTGCAAACGGATATAGCTTTGTAGAATGCACACCTGTAGATCAGTTTCCGTGGACGAGTCATGTTGAGACGGTAGTATTGATGTCAAGGGTAGATAAGTAAAGGTGTAATAAGATAAGTAAATAAAGGCTT
>DUVP01000028.1 GCA_012840975.1 Mogibacterium sp. | reverse complement strand
TCGATAATTACTCCGCCGCTATAAGACATCTTTTTTTTGATTTGAGATTCAATTAATCTTTTCCTATAGTTTAAAATATTCATTACGCCACCTCATTGCTATATAAATCTTATAAGCATATTATAACGCCTACTACCAAAAAAACAATATATTTAGTGCCAAAAAGTAGCGTAACTCACTACCAAAAAAAGTGCTAATTTACTGCTAAAAATTCGAGGTTTTCTTAGGTTCAGGTGCAACACATTGGTATTTTTCTGTCCGACAAACCGGGATTTGTCGCTTAGAAATTATAGTAAGGATGTTCCTTATACGCTGCAGGCAGGTTTTCAGCAACAACATCCGGAACTAAGTATAAAATACTGTCTCCATCTGCGCTAAGTATTATTTCTTTCATACTTTTCTCCTTGCAAATTCTAATTTTTTTAACACTTGACTTGACAATTCAAGAGAATAAAAAACACCGTAAATGACATTTTAAAGCTATGGTATCAGAAAGCGGTCTCATCTTTGCGACTTGTTCTACTATTTTATTTTTTCAACGATGATATCAAGCTTGTCCTTTAAATTTTCCGGACCATAATACTCAACTATTTCTATCTTTCCACCCTTTCTGAGAATAAGCTTCTGCACTTTATATTTTCCGTCACTATAAGGCATCTCTGACTCATAATAACCTGCATAGTCAACATCATCACAGCTTATATTGATTTCGTCAAGCACTTTGATTACCTCACCTTCCGGAACTTTACCATTCAGATCGTGTGAAGCTTCTTCTGCAAGGTAAGCTACCGCGAGGTCTGCATCCTTTGCTTCCCCATAATAAGAATAAAAGTAGAATTCTGCGACATAATTATCTTCTTCATCTATTCTTCCTGTCTGCAACTGCTCCCTTGCAGCATTACGAAAATATCTTGAATTATCATCTCCGGCCATATAGTCGATGTCAATATTCGTGTTTGCATCTTCACTTACAGAATTTTCAATCAGCGGTCTTATCTTATCCCACGACTTTCGGTCAATTTCAGCCAATCTTACAGGTCGGCTATTTTCATATTGAAGAGCTGCCGCTCCATCGCTAAGTCCGGAACCAATACTTGCATATAACCCCCCGGCACACACAATTCCTGCCAGCATTACCACAGCCAATGCATATACTGCATTGTTTAATTTCTTTTCGCGAATATATCCTCTATCATCATACGGAATCTCATAATTCGGCATACTGCTGCCGAAAAAAACTCTAATAGTCCTCAAGTCCCGCACAATTGCCATTACGAACATAAATATGCAAAGCAGGCTCAGCACCGCAAGTATAACATTGATTGCGACAGGCTCTGAATCAAGGGAGTGGAGTTTTCCGTACTCAGCCGCATAATCATCTTCACCAATCAAGCCGGACATAGTATCACTGTAAATATGATATATCCACCATAACCAGACTACGATTGCAAATGCATATCCGATCCACTTGCGCCTAATACTCTTCTTATAGCTTCTTATGTCATTGAACAATTCTTCTGCATCAGGATTATTTGTAGTCGCAAGTGACAGGCTGTTATAACCGACGCTCATAAGTTTCCAGCCGGATTCTTCATAGATTTCCCTCTCCTCACCTTTTATCCTGTATATCGGCTTATTCAGCAGGCGATAACGCCTCTTCTCCGGATTACTTTTTTCGAATTCAACTGTACAGAAATTCTTTTCTTTGTATATTAAACCCTGTTCCGCCATCTCCTGCAGCCATATACAGAAGTACGGACTGTTTACTTCAGTAACAGGAATAAGTTTTTTAATCGTTTCCGACATTTTATCTACCTCCTTCGGCATCTGCAATGCAGGCCTTCAGTCTTTCAAATTCTTCGTTAAACAACGATTCTCCCTTTTCTGTGATTTTGTACCTTATTTTTCGCCCTTCCGATGATACTTTTACTATTACTTTCTCTTTCCGGAATGTATCCAGTATCGTGTAAAGCGTCCCCGGTCCGAGCCGCACTCGGTTATTCGTCATATTGCGGACATATTCGGCGATTTCCGTTCCGCACATATCCTGTTTATGGAAACTGAGCAGAACGTAATACATTGATTCCGTAAGCGGATACAGAGATTTCTTGGCCATGACTTCTCCCGTCTTTCAGTCGTTCTTTCTTTATATCGATAAACGATATTCTTCCTGCTGCAAGTGTAATATCGTTAAACGATATTGTCAATAGCTTTTTTACAATCAGAATACTTTAAACATACAGTAGACATAAAAAATAGGCCGCAAAAAGCGACCTCAGACTATATGCACCGCAAAACAGCGTTCTTTGGAGCTGATGAGGGGAGTCGAACCCCTAACCGCCTCGTTACGAATGAGGTGCTCTGCCATTAAGCTACATCAGCATATTGCCCGACTATTATAGCCGAGCAGGTTTGAATTTTCAATGTTGTTTGCAGGGTTTTCGCGTACTGTTTATTCCTATTTATAATATAGATTATTATTTGAGAATTCCGGGTTGGATGTTATGTCTATGCCCAGAGCACTCAGAACCTGTTCATCTTTGTCTGAAAGTATTGCCGTGCAATGTGCCACACAGCCTGACAGATTCGGCAGTTCCCTAAGTGCAAGCTCTGCAAAAGGATTTGTAAGCTTGGTCAATGTCAATGCCATTATTATCTCCTCAAGGTTGAGACTCGACTTGTCGTGAAAGATACTGACCTTGGTGCCTGCCATGCTTTCAAAGATTGTAGGTGAAATTATGAGCATCTCATCCTGTATTCCCGCCAGCTTCTTTATTGCATTGAGCACCATAGCAGCGATTGCAACCATTCTTCTTGAGGATCTTCCGGTTACAATGCTTCCGTCGGGAAGCTGTATTGCCGAAACTACAACGTTTTCGTAGCGTTCAGGATTTTGGGCTCTTTTCTTCTCGGCATATGCCTCCGCTTCAGCAACAGTCGGTCTGTCGTATTTAGTAGCTCCGACTTCTTCCATCAGCAGCTTACAGCGTTCCAAAGTCGCTTCATCGATCATTCCTTTTCTATAGGAACATTCGGCAATAAGATATCTCCTTATTACTTCCTGGATTGCGGCTTTTCTGCAGATTTCATCATCTATGATACCGAAACCTGCTCTGTTAACACCCATATCGGTCGGAGATTTGTATCCCTCATCCGATTCTGTAATTGCACTCAATATTCTTTTTATCAAAGGAAAAGCATCTATATCCCGGTTATAGTTTATAGCCGTTTCTCCGTATTCTTCCAGATGGAAGGGATCGATCATATTTATGTCTTTGAGGTCTGCCGTAGCCGCCTCATAGGCTATATTGACAGGATGCTTCAAGGGGAGATTCCATATCGGGAAAGTCTCAAACTTTGCATATCTTGCCTTTCTTCCCATCTTATATTCGTGATATATCTGGGATAATGATGTTGCGAGCTTACCCGACCCCCCTCCTGGTCCGGTAATAATAACCAAAGGCTTTGTTACTTCAATATACGGACTTGCTCCATAGCCTTCTTCGGAAACAATGGTTTCAACATCGGTCGGATACCCTTTTGTAAAAGAATGTTTGTAGGTTCTTATCCCTCTTCTCTCCAGTTTATTCATGAACTGGTTTACAACCGGTGAGTCTTCATATCGCGTTACAACAACGGAGTTCACCTCAAGTTCATAGCTTCTGAAAACATCTATAAGTCTCATTACCTCGACATCATATGTTATACCGAAGTCCTGTCTCGTTTTACTTTTTATTATGTCTCCTGCATATATACAGATGATTATCTCCATCTCAGCTTTCATCTTGCTGAGAAGTTTAACCTTGGCATCTTCATCGAAGCCCGGAAGAACCCTCATTGCGTGTTTGTCACCGACAAGCTTCCCGCCAAATTCCATATAGAGACGTCCCTCCCCACTCTCGATTCTCCTGAGAATATATTTTGTTTGTTCTTCTATATATATCTCCGCATTGAAGCCCTTCTTTTTCATCTCCCCCTCTTTCTTAATGCTTTTTTTGTAAAACTTTTACACTTTCTCGGTTTGTTATCCGTTATTGCCCATTATTATGACAATGACGGCTTTACCTCTATTTCGAGGATATTACGTCTTATAAAAATCTGGTCGAGTTTTATTCTGTAATCCACGGAGATCTTTCCATAGCCATCCTCATCAAGATCTTCATCCAGGCTGTTTGTATAAAGCTCAAGTTCAACAAGAGGAACCATCGGTGCCTTGTATCGCGTTATATTTCGAATACCCGGTCTGAGTTCCATATCCATATCAAGACCCTTATCTTCTTTGCCGAAACGGCGTATGCTAAGTGCCCCTTCATTAAGCTTGACAAGGGTTCTCATGTTTTCAAGGCCGGCTTCCTTTGATTCATTATATGAGATATACATCGCCTTCCCTTTAGAATAAAGGGTTCCTTCTGTATGTATCTCGATCGAATCTTCCTTCTCAAGCTCACGAAGGAAAGTTTCTCCGCTCGGCTTCAGGTTTTCTACATATTGGGTGCTTGTTATTTTTAATTCTACATTCTTTTTCATAACCAATTCATTATATATCGCTTACCCCAAACAATACAAGTCCATGATATTTCAAATTTGTCCTATTTCATGTATTGTTAATTCGCAAAGTAAGTTCCAGTTTGAGATAAGTGGTGGACTTTAGTCTAAGAAATCTTTTATGATGGCTTTTACTCTGAGAAATATTCCTGCCGGAAAGGAGAAATCATGAAAGAATTAAGAG
>DUVP01000027.1 GCA_012840975.1 Mogibacterium sp. | reverse complement strand
CTCTTAATTCTTTCATGATTTCTCCTTTCCGGCAGGAATATTTCTCAGAGTAAAAGCCATCATAAAAGATTTCTTAGACTAAAGTCCACCACTTATCTCAAACTGGAACTTACTTTGCGAATTAACACAACAAATAAATATTATAAGCGATAGTCATATTGATGTTGACAAACAGATTTAACATAGTTATAATATACGAGGCTAAGCAGAAGTTATCCGCTTCTCGCCTTACAGACTGCGGTTGGTAGGGCTTAATAATTTAGAAAAATTCTAATTTGCGGATGATTATGCGTCCGCAATTTTTATTTATATGCGTATAGAGTTTAGTTATTAGTATGGAGGTAAGAACAATTAACGGTAAGGACAATAAACAAACTCAAACGAATGAGAATATACGTGCATCGGAGGTTCGTGTAATAGATGAAACCGGCAAAATGTGCGGCATTATGAGTCTCGATGACGCTTTGGTATTGGCAGAACAAGCGAATTTAGATCTCGTAAATGTATCGCCTAATGCTGATCCGCCGGTATGTAAAATTCTGGATTACGGTAAATTTCGCTATGAGCAGCAGAAGAAAGAGAAGTTTGCAAGGAGGAATCAGCAAGTTACAGAGGTCAAGGAAATCAGGCTCAGCACTTCAATAGAAGATCATGATATTCAGGTGAAGGCAAGAAGTGCTATCAAATTTCTTAAAGAAGGCTCTAAGCTCAAGGTTTCTCTGCGTTTTAAAGGCAGAGAAAGAAACTATACTGAACTTGGCTTGGAAGTCATGCAAAAGTTTGCAGAAGTTCTTTCGGAGTACGCAGTAATCGAAAAACAGCCAAACATGGAAGGGAGAAGGATGAATATGGTCCTCGCCCCTAATAAAGATAAAAAATAAGATTAATAATATAGGAGGACAGTCCAAATGACAAAGAATAAGATGAAGTCCCACAGAGGTGCTATGAAGCGTCTGCGCATTACGGGATCGGGCAAGGTTAAGAGAAATAAGGCTTATAAGAGCCATATCCTTACTAAGAAGTCAGCGAAGAGAAAAAGAGGTCTTAGAAAGGCAACTACTCTTACAAGTGCAGATTTGAAGCGTATGCTCAGAGCAATGGCGAGATAATCGGGGGGAGGTATAATGATATGGCAAGAGTAAAGAAGGGTGTTCATGCCCACAGAAGACATAAAAAAGTTTTAAGGCAGGCAAAGGGTTTTTACGGTAGAAGAAAAAACACTTATAGAGCTGCTAATACTGCAGTTATGAGAAGTCTGAGATCTGCGTTTGTAGGTCGTAAGAATAAAAAGAGAGAATACAGAAGGCTTTGGATAGCAAGAATCAATGCCGGTGCAAGACTTAACGGTCTTACATATAGTAAGCTTATGAGCGGACTCAGAAAGTCTGGTATTGAAATCAATCGCAAGATGCTTTCAGAGATGGCGATTTATGACGCAAAGGGATTTGCGGAACTTTGTGAGACTGCTAAGAAAGCTATCTAATGGAATATTTCATAAGTCATCTGGGAAAAACAACAATAGCGGCAATCGTAATAGCTGTCATCGCTTTAATTTGGTGGTATCTTCTGGAGATAAATGCTCGCCTTAAGAGACAGAGAGCACAGGTGCGTAAAGAAGCTTCGATACGGTCTGCGGAGAAAAGAAACATGACAGATAATAAATAATAGAATTTAAACAAAAACTCCGGCTGAACCGGAGTTTTTGCTTGAAATTATTTAACTAAGAAAGAACAATCAAAAGAAAAAGGTTTGTCGTATACTTCGACAATAACAGATTAACATTTAATTGTGTTAGTAGTGTTGAAGAAATGTGAAGGAATTATCACAAATTGAAAACCGGGGTTTGAAAAGCACTACATATTGTGATAACATCGAAAAGATAACGGATTATACTGTCTCTGCAATGAGGTAAATAATGAAAAAAAACTTAAAATTTAAAATAACAATAGCGGGAACTCTTCTGTTTATCCTCTTATTTATACTTTCAGGATGTAGCAAGTCGTCAAAGATTCCGGATGATTACGACTATGATGATTTATCTGAATATCTGAAATTAGGAAATTATAAGGGTGTTGAATATGAGTTGAAAGATACTCAGGTGACTCAGTCTGAAGTCCAGCAGTATATAGATGAAGTCCTGCTTGAATCAGCCGATATAGAGCAAAAAAAAGAAGGTATTGTTAAGAATGACAGCGTAGTTAATATCGACTATACAGGAAGCTTAAACGGTGTGGAATTTGAAGGCGGTTCTGCTACAGACACTATGATAAATATCGCAGACAGCAATTTTATACCGGGATTTGCTGAAGGAATAATCGGACATAAGGTTGGTGAAACTTTTGATATTAATGTGACTTTTCCTGAAAACTACGGTAATGATGATCTTGCAGGTAAAAATACAGTTTTCAAAATAACAATTAACTATATAGAACTTGAAAAAACTCCTGACTATAATGACAACTGGGTCAAAAAAAATACAGAGTTTAATACCATAGCCGAATATGAGAAAAGTATTAAAGAAGAAATAGAAGACGGAAAAAAACGAAATGCTGTTTCAAATGCAAGACAGGAGGTCCTTGCTAAAATTATAGATGACAGCAAAGTTGTAAAATATCCACAAAAAGAGTATGACAGCAGTTATAATCGGCTTGTGGATACCTATAAGTCGTATGCAGAAAACAGCGATATAAAGTTTGAGGAATATCTTGAAACTGAAATGGGTCTTACCAAGAAGGAGTTTGAGCAAATTGCTAAAGAGACTGTCGAAAAAGCGGTAAAACAGGAGCTTGTTTTGCATTCTATAGCAAGACTGGAGAAAATAGAGATTACAGCCGGAGAATATACTGAATATCTTGACAAACTTCTTAAAGACGCAGGATATACCAGAGAAACATATGAAGAAGAATACGGGTATACAATAGAAGAATATGCTGAATCAAATAATCTTTTTAATTTTCTTCTTTATCAAAAGGTGATGGATAAGGTAATGGAATATAGTGAAGCTATATAGAATCGGGATACAGGCTTAATAAAGCAGGAAAGGATAATCTTTGGAGTGGAGGTAAAATTATGAGATGTCCATATTGTAATCATAACGATACTAAGGTAGTAGACTCAAGACCTGTTGAAGAAGGACTTGCGATAAGAAGACGGAGAGAATGCAATAAATGCAGTAAGAGGTTTACGACCTTTGAGAAAATAGAAAACTCACTTCTTGTTGTTGTAAAGAAAAATGGAACACGCGAAAGCTTTGATAAGAATAAGATGATAAACGGAATAATGAAAGCATGTCAAAAGACGAATGTTACATATGAGGATGTGCAGAAAATTGCTGATAATATTGAGCGTGGATTAAACAACACAATGGAAAAGGAAATCAAGTCGACAATGATAGGAAGACTTATAATGGATGAGCTTAAGAAGATAGACCAGGTGGCATACGTAAGGTTTGCATCAGTATATCAGGAGTTCAAAAGCGTGGACACCTTTATTGATGAAATCAATAAGCTGACAGACTCAAAGAAAAACAAATAAAAAGATAATAAACAAAAGAATAGTTTAGAGGTAAGAATGCTTAGAGTAGCGATAGACGGACCCGGAGGGACGGGTAAAAGCACAATAGCAAAAGCAATAGCAGAACGTTTCGGTATTGAATATATAGATACCGGAGCGATGTATCGTGCAATAGCACTTAAAACTATAATCTGCGATATAGAGCCGGAAGACGAGAAAAGAATTTCGCTTATGCTTGACAGAACGAAGATCGATTTTAATAACAACAAAGCTATGCTTGATGATAAAGACGTAAGTGACGATATAAGGACGAACGAAATATCCATGCGGGCTTCTACAGTTTCAAAACATTTATGTGTAAGAAATAAAGTGGATGCTGTGAGCAAGTATCTCGCATCTACAAGGAGTGTTGTTATGGAAGGCAGGGATATAGGAACTGTTGTTATTCCTGATGCGGAAGTAAAGATTTTTATGACGGCAAAAGCAGAAATACGTGCCGAAAGAAGGGTAGAGCAACTGCTTCTTGCAGGCAAAGAGGCTGATTACGATCGTGTTTTTAAAGAAATAAATGATAGGGATTATCAGGACTCAAACAGAGCGATAAATCCGCTCAGACAGTCGGAAGATGCTGTTTATCTGGATACATCCGATATGTCTATTGAAGAGAACATAGAGGCAGTAGCGGATATAATAACAGAAAAAACAGGATATCAAACCATTATTAAGGAGAATTAATATCATGACACAAGAAGGCAGAGAATCACTTGCGAAAATAAGAAGCTTAAGCTATATACTTTTCATTTTTTATTTCGCAATGTTTTTCCATACCGGACTAACAAAATTATTTAATACGTCGGAAACAAAGATATTGTACGGCTTTATCGCTATAATCGCCACGCAGATTTTATTATGTACTTTACATATAATAAAATTCGGAATGACTGTACAAAGCGGTAAGAAAAAAAGTGTAACTATGATGGTTGCAGCAAGAGTCAGAGCATTCTTTATGATACAGGGAGTTTTTCTGATTGTACAGGCTGTAAATGCCACAGTTATGAGATCTCAGTTTATAGACTTCGGATGCATAATCGTAAATATTCTCAACATGATAATGGTGCTTAAGAATTTGACAATTCTTCAAAGAGGTAGTTTTACTCAGGATTTGATTGAAGAAGCCTCTTGCGGAGTCAAGGCGAATAATCTCAAAAGACAGAAGAAAGAAGCCGCAAAAAAAACGAATACCGATCAGGAAGATAAAACTTACAGGAAGAAAAACAAATCTAATAAATCCAGGAAGAACTATCAGGCTAACCTTAAAAATAAAGCAGAAACAGTAAATAAACAGCTCGAAAAGAAAAAACTTGCGGAAAATAAAGACTCAAATAATGAAAAGAAACTTCAAGAGTTGAAAGCCCTAAAAAAGAAGTAGATAAATACACAAAAAAGACAAGAGCCCTTCTTAGAGCAGGGCTCTTAAAATGTTAATATGCAAATGTGTGCTCCGGATAGGAGAAGAAATGCAAATAAAAGAAATGCCGGAACATGAAAGACCACAGGAAAAGCTACTTTATAGCGGAGTATCCGGATTAAGCAATTCAGAGCTGCTTGCCCTTATTATAAGGACAGGCACGAAAGAGAGATCGGTAATTCAACTTGCAGAGGATGTTCTGTCTTATGCCTCGGTAAATATCGGAAATCTCGGAATGGCTGATGTAAATGAACTTACCGGGATTGACGGAATAGGGATATCAAAAGCCTGTTCGATTGTTGCAAGCATGGAATTGGCAAAAAGATTTACATCCTGGCAGGCAAGGAATAATTTTCGCAGACTTAATAGTTCTTCCGATGTGGCGGAAATTCTAAAGGAAGATATGCTGCATGAAAAGAGGGAGATATTTATGGCCCTCCTTCTTAATGTAAAGCTGGAGATAGAGTCAAAAATTATAATATCTATAGGAAATATAGATGCCGCACCTGTCCATCCCAGAGAAGTTTTCAGACCGGCAATCAGAAAAGGAGCAGCAGCTATGATAGTTGCTCACAATCATCCAAGTGGAGACCCTTCACCGAGCGAAGAAGACAAAATAGTCACGACAAGACTCCGTGAAGCGGCAGATCTCCTGGGTATAAGATTACTGGATCATATCATAATAGGCGATGGCAGATATGTCAGTATGCGGGAAAAAGGATATTTCGATTAGAAAAATCAAGATATATTCAGTCCTTAAAATTATAATATAGAAGAAAGACATTTATATAAGGAAAAGAAAGGTGTCGTATAGCAATGAAAAAAACTGTAAACGACTTTATAAAAGTTCTCGAAGATAGGAATCTTATCGTTTCATATTCTAAGCTTAGTGATAAGAAGGTTAGCTCTATAACTTACAATTCGAAAGAAGCAGGAGAAGGCACACTCTTTGTATGTAAGGGTGCTCATTTTCAGGAGAAATATCTTGATGATGCTATACAAAGCGGAGCTGTATGCTATATAAGTGAAAAAAAACACTTTAAAGCAACAGACGAATGTGTGGAAATAATAGTAAGCGATATAAGACAGGCAATGCCGATAATTGCCGAAACTTTCCATGGTAGACTATCTGATAAAATCACGATGATCGGAATTACAGGTACCAAAGGAAAATCAACTACAGCTTATTTTATGAGATATATCCTGGACGATTATATGTTGTCATCCGGTGGGAACAGAACAGCAATATGCTCAGGTATAGATAATTATGATGGAGTTATCGAGGAAGAGTCTCATCTGACCACTCCGGAAATAATGGAGTTATACCTTCATATGAAAAATGCTATAAACAATCAGATAAGATATATGACAATGGAGGTATCAAGTCAGGCACTTAAATACGGCAGAGTTGACGGAATAGATTTTGAAGTAGGATGTTTTCTGAATATAGGTACAGATCATATAAGTGAAATTGAGCATTCGGATTTTGAGGATTACTTTCACTCAAAATTGAAATTATTCGAAAAATGCAGGAATATGTGTGTGAATCTCGACTGCGATGGGCAGAATGAACTGAAAGAAGCTTTAAAAAAATCACCTACCGTTATTACATTCAGTCAAAAGAACGAAAAAGCCAATGTTTATGGATATGATATTAAATCACATGAAGGGAAGGTGTTCTTCAAGGTGAACATTTCAGGAGTAAGAGGATATAAGGATATTATAACGGAATTTACCCTTGGCACATTCGGAACGATAAATATAGAAAATGCTTTGGCTGCTGTCTCTATGTCCGCAGTCCTTGGAATTCCTATAGAATGTATTAAGTCCGGACTTGCAAAAGCGATTTCTCCGGGAAGAATGGAAGTTTTCTACAGTGATGATGGAAACAAGATTGCTGTTGTTGATTATGCTCACAATAAACTGAGCTACGAGAAATTTTTTGAAACAATAAAAGATGAATTTCCGGGTAAAGAAATAATTATAGTATTCGGCTGTCCCGGAGGGAAAGCCTTTGCGAGAAGAGAAGAGCTTGGAACTATCGCCGGAGAAAGGTGTGTTTACTCTATCATCACAGAAGAGGATGCCGGTGAAGAAGATGTTAATAAAATATGCAAAGAAATTGCCGGTTACGTAAAAAAAGCAGGCGGAAAATGCGAGATAATAACCGACAGAGTCGAAGCAATAAAAAAAGCGATTGCTCTTATGGATGATAATAATATGCTTTTTATACCGGGCAAGGGTCGTGAAACAAGGCAAAAAAGAGGCATTGAATACATTGACACACTCTCAGATGCAGAGGTGGTGCAGAAGTATCTCTGATTGTCGCAACCTTTTGAACTCATTGACTTATGGAGTTTTTAAAGCTATAATAACAATGTATTATTATGCAATTTACTCGGTATTTTTATAATACTGATAGTCTGATGTATATATTACAAAATAAATTACATAAGGGGGTGCTGCATGAATTCAGCAATTGTAACTGTTTTCGTTGGCATCGTATTCCTTATTACCGGTATAGTAGTAGGTTATATTTGGCGCAAAAATATAGGCGAAAAAACTATTGGTAGTGCGGAGCAAAAAGCTCAGAACATGATTCTCGATGCACAGAATACTGTAGACAATCTTAAGAGAGAAAAAATTCTTGAGGCAAAGGATGAAATTCACAGGCTTAGGGAGGAATACGAGAACGAATTAAAAATCAGAAGAGGAGAAGTTCAGAAATCTGAAAGAAGAGTACAACAAAAAGAAGAAACCGTTGACAGAAAGCTTGAAAATATTGAGAAAAGAGAGAACGGACTCTCAAGAAGAGAGCAGTCGATGAATGATAAACATAAGGAAATCGACTCTTATATAGCAAAACAGGTTGCCGAACTTGAAAAGATTTCAGGCTACACACAGGAGGAAGCAAGACAGATATTACTTCGTGAGCTAGAGACCGAAATTCGTAAAGATGCTTCCGATTTGATAGTAAGAATTGAAAACGAAGCTAAAGAAGAAGGTGAGAAGAAGGCAAGAGAAATAATAACAACGGCAATTCAGAGATATGCAGCGGAACAGGTCACAGAAAGCACAGTATCCGTTGTAAGCCTACCTAACGATGATATGAAAGGACGTATTATCGGTAGAGAGGGGCGTAATATCAGAGCTATTGAAACGCTGACGGGTGTGGATTTAATAATTGATGATACACCTGAAGCTGTTATATTATCAGGCTTTGATCCTGTAAGAAGAGAAATTGCAAGAATAGCACTGGAGAATTTGATAGTCGACGGAAGGATACATCCTGCAAGAATTGAGGAAATGGTTCAGAAGGCTACAAAGGAAGTAAACACTATCATAAAGGAAGAAGGAGAACATGCCTGTTTCGAGTGCGGAGTCCACAATTTACATCCGGAGTTAGTAAAGCTTCTCGGAAGATTGAAATACAGAACCTCATATGGGCAAAACGTTTTGCAACACTCTGTAGAGGTTGCAACTCTCGCCGGAATGATGGCAGAAGAGCTCGGTTTGGATCCTAAGCTTGCAAAGAGAGGAGGGCTGCTTCACGATATTGGAAAATCAATAGATCACGAGGTCGAAGGAACACATGTAGAAATCGGTGCTAATATTTGCAGGAAATATAAAGAGTCCTGGAAAGTAATAAACTGTGTTGAGGCACATCACGGAGATGTTGAACCAAGGATTTTAGAGGCGGTTTTAGTTGCAGCAGGAGATGCTCTGTCTGCAGCCAGACCGGGAGCAAGGAGAGAGACTCTTGAATCATATATAAAGAGACTGGAGAATCTCGAAAATATTGCAAATACGACAAAAGGTGTTGACAAATCATATGCCATACAGGCAGGCAGAGAAATACGTGTCGCGGTCAAACCGAATCAAGTCAAAGATGATGAGGTTCCTATGCTCGCAAGAGAGATTGCAAAGAAGATAGAAGCAGAACTCGAATATCCCGGACAGATTAAAGTTAACGTTATCAGAGAGACTCGGGCTACGGAACTTGCAAAATAGACTAAATAAGCTCCCCTTAACAGGGGAGCTTTTCAGGGTTATATGAGATGATATATTTAGATAACAGTGCAACTACAAGACAATATGATGAAGTAACAGATTTGCAGTACAGAATGGCAAAAGAGAATTTCGGAAACCCCTCCTCCTTGCATTCGATGGGTTTTGAATCCGGAAATTTTCTTTATGATGCAAGAAAACAAATTGAAGATGAAATGTTCGGGAACGGTGTAGTCATTTTTACATCGGGTGGCACGGAGTCAGTTAATATGGCCTTATCATCTACGGCTTACAAGATGCGCAGAAGAGGAAATCAAATCATTACAACAAAGATTGAACACCCGGCTGTACTTGAAACATGCAAAAGACTGGAAGCTGCAGGTTTTATAGTAGATTATCTTGATGTCGATGAAACAGGCTGTCTAAATACTGAAATATTAGAAAAAAAATTAAGTAAGGATACGATTCTTGTATCTATTATGACTGTCAATAATGAAACCGGAATAATAGAGCCGGTTATACCTGCATTCAAGAGTATAAAGAAATATAACGAATATAATAATGCTTCGGTGATATTTCACACGGATGCTGTTCAGGCGTTCGGAAAAATCAAGATGGATGCTGTTCCGTTTGATCTTATATCAGCGAGCGGACATAAGTTTCACGGACCAAAAGGTACGGGTTTTCTATACATGAATAAGAATCTCAAACTTCCACCTTTTATTTGCGGTGGAGGCCAGGAAGAAGGCTATAGATCAGGTACTGAAAATACAATAGGGATAGCAGGTCTCGGACTTGCCACAAAGCTCATATATGAAAATCAGATTTTGAAAATCCATAAACTGGGAGAGGTAAATGATTATCTCTGGAACGGGATAAAGTCTGAAATTAAAGATATTAAATTAAACGGTCCGGAAGAACTCGGATATTCCCTTTATGACTATAGCAAAAGATGTCCTTCGGTGCTTAATGTATCTTTTTTTGGTACAAGAGGAGAGGTGCTGTTACATACTTTAGAACAGGACAATATATTTGTTTCAACCGGATCAGCTTGTTCGGCAAAGAAATCGGGAGACAGTCATGTTCTGAAAGCAATGGGCAGATCGCATAAGGAGATAGAAGGTGCATTAAGATTCAGCCTTTCTGAGTTTAACACAATTGAAGAGATGGACACAGTGATTTATAAGGTAAAAAATGCAGTTCAGAGATTCAGACAGCTTGGAAGTTTCAGATAAGAAGTTTAGAAAATAAAGGTAAAATCTAAATAGAAAAAGAAATTCTAACATAAAAACGGAGAGGATATTTTGGAAAAGACGTTATATATAGTCAGGTGCGGAGAAGTCGCTCTAAAAGGAATGAATAAGCCTTATTTTGAGAGAATTCTCATTGAAAGGGTCAGAAAAGCCATAAAAGACTTTGACGGGGCGGAAGCAAAGTGGATAGAAGGTCTGATGTTTGTCAGGGTATCGGCCGCAGTTCCGGAGGACGATGTCATCGGGAAATGCGTGAGAGTATTCGGTGTTGCGTCTGTAAGTCCGGCAATAGAGACAGGCAAAGATATAGATGAAATCGGTGAGGTTGCAGCAAAATTCATGAGCAAAATTACTGAAAAAGAAGGAATTAAGACTTTCAAGGTTAAGGGTAAAAGAGCAGATAAATCCTATAAAATCCAGTCTCCGGAAATCGGAAGAATCGTCGGGGGAATCATTCTTAAAGAGTGCAAGGAACTCTCGGTTGATGTCCATAAACCGGATTGTACACTGGTAGTCGATGTAAGGCGTGAAGGCACATACATATTCACAGATAAAGTCAGAGGTGTCGGTGGCTTGCCTCTGGGAACAAACGGCAGAGGAATGGTTCTTATGTCCGGGGGGATAGACAGCCCGGTTGCCGCGTTTATGATGGCAAAAAGAGGTATGACTATTGAAGCCGTACACTTTCATTCATATCCATATACCAGTCAGAGAGCTCAGAAGAAGGTCGAAGATATAGTCAAGGTTCTTGCAGGATATATGGGCACAATAAAAATGCATGTAATCAATATTCTTCCCATACAGGAACAGATTGTACAGAACTGTCCTGAGGATGAGAACACACTGCTTGTAAGGCGATTTATGATGAGAATTGCTGAAAAAATTGCTGAAAAAAACAAAGGAATGATGCTGATAACAGGAGAAAACCTCGGACAGGTTGCAAGTCAGACTGCAGAGGCACTTGTCGTAACAGATTCCGTAGTGAATATGCCGGTAATGAGACCTCTTATCGCAATGGATAAGGTAGAGATTATGGATAAAGCGGCAGAAATAGGAACTTACGAAATATCAATACAGCCATATGAAGATTGCTGTACTGTTTTCCTGCCAAAGCATCCGGTAACAAAACCTAAGCTTGAGAGGATAGAAAGGTCTGAAGAAGCTCTTGATATTAATGCACTTGTTGAAGCGGCAGTTTTATCGGAAGAAATCATAGAGATAAGACCATAAAAATGATACAATTAATTGTTAGAAATTTACGGAGGAGTAAGAGGATAAGCAATGGCAAAATACGATTTTACAAAGAAAGAAGACAGGGAGAAATTCAGACATACGAGTTCCCATGTTCTTGCACAGGCTATTAAAAGAATATGGCCTGAGGCGAAGCTTGCTATCGGTCCGGCGATTGATAACGGCTTCTATTATGATATAGATCTTGATTACAAGATAACAGAAAAAGATCTTCTTAAGATTCAGAAGGAAATGAAGAAGATTGTTAAAGCTAACTATAAGCTGGAAAAATTTGAACTTCCTAGAGATGAAGCTATCGAGTTTGAGGAAGAGAGAAATGAAGATTATAAGGTTGAACTGATTAAAGATCTTCCTGAAGATGCTGTTATCTCTTTTTATAAACAGGGAGAATTTATCGACCTTTGTGCAGGTCCGCATGCTGAATGCACAGGAGATATTAAAGCAATCAAATTGACATCGATTGCAGGTGCATATTGGAGAGGTGATTCCAATAAGAAAATGCTTCAGAGAATATACGGTGTATCATTCCCGACACAGGCGGAACTTGATGAGTATCTGAAGATGATTGAAGAAGCTAAGAAGAGAGACCATCGTAAGATTGGCAGAGAAATGGACTTGTTCATGCTTTCGGATTACGGTCCGGGATTTCCCTTCTTCCTTCCTAACGGAATGATTTTAAGAAATGAGCTTGAAGCATATTGGTGTGATCTGCATAAGAAATACGGTTACGATGAAATAAAGACACCTCTTATCCTGAACAAAGATCTTTGGCTTATATCGGGACATTGGGGACATTATAGAGACAATATGTATTTCACCGAAATTGACGAGAAAGAATTTGCTGTTAAGCCAATGAACTGTCCGGGTGCGATTCTCGCCTACAAACGCAAAATGTGGTCATATAGAGATATGCCTATAAGAGTTGCAGAGAGAGGACAGGTACACAGACATGAGCTTTCCGGAGCTTTGCACGGACTTATGAGAGTTAGGACATTTACTCAGGATGATGCTCATATTTTTATGCTTCCTGAACAGATTAAAGATGAAATCAAAGAAGTTATCAAATGCATCGATGAGATATACAGCACATTCGGATTTGAATACAGGATAGAACTCTCGACAAGACCGGAAGATTTCATGGGAGAAATCGAAGACTGGGATTTCTCGGAGAAAATGCTTAAGGAAGCTATTGAAGAAGTAGGCAAAGCATATGAGTTAAATCCGGGAGACGGAGCTTTCTATGGCCCGAAGATAGACTTTCATCTTAAAGATTGTATAGGAAGAACATGGCAGTGCGGAACAATTCAGCTGGATATGCAGATGCCTAATAATTTTGATATTACATATGTGGGATCGGATGGAGAGAAACATAGACCGGTTATGATCCACACGGCAAAGCTCGGATCTATAGAGAGATTTATCGGAATTCTTATTGAGAACACCGAAGGGAAATTCCCTCTTTGGATGGCTCCTGTACAGGTTAAACTCTTAACAGTAACTGATGCACAGAAGGAATATGCAGAAAATGTTGCCGAAAGATGCAGACAGGCCGGTTTGCGTGTAGAGACTGACTTAAGAAACGAGAAAATCGGGTATAAACTCAGAGAAGCCAGAAATGCAAGAGATTCATATATTTGCGTAATAGGTGATAAAGAAGTTGCCGATGATACACTTTCTGTAAGATCGAGTAAAGAGGGAGAACTGGGTGTTCTGCTCGTAGGGGATTTTATAGCAAAGCTGCAAGAAGAAATAAAATCAAAGGCTCTATAACATCAAGGAAAAATAAATCCAATGAATTATTAATCCAAAGGAGTGTATATGGCTATCAAGTATAAAAGAGTTTTGATTAAGATAAGCGGAGAAGCTTTGGCAGGAGACGTCGGCTTTGGAGTCGACGGAGCTGCAGCGGAAAAAGTAGCTGTTCAGATTAAGGAAGTAAGGGAGGCAGGAGTAGAAGTTGCAATTGTTGTAGGCGGAGGAAATTTCTTCAGAGGAAGAACAGCCGGAAATATGGATAAGCCTACAGCTGATTATATGGGAATGCTAGCGACTGTAATGAACGGACTGGCTATGCAGGATGCTCTTCTATCTATAGGGTGCGAAGCAAAGCTTATGACAGCTATCGAAATCAGAGACATGGCTGAAGGCTATGCAAGGAGAAAGGCAATCGACTATCTTAAAGAAGGCAAGGTTGTTATCTTCGGGTGTGGTACAGGCAGTCCTTTCTTTACAACAGACACTGCATCAGCTCTCCGTGCAGCTGAAATAGGGGCAGACGTTTTACTGCTTGCAAAGAGCATTGATGCAGTTTATTCAGATGATCCTGCAACAAATCCCGATGCTGAAAGGTACACAGACCTGACATATATGGATGTTATAAACAAGAAGCTGCAGGTAATGGATCTGACAGCTGTAACACTTTGTATGGATGCAGGACTGAAGATTTATGTCTTCGGATTTGCTGAAGAAGGTAATTTGAAAAAAGCTATTGAAGGTGAGAATATAGGAACACTTATTCATTAAAATTTAGGAGGTATGTAATGGCAGGCAAAAAAACTCTCGAAGAGAGGCTGGAAAGCACAAAAGGTTTTTTAAAAGAGAATCTCAATACTGTTAGAGCTGGAAGAGCAAACCCGGCTCTGCTCGATAAGATAATGGTTAACTACTATGGAACACCAACACCGCTGAAGGCTTTGGCAAATATTTCCGTTCCAGATCCGAGAACTCTGATGATATCGCCTTTTGATCCGAAATCCATATCGGATATTGAAAGATCTATACATGAAGCGAACATAGGGATTAATCCTATCAACGATGGAAAGGTTGTAAGACTGGCTATACCTCAGCTTACTGAGGAAAGAAGAAAAGAACTGACAAAAGTAGTCAAAGGCTATGGAGAAGAAGCAAAAATAGCAATAAGAAATCTCAGAAGAGAAGAAAATGATGAACTTAAAAAACTTGAAAAAGACGGTGAGCTCAGAGAGGACGAACTGACAAGAGAGCTGGAAGAAGTTCAGAAAACAATTGAGAAAGCTATCAAGGATGTAGACGATATACTCGAAGAAAAGAATAAAGAACTTATGGAGGTATAACAGCTGATAACCTGGTGTAGAGCAGGATTTGCTGTATATATAATATGTCAGATGTAAAGATGCCGGATCATGTCGGAATAATAATGGACGGGAACGGAAGGTGGGCAAAAGCTCGTATGCTCCCCCGGGTACTTGGACATAACGCCGGCATGGAAGCGATGAAAAGAATTGTAAAAGCCTCATCAAAAATTGGGGTAAAGTATTTAACTGTATATGCTTTTTCAACTGAAAACTGGAAACGAAGCACTGAAGAAATAAACGGGATATTCAAATTAATCGTCAAGTATGTCAACTCCGAACTTAAGGAACTGGATGAAAACAATGTCAAAATCAACATAATGGGCGAATATGACATGTTACCTGAGGATTCGGTTGAAGCCATCGATAAAATGGTAGAGACACTTAAGGATAACGACGGACTGATTTTTAATATTGCTTTGAATTATGGAGGAAGAGACGAAATTCTTAAAGGTGTTAAGTCATTGTATAAAGAATGTATAAAAGATGGGCGAGATATTGATACTCTTACAGAGAATGATTTATCAAGATATCTTTATTCCGGCTCATGCAATCTGGATATTCCGGATCCTGATTTGATTATAAGGACAAGCGGAGAGGTGAGGATGTCAAATTTTTTAACATGGCAGTCCGCATACAGCGAACTTATCTTCACAGACACTCTTTGGCCTGATTTTACTGAAGAAGAATATGGCAAACTTTTACTGGAATTTTCAAAACGCAAGAGAAGATTCGGTGGGAGAGAACAGGAAGACAAATAATCGCAGATTGGAGATGTATCATAAATGAAGACAAGAGTAATTGCGGGATTATGTATGCTTCCGCTTCTGTTGATTCTGTATTTCGGAGGAAAAACACTTGCAATTGCGTGTGCTGTGATATCTTTTATAGGTGTTACGGAATTTTATAACGGATGGGAAGCTATTGATGTTAAGCCGTCCAGAAAAACAGCTTATTTCCTGATAACAGTACTATATATAATGCATTATTCGGTTTTCTATTTAGATAAATGGAAAGGTTTTAACCGGGCCGAAGAGATGTTGCCATGGCTTCTGATGTTCTGGATAGTACTCTCAATAGTTGCGTCCTTTGTATATGGATGGCGTATAACAGAGAGGGGAGCCTATGATGCAATGGCAACGGTGCTGGGACTTATTTATGTAGTGTTTTTCTCATATCATCTTGTACTCTTAGATAATACTCCGAAAGGGTATCTTTTTACCTGGATTGTCATTATCGCTGCATTCGGATCTGATATATTTGCGTATTTTTCCGGATATCTTATAGGGAAACATAAACTTGCTCCTAATTTAAGTCCAAAGAAGACGATTGAGGGTGCAATCGGAGGGATAGCAGGTGCAGGCTTATTGTGCGGATTATACGGATATTTTGTTATGCCGTCTGCATTGTGGCAAACTGTTCTCATCGGAATAATCGGCGGTGCTGTATCTCAGGCAGGAGATTTGTCGGCTTCTGCTTTTAAGAGGAAGATGGGCATCAAAGATTACGGACATCTTATACCGGGACATGGCGGTATAATGGATAGATTTGACAGCGTAATATTCACAGCACCATTTGTATATTATTTTGTTTTGTTTCTAGATATATAAATTATAATGTTAAAGGCCTGAGGTTCAGTAACGGAGAAATTAAAAATCATAATAATAAATAAGCTTGAAACAGGAACGAATATCATGAAAAAAGTACTTATACTCGGGAGCACCGGCTCTATAGGATGCCAGGCTCTCGATATTATTAGAGAAAATAAAGATAAATTCGAAGTAGTCGGACTTACATGTAGAAACAGAGTCGATGAAATTATAGAGCAGATACGTGAATTTTCGCCATCTGCTGTTTGTGTTGGAAGCGAAGAAGATGCATCCAGAATTAAAGCTGAATTCAGTAATCTGGAGATTTTATACGGTGAAGAAGGCCTGATTCAAATAGCAAAGATAGAATGCGATATAGTGCTTAACGCACTAATGGGCATAAGCGGACTGGCACCGACATTTGAAGCAATAAAATCCGGCAAAGATATTGCGCTTGCCAATAAGGAGACTTTAGTTGCAGGCGGTAATCTTGTAACAGAACTTGCAAGAGAAAAAGGAGTTCAAATTCTTCCTGTCGATAGTGAACATAGTGCAATATTTCAATGTCTGGAGGGAAATAAAGAAAGAAATATTAAAAGATTGATTTTAACCGCTTCGGGTGGGCCTTTTAGGGGAGCTTCAATTCAGGATCTGCAAAAGGTCAGTGTCGCAGAAGCATTGAATCATCCTAATTGGAGTATGGGAAGCAAGATTACTATCGATTCTGCAACAATGATGAACAAGGGACTTGAGGTTATTGAGGCAAGATGGTTGTTTGATGTGCCGGGCAACATGATAGACATTGTTGTCCATCCTCAAAGTATCATTCATTCTATGGTGGAGTTTGAAGATACGTCTATAATTGCCCAGTTAGGTCTGCCTGACATGAGAATTCCAATCAGCCTGGCTCTGAACTATCCGCACAGACTCCCATATTCGGGGGAAAGTTTAGATTTTTTTACGACCGGATCAAAACTTATTTTTGAAAAGCCGGACAGAGAAGTATTTGTCTGTATAGATATCGCATACAACGCTTTGGAAGCGGGAGGAAGCTATCCTGTCGTTATGAACGGAGCCAATGAAGAGCTTGTAGCAATGTTTCTAAAAGGAGAAATCGGATTTTTGGACATTCCTAAGAACATACAACGTGTAATGAATGAACATAATCCGTCAAATCCAACGACGGTTGAAGAAATTCTTAATCTTGATATGGAATCAAGAAGAATGATAAAGGAGATTATCTATTGAAAACTGCGATATTGTTTGTAATAATGCTGCTCGTGCTTATAATTCCGCACGAGTTGGGACATATGATAGTGGCGAAACTCGTCGGTGTCAAAGTAAACGAATTCTCTGTAGGAATGGGACCTCTTCTCTTAAAAAGGAAGAAAGGTGAGACACAGTATTCGTTAAGACTTTTGCCCCTCGGCGGTTTCTGTGCCCTTGAAGGGGAAGAAGAGATGAGTGATGATGAAAGGGCATATAATAATAAAAGCCCTTTGCAGAAAATTGCAATTCTTCTAGCAGGCATTACGATGAATGTATTTATTGCGATTGTCGTAATGACGGTTGTTGCGATAATTAGCGGTGTTCCTACTAACAAAATCGCTTCAGTAGAAAACAACACTCCTGCTTATGAGGCCGGAATAAGAGCCGGAGACAGGATTGTAGAAATTGATGGAATAAGAGTCTCGAGCTGGGAAGGAGTAACTGAAAAAATTTCCGGATATCAAGAAGGAGATATGAAAATTGTTGTCAGGAATGATGAAGGCAGCAGAACCTTTACATTAAAGCCCGAATATGACAAAGAAAATAAGAGGTATGTTATAGGTATAGTAACAAGTATTGAAAAAAAGCCGCTATTGTCTGTGAAATACGGTGTTAAATCGACATGGAATCTTACAAAGATGATGATTAAAGCCTTTCAGGACATATTAACCAGAGGGATACAAAAAGACGATGTTTCAGGACCTGTCGGTCTTGTTAAAATTGTAGGACAAACTCAATCTCACGGAATAGAGGCTTATCTTATACTTCTCGCTCTGGTAAGCTTGAACTTAGCATTTTTCAATATCATTCCAATACCGGGTCTTGACGGCGGAAAAATATTTTTTATTTTTCTAAAAATCATAACAGGCGGACGAATAGGAGATGAGATGGAATATAAGGCGACCATGGTAGGAATGGTTATATTATTCTCAATATTTATATTTGTAACTATTAACGATGTAATGAATTTGTTTTGATATAAGGAGATTTCTGATGACTAAAAGTGTCAATTGTGGAGGAGTTATAATAGGTGGAGGAGCTCCGGTATCGATTCAGTCGATGACAAATGTAGATACCAGGGACACAAAAGCATTGGTGAATCAGATATCTGAACTGGCTGATTGCGGTTGTGAAATCATAAGATGTGCAATTCCGGATATTGCAGCGGCAGAGTCATTTGGTATCGCCAGGAAGCAGGTAAAGATACCTCTCGTAGCTGATATCCATTTTGATTACAGATTGGCGATAGCTGCTATGGAAGAAGGTGCGGATAAGATAAGAATCAATCCCGGAAACATAGGAAGTATCGAGAATGTCAGGAAGGTAGTTGAAAAGGCAAGAGAAAGATCTATACCTATAAGGGTTGGTGTCAACTCGGGTTCCCTTAATAAGGGTTTGATTGCAAAATACGGAGGTGTCACCGCTGCCGCTCTTGCTGAAAGCGGAGTGAATACGCTTAAGATTATTGAGGATATGGATTATGATCAGATTGTCGTGTCGATTAAATCGTCAAATGTAAAGATGAACTACGATGCACATATGCTCCTAAAGAAAATGACAGAGTATCCGATTCATATAGGGATAACTGAGTCAGGTACTCCGAGAAGCGGCAAAATTAAATCTGCCATAGGTATTGGATCGCTTCTTCTGGACGGAGTGGGAGATACAATAAGAGTTTCTTTGACTGATAATCCTATTGAAGAGGTATTGTTTGCAAGAAAAATATTGGAGACAGTCGGATTAAAGCAGAAATTTATAGATGTCGTTTCATGTCCGACTTGCGGAAGAACGGAAATAGATCTTATATCTCTTGCAAATGAGGCTGAAGACAGACTTGAGAAACTTGCATATGAAAGACAGAGACAAGGATTAAAACCTATTAAAGTAGCCGTAATGGGATGTGTTGTAAACGGTCCCGGGGAGAGTAGAGAAGCGGATTACGGTATAGCCGGCGGACGCGGTGAAGGTTTGATATTCTCGCATGGTAAGATTTTGGAAAAAGTTCCGGAAGATAAATTGATAGACAGATTGATAGAAATTATAGAACAGGATAAATAGCAAATGATTAAAATACCACCGGTAATACTAACGCAAGAGGAGATTGTTAACGCTACCGGAAAAAATGTTTCTGATATAGATATAGAGATTGTAGGATTCTCATATGCACGTAAGAGCTTAGTGCTTACTGTTGACACTAAGCTCAATTTTGATATGCCCCCGGGTTTAAGTCTTCTGATGAAGGAAAGAATAAGAGATAAACTGGGATGTACATATAAGATTCGTATTAACTACATTTATACGGGTATACCTATACCAAAGATTGAAGAAGGTGAAGATAAAAAAGATCAGGATGAAAATCAGTATAGCCATAGGGAATATCGAAGAACAAAAAAAGAAGAACCTGTATTTACAAATAATGACGGCGAGCTCATTTTGATGGGTAATGACTTCAAAAATAAGTCGGTTTCATATGATGATGCAGCAGAGTTTATCGGAAGCAAAAATAAGACGGCAATAGAAGGAGAGGTATTCAGAATCGAATCCAGACCGATAAAAAGCGGCAAAGTTCTCCTGATGATGAGGATAGCTGACAAAATCAGAACATTCATGATTAAAGCTTTCATTTCCAATAAAAAAATGAAAGAGATAGAGGAAAATGTATTCAGCGGTGATTCAATAAGAGTTCTTGGCAGGGTTGAATACGATACCTTTGATCGCGAGAATTGCCTTATGGCAATTTCAATTAAGAAAATAAAAGAAGAAATAAAAGAAGACACATATCCGGGGATGAAGAGAGTGGAGCTTCATTGTCATTCAAAGATGAGTGATAATGACGGTTTTAACGAGGTAGAGGATATTGTAAAGACTGCTGCACAATGGAATCAGCCGGCAGTTGCAATAACAGATCATGGGGTTGTTCAAGGGTTTCCTGATGCTGCAAAAACTGCGGAGAATTTAGCAAAGCAGGGGAAAAACATTAAAGTGATATACGGACTTGAAGGATATTTGTATCCGGATGAGAATGCTATATTAGAAGATGGAACTATAGACATTAAGAAAAATAAAACCTATCATATAATTTTGCTTGCAAAAAATCAGATTGGACTCAAGAACCTGTATAAATTAGTTAGTTTTTCGCATATAGATTATTTCTACAAAAGGCCCAGGATTCCACGTTCAATACTTGAAAAGCATAGGGAAGGACTTATCGTTGGGAGTGCATGCGAGGCTGGAGAAGTTTATCAGGCAATCATGAGGCGAGAGCCTGACTATGAGATTGACAGAATAGCCTCTTACTATGATTATCTTGAGATACAGCCACTGAGGAACAACAGATTTATGATTGATGACGGTATTGTGAGCAAAGTGGAAGAGATTATTGCTTTCAATAAGAAGGTTATTGAGGTAGGAGACAGAATAGGAAAGTTAACTGTTGCTACGACAGATTCACACTATCCTACCAGGGAAGCTTCAATATACAGAAATATCATTATGGCGGGAATTGGATATAAGGATACAGCATCCGATTCAATGTATCTAAGAACAACGGATGAGATGCTTGATGAATTCAGGTATCTTGGATCAAGAGCCGAAGAGGTCGTAATAACGAATACAAATAAGATTGCCGATATGATTGAAGAAGTTCAGCCTATTCCAAAAGGAAAGTTTCCACCTAAGATAGAAGGCGCTGAGGAGAGGCTGAGAGAGAGTTGCTATGCCAGGGCAAAGTCAATATACGGTGATGAGTTGCCTGAAGATATCAGAGAAAGGCTGGAAGTCGAACTTAATTCAATAATCGGAAATGGTTATGCGGTAATGTATATAGCTGCACAGATGCTTGTACAAAAATCCAATGATGACGGTTATCTTGTAGGATCAAGAGGATCTGTCGGATCTTCATTTGCTGCAACAATGGCCGGAATAACAGAAGTAAATCCTTTGCCTCCTCATTATATCTGCCCGAAATGCAAACACTATGAAAAGTCAGAGGAATTGGATAGATATGATACTGGTTACGATATGCCGGATAAAGCATGTCCGAAGTGCGGTACTAAGATGAATAAGGATGGAGTAAATATACCTTTTGCAACTTTTCTTGGATTCAAAGGAGATAAAGAACCCGATATAGATCTTAATTTTGCAGGGGAGTATCAGCCGATAGCACACAAATATGTCGGAGAGATTTTTGGAGAGAAAAATGTATACAAGGCCGGAACGGTGGCTACGATTGCTGACAAAACAGCTTTCGGATATGTAAAAAACTACCTTGAAGATAATAATATTGAAATAGGGAATGGTGATATTGACTATCTTGTTAAAGGATGTACAGGTGTAAAGAGAACAACAGGTCAGCATCCGGGAGGTATTATAGTATTACCCGATGATCATGAGATATACGAGTTTTGTCCAATACAGAGACCGGCAAATAAAAAGGATGCAGAGGTAATAACAACACATTTTGATTACCATAAACTGGATGGTAATCTCCTTAAACTTGATGTTCTAGGACACGATGTTCCTGAGCTTATCAGATATTTACAGTTAATGACCGGCGTGGATCCGATGTCTATTCCTTTGGATGATAAAAGAACTTTGAGCATATTTACATCCACTGAGGAACTTAAAATCAAGAACCCTGACTATAGATTTGTTCATGGAACCTATGCCATACCGGAATTCGGCACAAGTTTTACCAGAGCCATGCTTGATGATATTAAACCTACAACAGTTTCAGCACTGATAAAGATGTCAGGATTTTCTCATGGAACTGACGTCTGGACTAATAATGCACAGGATTTAATAAGAAATAAAGTTGCTACGATGAGCGAAGTAATATCCTGTCGTGATGACATTATGAATTATCTTATAGCCAAAGGCTTAAATAACAGCGATGCATTCAAAATAATGGAAATAGTTCGAAAGAATAAGGCACTCTCAGGTGAACATATAAGCCTGATGAAAAGTCATGGAGTGCCGGACTGGTATATAAAATCTTGTGAAACGTTAAAATACATGTTCCCAAGAGCCCATGCAGCAGCGTATGTTATGATGTCAATCAGAATGGCCTGGTTCAAAGTAAATCATCCGGAAGCATTTTATGCAGCTTGGTTTTCTTCCAAAGTGGATAATTTCGATGCCGAAACAATCGGAAAGGGAATATCTGAAGTTGAGCGAAAAATGGATGAAATTATAGAACTTGACAAAGCTGCTACAGCGAGGCAAAAGGAAGCTCTTACCGTATATGAGGTAATGTATGAAATGTTATCGAGAGGATATGAATTTGAAGAGCCTGTTCTATCAAAAGCGAGTCCAACCCGATTCACAATACATGGCGGAAAGTTAATGCTTCCGTTCAATGCAATAACAGGTATAGGAAATACAGCAGCAGAATCTCTGGTTTATGCATTTAATGAGAGAGAATTCAGTACCATAGATGATGTAAAATCAAGAACAAAGCTTTCAAGCTCGAACATAGAAGACCTTAAAAGACACGGCTTATTTCTTGATCTGCCGGAGTCAGCACAGATAAGTATATTTGACATGTAAAATATAGGAAGCTACATTTGGTGAATCTTTCTATATTCATTTGGCAAAATCCCGTATGTTTCTTTAAAAGAGCTGCTGAATTTACTTGGGCTTGAATAACCAACGCTGATTGCGATTTGATAGATTGTTAAATTACTTTTTCTTAATAGTTCTTCTGATTTTTCCATGCGGTGTTCTTTTATATGAGCAGCGATAGATTTTCCGTACATTTTTTTAAATTGATATTTTAAAGCAGAAGGACTGATAGAATATTTTGTTGCCAAATCATTTATAGAAATACGCTTATCGAGATTTTTAAGAATATCATCATGTATTTTTTTTATAAAACATCGCTGCTCTTTATTTAACGGATTAATATTTTCATGAAAAAACTGCGAGTCAAGATCAAACTGACCGGGACATATAATGTTCATCATTTTTTCAATAGTGTAGTGCAATAACTGGCACTTAACGGAGTCGTTAATTCTATAATAAATTTCCTTTCCATCGCGTCGGCTGGTTATAAGAGAGGCAGATTTCAACATTTTCAAGCTGCTTGATGTAGCGGAAATAGACATAGACATTATTTTCGCCAGCTCACTAACACATTCCTCTCTATGGCATAATAGTGTAAAAATACGTAATCGATTGGTATCGCCAAGTATAGAAAATTGTTCAGAAACAACTCTATATGAATTTATGTCCATTAGATGCAATTCAGAATTAATCTTATTTTCTGCAGTCACATTAAATCTCCTTTTTTGATAAAAGATGTCCCTAAAAAATAATACATATCCCTATCAGATAAAAACATATCCTTAAAAGACACTTATTTCATTAGCTGTTGACTAGATAAATGAAGTTATTATAATTATAACATATAAATAACTAGTTGAATGTTATGTATTAAAAAGGAGAAAAATGAAAAAAACATACAAGATAGAAGTGGATTGCCCGGTCTGTGCCGACAAGATGGAGAGAGCTGCTAAAAAGACGAAAGGTGTGAAAAATGTATCAATAAATTTTATGATGTTAAAAATGAATGTGGAGTTTGATGAAGGTGCAAATCCGGAAACAGTTATGCAGGAAGTCAGAACAAACTGTAAAAAAATAGAAAGTGATTGTGAAGTCTTTTATTAAAGGGTTGAGTATGCCAAAATTTAGATTTAAAAGGTATTAGAATGATTACAAAACTCCAAAAAAAACAAAAACATAAATTAAGCAGGATACTTATTTCATTGCTGTTCTTTTTTGCGTTGCTGGTATTAAGGTATTCAAATATTTCATTTCAAACTGCAAATAATGGGCTGTTTCTGCTAGGACTGTATCTTATACCATACTTTATATCGGGATACGATGTGATAAGGAAATCGGTTTTTGGAATTTGTCATGGTCAGGTTATGGATGAGAATTTCCTTATGACACTGGCAACAGCGGGGGCTTTTGCAATCGGACAGTTTGAAGAAGCTGCTGCTGTAATGATTTTTTATCAGGTGGGAGAATTCTTTCAAAATTATGCAGTTGAGAAGTCCAGAGCTTCTGTTAAGGAGTTAATGAGTATAGCTCCTGAATATGCAAATTTAGAATATGAAGATGGAAGCGTTGAAATTATAGAGCCGGAAGATATCGAAGTAGGAGATATATTAATTATAAAGCCGGGAGAAAAAATTCCCATTGACGGGATAGTTGTTGAAGGTGAAGGATTTATAAACACATCAGCACTTACAGGAGAGTCTATACCAAGATTTGTCGAGACGGGAGATAATATAGTTTCCGGCTGTATAAATGGAGATAATCTGATTAAAGTGCAGGCCGATAGAGAGTATGATGCCTCAACTGTCGTGAGAATCCTTGAGCTTGTCGAAACGGCTGCAAGCAGGAAATCTCAAACAGAAAGATTCATTACTAGATTTTCGCGCTACTATACGCCTATTGTTGTTATAAGCGCGCTTGTTATTTCAATTATTCCGCCGATTTTTATTGGAAACTGGATAGGATGGATTCTTCGCGGTTGCACATTTCTTGTAATTTCATGTCCATGTGCTCTTGTTATATCTGTACCAATGGCTTTTTTCGGAGGCGTCGGTGCAGCATCAAAGCTGGGAATGCTTGTTAAGGGCAGCAATTATCTGGAAGTTATGGGCAATCTGGATACAATTGTATTCGATAAAACCGGAACGCTCACAGAAGGTGAGTTTGAAGTGAGAATGGTGGAAGCTGCATCGGGATATTCTGTTGATGAAGTAGTAAAATATGCGGCTGCAGTTGAGATGGGTTCGACACACCCAATTGCCGCAGCTATAGTTGAATCTTGCGAAAAACCTTTTTCCGCTTCAATAATCAGCGACGTAGAAAATATTCGTGGTAAAGGTATAATAGCAAAAGTCGGAATGAGCAGGATTATTGCCGGAAACAGAAAACTGATGCGAGAACAAGGGATAGATATTGATTTTGATGAAATAAATGACATCGGTGTAATAGTATATATTGCAAAAAACAAAAAACATATAGGAACGATAGTTCTGGAAGATTCACCTAAGCACAATTCAAGGAATGCTATCGAATCTATTATAGAAGAAGGTGTTAAGCATGTTGTTATGCTTACGGGAGATTCGAACACCAATGCCGAAAGGACGGCTGCCGAGCTTGGCTTGACAAAATATAAATCGGAACTTCTACCTCAGGACAAAGTGCGTGCTTTAGAAGAAATTATTGAAGATATTAAATCCCGTAATAAAGAGACTTCCATCAGAAATAAGGTGGCATTTGTAGGTGATGGAATCAATGATGCTCCGGTTATCTCAAGGGCGGATGTGGGTATCGCCCTGGGATCCATGGGGTCTGATGCAGCAATAGAGGCAGCGGATATAGTTATTATGGATGACGATTTACTTAAAATAGCCGGGCTTATAAGAATCGCAAGAAAAACAGTCGGAATATCTAAAACTAACATTGTTTTTGCACTTGCAATTAAATTGTTATTCCTTACACTTGGCGGATTTGGCATCGCTAACATGTGGACAGCTGTAATTGCAGATGTAGGGGTTGCAATTCTGTGCATTCTTAATTCCATGAGAATGTTGACCATTAAGCATTCACTTTATTGATAAAGGATATAATGCATTGTGGTATAATAGCGAAAGGATTGTAATGCTTTCGCTATTTTTTAATCTATCAATCCTAATTATTTTAAGCAGGAGGGCGGTTTTGGCAAGACTGGATAGATATAAAAATGAAAAAGAGACTTCTCTTAATAGTGTATCTCATAAGAGGAAAAGCAAAAGAAAAAAAAGCAATAGTTCAAGCAGGAAGAAGCTGTTTAAGAGAATTTTTATTACAATTGTCATTGCAGTTCTAATCGGATCGATAAGTTTAGGCGGGTACGCAGCTTATTGTATTTTTACTGCTCCGAAGATACAGACGGATAAGATATACAGTAACCTGGAAATAAGCACTAATATCTATGATGATAAAGGGGAACTCATAGATATGGTTTACTATTCGGAAAACAGAAAAATATCTACTTATGAAGAGCTTCCGGAAAATCTTAAAAATGCGTTTATTGCAGTAGAAGACAAAACATTCTGGAAGCACAAAGGATTTAACTTCAAGAGAATGATTGGAGCCATCCTTGGTGTTTTCAAAGGAGAGAGGATAAGCGGGACAAGTACAATAACACAACAGCTTGCTCGAAATGTTTTTCTGCCCGAAGTAAAAAGCGAGAGAAGCATTAAACGTAAAATAATAGAGATGTATTATGCGTATGAAATTGAGAAGAACATGACTAAAGAAGAAATTCTGACAGCATATCTCAACACAATATATCTCGGATATGGATGTTATGGTGTTGAAACTGCAGCACAGTCTTATTTTTCGTGTGATGTAAAAGATCTTACTCTTGTACAGTGTGCGGCCCTCGCCGCTCTTCCGAAAGCTCCGACAGAATATGCCTTACTCCAACATGAAAAAGGTGAAAATACTGTCAAATTAAGCAAGGGCCTATATGTTAATGATACTTCGCAAGAAAGACGAAATCTGATTTTATACCTTATGGTGGAGCAGGGTTATATAGATGCCAAACAGAAAAAAAAGGCGACAAAACCTGCTAAAGATTTTATTAAGGCGGGAAACAATCCTCTGACAAGTAAGTCTGCCTTTAGAGATTATCTTCTTGATACCGTTAAAAAAGACCTTATGTCGGAATATGGTATGGACGAACAGCAGGCAATAAACAAGCTTTATACAAAGGGCCTTAATATTTACTCGACGGTGGATGTTCAGGCTCAGCAAGCTATAACCAATGAATTCAAAAAGTCAAAAAATTTTCCGAAAGCTGCAAAAAGTAGTGCAAAAGTACAGGCCGCTATGGTGATTGTTGAAGTTGGCTCAGGAAAGATTAAAGCGATGAGCGGTGCAAGACATGCAACGGGGGAGAAATTGTTTAATAGAGCAATAAATCCTCGCCAACCCGGTTCTGCAATCAAACCGCTTTCAGTATATTCGGCGGCTCTTCAGAAAAGCTATGAATACAAAAAGGAAGGAAAGCTTTTTGAATATACTGATTTCGGATATGACCGTCAGGGCAAAACAGGTTATGGTGACTATATAACAGTATCCTCAAAAGTAATAGATGAAAAAATGGTCGTTAATGGTTATGTGTGGCCGTTAAATGTAACAAGAAGTTATTCAGGCAGAAATACTTTCAGAACCGCGATACAGCAGTCTATAAATACTTGTGCTGTAAAAATTCTTGCACAAGTGGGTATCGATTATTCAATGAACCTGCTTAAAGATTATGGAATCACAACTCTTGTTGACGATACTAGAGAGCCTGTAAATGATTATAACTATGCAGCACTCGGACTTGGTGCTATGGCAGAAGGCGTATCACCTTTAGAGATGGCTCTTGCATACGGAGTTTTTCCGGGAGGAGGATTGAGGTATAAACCTATTTGTTATACAAAAGTTACAGATGGTAATGGCAAAGTTCTTCTTGAAACAAAGAAAAAGTCTGTAAGAGTTCTTGATGAGGGTGTTGCATGGATAATGACAGATGTTCTTAAAAAAGTCGTTTCCAACGGAATCGCAAGAGATGCCGCAATAAGTGGAATACAGGTCGGAGGAAAGACGGGAACGACAGATGATACTTATGATATTTGGTTTTGCGGTTTTACACCTACATATTCGGCAGCTTTGTGGATAGGGACTGATGATAATGTAAGGATGAACACAGTATCTTTTCTTGCAGCAGGTATGTGGAGCAGGATAATGAACAAGATAGATGCTGCAAAAGACGGAGAATACAGGAAAATGCCGAACAATGTAATAAAGTATAGGGGAGATTATTACACAAAAGGCACAGAACCTATAATAATTATTCCTGAAAAAGAAGAGAAAGAAGATGAAAAAGAAGAAAATAAAGAAAACGATAATGAAGATAATAAAAAGAAACCTAATCGCGGTCGTAGCAAGTTTAACAGAGATAACGATCGTGATGATTTAAATAATAGACTTTATAATCCTGATAACGATTAGAATTCCAATTTATAAGAAGGAGCAGATATGAATCATTATTTTATAATAGATAGTCTTTATAAAGAAAAAATATATCATCATACAGCAATACTTATATACATCAAGGCCTGTCGTGATGTTTTAGGAGATGTAAATGTAAGAGTAGGCAATTCTCTAAACCAGGGGTTTTTTACTTATATCGAAACTGACGGCTCAATTAATGAAAGCACTGTAAGAAAAATATCAGACAGGATGAAATCCTTGATTGACTCGGATATTCCGATTAATATTGAGAAAACTTCGGTGGAAGAAGCAATTAAACTTTGGAATGCAAGTTCATTAAGCGAAAAATCAAGACTTTTATCCATTAGAAAACCTGATGATGTTATAGATGTTTGCGAGTTACAGGGATATAAAAACTATTTCTATAGCGATATGCTTCCATCCACGGGCTACATTCAAATCTATGAGTTAAGAAAATATAAACAAGGGATATTGCTTAGGCTTCCAAATGCAATATCACCTGATGCTGTACCGGAATATCGAGATGATGATAAGCTCTACGATGCTTATGCAGACAGTAAGAGAATGAGGAGAGCAACAGGACTTGATTATCTTGCAGATCTTAATGAGAAAATAAGAGAAGGTAAAATTGATGATGTAATAAGGATGAGTGAAGAGCAGCATGCATATCAAATTAGAGAAATGGCTGAGATTATCATGCGTGAAGGAAAAAAAATCGTTCTCATAGCGGGTCCATCGTCAAGTGGCAAAACAACGACTACAAAGAAGCTTTGTAAGGCTATAGGAGAAATGGGTATTGAGCCGATTTATCTGGGAACCGATGATTATTTCAGGGAAAGAATTGAAACTCCCGTCGGAGAAGATGGAAAACCTGATTACGAATCGCTTGAGGCACTGGAACTTGAACTCTTTAATAGGGATATGTTTAATTTGCTTAATGGTGATGAAATTGATGTTCCGGAGTTTGATTTCATAACAGGAAAAAAAACCTTCGGACATAGAATCATAAGAGCACAAAAAGGTCAAATTATTATGATTGAGGGAATACATAGTCTGAATGATGCTCTTACATCAAACATCGATCCAAAAGACAAGTTCAAAATATATATAAGCCCTCTTACACAGTTCGGAATAGACAGGCACAACAGGCTGTCTACTACAGATGCAAGGAAGTTAAGAAGAATGGTGAGAGATAATAGAACCCGTGGAATGGATGCGGAGACAACTCTGGAAAATTGGCATAAGGTAAGAGCGGGGGAGAATGAGAATGTTTTTCCATACAGTTCTCAGGCAGACATCGTATTCAATTCGAGCACTACATACGAGACTAATCTTCTGAAAACGTATGTTGAGCCTCTTCTTCAAAGTATAAGAAGAGAATCGCCACAGTATGAAGAAGCAAAACGGATACTTGAATTTCTTAATTATTTTGAGCCGATAACCTCTTCAGATGCAGTACCTGAAGATTCGATATTAAGAGAATTTATTGGTAATAAATAAAATACGTGAAAAATGTCAGGAAAACTGATTGTATATTTATTATCGTTTGTGTATAATTACAAAAAAAATAAACGACGAACAGAGTATTTGAATGGAGAATAGGGGTATGAAGAATATTTTTACGGAAGATCGTGTGGTGAAAGAACCAAAGTTATATCAGGCACTTATATCATTTGCAGGCTTAATTGCTGTGATGTCTGTTGGAATTGTAGTATTTAATGTGGATCCTCATATTCCTATGTTCATAGGTGTAATTATATCGGCTATTATGGCTATTGCTCTTGGTTATAAGTGGTCAGACATAGAGAAGATGATGGTAGACGGAATATCCAAAGCAATGCAGTCTATACTTATCCTGGCAATAGTCGGTATGATGATAGGGACATGGCTTGTATCCGGAACTATTCCTACTATGATATATTACGGACTTAAACTTTTATCTCCTAAAATTTTTCTTGTTGCAGCTGTACTCATATGTTCTATAACATCGTTGGCGACAGGAACTTCCTGGGGTACGATTGGAACAATGGGTCTTGCTCTTATCGGAATAGGAAGCGGACTTGGGATGCCTGTGGGTCCTACCGCAGGAGCTGTTATATGTGGTGCATATTTTGGAGATAAGATGTCGCCTTTGTCCGATACGACAAATCTTGCACCTGCAATGGCCGGAACTGATGTTTTCACACACGTTAAATACATGATAAAGTCAACGGTTGTGGCATATGCTATAACAATTGTATTTTTTGGAGTATATGGTCTGTTACATACTTCAACCGGAGATGTAGATACTTCACAGGCGACTGTATTGATGGACGGACTTAAAGATACCTTTAATATAACACCTGCACTCTTGTTGCCACCTCTTATAGTTATATTAGCAATAGCGTTTAAGATTCCTGCTATACCGGGAATTACATTAGGATTTATTACAGCAGCTGTTATGGCACCTATTTTTCAGAGCAATCTTGCAATATTCACAGAAGGTGATGCAGGTGTAGAGTTATCACATTATGGTGTTACCATGGGAGATATTCTGAATTCTTCTCTTAATGGCTTTTTATATAATTCTAATATTGACGAATTGAATGATTTACTTTCAACAGGTGGACTTACGAATATGTCAAGTTCGATACTTATGACAATAATAGCAATGATGTTCGGTGGTATAATGGAAGGCACAGGGCAATTGGCAGTAGTTATAGAAACAATGATTAAGAAAATTAAAACTGCAGCAGCTCTGGTAGGTACTACCGAACTTACTTGCATAGTTTCAAATATTGTAATGCCTGAACAGTATATATCGATACTTGTTCCGGGAAGGATGTTTGCTCCTGCTTATAGAAAAATGGGTATACATCCAAAGAGTTTATCTAACGCACTTGAATCTGCAGGAACAGTAACATCCAGTTTAGTTCCGTGGAATACATGTGGATTATTCATATATAACACAATCGGTGTTGCTACTGTGGTATATGCACCATGGGCAATATTTAACTATGCTATGCCGGTAATCTGCTTTATAATGGCATATATGGGCATTACAGCAACCATGATGACACCTGAAGAACAGGCCAGGGCAGATGCAGGAGAATTGGTATAGTTGAAATATTTAATTATCTTTATATGAAAGGAGAGCCGGATGTTGAACAATAAGAGAGGTAATGCAACCGTAAAAATAGTCCTGAGTATAATTGTTATAGTTGCATTAATAATAGGGTTTAAGATGCTGAATCGCAACTGGATGAGATTTAAAGCGGATGCAAGCTTTACTTTTACCATGGCAGTAATAGTAATAGTAGCGATTCTTGTTCTTTATATATTTATTAAGCTTAAGCTAAGAAAAAGAAGAAGACAGAAAGAGAAAGCTCGTGAAAAAGAAAGAGAATAACATGAAGTTTAAAAACAAAAATGTTCTGATTATTGGCGGATCACGTGGTATAGGAAGAGAAGCAGTAAAAAAATTTACTGAAAAAGGAGCTAATGTTGTTTTTACTTTTCTTAAGTCGGAGATTCCGGCAGAAGAACTCCGTCAAGAAACAGGAGCAGTTCCGATCAGATGCGATGTTAAGTTCAGTAATTCAGTAAAAATAGCGGTTTCAAGGGCAATTGAAACTTTAGGCTATATAGATATACTTATATGCAATGCTGGAATTTCCGATTTTAATCTTGTAACAGAGATATCTGAGGAGCGTTGGGACGAGATAATAGCAACAGATCTCAGCGGTGTGTTTTATTGTTGTAAATATGTGCTACCTTCAATGATTAGCCGCAAATCAGGTTGTATATTAACGGTTTCATCGATCTGGGGACAGGAAGGAGCATCATGTGAGGCTGCTTATTCTGCAGCAAAAGCAGGAGTTATAGGTTTAACAAAGGCGATTGCGAAAGAGGTTGGGCCTTCAAATATTCGTGTGAACAGTATTGCACCCGGAATGATAGAAACAAATATGACAAGTGAGATTTCTGAAAATACAAAAAAAGAGATTATAGAGGATCAGCTTGTAAGCAGAATGGGGCAGATAAGCGATGTTGTAAATGCAATGGAGTTTTTGGCTTCCGATGAAGCATCATTCATAACAGGGCAGGTTCTCGCAGTAAATGGAGGATGGTATATTTAAATCTGCATCTTGTGGTTAATATAACCAATAACCACAAGAAAAAAACAAATATCAACGTAGGGAAGCATATATAGAGAAAAAAATGCGTTGACATACTATATATAGTATGTCAACGTTTTTTTTATGCAAAAAAAGATTTGTAAAGGCAACTTTACATAAATAAAGTGGGGAATAAATATCAAAAAAGGGTATTTTTATTTGAATAAGGGTGAAATGTGGTGTAAAATGGTGACATTACAACCGATGTTTTTTTCAACTTCAGGATAGAGAGATATGTTTACGGGCACTTATCAAAACACAATAGATAGCAAGAACCGAATGATTATCCCTGCAAGATATAGGGATCTTCTCGGCGGTCGCTGCATGCTTACAAGAGGTTTTGATCGTTGTCTATATATATATTCACTGGAAGATTATGGAGTTCTGGTTGAGAAGATAAGAAAACTCCCTCAGTCCGACAGGGACGTACGAAAATTTATTCGAGCATTCTTTTCAAATACTGAAGAATGCAATCTTGATGCTCAGGGGAGAATACTGATCCCTCAACATCTAAGAGAATATGCAGGTATCAATAAGAATCTCGTTACAAAGGGTGCTTTAGACAAAATAGAAATATGGAGTGCAGAAGTTCTATCAGATCCTGAGGGTGAGAATATGATGGAAAACGAAGAATTCATTAAAAAGCTTGACCTGTATGATTTGTAGGTGAAAAAAATGAATTTTGAACATGTACCGGTCTTGTTTGAAGAAGTGATAGAGGCTCTAAACATCAGAGAAGACGGGATATATATAGATGGGACAGTTGGAGGAGGAGGACATTCCTCCGGAATATGCGTGAAACTATCTGAAAACGGAACACTTATAGCTGTTGACAGAGATATGGCAGCACTTAGAGCAGCTAAAAAAAAGCTTGATAAATACATATGTTCAAAGAAGTTCATACATGCTAATTACAGCGATATAGATACGATTGCTGAAGCTTGCGAGTCAAAGGTACAGGGAATACTGCTTGATCTGGGAGTATCATCGTTTCAACTTGATAATGCAGGCAGAGGCTTCTCATATATGAATGACGCACCGATAGACATGCGAATGAACGAGGAAGATAATCTTACAGCTTATGAGGTTATAAATACATATTCTGAGTCCGATTTAAGCAGAATAATCCGAGAATATGGTGAAGAACAGTGGGCTTCGAGAATATCCAAGTTCATTGTAAACGCAAGAAAGGAAGAGCCGATATCAACGACAGGAAATCTTGTTGAAATAATCAAAGCGGCAATACCGGCAAGAGCGAGGCGTACTGGACCTCACCCTGCTAAAAGAACTTTCCAGGCAATAAGAATAGAGGTAAATGCCGAACTTGAACATTTAGAAAGGGCGGTGAGGGAACTGCCGGATCTTCTCGACACAGGTGGAAGGATAGTAGTAATAACATTTCATTCGCTTGAAGACAGAATTGTAAAAAAGGTTTTCGAAGAAAGATCGAATCCATGCACATGCCCGAAGGAGTTACCGTTATGTGTATGTGGCAGAATCGCTGATGTAAAAAGGATTACAAAAAAACCGATTTTGCCAAGTGAAAAAGAACTGAAGAATAATCCAAGAGCCAGAAGTGCAAAACTACGGGTTCTTGAAAAAATATAACACACTATTTCTAAAGAGGATGCAGAAATGACAAGCACAGTAGGAAGGAGACAGGTAAATACATTTTATCCTTCAGCTCAAGTTCCGATAAACTATGGTTCAAGAATGAGCAGGCGAGCTTCTGATAAAAGCAGCAACAGGGGAAATGTAATGCTTGCAAAGTTTATAATAATTGCAGTCGTGGCAGTATTTGTTCTGATAGGACTTCAGGCATATACAGCTACTTTGCAGCATGCAAATAATATCCTCGTTCAGGACAATCAGTATCTTCAGGCTGAAATCGACTCAATAAAAAGCCAGATAGTTGAAGAAACTAAGGTAACCAGAATAGAAAAAATTGCTACTAATAAATATGGAATGGTATATCCAACATCAGACAATTGCATATCCATTTGCGAAGGTAAGGAAAACGGTAAGAATCTTGCGGCTGCGATTAAAAGTGAAGCGTATAATTAATGTATATAAAATTGAAAGGAAAAAAGCCACTAACCCTTAAGGATTGGTGGCTTTTTTGACAAAAAAGGCTTAAAGTATAGTTAATGAGGAGTAATATAAAAATAAATCCGAAAAAAAATGAACAATCTGCATATATAAGTCCGGAGTCGGAGAATAAAAGACGTCTGGCACTCGGTTTTGCGTTTCTGCTATTGCTTATAACAGTTTTAATCGTAAGGATGGGATATTGGCAAATTATTAAAGCGGAAGAATTGCAACGCAAAGCAATTTCTATGCAGACTGTTGATACTCAAATTGACCCTGTCAGAGGGTCTATTTATGACTCAAAAATGAATATACTGGCAGAAACTGTAACAGAGTACGAGTTATATGGGTATACACAGTTTATGTACAAATACGATGGAATTTCCGAGAAAGAAAAAGAATTTACACTTAAAAAACTTACAGAGATAAGCGGTCTCGACAAAGAAATTATTAAATCAAGGCTGGAAGGTAAGGAGAATCTTGTGATGCTTGCTGACGGCTTGACAAAGGAAGCTGTTGAGAAGGCAGAAAAAGCCTGGGGTACAAATGTAGTGGTTAAAACAAAAGCTTCAAGGTATTACCCGAACGGAGCTTTTGCCGCACAGGTTATGGGAGGAGTTAATGCAGATAATGTAGGCAGAACAGGTCTTGAATATCAATATAATTCGGAGCTTGCAGGTGTGAAAGGAAGAGTGGTAAGAACGACTGACAGGGATGGAAATACTGTAGCAGGCGGAAGTAAGAAAATGTATGAGGCACAAGACGGTAACAGTATTGTAACCACTATTGATTCTGTTATACAGCATTATGTAGAAGAAGCCCTGGTTAAAGGAATGAAAAGAACAGGGGCTGAGGCAATTACCTGTATAGTTATGGATCCTAAATCCGGTGATATATTGGCCATGGCATCGATTCCGGAGTATGATCCTAATAATTCAAACAGGCCTTCAGATCCTTCAGAGTATGCGAGATTCAAGAACTTAAGCGATGAAGGTCAGACTGAGTATCTGAGCAAAATGTGGACAGTAGATGCTGTCAGCAGTATATATGAGCCAGGTTCTACATTTAAGCTTATAACTGCGGCATCAGCACTTGAGTCCGGATATGCAAATGACAGCACCCGATACTATTGTAATGGTAGAATCCATGTAGGAAATTACAATCTGCGTTGTCTTGGTCATCATGGTTCACAGACTTTGAATGAGGCAGTTGGTAATTCCTGCAATCCTGCAATGGCTCAAGCTGCACTCGATATGGGTGCAAAAATTTTTTATAATTATATAGATTTATTCGGTTTTAACGATAAGACAGGTATCGATTTACCGGGAGAAACCGATTCAATAGTAAAGGATTATAACGGTATGGGGGATGTCGATCTCGCAACTACAGGATATGGACAGGGAATAGCCGTAACGCCGATTCAAATACTCTGTGCTGTCAACAGTTTTGGAAATAAAGGAATATTAATGAAGCCGAAACTCGTTAGCAGAATAATAGACTTAGATGGAAAAACTCTTGTTGATATACCGGATCAGCAGGTCAGACAGGTTGTCTCCGAAAGTACTGCAGATAAGCTTTGCGATATAATGGAATCCTATACATCCGGCACAGGCGGATCAGGAGCTTATATTCCCGGCTTCAGAGTAGGAGGGAAGACAGGTACGGCAAACGTTGTATCCGGCTCCACATATAGTGATGTTACAAATACTTCATATGTTGCGATGGCACCTATGGATAATCCTCGTCTTTCTATTATATGCATTGTATATAAGCCAACTAAACTACAATACGGGAACAATACTGCAGGTCCTATTATAAAGGAGGTATTGGAAAAATCGCTTACTTATCTCGGCGTAGAAAGACAGTATTCAAAGGAAGAGGAAGCAAAAGCCAAGAAAAATATGGTAAAAGTTCCAAAAGTAACAGGAAAAGACAGCCAGAAGGCAATATCTATATTAAAAAATATGAATTTAAAATATACAGTTATGCCTGAAAGTAAAAATGATAAATCATTTGTTGTAGTAGATCAGTACCCGAAATCAGGAACAAGAGTAGATAAAGGTACTACGGTATATCTATATAGTGAATAGACAAATATTTTATGGAGAAGATTTATGGAAGTATTGAGGTATGGCACTGTGACTTTGATAGGATTTGTAGCAACAGTGCTGGCTACAAGGACTATGATACCAATCCTTAAGAAAAAGCAGTTTGGCCAATTTATAAGAGAAGAAGGGCCAAAGGCTCATCTCAGCAAAGCAGGAACTCCGACAATGGGGGGAATTGCTATAATTTTCGGTATTACTGTTGCGGTTATAGGCAGCAGCTTTATTACAGGTCAGGCAAGTCCTGATAAAACGGCAATTCTTTTATCTATGTTTGCTTTCGGGATGATTGGATTTATTGATGATTACAATAAAATATCAAAAAAACAGAATGAAGGATTGACTCCTAAACAGAAGATGCTCCTTCAGATACTGTTTGGCTTAGCTCTTGCTGTATTTATGACATTCAGAGAGGGTACGGAGGTATTTATACCTTTTGCTAAAATATATGTAGATTTCGGATGGTTTTACATACCGTTTATAGTGTTTACGGAAGTTGCAATGGCTAACGCGGTTAATTTAACTGATGGCCTTGACGGACTGGCTTCCAGTACAACGGCAATAGTTGCAATTACTTTTTCGATTATAGGACTTACTATCATTCCGGGTGGAGATGAAGCGATGTCTGCAGCAGGATTCGCAATACTTGGAGCAAGTTTAGGTTTCCTGGTATTCAATCGTTATCCGGCAAAAATATTTATGGGAGATACAGGGTCAATGGCTTTAGGAGGAGTATTGTCTGCTACTGCAATAGTGGGTAATATGGAATGGATTCTGCCAATAACAGGTCTTATATTTGTTATTGAAGCTCTTTCTGTAATAATACAAGTCATGTATTTCAAAAAAACGGGTGGAAAGAGAATATTTCGTATGGCTCCGATACATCACCATTTCGAGTTGGGAGGCTGGACGGAGGTTAAGATTGTAACTGTTTTTTGTGTATTTACAGCTGTTTGTTGTGTTATTGCAATACTGTCTGTGATGTAAGAAATGAAGCTGTGAAATTAAACTGAATAAATTTCGAAAGTGAAAACGAAATGAATAAGGTAGAAAAATACAAAGAAAAAATATCAGAAAAAACAATACTTATAGTCGGACTTGGGAAATCCGGTAAAGCAGCAGTTGAGGTTTTGAGCAACCTGGGTGCAAACTTAAGTGTTCAGGACTCTTCTTCGAGAGAGAAAATTGATGAAAATTTTATGAAATATCTTGAAAAAAAGAATATTCAAGGATTCTTTGCTGAAACTCCTGAGAACCTTACGGCATATGATATGGTCATATTAAGTCCGGGTGTACCGACAGATCTTGAATTTATTTGTAAAGTGCGGGAAGCCGGTGCAGAAATAATCGGAGAACTCGAACTTGCATATAGATTGTGCAAAGGTTCTTTTATCGCTATAACAGGCACAAATGGAAAAACAACGACGACAACACTGGTCGGGGAAATTTTCAAAGCTGCCGGAAGAAAAACTTCCGTTGTAGGCAATATAGGAAACCCTGTGATTTTGGACGCAGTAGATGCGGATGAAGATGAATGGATGGTTTTAGAGGCATCATCATTTCAATTGGAGAGCATTAAGGAATTTAAACCTGTAGTTTCATCGATACTTAATATTACACCGGATCATCTGGACAGACATAAGACGATGGATAAATATGCAAAGGCAAAGTCAAAAATAGGAGTTAACCAGACAAATGAAGACTATATGGTTATAAATTATGATGACGTAGAATGTAGCAAAATAAAGGAATATAGTGATGCAAAGATTATTCCTTTCAGTAGAAAACAGGAGTTGAATCTTGGTTCATATATTTACGATAATAAAATTATCGTAAAAGATGAAAAAGGTGAGAGTTATATTATTTGCAAAACCTCGGATCTGAAAATCATAGGAAATCATAATATAGAAAATGCTCTTGCCGCAGCTGCTATCAGTTATTTTGCAGGGGTTTCTCCGGAAGTTATAGCCAAAACAATAGTTGAATTCCCTGGAGTTGAACACAGGATTGAATTCTGTGGACGAACTGATGGAATTGATTTTTATAATGATTCAAAAGGGACAAATGTTGATGCTGCGGTTATAGCATTAAAGGCACTTCAGAAAAACATCATTCTGATTGCAGGGGGGGATGGCAAGGGGCAGGACTTCAGTAATCTTGCAAAAGAACTTCACGGTCACGTCTTAGCACTGATCTTACTTGGAAGAGACTCAAAAATTATTGAGAAGTCGGCGAGAGAGGTCGGCTTCAGTGAGATATATAATTGTAAAGATATGTCGGAATGCGTTCATAAAGCCCGTGAACTTGCACGTGAAGGAGATAAAATCCTTCTTTCTCCTGCATGTGCCAGTTGGGACATGTATGATAATTTTGAGCAAAGAGGAAGACATTTCAAGGGTATCGTTAAGGATATAATCGATAAGTAGGGAATTCGATGAAGAAAAAAACAAGAACGACGGAGAAGGATAAAAGAAATAAAAAGCAAAAGAAAACCGGAGCTAAAACAATTTCCTCAAAAAAGAATCGGAATGTTTCGCCAAACAATTTGTCCCGGGGTTTCTTAAAAACACTGAAAAGATATGATTTATCTATACTTATTATTGTGCTTTTATTGACTTTTTTCGGTATAGCTATGGTTTTCAGTGCCGGGTATTATTCAACAATTAATATTTCCGATCCTGATCCTTTCTTGTACTTAAAGAGACAGTTGTTCTTTGCTCTTTCAGGACTCGTTATCTTAGTAATTGTTGCAAATTTTGATTATCACAGATATAGCAAAATTTCAAATTTACTTATTGTTGTGAGTATATCGTTATTGGTATTAGTGTTGCTTTTCGGTATAAATATTAATGGCTCAACGAGGTGGCTCGGAATAGGAGCATTGCGAATAACACCGAGTGAGTTTTCCAAATTGTTTGTAATAATATTTACATCAGTATTTCTTGCAAAAGCCCCGGACAATATAAGGTCAACAAGAGGACTTGGTATATTGTCAGCTGTAATGATGGCTCACTTCGTATTAGTTATAATGCAGCCAAATCTTTCAACGGCGATTGTTCTGGTTGTAATCATTATTGCGATAATGATAGTTGCCGGAATGAATTTATTATACTTATCTATTCCGACTCTTCTTGCAGTAGCAGGATACTTTTATATTCTGACTTTTCAGAAACCCTATCACTGGTATGTGAGATTAACAAGTTTTACAGACCCTTTTGCAGATAGCCAAGGGGATGGATATCAGGTAACTCAGGGGCTGATAGCGCTTGGCAATGGTGGAGTTAAAGGCATGGGGTTTGGTAAAAGCCTCACTAAGAATTTATATTTACCGGAACCGCAAAATGATTTTATTCTTGCCATAATCGGTGAAGAGCTTGGTTATATAGGCTTTCTTATTCTTATGGCAGTATATATATTATTGTTATTCAGACTCTTTATGATTGCTCTTCGTGCTAAAGACAGCCTTGGCTTTTACCTTGCAACAGGAGTTGCGGTTATGCTTGGGATACAGGTAATAATCAATGTAGCTGTTGTTACGGCATCAATGCCGGCAACAGGAATAACACTACCGTTTATAAGCTATGGAGGAACTTCAATATGGATATTCATGGCAAGCATAGGAGTGGCACTTAATGTATCTAAGAAGAGAAAAGGAATACCCGGAGGGAGGGCTAACCTATGAAGATAGTTCTCACAGGAGGAGTAACGGGAGGACATATATATCCTGCTCTTGCTATAGGTGATAAGTTTAGAGAAAGTCATCCTGATTGTGAAATTATTTATATTGCAGCAGGGGAGGAACTTGAAAAATCAATAATACCAGCAGCAGGATATACTTTGTATGAGGTAGAGACTGAATCACTTGACAGAAGCAATCTTTTGAAGTTCATAAGGACAGTAGTAAAAACTTTAATCGGAAGCAATTCAGCTTTTAAAATAATGAAAAAATTTAAACCTGATATAGTTATAAGTACGGGAAGCTATGTCAGTGTTCCTGTAGTACTGGCTGCACATAGATATGGATCGAGTGTTTACCTTCATGAACAAAACGGTTATCCCGGTATTTCAAACAGATTCCTTTCAAGATATGCAAAGACGGTTTTTACAGGATTTGAAAGTGCAAATAAATATTTCAGTAAAAATAGTAAAGTTTTTTATAGCGGAAATCCTGTTCGCAAAGAATTCAAGAGTAGGAACAAATTAATTGATAGGGAAAAACTGAATATAAGTAAGGAAGATCTTATTATAACGATATTTGGTGGAAGTCTGGGATCTGAAATGACTAATAAGATAGGAGAATCTCTTTCAAGGAAATACGCTGATAAAACCGGATATACGATTATATGGGGAACAGGAAAAAATTATTATGAAGATATCAAAGCAAGATTTGATAATGAAAACTTTGTACCGTCGAATTTAAGACTATCTGCCTATATAAAGAATATGCCGGGTATACTTTCAGCATCTGATATTTCAATAAGCAGGAGTGGTGCTATCTCAACAGCAGAGATAACTATGGCGGGAAGAGCGGCAATATTTATACCTTCACCAAATGTTACAGAAGACCATCAGTATTATAATGCCAAGGCATTAGCTGATATAGGCGGAGCTTTCATCGTTCGGGAAAATGAGAATACATGTAAAGAAGTAATTAAGATAGTGGAAGCTTTGGATAATAACAGAGAGAATATAAGAAAGATGGAGAAGGCAAGTCTTAGTATAGCACCGATAAATGCTGCCGACATAATTTATGACAAAATAATGGAGACATATAAATAATGTCCGAAAAAAAGAGCTACGGTTTACCTAAAGAAGATTATTATAATATCGATGAACTTAGAGCAAGAGGAGAGCAAAGAAAAGCAAAAAGACTTGCCAAGCAGAAAAAAGCAAGGAGAAGGTTCATCGGAGTCATATCCACAATAGTCATTATTGTCGGTTTGTTTGCATTTTCTCTTTCAAGTTTTTTCACTGTAGATTCTTTGGAAGTGAGAGGAAATTCACATTTTACTACTGAGGAGATAATCAATATTTCCCATGCATCGCCGGGAAAAAATTTAATTTATAATCCCAATAAAACTGAAATCACCAAATATCTGGAAAATAATCCATATATAAAAAAAGCAAAAGTAACCAGAGGTTTTCCTTCTACACTTATAATAACAGTGGAAGAACGTAAACAGTTATGTGCAATTAAATACGATGACGATTATTTGATCATTGACAAGGATGGAATCCTCCTCAAAAAGACTCCGCAAAAGCCTAAACTTACACTGGTAAAAGGTATTATAGTCAAAAAAATTGAACTCGGTGAAACTATTGAAGTTAAAGATGAGACTATTTTAAAACAGACATTGACAGTTCTGGATAAAATGATAAAAGGGGATTTATATTTTGTAAAACTGGAAATGTCAGATCAAATCATTAAAGCATATATTTATGATTCTTTGATTGTCAAAGCTACATTTAAACAACTTACAGAAGCTTTAGAAAAAAACAGATTGCATGCAATATTGGAACGACTTTTTGATGAGAGAATAAAGAGGGGAACAATAACTTTTACAGACGACGGATTCGCCTCTTATGAACCGCAGTTATAATCGCCGGTTTACAAGTAATTGTATTGTGTAAAATAAAATGCCACTAAATATAGTGTTTTTTTCTAAAAAATAATGCAATTGATGAATGCATGTGTTAATATAACTATATATATTTATATGTAACGAGGAGGGCTACTATGGAATTTATTTCGGACTTTGTATCTGATCAGGAAAATGCCGCTATTATTAAAGTTATAGGAGTAGGCGGTGGCGGATGCAATGCGATAAATAGAATGGTTGAAACCGGGCTGCAGGGAGTAACTTTTATTGCAGTCAATACAGATAGACAAGCTCTTGCAAAATGCAAAGCCGAGGTTAAGATTCAGATTGGTGAGAAAGTAGCCGGTGGCAGAGGTGCAGGAGCCAACCCGGAGATTGGACAAAAGGCGGCAGAAGAGACTATAGATGAGATTATAAGTCATCTACAGGATGCTGACATGGTGTTTATAACTGCCGGAATGGGAGGAGGAACAGGAACAGGAGCAGCACCGATTATTGCTAAGGCATCTATGGATTGTGGTGCACTTACAGTAGCTGTTGTAACCAAGCCATTTACATTTGAAGGAAAGAAACGCTGGAATCGTGCAGCCAAAGGCATACAGTATTTAAGTAATTTTGTTGACTCTCTTGTTGTCATTCCTAACGACAGACTAATCGATAGCAGTGAAAAGAATACTTCAATGTTGCAAGCTTTTGCCATGGCAGACGATATCCTGAGACAGGGTGTACAGGGTATATCCGATTTAATATCTGAATACGGTCTTGTTAATGTCGACTTTGCCGACGTAAGAACTATTATGGAAGGAAGAGGCATAGCCCATATGGGAGTTGGCATTGGTGAAGGTGAAGACAGAATTGAAACAGCTATACATAATGCTATCAACAGCCCTCTGCTGGAGACATCAATAAGTGGAGCAAAATCCATACTTCTGTATGTATCCGGCGGATATGATATGGGAATGCTCGATATTAATACCATAGCTGAAAGTGTGCAGGAAGAAGCTGATCCGGATGCCAATATTATCTTTGGTGCAGCTGTAAATGAAGATATGAATAATAAGATATCCGTCACAATAATTGCAACGGACTTTAGCGGAACGCGATCCGGAATGGAAGCTTCTTTCACTGATAGTATAGAAGTAACAAGACCTGCATTTACAGGAACACCCGTTAAAGTTGATGATATGGATGGCTATGAAGTGGATCTTGCCGATCTTGTAGGCAATGAAGAAGAATTTGAAAAAAATGATAATCTGAATCTGGATATTCCGGATTTTCTCAGATAACAATATATTAAAGCAGAGCTGATCAATATGATACAAAAAATAGATTCTACTGACAATAACAAACTTAAGCTGGTACGAAAGCTTTCAAAGAGGAAGTTTCGTGATGCTGAAAGGAAATACGTTATAGAAGGAACCAATCTTGTCAGTGAAGCTGTTAAAAGAAGTATCAGTATAGAATTTATACTGATATCTGAAGATTACAAAAACGATAAATTTATTGAGAGTATTGCTAAGGACTTCAATATTTGTAAGACTTCTTCAGAAATTTTTAATAAGCATACAGATGCTGAATCCGGTGTTGGGGTTTTAGCTGTTGTTAATAAATCTAAGGAACTAACGAATTTTGAATCATTAATATCGAGCGATTCCAATATTTTAATTTTTGACAAAGTTCAGGATCCCGGGAATATCGGCACAATGATAAGAACTGCTGTAGCTACGGGATATGACTTGATAATAGCCCTCAAAGGGACAGCTGATATATACTCTCCAAAAGTTTTAAGATCGACAGCAGGAAATATTTTTGAAATACCGATTATCTATACAGATAAAACAGTTGAAATGATAGATAGTATCAAGAAGAAAGGCATACGTGTTGTCGCGACTATACCTGAGGGAGCTAGAAACTACTATGATGAAGATTTGAGTAAGGGAGTAGCTTTGGTTATAGGAAATGAAGGCAAAGGTATATCAGAAGAAATAAAGAAATTTGCCGATGTCAAAGTAACCATCCCTATGAAGGGAAAAACAGAGTCACTTAATGCCGCTATATCAGCTGCGATACTGATGTATGAAACAATTAGAAGATGAAGCTTTAAGAGAAAGGGTATATTTATGGAAAAGAACAAAGCTGACGTAACAATTTGCGGTTCTAACTATATACTTTCCAGTGAAAAGAGCGAGGAAAGGATTAAAGAGATTGCGAAATTGGTTGATGATGAATTTAGACGTACCAGCAGAATGCTTAATGTAAATCCTAATTACAAGTCGGCAGTTCTTGCTTCTCTTAACATTGCAGAAAAACTAATGGATGTCAATGATATGCTCCTTAAACTGCAAACAGAGAATTATCAGCTTGACAATGATGTCAAGCATTATATAGATATGTGGGAACAGGCAAAGAAACAGGTAACTGATCTCAAGGAAAAGATGTCTACAGAAGTAGATAAACAGTCACAGAGCTTCGAAGATTATAAGAAACTCCAGGCAAAGCTTGTTGAAATAGAGAATGCATATTTTGATTTACAGATGGAAAATGTCAGTCTTAAGAATGAAATTAAATCTTATCAGAGATTGAGCCAGGAAGATGAACTATAGTGTAAGGGAAACTCTTGAACTGAATAAAATATTAGATCTACTTGCTGAAGGAACAAACTCTGCATTAACAGTAAAAAAAATTGCAGGGCTTGAACCTATGACTAACAGGCGTATGGTACAAGATGCTTTAACGGAAACTACTGAGGCGGTTTCCGTTATTATGTATAAGGGAAGTATACCCGTAGGAAACATAGAAGATTTAAATACCATAATAGGAATGGTTAGGCGAGGCAGATGTCTAAGTATGAGAGAACTTATTTCTGTAAGAAGGGGTCTTACAGCAGCAAGAGAAGTTAAGGCTTTTCTTGCAGGTGACATGCCTGCGGATTTACGTATAATCCCTGAACTGGGAAGTCTCATTGAGACTGTGCCGAAACTTGAAAATGATATAGGTATAGCAATAATATCGGAAGATGAAATGGCAGATAATGCATCATCCGAGTTAAAGAATATAAGACGTGATATTAGAAATAAGAATGAGATGATAAGGTCAAAGCTGCATAAAATGATAAGTTCCAATGCAGCAAAAACATATCTGCAGGAAGCGATAATAACCATTAGAAATGAGAGATATGTAATTCCTGTAAAGAAAGAATATGTAAATCTGGTACCGGGAATGGTTCATGACCAATCTTCTACCAGAGCCACACTGTTTATTGAACCTCAGGCTGTAGTTAATCTTAACAATGAGCTAAAACAACTTTTCGCTGATGAGCAAGCCGAAATAACAAGGATTCTTAAAAGTTTTTCTGAAAGGGTCGCCGAGCATTCTTACGTTCTGGAAAATAATCAAAAAATCCTAATAGAACTGGATTTTATAAATGCCAAAGGAAAATTGTCATGCACTATGGAAGGCTCAGAGCCTAGTCTTAATGAGGAAGGAATACTGGAGATTAAAAACGGAAGACATCCTCTCATTGATTCTAAAAAAGTTGTTCCTATTAATCTGGAAATCGGCAGAAGCTGGACGACACTTCTTATAACGGGACCAAATACAGGCGGTAAGACTGTAACACTGAAAACAATAGGTCTGTTTGCACTTATGACGCAAAGCGGCTTACATATCCCGGCTGACGCTACAAGCACTATACCTGTTTTTAATGAAATTTTTGCAGATATTGGTGATGAGCAAAGTATTGAGCAAAACCTCAGCACTTTCTCGTCGCATATGATCAACATAATAAAAATTTTTGAAAAGGCGGGTCCGAACTGTTTGGTCCTTCTTGATGAGTTAGGTGCGGGAACAGATCCGCTTGAAGGAGCAGCTCTTGGTATAGCTCAGCTGGAGAAATTAAAGGAGCTGGGAGTGCTTGTCGTTGCTACAACCCACTATACGGAACTCAAAAAATATGCACTTGCCACACAAGGGGTTATGAATGCTTCGATGGAGTTTGACATTGAAACTCTTTCTCCGACGTTTAAACTAAGAGTAGGTTTGCCGGGCAAATCCAATGCATTCGAAATTTCAAGAAAATTGGGACTTTCTGACAGTATAATAGATAGAGCAACGGAGCTTCTGGATGAAGAACAACTTGAATTTGAGGATGCCGTTTCAAAAATGGAAGCTGATCGCATAAGTGCGGAAGCAGCTTTAAGAGAGGCCGGAAAAACCAGAGAAAAAGCAGAAGAAGAGAAAGAAGAGGCAGAGAAAGAGCTTGAACTGGCAAGAAAAGAAGCTGTCAAGGTTATAGAGAAGGCAAAAACTGAAGCCCGTGAAATGCTTAAAGAAGCAAAGATTATGATAGAAGATATAGGTGAAGAATTAAGAAGCATTAAAGATATACAAGGTAATACAGGATTTAACGATGGTCACATAGCAGATGGTATTGCAAAAAGCAAAGCAGCTCTCAGAAAAGCTGAGGGTAGATATGCTCGAAGGGAGATTGATGTTCCGGTAACACTGCAAACCGGTAAAATCCCTGACTCAGAGATATTGAAGCCCGGAATGCGTATAAAACATGTTAAGTTAAATCAAAAAGGTGAAGTTGAAACTGTTCCGGATTCAAGAGGAAATCTATTAATAAGAATCGGATCAATAAAGATGAATGTCAACATCAAAGACTTGATACTTATAGAGTCAGAAGTGGCCGGAAACAAAGAAAGAAAGCGTCGCAGATACAGTAACATATCGTATAATAAATCTAAAAACATCAAAACTGAAATAAATCTTATAGGAGAAAATTTAGATGACGCGATTACTATAATGAATAAATATATTGATGATGCTTTTCTTGCAGGTCTCAAAAATGTTTCTATAATCCACGGTAGAGGTGAAGGAGTTTTGAGAAATGGCTTAAGAAGAGAACTAAAGCATAACAAACATGTAAAAACATTTAAATCAGCTCCATACAATGAGGGTGGAGAGGGTTGTACAATAGTTGAGCTGATAGGTAAGAAGTAGTAATTGTTTTTCTAATTTGTTATAATAAAACGGTTAAGTTTTTAAATATATAAGGAGTGAATATCAGATGTATATAGTAAGCAGATGTCTTCTGGGATTTGATTGCAAATACGATGGTTGTAGTAATCGCAGTGAGGATGTAATAGAGTTTTGTAAAAATCATGATTATGTAACTGTTTGTCCTGAAGTTGCGGGAGGGCTTGAATCTCCAAGACAGCCTGCAGAGATTGTTATTGATGATAACGGTAATCGTAGAGTAATTGACAAAGATGGCAAAGATCTTACAGCTGAGTTTGAGCAAGGTGCGGACTGGTCAATAAAGTCCGTCATTCTTGAAGCAGGAAGCAGAATGGACGGCTCTAAACGAATAGAAGGTGCTATTTTAAAGGACAACAGTCCATCATGTGGAGCCGGTACCGTTTATGACGGAACTTTTACCGGGACAATGACCGAAGGTAACGGTATATTTGTCGACAGACTTATAGATGCTTATCTCAATGACGGACAGATATTTGGCAGAATAGATTTTACTGATGATTTCAGGATATGTAATGAGGAAAATTTTAAGGATGTGTTCGGAGACAGATAATGATTGACTATAGAGACATTATTGCAAGTGAGATTTTTTCAGATGAACTTGGTCTTTCAAAAGATGAAATAAAAAGCATGATAGAAATTCCGTCAGACGAAAGCATGGGAGACTTTGCATTTCCATGTTTTAGACTAGCTAAAACTATGAGAAAGTCTCCGCAAATTATAGCAGCCGATATAGCAGAAAAAATTTCAGTCTGCAACATATTTTACAAAGTCGAGCAAGTGAATGCCTATGTTAATGTATTTATAAATCCTTCACACATTGCCGAAAATGTCGTTTATGAAATAAATAAACTTGGATCAGAATACGGTAAGAGTGAAATCGGACAGGGAAAAAATATCATAGTTGACTTTTCTTCTCCAAATATAGCCAAGCCGTTCCATATCGGACACATACGGAGCACGGTAATAGGAAATTCTATTTGCAAATTATATGAAGCTCTTGGTTACAATGTAATAGGAGTTAATCATCTCGGTGATTACGGGACGCAGTTCGGTAAAATGATAGTGGCATATAGAAAATGGGGTAAAGAAGAAGAACTTGTTAAAGAACCAATTAAAACTCTGCTTGGCTACTATACAAAATTTCACGAAGAAGCCGAGAAGGATCCGAGTCTTGATGATGAGGCGAGAGAGGCTTTTGTAAGACTTGAAGAAGGTTGCGAGGAAGAGGTTGAGCTTTGGGAGAAGTTTAGAGAATATAGTCTCGAAGAATTTAATAGAGTATACAAAATGCTCGGCATAACATTTGATTCATATGCAGGTGAGAGTTTTTATTCTGATAAGATTCCGGCTGTAGTAGAGGAGCTCAAAAATAAAAATCTTTTAGAAGAGTCACAGGGTGCACAAATTGTTGATTTGGAAGAGTATGACCTTGGAGCTGCTATGATAATGAAATCGGACGGGTCCAGTCTTTATGTAACCAGAGATATTGCAACTGCTATATATAGAAAGAATACTTACAATTTTGCAAAGAATTTATACGTAGTCGCTTCTCAGCAGAATCTTCATTTCAAGCAATGGAAGAAAGTCCTTAATCTGATGGGCTATGATTGGGAGAAAGATTGCATACATGTACCTTTTGGTCTTGTCAGCCTGGAGGATGGAGAGATTCTTTCAACAAGAAAGGGTAAAGTGATTTTTCTTGAAGATCTTCTTAAAAATGCAGTTGCAAAAACCAAAGATATAATGCTTGAGAAGAATCCGGATATCCCGGAAATCGATACGATTTCAAGGGAAGTCGGAATCGGTGCCGTAATATTTCAGGAGCTCTCAAATAATCGAATTAAAGACTATGTTTTCACTTGGGATAAGGTTCTTAATTTTGATGGTGAAACCGGACCTTATGTACAATATACACACGTAAGGGCATCCGGTATCCTTAGAAATTCAACAGAGGATGAAATAAATAAGGCAAAAGAAGGAACTTGCGATTATAGCTATCTGTCAGGAGAAAGTGCATTCAGATTAATAAAACTTCTGTATAGAGTTCCTGAAGTTATAGAAGATGCTGCAAATAGATATGAGCCATCTATCCTGACAAGACATCTGGTTGAAATATCGCAGCTATTTAATAAGTTCTACCACGATGAGCATATACTTGTAGATAATAAGGACGAGAGAATTGCAAAGCTATCCCTTGTTATGGCAACAAAAATTGTCATTGCAAACAGCCTTGCTCTTCTTGGGATCAATGCACCGGAGAGGATGTAGGTGAATCTATGAAACTTTTATTGACGACAATAGGAAAAGATAATCCAAATACAGATTTGGCATTAAGATATCTTTATAGTGTGGTGTCAGATGCCCCTCTCGATGTAGCAATGCACAGCTTTGATATGATTCAGACTGACAGCGATATATATGGTTCAATTGTCAGAGGCAGATATAATATAGTTTATTTTCATTGTGTTGAAGAAAATGAAGCTAGAATAACTGAAATAGCCAGGATGATTAAAATGGTTATGCCTAGTATAGCCATCGTTGCAGGAGGGGAACAGGTTTCATATGACACCGAAAAGTATATGTTGGAAAACCCTTATGTAGATTATGCCCTTATTGGAGAAGGTGAGAAGCCGATGTTCCACTTTATAAAATCTCTTGTATTGTACAAGTTCGATTTTGAAGAAATTGCCGGGTTTGCATATAGAAATTCGAATCAAATAATCGTCAATGAGCCCGAAGAACCTGTAGATATGGATGAGATACCTTTTCCATACGAAAAAACAAATCTTACCTCAGATATAGTTTTTTATGAATCTATAAGAGGATCTCAAGACAGAACGACGTTTAACAAGCACATTGGAACAGAAGTAAGATCCTTAAGTCTTAACAGGATTTGCACTGAACTTAGATATTTTCTTGTTAAGAAGGTAAGTAAAGTAGTTTTTTTAGATAGATGGTTTAATTACAATACGGAGAAGTCTTATCGGATATTTGAATATATCATCAATAATGATAATGGTGAAACCTGCTTCGAATTTGATATTAATGGAGACAATATTGATGAAGAGACTGTAAGGCTGCTTTCAGAGGCGAGAGAAGGGCTTTTCATTTTTAACATTGATGTTGTAAGTACTAATGCTGAGACACTTGCCGCTATAGGTCGTAAAGAAAATATTTATCAACTTATGTATAATGTTACAAAACTCATACAGGCCAGCAAAGTAAAGCTTTATATTTCAATTGTTGCAGGTCTTCCGTATGATACTGAAACATTATTTGCCCGCTCTTTCAATAAGGCTTACGGTCTGGCAGAAGGGTCGCCTTTATCAATAAGGGTACTGACTTTACCAAAAGGAAGTCAGCTTAGAAATGAGGCAGAAAAATACGGATATATATATTTGAATAACTCGCCTTATACTGTTATTGCAAGCGACTATATGCCTGCTACCGATATGATAAATGTCAAGATGATTGCAAATATAGTGGACAAGTATATTGGGGAAGGCGGCTTTAGGGATTCTATACCAAGAATACTTAATGATACAGGTGTAAAACCATACGAACTATTCGATAAATTGGCGAATTACATATATAACAAAGGATGGGAGAATAAGCTTAATAAAAAAGAAAATTTGTACAGAATACTTTATGATTTTGCTGACAACTTTTATGATGAAGATTCAGATCCGCTTAAACTTGATATTCTTCAGAGGATACTGCATTCAGAGCTTGAAAGCATGATATCAGAAGAAGAAATAAAATGCTTTGAGAGAAAGGGGTGGAGTATTGAATTTTAGTAAAGGAGAAGATCGCATATCAAAATATTTGAGCATGCTCAATCGGGGCATGCTTTTTGATGAGCTTGATGATGCATATCTCGAATCAGCAGGCTTAATTGATATATTGAAAGGTGTGCCGATTCCGATCAGTATTAATGAAAATGGTGAAATGACGACAGCTGATATTGCTTTAAATATGGCCAGAATAATAGGTGGTGACACGAATTTCACATATAAGAATCAGTATCTCGAATATATCAAGAAAATAGCAGGAGAGGAAGCCGCTCCAATGTTGACCGCAGAAGGAGCAAAATCAGCTGATACAGGTAATTATGAACTTGCCTGTATGTATTTCAGAACAGCACTTATTATAGATCCGGCAGCAAAAGAGCCTCTTTATTTATATGGAAGAGCATGTAAGGGATGCTATGAGGCGGGAAATGAAGAAGAGGAATATGTTGGGAGATTCAAGGCTGAATCTCTTGAAGCATTCGAGATATTAACAATAATGCATCCGGAATTCAGTATGGGATATTATTTTCTCGGATATGCTTATCTAAATCTTGGTTTATATATTAAAGCTAAACTTACATGGGATGAGTTTCTGAAACATGTCGAAGAAGAATCATATATCGGACAGGGAGATGACGTTGAAGAGTTAAAAAAAGATATATTGAGGAGGCTGGAGAATTTAGAAGAACCTGTAGTTATAGAGACCGGATGTAATTTTATAATTTCCGGAGAGTTTCAGAGAGGAATAGATACTCTTAAAAAATTTTGTAAGGGAAAATATGAAAATTGGTGGCCTTTGTGGTATTATCTCGGGGTAGCTGAGGTATCACTTGGTAATCATACTGTTGCAGAAAAACATTTTAAAAAAGCATTAAAGTTTTCGCCAAGCAATATAGAAATAATGCAAGAACTCATAGAGATATATACTTATCTGGAAGATACAACGAATATTGAAAAATATACCAAAAAGATACATATTGTCAGAAAGAATTTAGAAAACGAAATTTGTGAAAAAAACTAAAAATTAATCAAATTTTGCAAAAAAAAACAAAATTTTACAAATGAAGAGATTGCTTTTAACACTAAAAAAGTATACAATTATTTCCGTAGTATAAAATCTATAATTATAATTATTTTGTTTAAGGAGGAAAAAACTATGTCTAATTTCTGGATGAACGCAATCGGACGCGAGTCTGTGATTGCGGCAGACAGTACATGGGGCCTTTTGATGGTTATGTGTGGAGGAGTTTTCCTGGCTGTTTGGCTGGAACAAAAATATGCATGGGCATCAAAAATCTCAGGAGCTATTATTGCTCTGATTATTGCGATGGTACTCGCAAACCTTGGAGTTATTCCTACATCAAGTGTTTTATATGATGATGTCGTATGGGGCATTATAGTACCGATGGGTATTCCTATGTTGTTACTTCAGTGTAATATCAGAAAAATCTGGACAGAAACAGGAAGAATGCTGACGATTTTCCTGATTGGAGCTGTAGGAACAATGGTCGGAGCCTTTATAGCATATTATGCTTTGAAAGGTCCTTATGGCAACGCGACAGATCTTGCCAAAGTAGCATCGATGATGACCGGATCATATATTGGTGGAGGAGTTAACTTTGCAGCCATGGCTTCACAGTATGCGGCAGGAGATGATGTTACAGCTGCAGCTACAGTAGCGGACAATCTTCTGATGGCAATCTACTTCTTTGTTCTTATTTTCTGTGCAGGCAGCAAGTTCTTCAGAAAGAACTTTAATCACCCTTTGATTCAAGAAGTTGAGTCAGGACAAGTAGACCTTGAAGAAGCTAAGACTCTTGCAGCAGCATTCTGGAGCAGAAAAGATATCTCGCTTAAAGATATTGCAGTGAATATTGCATATTCTGTAGGTGTTGTATGGGTATCTCAGCTTGTAGCCGGTTTGTTTGCAGGTTTCGAAGTTACAAACGGATTTATGGACTTTATTGTTAAGTTCTTGGGATCACAGTATGTTTGGATTACTACTTTCTCTGTACTTGTAGCTACATTTATGGAAGATAAAGTTAAAGAAATGCACGGTTCACAGGAAATCGGTACATATTTGATTTACCTGTTCCTCTTTGTAATCGGTGTTCCTGCTAACATCTATACAGTTGTTACAAAGAGCCCATTGCTTCTTGTATTCACATCAATTATGGTACTTGTTAACATGCTCTTCTGTTTCGGCGCAGCAAAGATTTTCAAGTTTAACCTTGAAGATGCTATCATAGCGTCAAATGCAAATATCGGCGGACCTACAACAGCTGCCGGAATGGCAATTTCACAGGGCTGGGCAACACTTGTCGGACCTGCAATGCTTATCGGTGTACTTGGATATGTATTAGGTAACTATGCCGGAACTATGGTGGCTATTGCACTCGGCTTATAGGCATTCGATTTTTTACTTAAATTAATCGACATTGCCTGAAATACTTAAGGAGAAAATTAATGTTTGATTACAAAAAACCTATCCCGGTTTTTCCGTTCCCTTCAAACAAATTACCTGTACCGGAACCATCATTAGAGCCTTTGGTTTATCTTGATGATGAATTTGTATGTGATTCTATGTACAATCATTGGATAGAAGATGAGGGTCGACCTCTTGCTGGATCAAGTCCAAGCATTATGGTACGAGAGACAGTATATAAGATGATGAAAGAAGCAGAGAAACTGCTGCCTGAAGGATATAAGTTCAAGGTTTATGATGCTTATCGTCCGATAGCAGTACAGCAGGCACTCTGGGATTATTTTAGAAATGTTAAGAGAAAAGAGAATCCGGATGTTTCTGAAGAAGAAGTCGATAGATTGACTTTGTTTTGTGTATCTTTTCCATCATATAATGTGCTGATGCCTTCATTGCACAACACCGGCGGTGCTGTGGATCTAACAATTCTGGGACCGGATGGTGAAGAACTCGATATGGGATGTGGCTTCGATGAATTTACAGATGCTGCATGGACAACATATTTTGAAGATGAGGGCAAAGGTGCAGGAACCAACAATCTGGCAAGAGATAACAGAAGGATGTTATATAACGTTATGACCGAAGTTGGATTTACAAATTTCCCTTCAGAATGGTGGCACTTCGATTACGGCACTGAAAAGTGGGGACTTTTTACGAATAATGTTCCGATTTATGCAGGCATACTGGATGCTGAAGTAAAGAACTCAGTTCCATATGATAATATGGAACTTATAAGAGAAATAGATAAAAAGGAACAAGAATTAGTTAAGCAGATAGTTGAACTAAGAGAAAAATTCCCTGCTCTTGAAGAAGAAGTTGTAAAAGTTGTAAAAGGATAGGGACTTAAGCCAATCAAAATAGGATCTACATGTGCAAATAGCTGTCATGTAGGTCCTATTAATTTGTCTCGTTATAATTAAAGGATTCAAATTTGTTTTGTGTGTTATCTAATTACATTTCTCTTTACACCCCTCTTTTATTGCTCTATCAGGTCTACCATCGCGCAACATAGAAACTAAGGTATCCCCAACCATGATCTCTGTATTGCCGCGCGGAACCACGATTTCTCCGTTTTGGCGCTGAATCATAACAACAAGGTGATCATTAGGTATACTTAGATCTTTTAAGAGCTTACCGGCAAAACTATGCCCATTCGGAATAGTGTATTCTACTAAGTCGTGTCCGGTTGGATCAAAATACTCTTCTCCGCCAAGGACAATTATATCACCGGAATGAATAACAGTATCACCACGCGGAACGATTGCTTTGCCATCTCGCATAATCTTTGCAATAATGATATTAAATGTAAGATCCAAATCCTTGACTTTATGATTAATCCATTTAGAATCATCCTCAATTTGAATCTTCAGAAAACCAAGGTCGGACTTGTCCTGATAATCGTTAAATGTACGGAGGACAGTGTCACTTGGATCAAGCATTTTGAATTTACGTGAAGCCGGAGGCATTAGGAAACCTTGGATTGCAGATGAAAGGACACATATTCCAAAAACGGTATTATATATATCACCACCTACTTTAACACCGGAATTAGTGGCCAGAATTGCGAATGCGATTGCAGCTGCTCCGCGTAATCCGGCAACCGATATTATAATTTTTTGATTATTTTTAAGATTAAAAGGTATAGTCAGAAGATATACAGCTAAAGGACGTGCTATTATGAACATGAAAAACATTATAGCAGCGGCCGCCGGCAGAAAATCTATAAAAAGTTTCCAATCTGAAAGTAACCCCAGCATAAAAAAGAGGCCGATCTGGATAAGCTCTCCAAATCCATTGTAGAAAAACACAGCTTCTTTTTTTCCTTTGAAAGATTGATTGCCTAAATATATACCATATATATACACAGCGAGGAATCCGTTGCCTTGAAGAAGCGATGTTAAAGAGTATACCAAAGTAGAAGTTGCTACTATATATAAAACTAATAATCCATCGCTTACCAGATTAAATTTAACAATAAACCAGTAGAATAAAAAGGCAAGTGCAAATCCCATCACAGTTCCGATAAATACCTGAAGAAATATCATTAGAAGAATATTTGTGGATTTTCCCAACATAACAGAAAGGAAAATCATTGTCATTGTATATGCAAAAGGGTCGTTAGACCCGGATTCAAGTTCAAGGAGAGAAGCTGTATGATATTTAAGATTTAAATTTTTACTTCTGAGAATATTTGATACCGATGCATAGTCAGTTGAGCCAACAATTGATCCAATAAGCATCCCGGTTAAGAGATTCCACCCTAATACGTAATGACAGAAAAAACCTGTCAATATTGCAGTAACCACAACTCCAAGAGAAGAAAGAACTATTGCCGGTGCTGCGACCGGTTTAGACATATTCCAGTTTGTTGAGAAACCACCCTGAAACATAATTATCATAAGAGAAAATGTAGCAAATTTGTCTGCAAATACGAAATTGTTTATCCCAAAGCCTAGGCGGTTAAATAAAATTCCCAGTACAATAAAGAGAAGCAGGGCAGGTATACCTGAACGATTAGAAAATTTAATTGCAAAGATTGCAAGAAATAGAATGATAGAAACTATTAACAGGGTCATAACTCCTCCATATTATTGATATAATTTTTTATGGCAATATCGCCACATGAACGAATCAAGTGGCGATAAAAGTATGGTTGCGGGGGAAGGACTTGAACCTACGACCTTCGGGTTATGAGCCCGATGAGCTACCAACTGCTCCACCCCGCGATAATATAATTATTTATGGTACCGAAGACCGGACTCGAACCGGTACGAGAATCTCTTCTCAGAGGATTTTAAGTCCTCGGCGTCTACCAATTCCGCCACTCCGGCTTGTAAATGGCTCCGAGGGTGGGGCTCGAACCCACAACCTACCGGTTAACAGCCGGTTGCTCTGCCGTTGAGCTACCTCGGATCACAAGTATCATACGTGCGACTCACTAATAATAACGTAAATATGAATCATTGTCAATGCTTTTTTACTTAAATAAACATTAAACATTAGGGGTGTAGCATCGTTTATTAAGCTACACCCCTGTTTTTCTAAAATCGTATTATTATCTTTTTATTTGTAAATATTTATAAATATTTGTAAAACCTGTTTATGATAACATATCTTTTTAGAATTTGTTTACTGACTTAGCCCCAGAATGCAGTAACTTGTCCGTAAACGATCATTGCCATGAACAGAGGTCCAATATACTTGATGCAGAAGTTAAAGAATCCTTTTGATTTAAAATTAGATCCTCTTTCTACTTCGTCATCGATATATCCAGGAGCAACCCATCCAATCAGGATTGCCATTATAAGACCTGTAAGCGGCATAAGAACACCTTCAGCTACAGCATCCCATACATCGAGAACACTTGACTGTCCAAGAATGTGGAACCAGGATACAGCATCGGAAGCACCGAGGCAGTCAATAGTGGTCATAGCGTTACCAATGAATCCCCATGCTCCCATAAGGAGTGTAACAGTAAATCTGTTAGCTGATTTACCGGCTTTAATTCTGCTGTCAAGAATAGCAGATATACCGCCTTCCATCATTCCGATAGATGAAGTCAGTGCAGCAAAGAAAACGAGAAGCCAGAAGAGGAATCCAAAGAAGACACCTCCTCCCATCTGGTTAAATACAGTCTGCATTGAGATGAAGAGAAGTCCAGGACCTGCACCAGGCTCGATTCCGAATGCGAAACATACCGGCACGATAGCAAGAGCTGAAAGGAGAGCTGCACATGAGTCTCCAATTACAATAATCAGTGCATTCTTCTCAAGATTTTGTGTTTTATCCAGGTACGAACCGTATGCAATCAGACAACCGGAAGCAAGTGACAATGAGAAGAACATCTGTCCACCTGCAAGTGCAACTGTATCAAAGAATCCACGGGCTGTTGTCATTCCTTCGAAGTGAGGAGCAAACAGGAATTCTAGACCTTTTGTTGCACCCGGAAGAGTGTTACCTCTTATTGCCATAACAATAAGAATGAGGAAGAGTGCAGGCATAGCAACCTTACAGAATCTCTCTATACCACCGGATACTCCGCCGAGAACAATAACAATTGTAATTACAAGGAAGATTGTCATCCAAATTAAGCCCTGTCCACCATTGCTGAGGAGTGTTGCCTCGAAGAAAGCTTGAGGATCGACTTTACTTCCTGTGAATGCTTTTACTGAATAAACGAGATACTTTGTTATGTATCCACCGAATGTGCAGTAAAATGCAAGCAAGAAGAACGGTACTATTGTCTGAAGCACACCGTTAAACTTGAATTTCGGGTTAATCTCTTCAAAAGCCTGGATAGCAGCTTTTTGCGATTTACGACCAATTGCAATTTCGGAAAGCATAAGCGGATATCCGACTGCAATGATAAGAATGATGTAAATCATAAGGAAAGCAAATCCGCCTCCAGCGCCAAGCTTGTAAGGGAATGACCACAGGTTTCCAAGACCGATTGCTGAACCTAATGAAGCCATGAGGAAACCGAAGTTGGATTCAAATTGACCTTTACCTTGTTCCATTATAAATACCTCCATATTTTTTTTGACATTGAAATGCCTAACTTACTATAGAATTATATATCTGAAAACATTGTGTTGTCAACTTGAACAAAAGTATCACAAACTTAACACAAGTTTATAAACGAAAATAAAGAACGGTTTAATAATCAAAACCGTTCTTAAGAGAAATTTAATACAAGATATAAAGATAATACAAAATCATTAATGGTAAACTTTTCCTTCATATTCGAATTTGAAGTCACCATCACGCCATCCGACTTCATATTCCCAGTGACCGACTTCCTCAATCCAGACTTCGATTGTTTCAGTCCAAGGATCTTTTGGTTCGTTAATCAGATTACCTTCTTCATCATATTCCGGAGGGATTCCTTCGTGCTCTATGGTTTGAGTCTCGAAGTATCCCGGTTTATCTACAATCCATATTTTGTGATTCTCTCGTTCTTTGAGCCATTCTTTGTACGCTTTGTCGCGTAACTTCTTTATTTCATCTTCACCTACGTATTTTGCAAGTCCTGTTTCTGTTCCCCTGGTAAAGTAGTGACCGGCTTTGTATATTACATTAGCAGGCTGAGGCAGGTATTCTCCTTTCTTTGCTTTAGGAATATTGTTTATTATTTTTCCCCAAAGTGAAGCAGCCGCATATGACATTGAAGAAAGCGCAACATTATTATCTGTACCTATCCAAAGAGTAGCTGCATATTTCGGTGTAAAGCCTGAGAACCATATATCATATTGATCGTTGGTTGTTCCTGTCTTGCCTCCTGGCTGAACACCTTCTACATACATGTATCCGTTTGCTCTTACTACGGATTTAAGTACATTAGTCATTATCCATGCAACACCTTCATTTAATGCTTCAGATGTTTCAGATTTACCTGTTAGGATTACATTACCGTCTCTATCAAGAACCTTGGTATAACAAATAGGGGAGTTGAGCTTTCCGCCGGCAGGGAAAGAAGCATATGCACATGCCATTTCAAGAGGTGTAACCCCTTGAGTCATAGCACCGAGAGCAAGAGCTGCCGGGTTGATATCATTAACCGGCTCATTCGGATCATCAACAACAGTTGTTATACCAAATCTCTTAAGTTGCTTGATGGAGAAATCATCACCGACTTGAAGCTGCAACTTAACTGCACAGGTATTTATTGACTTTTGTACGGCAGATACAAAATTATTTTTTCCGGAGAATGAATGGGTTACGTTTTTAGGCCAATATTTTCCGTTTATACGCGTCTTTTCATCCTCAATTGAGGAGTGCGTTGTAACATAATCTCCCCAGCCTTTGATACCTTGCTTGTCGATATGGAAATCGGTATATTTCCATTTTTCTCCTTTTTCCGCCAATTCGTAGCTCTTTTGGAGGGCAGCTCCATATACAGCAAGCGGTTTTATAGCCGATCCGGGCTGACGAGGATTAAGAGCTCTGTTAAGAAGCTTCTGACCGCGGAATGTACGACCCCCGACTAAAGCTTTGATTTCACCTGTTCCCACACCCACAATTGCCATAGCTGCCTGAGGCTGGAGAGTCTTGTTTGCAAGCGAATAAGCCTTTTTTGTAATAATGAGTTTTCCACCGTCTTTTTTCATATCGCCTTGATACTCGGTGAAGTACTCCGGAGAAATAACCAGATTTCCTTTAGAGTCGAGAGATTTATAGTTGGAAGGAACATTTATATAGCCACCCTGTATTGAGTAAAGTTTATTGTCAATTATGCGATAATAAACCTTGAACTCAAGACTATAATCGGTTTGTCCTTCAACTTCAGTCTCATATATATTCAGCATTCTGCCTTTTTTAATAGTTACTGAACCATCATTGTTGAAAACAACATCTTTTGACGGAATAGTGAAATCACCGTTTTTACTAAAATCCTTGTTATAGTTATAAAGGGCAAGTTGTCCGTCACTGTTAAGAATATTGCCTTCGGAGTCCTGATAATACATACCTGAAACAGAAGGGAAGTTGTCGTCATTTTTAAAAGCATCAACAACAGTTTTCTGAGCTTTACTATCCATTGTAGAGTAAATCTTAAGGCCTTTGGTATGAACCATTCTTTCGGCATCTGCATAGGTCATATTGTATTCTTCCATTAAGTCATTGATTATTGTTTCAACAAGATATTCATGGAAGTAGGAATTGCTGCCATATCCGGATATGATTTTCGGTTTAAGAAATGATGTAAGAGGCTTATCATAGCTCTTATCATGTTTTTCTTGAGTAATCATATTTTGCTCAAGCATCAAATCCAGAGTCAGATTTCTTCGATCTCTGGCGATATCATTGGTTATTACAGTATCCGGCTCCCTTTGAACAATTTTTGAGTCATCGCCAACCTGAGTCGTTGCATCTGCAAATTTAAGCAGGGCATAACTGTCGGGTGCAGGCGGAAGAGCAGCAAGAGATGCACATTGAACAAGTGTGAGGTCTTTAACATCACATGAAAAGTAGACCTTGGCTGCAGCATCTACACCATAGCATCCGAAACCGAGGTATATAGTGTTGAGATATGCTTCAACAATTTCTTTCTTCTCCAAACTGGCTTCTATACGACTTGCATAGTACATTTCCAGTATTTTACGTCGTATACTCCTTTGACTCTTAATATCAGATAAATAAACGTTACGGGCAAGCTGCTGTGTAATTGTACTTGTTCCGCTGATGCGTCCTCTACCTGTCAAAGAGGAAAGAATAGCTCCTATCATTCTTGTCCAGTTAAAACCATGATGTTTCCAAAAGGTCTTGTCTTCAATAGCTACAAAAGAGTTAATCAGATCTTCCGGCATTTCCTCATACTTTATAATCTTACGATTTTGAGTATAAAATACACTATCAACCTGCTTACCATCGTCATCATAGACGATAGATGAGGTATCAATGTATGAATATAAATCATTAGGATTAACCTTAGGAGCCAAAGTTATACAAACAAGGGCATAAAGCATGCCGCATAAGAATATTATTAAACCAAGTCCTATTACATCACGAATGATTTTTTTTGCACTGAGGATTTGGGGTTTATTTTTGATTTTTTTCCCATTGAGAATATAGGTTTCCCCCTTTGTGGGATCATAATCAGGGTTATCTTTGAGAAAAAGTTTAGATTTTAATTGTGCTTTATCGATGGATTTTATTTTATCGGAAAGCGCAGAAGCGGAAGAGCTTTCCTTTATGCTTTCCAGCTTTGCGGAGAGTTTATTTGAAGACTCTTTCGACTTAGATGATAAAGTCGAATCTTTATTTGCATTGCTATTTACAGGATATGAAGAGTTTTTTTCTGTGGAATCGGAGAATTGAGTATGGGGAGATTCAGTATATTTTTTATAATCATTGCCATAAAATGTCATTTCAGCAATTCTCTTGGTTGAACTCAAATCATCGCTGAGGTATGAATTTACATCAGCGGATAAGTCATCAACAGGGGACTCGAACTGAGACAGGAAATCATCGATTTCTCTTTCACTGTCGGTTCTTTTATCTCTGTTTGATCTCATTGTTTTGCCTCCTAAAGTCAAGATAATTGTTCATCAGATAATTATAACACATAGCTTACGCTATATTGAAAGAAAATTCCCTTTTTTCTCTATATAGCCAAGTATTGTATTACTTATCACTACGGCCGTTGAAGAATTCATTTTCAAATGCACTATATCCATTTTTTTGTTTTTACTTTGAAGGTATGCACAAGGTGTAAAATAGTTATCCATCTCAGATGCAAGAATAATATTTTTGCCGTAGGAATCGTTAACCTTTAGATATGTAATATTAATATTGCTCAATAACGCAGTATTTCGATTTAAAAAAGGAGGAATGACTTCAATGCTTTCATAAGTGCCGCCGAATAATTCGCAGGCAGCTTTATTGTCAGCTGTTATCCTCTCCATAAGTTCAAGGTTAAAAGCCTGAGACATTAGGTCGATATATATGTGATCTTCTTCGGCATGAAGATTAATAATTGCATTCATGCCGTAGTTGTCACCAATTTCTTTTTCAGGATAAATAAAATCACTTTCTTCAAATTTATAATTTCCTTCATTTATTGTATAAAGGATGCTGGTAAGTGTATCAAAAGTTTCCTGAGAATAAGCCGAACCGGCAACAGTTTGAACATCGTCAATAATCTCATATGTGAATGAGAGATCCTCATTATCATCAGAATAGGATTTTTCCCATGAATTAATCCTTTTATCAATGTATTTTGTTATAGAATTGACTGAATAAGAATTCACTAAAATTGTTGCGTCCAGTGAAATAGGGTTCATCAGACCGTTATCTTCTATCTTAAAATCAGCAATTTGACAAATTATAGACTTTTCTTTGAGCCTTGTAAGAATTTGACGAAAAGCAATAATAGGGTTTGGCAATTTGCTTATATTGGTATTAATAGGTTTTGATTTTATACCGGAAATTCTCACTCTGATTGCTGTATCACATTTAATATCTTCGCGTTCAGCCGGAATTCGAATCCTCGAACGTTCTTGAGCGTAAGAAGATGTAGAGATATATGCAGATTTTCCATAGTCTAAATAAATAACTTTAGAGTGATCAGTAAAATACTTTGAATCTATTCCGTTATATCCTTTAGCTTCATTTCTTTCATTATCAAAAAATATTACGATTTTTTTCCCGGAGTTTAGTTCTGTAGCCGCTGTCATTGCTGCAGCAGCCAAAGCTTTTGCATCATTATTGGCAGTTTCATAGTTATAATCAACGCAAAGAACAGTTGGGGAAACTTTTTTCTTTCGAGTTACACCGGTTGAAGTGAAAATAATATTATTTTGATTATCTATTTCATAATCAAGGTTTTTTTCATCCGCCCAGTTCAGAATAAAATTTCTTAATGATTGTTGGCTAGAAAAACCGCCACTTTCTTCCGTAGCTTTAATCGATTTATAGAGTTTTTTGTATTCGGATTTATCAAGAAGTTTTGAGTTGGTCTTAATATAAATAGCAAGAATTAAAGCAACAGAAATTAATACTGTAATAAATATAATAATAGTTTTATTTTTATGAGATAAATGTGTTGATATTTTCATTATGAGTATCCTTTCATTTATTTATATTGATAAACAAATGAAAATTCAGCTATGGCAGTGGAAATTTTCAAGCAATTATACTATGTAAATGTGAAGAATTAAAGAAAAAGTTCTTGCATATATCCCGATTGTTATGCTATCATAATCGAGCGTGTGATTGGCACAGTGATAATTAAACCATAAAGGAGGTGCGGTAAATGTCCAGAAAATGTGAAGTATGTGGCAAGGGGCAGGCTTCAGGAAACGCAGTTTCTCACTCCAATATTCATACAAGAAGAAAGTGGAATGCCAATATTCAGAAAGTAAGAATCAATGATGGAGGCAGAGTTAGAAAAGCATCTGTATGCACAAAATGTCTTAAGTCGGGCAAGGTAAGCCGTGCCGTTTAATTCTGTATAAGCTGAACAAGTCTTAAGCTTAGGCTTAAGGCTTTTTTATTTTATATGAAATATATATAATTAAACAGTAGGAGTTTATAATTTTACGATATGGAGCGACAATATGGCTGTGGTAATCAGAAATAAGTTCGGGGCGATAGCGGTTAACAGGATAGTTCTTAATAAAATGGTAATTGAGCAGCTCCTTGAAATGGAAGATGAACTTATTTTGTGTAACAAGAAGGGGATGCCGATAAAAAAGAATCCAACACCTTTTATTGATAGTGATTATTATGATGCAGTTGAGCTAACCGAAAGGAAGAATGGAGTCAGAATAAAAATATCTATAATTGTTATCATAAATTCCGGGAAGAATATTGCGGATATTACTGAACAGATAATGGATCGAATTGAGGAAAATTTTGAGCTGTTAAAATTAGATAAGCCGCGAAAGATCAGTATCTATATTAAAGGAATAAAAAGGGAAGAGATAGAAAAGAGAAATATTGAGGTAGTCAGAAGAAATGTGTAAATCTTTACTACTTACAGACAAGGTTAATTATATAAAAGGAATCGGCCCCAAAAAGCAAGATAAGCTTAAGAATATGGGTATAGAAACCGTTCAGGATCTCATTGAGCATTTTCCTGTGAAATACAGAGATAGACGCATAATACAGAATGCTTCATCTGCATCAATAGACAAGGATGTGCTGGTTTCCGGAAGACTGATAAGAAGCAATATTAGATCTTTATCTTCAAAAAGGAATGTTATTGAATGTCTTTTTAGAGATGAGACCATTAATTTCAGTGCTGTTTTTTTCAATATGCCGTATTTGAAGCAAACTCTTTCAGTCGGAGAGCACTATGTTATTTTCGGTAAAATGAAAATCAGAAACGGCTTAAGAATATGGACAAACCCGGAGATAGCAAAAGAGGGCAGCAAAAATGATACAAGAGGCTTGATTCCTGTATACAGATGTACAGCAGGTATAACAAGTAGAGAATTGATCAAGTGGATTAAAATAGCCTTGGATGAAACAGATATAGGGTATGAATGGATAGATTCTGAGATAATAGAAAAAAACAAGCTTTGCAGCAGAGAATATTCTTATAGAAATATACATTTTCCGGAAACTGAACAGAGCTATAGAGCTGCAAAGTATAGAATAATATATGAACAATTAATTCTGTATCAGCTTGCAATAAGAATAAACAGACGTATTATTGATGATGGAACAAAGGATTCATCAATAAGTAATGTTTCAATAAAACCGTTTATCGAATCTCTTACTTTTGTATTAACTAATGATCAAAAAAAATGTATTCAGGAGATAGAAAGAGATTTAAGCAGGTCAAAACCTATGAATCGCCTTGTCCAGGGTGATGTGGGATGCGGCAAAACAGTTGTTGCCGAGGCTGCAATTTACATATGTACCAAAGCAGGAAATCAGGCAGCCTTGATGGCCCCGACTGCTATTTTGGCAAAACAGCATTTTGAACGATTAAGCAGAGATTTTAAGAACCTCGGTATAAGAACAGCTCTTCTTATAAGTGGGATGAAGACCTCGGAAAGACGAGAACTACTGAAAGGAGTAAAATCAGGGCAGATAGATCTTGTTATAGGAACGCATGCCATCCTTACTGAAGATGTTGAATTTAAAAATCTTGCTTTGGCAATAACAGATGAGCAGCATAGGTTTGGTGTTAATCAAAGGAAGAAGCTTACGGAAAAAGGGAGGGGTATTAATATACTCGTAATGTCTGCAACGCCAATTCCAAGGACATTGGCGGCAACAGTTTTTGGAGATATGGATTTCAGCATCATAAAATCAAAGCCGGAAGGCAGACTTGAAACTATAACCAGAGCGGTAACCGAGGAAAGTAGAGAAAGGGCATATGCTGCGATAAAAAAAGAGCTTGTAAAAGGCTGTAGAGCTTATGTAATTGCACCAAGTATAGAAGACAATGAGGATGAATTATCATCTGTTGAAAAACTATATAATGAACTTAAGAAAAAATTTTCGAATTACAATATTGCTTGTCTTCACGGAAAAATGTTGAAGGAAGACAAAGAATATATAATGAATGATTTTGCAAAAGGAAAAACAGATATACTTATCGCTACAGTGGTGGTAGAAGTCGGAATAGATGTAAGTGATGCGACTATAATTGTAATAGAAAATGCAGAAAGATTTGGGCTGGCTCAACTTCATCAATTACGTGGCAGAGTCGGAAGAAGTGATATGCAATCATATTGCTATCTCGTTAATTACAGCAAATCTGAATCCGCAAAAATAAGAACAGAAGCTATGGTGAATATATCCGATGGATTTGCGATAAGTGAGGAGGACTACAGGCTAAGGGGACCGGGCGATTTGGCCGGAACTATGCAGTCAGGAAATTATCAATCCAATATTCTGTCATTGTGCAGGTATACAGATATACTTGATCTTGCTGTGAAGGATGCTGATTATATTATGGAAGAGAATACAGTCACGGATATCAATTTTATCAGAGAGTACATGGAAACTATGTACAAAAATGATAATTCAGATATTATATAGGTGAAGCTCGGAAAATACAGGATTATCGGGGGAAAAAATGAAAATAATATCAGGTGATTATAAGTATAGAAATATTGAAGTTCCTAAGGAGATACGACCTACAACTGAAAAGGTAAGGGAAGCGATATTTAGTATGATAAACGACTGGATTCCAAATGCAGTTGTTTTTGATATTTTCGCGGGGAGTGGAGTTATGGGACTTGAAGCACTTTCAAGAGGTGCTGCAAAATGTTATTTTAATGAGTCGGACAGAAAGAATTTTAAGGTTCTTAAATCGAATATCGCCCATTGTAAAGCAGATAAAAAATCAGTAATCTTTAACTATGATTACTTAAGAGCAATAAGCAAAATAGAAGAAAAAATAGATATATTTATTATTGATCCTCCTTATCACAAGTTTGATTATTATGAAAAATGCTTTTTGCACATCCAGGAGAAGAGAATTCTTGATGAAGGTGCTATTGTTGTTGCAGAACATATTTTTAGAGACAAGCTGTACAATGAGTATGATGCCTTGAAAAAAATAAAAGAAAAAAAGTATGGAAGTATAGGAGTGGATATATTCCTGGCGGACGATATATTGATAAAATAGCGTTTTTTTGTTAGAATATTTTAATGAGGAAAATATATAAAATGAAAAGAAAAGCTTTATATGCAGGATCATTTGACCCTATAACCAATGGTCATCTCAATATAATTGAGCGTGCTGCTAAGATGTATGATTCATTGACAGTTGCTGTGGTGGTAAATCCGAATAAGAACTGTTTCTTTACTGTGGATGAGAGAGTCGATATAGCAAAAAAAGCAACTGAGAACATATCAAATGTAGAAGTAGACAGTTTTAGCGGGCTTTTGGCAAATTATGTCAATGAGAACGGTTTTTCTGTCGTAGTAAGGGGGCTAAGGGCAACCACGGACTTTGAGAATGAAATACAAATGGCTCAGATGAATGCAAGTCTCTATACAAATGATACGGAGACAATTTTTCTTATGACTGATCCGCAATATTCATATATCAGCTCAAGCATGATCAAGGAAGTAGCCTCGCTAGGTGGTCGGATTGACGGATTTATTCCTGATTATGCTAACAAAAAAATACACGAAAAATTAAAATCGGGAGGAAAAGATAATGAGTGACGATAGCATAAAAGTAATGACCCTTTTAGATGAGTTGGAAGAACTCATATCATCTTCAAAAAAATCTTTCATGTCCCAAAATGTCCTTATCGATGGAGAGATGGCACATAAGATTATTGAAGATATCAGACTTAATCTTCCTCGTGATATACAACAGGCAAATTGGGTAAGTCGAGAGAAGGATCGTATTATAAGTGATGCAAAAAGCGAATATAATAAAGTGATTGTTTCTGCAAAAAATCAGGCGGAATATCTTATTGATACTAATATGATTAAGAAAGAAGCGCAGAAAAGAGCTGACGCTATTTTAAGTGAAGCGGAAAACCATGCAAATTATATTAAACTTAGAACATATGAATATGTTGATAAACTTCTTTTCGATATGCAAAACGATATATCGAGTATCGGATCATCATACATTCAGCCAATGAACGAATATTTTTCTGATATAATCGGAAATATAAACATCAAGGTTAATCACAATCGTCAAGAGATGAAAAACCTTGCAGAAAGGGTTCAGCTTACTGATTCTCGAAAAGAAGAGGAATAGTAATGAATGCAGTAGGAATTATTGCAGAATACAATCCTCTGCATAATGGTCATATATATCATTTGAATGAGGCAAAAAGGCTTGCAGGCAGCGAGGTTGCCGTAGTCGCAATGAGCGGAGACTACGTGCAGCGCGGGGAGCCTGCAATTCTTGATAAATGGGAAAGAGCAGAGATTGCGATATCAAGCGGTGCTGATGTAGTCTTGGAAATTCCCACGTATTTTTGTCTGGGTAATGCTAGGCAATATGGTGCAGCAGGAGTGTTTCTTCTTGAATCTATCGGTAGTGCTTCACATTTGGTTTTTGGAAGTGAAACAGGAGATATTACTGCTCTAAAAAGAATTGCTGATAATCTTAGAAAAAATGCTGCGGAGATAGAGAAAGAGATTAGAGCTTTATCAAAGGATGGTCTGTCATATCCGAGAGCGAGAGCCGTAGCATATGCAAAAGTATGCGGACAATCCATTAAAGGGTATTCTCCGGAAGATGTTTCCGGTGATATAGCAATTTTAGAGGGATCGAATGATATCCTTGCACTGGAATATATCATGTCTTGCGAAAAAATGGAGCCCGTTGCAATAACCAGGGTAGGTGCAGGATATTATGATTCTGTTGACGATATAAAAGAATTTCAGAGTGCAACAGGAATTCGCGAGCTGTTGCATAACGGAGAAGAAATATATACATACGTTCCGGACATTACAGCCTATATGCTGGATAATAGAATTAATACATTCCCGGATAAGTGGCTTAATAT
>DUVP01000026.1 GCA_012840975.1 Mogibacterium sp. | reverse complement strand
CTCAACGTGGGATGTCGAAATTGTGATCCCTCTTGCCTTCTCTTCAGGTGCTTTGTCGATCTGGTCGAAAGCTACACCGCCGCCAAGGCCGTACTTCTTGTTGAGTACTGTGGTGATTGCTGCTGTCAGTGTGGTTTTGCCGTGGTCAACGTGGCCGATCGTGCCGATGTTGATATGTGGCTTCGTTCTTTCAAAATGTTGTTTTGCCATATCTTTTATCCTCCTAAATAACGTTATTTCTGGAATTTCAGGACAAGCGTCCCTGTCCCTACGCGCTTATCGCTGGAGCTGTTGAGCAGACTCGAACTGCCGAACCTCTTCCTTACCAAGGAAGTGCTCTACCTACTGAGCTACAACAGCACATGCACACTCGATTATATAATATTTCAAATTATTTTACAACTCGAAAGACTCGTATTTTACCCGAAAATAAGAGTCTTTATCAGAAAGAAAAGAGGATTCGTATCCTGTATCCAGTTTGCAATAATAGAATTGTTCAAGCCCTTAATTACATCAGGCAAACTGAAAGGTGAGAAAATCAATGTCAGCGGAATAACCAAAGCAACCAGCAGGCAGGATATAACGAATCCCTTCAGCAGGCCGAGCAGCATTCCGGACATCCCGTCGATAAAACCGATAACCTTAGAATTTTTTCTTCCTCTTTTAAACAACAGCCTTATGATTGTAACAATGAGCCACACGACGAAAAGTATGCCGATAAAAGAAATAATCGTCAGGATTATGCTCGTATATCCCGAAGCGAGCAGCTCCTTGCCACGCATCACCAAACCTGCAGTGAAATCTTCGATCATTCCCGGCAGGAAGCCGGAATTTCCCGAGTTTCCGGAAGTTCCCATTCCTAGCAAATCTCCTAAGCCGCTCACACTATCTTCTGTCATTTTCTCAAGAACTTTGGCATAGATCCAATCTCTGACGAAAGTTTCTTTTAAGAAATCCGTAAGAGCTTTCGTGAACTTTAAAGCGAGAAAAATTGCACCGATAATACCAATCAGTTTGAGGACCGTGTCAACTATGCCTTTTTTCTTGCCCATCCAGGCGGATATTAAAATTATCAGGACGATAGAGCCGTCCAGAATCAGGCTGTATTTATTCATACCGACATTATAACCTATATTCCGTTTTATTGAAAAATATATTTAAACTCTGATAAAATGATTATAGACAGTTAAATATTTGAATATAAAATGTTCTTTTACATATAAAAAGCCAATTCAAGAAACACGGATCGAGAGGTGACCTATGATTAGCAAGAAAACGGAGTTTGGTATTTTGAAAGCCTATGCAGTGCCTCATCCGCCTATTGTCTTGCCTGAAATAGGCAGAGGAGAAGAAAGAAAAATTGAAGCAACAAGCAATGCCTTAAAACAAATTTCTCGGGAAATAGCCGGACTGGCTCCCGACACGATTATATTATCTTCACCTCATGCACCGCTTTACCGCGATGCCTTTTTCTTATCTTTTTCGAAGCTTGACCAGGGAGATCTGGGAGCTTTCGGATGCCCGTTTGTCAAAGAAGAAGTGTACAATGATCTGGATTTAGCGGAAGCTATTCTCCAAAAAGCGGAGCAGCAGAACATTATGATCGTTCCCAACAGCAAACCAAATAAGGCCGATCACGGCAGTTTAGTACCTTTACGCTTTATTTGTAAAGAATATAAAGACTTTAAGTTTGTACGCATAGGATTATCTCTTCTCGACGGTAAAACTCATTACCGGCTCGGGCAAATCATTGCAAAAGCTGCAGAGGAATTAAAACGTCGTGCGGTATTTATCGCATCGGGAGATCTGTCCCATGTCCTGAAGAAGGACGGTCCTTATGGTTTCCGGCCGGAAGGCCCACAATTCGATCAGATGATGACCGATATTCTCAGCAGGGCTGCTTTTGATGAACTGTTGAACATACCGAAAAAACTAACTGAATCGGCTGCTCAATGCGGACTGTATTCCTTTCAGATGATGGCTGGAGCTTTTGACGGAAGAGATGTTGAGTCAGAGCTTTTATCATATGAAGGAACCTTCGGAGTAGGATACGCAGTTGTTCGCTTTGTGCCGCAGGGAGAGAATCCTGAACGTAACTTTCTTGAACCGCAAAGAACAATCTCAAATAGAGAAGGTTCGATGGAGGATTCGTATATCTCATTGGCCCGACATACAATTGAAGAGTATGTAAATAAAGGTATTCAGCCTGGCTTGCCGGAAAATTTGCCAGGCGAAATGATTCAGAAACGTGCCGCCACTTTCGTATCATTACACAGAAACGGACAATTGAGAGGATGTATCGGTACCTTGGCACCGTGCCGGAATTCAGTAGCTTCGGAAATACAGTATAACGCCATCGCTGCAGCGACGAAAGATCCGAGATTTCGCCCTCTTCAACCTGATGAATTAGAGGATCTTGAAATCAGCGTCGATGTGCTTTTACCTGCAGAGAAAATCAACAGCCCTGAAGAACTTGATCCGAAAAAATACGGTGTTATCGTCACTTCAGGCTACAAACGAGGAGTTCTGCTTCCAAACCTGGAAGGTATTGATACCGCGGAAAAACAGGTAGCCATAGCATGCGACAAAGCCGGTATTAGAGAAAACGAAAACTATTACTTAGAGCGTTTTGAGGTGATCAGATATGAATGATTTGCTTACTTGTCAGCTATGTCCGCATTATTGTGAATTGAAAGAAGGTCAGGTCGGCTTTTGCGGTGCAAGACAGGCGAAATCCGGAGAAATTCAGCCCTTGAACTACGGCAAAATCACCTCTCTTGCCCTGGATCCGATTGAAAAAAAGCCTTTCGCATATTACCATCCGGGCAGCATGATCCTTTCGGTGGGAAGTTTTGGCTGTAATATGGCCTGTCCTTTCTGTCAAAATTATCATATTGCAGCTCGAAGAACAGAGCTACCCGAGGTTCAGGATATCACTTCAGAGCAATTGATCACACTCGCAAAAAAAGAAAAAAAAAGAGGCAATATAGGTATTGCTTTTACATATAACGAACCGTTAATTGCTTTTGAATTCATCCTGGATACGGCAAAGCTGGCACAGGCTGAAGATTTAAAGATAGTAATTGTCACGAACGGACAAATCAACGAGCCGTACTTGAAAGAATTGCTGCCGTATGTTTCGGCATGGAACATAGATTTGAAAACTTTTTCCGAAGAAGCTTATCGCAAACTGGGCGGTTATCTGGATACTGTATTAAGAACGATTGAACTGGCACAGGCCGAGTCGCATGTTGAAGTTACAACTCTGGTAGTTCCCGGGATTTCCGACAGTAAGGAAGAAATGAAAAAAGAGGCAAAATATCTTGCTGCCCTTGATCCGAACATACCGTTACATCTGACCAGATATTTTCCTTACCATAAATATACCGAACCGGCTACTGATATACTGAAAATGCTGAAACTGAAAGAAATTGCCAAACAGCACCTGAATTGTGTTCGATTAGGGAATGTGTAAAATCTTTCCGATGAACCTTTCAATGTGATAAGCCGAAAGAAAATAGATAATTATATATGAATCTGATATAATCAAAAAAAATTAACTGGCCGAATTTCCGGCAGACCTTCGATGACCTGCCGAGTATGCGGTGTGCAAACTGATTGGATCGGGTGGGGGAATCAAAAATGAAAAAACTGGAAATAAATGTTTTTAGCGAGTTGAACATACTGATTGACGGTGTTGATATCGTCGAGCCTATACGTGCATCCAAAAGAAAAATGGCGCTGCTGGAATATCTAATCCTCAATAACCAAAAAACAGTATCTGTTGCACGGCTGGTTGAAGTAATATGGGGAGAAGACGAAGAAATCAATGTAGAGAATGCTCTTAAAACACTAGTCAGCCGTTTACGTAAGGACCTGGAGGAAAGCGGACTTGACGAGGCGATTGTTACACTGCCGGGAGGCTATATGTGGAGCCCCGATCAGCCGGCCCTTATAGACGCGTTTCGTATGGAGGAAATTTCCGATTCCGTATCGGATGTGGAATCTCTTAATCCTGCTGTAATAGATCAGTTTGAAGAGCTCCTCTCTCTATATACAGGTGATTTGTTACCCAACTCAACGCTGGACAAATGGGTTGCGCCAAAAAGCTTTTATTACCACGATCTTTACCTTAAAAAAGTCCATCAGTACATCGAGTTGCTGAGCAAGGACGAAGAGTACGGAGAGATAATACGTGTATGTAAAATAGCACTGGATATCGATCCTTTCGATTCCATGATCAATCTGGAACTGATGTCAGCACTGCTCAAAACCGGCAAAAGTAAAGAAGCTCTGGAGCAATATCAGAACACAACAAACTTGCAATACACACATCTGGGCCTCAAGCCTTCGGATGAGATACTGAATTTTTATAAAGAATTGATTAAAGGTGAAAAAAGCTCGGAAGCGGAGATTGAAGAAATTTGCAAAGAACTGCGAAGCGGATGTCCTGACCCGGGTGCGTTCGTGTGTGAATATGCTATCTTTAAAGACGTTTACCATTTGCAAATGCGAAATCTGAAGAGGATGGGCACTACGATGTTTCTGGCATTGGTGGACGTACGTCGAATGGATAACAGACAGATGGAGGCACTTGAAATAAAGCAGGTAATGTCCCGAACGCTGAATGTGATGAAGGAAATCCTGCGTCAGGGAGATACCATTTCCCGTTACAGCCCTTTGCAGTATGTGGTATTACTGCCTTCCGTGACAAATGCAAAAACAGGGCGTATGGTAATAGAACGGGTAAAAAGAATGTTTTACAGCAACAGCAAAAATGCCAAATATATCTTCAGCTGCAAGGTTATGCCGCTGGAGATGGATTGTTGATTCTGTCAGGAAGAAATGAAATGGAAAATTACCGGAAGCATGCAGGAGAACGTTTATTGAAAAGAAATTTGTGCATTGTTCGACTGATTTTTGTGACAATACTCTTTTTCGCCTTTTCCTGTACTGTGGGATGTACGAAAGTAAAAGAGGCGGAAGTCGCAGATAATGAAGGTGCTTCCCGGGATACCAAATCGGTTGTACTGGTACCTCGTGCAGATGGTACACAGATTTTTGAAGGTACAGCCTCTCTGATAGATGCCTCTCATCTTGAGGACGGTTATGTCATGGTAAAATATACAGGTGACGGTCGAATCAAGATGCAGCTTTCGCACAACGATCAGGAGCCTTATACTTATGACCTGCCGACCAGCGGAGTGTTTCAGACATTTCCTCTCAGTTGCGGAGACGGATATTACACGCTTAATATCTATCGTCAGATTTCGGGTGATCAGTATGCATTTGTTGACGGCACATCATTTAATGTAAGTCTAAAGAACGAATTCACACCTTTTTTGCATCCCAATCAATATGTTGATTATACGGAAAAAACCGAAGCGGTAGCTTTTAGTGAAAAACTGGCTAAGGGCGCTTCGGATGATTTGGATGTAGTGAAGCGTATTTATGACTATGTGGTCAATCATGTCGTATACGATACGAAAAAGGCGGAAAATGTGTCCTCGTCTTATCTGCCCGACCTGGACGATACGCTGAAGACAAAAAAAGGCATCTGTTTTGATTATGCGGCACTGATGACAGCTATGTTGCGTGTTCAGCGCATTCCTACACAGCTGGTCATCGGGTATGCGGGAAAGGACTATCACGCCTGGATCAGCGTTTACACGGAAGAAACCGGATGGATAAACGGCATCATTCAGTTTGACGGAAAAGACTGGGTCTTGATGGATCCCACCTTTGCCGCAGGACATGGTCTTGCAGAATATATCGGAGACGGCAGTAATTATAATGCAATGTTTTATTACTGAGATCCCTTCAGAAGGAGAAACTCATGAAAAAACCCGTCAGACAAAATAAACTTTCCGTAAAGGAGTTAGAGAATTTTTTCCAACAGCTTACCCTTTTTTTTAAAAGCGGAATTCCGGCATGGGAAGGACTTGCTCTATTAGGAGAGGATACGGACAGTGCAAACAGTGAGCTATTTCGAAAGCTGTCTGCAAAGGTCTCGGATGGGAGCAGTCTTTCCGAGGCTTTACAGCAGTGCGGAAGATTTCCGGGTTATGCTGTGGATATGATTCGCATGGGAGAACGTACGGGACGTATGCAGGAAATCACAGAGGCTCTACGTGCATATTACGAAGGACGCGACACTTTAACAAGAGAACTGAGAACTTCAGTAGTGTACCCGCTTAGTATGACAGGAATGGTGCTCGCAGTGATTATTATACTGATTGTGGTTGTTATGCCGGTATTTGAACAGATGTTTAAGCAGCTGGGATTGACCATGAACCCTTTTTCCCTGTCTCTCCTGAAATTGGGACAAGCTTTTCATCAATCCGCACTTGTCATTCTGATTGCGATTGCCGCATTGGTTATTGTGTTTTTGCTTCTTTTTTTTACAAAAAAAGGCAGAGCTACTCTTCTGCACGCTTATGATAATTCACCGATCACAAAGAAGATGGCTGCTCTAATTGCTGCCGAAAGATTTGCGTTTCCCATGTCGCTTATGCTGGAAAGCGGTATTTATATTTTAGATGCCCTTCATTTCGCAATTGAACTTGAAGAAAGCGAAACTGCGAAGGCGCGGATTATAAAACTCGAACGTTTGCTTAAAGAAGGGAAGCCTTTGCAGGAGTCTCTTTTAACTTGCGGTATTTTTGAGAAATCATATAACGGAATGATTACGGCAGGCTTACGTGCGGGCACACCGGGAGCGATGCTTATGGATATTGCTTTTCGCTGCCGACATGATGCTGAAGTTCGTCGCCAGCGCTTACTGTCTGTTTTTGAACCTGCAGTGGTGGCTTTATTATGTGTGCTGGTAGGACTTGTAATTCTGTCTGTTATGATGCCTCTGGCAGGAATTTTATCCGGTATGTAAGAAAGGAAAACTTTTTCTTGCTAATAACAAAAGTAGGAGGAAAAATCAAACAATTGCTGAGCAGCGGGGTTTTCTGGGCGATTGCAATTTTTATCGCTGTTGCCCTGAGCGTCGGTTTCGGAGTAGTAGCAACAGGTAAAGCATCCGTTTCAAGTCAGATCGATCTGCTGAAAGATACAACGCGACGGGACGCCGTACAGTGCTATGCTTTGGAAGGAAGCTACCCGCAAGACCTTGATTACTTAAAGTAACATTACGGTCTTCGTTACGATGCGGAACGCTTCATTGTGCATTATAAATTTCTGGGCAGCAATCTGTTGCCTGAGATTTCAGTTTTTTATATTGAAGATTAGGGAGGCTGCAGGAAAATATGCATAGAAAAATATATTCGGCAGAAATTTTGTTTGTGGTTGCCCTGTTCTTTTTATACACTCTTTGTGTTCTCCTCCTGTCAGTTATGGCTGCGGATACCTATCGCGAGGGAGCAAAGCGTTCGGAGCGCAATTATAATATGCGGACTTCGGTGTTATATCTGACGGAAAAAGCACGACAAACAAGTCTGCCGGAGGGAATAAGTGTCCGGCAAACCGAAGAAGGCGATGCTTTGGTGCTGGGAATGTCTGCAGAAGGAGAACAGTATGAAACGTGGATTTATGTTGAAGACGGCTATCTGCGAGAGGTATTGCTTATGCAGGGAGCCGATTTCATGCCGGGGATCGGGCAGAAAATCATGCCCCTTTCCTCTCTTGATCTCGAGCTTGGAAAGGAAGGTTTACTTCAAATCTCCGTAACTGATCAAACGGGCGAAACATATGACGGTAAAGTTTTTTTAGATGTAGCTGAAGGGAAAAACTAAGTATGAATCAATCGTCCAAAAGCCGCTATTTTCTAGTGGAGTTGCTGATATGTTGCCTCCTGTTTGCCGTTTCGGCAACAATCTGTGTTGCTATTTTAGCGCACGCAAATACGACAGGCAAAAAGAGTGCAACGCTTTCCATGGCCGTTTCCGAAGCGCAAAATGTGGCGGAAAGTGTGAAAGCGGCCGAAGGAGATCTGAAAATGCTTGGCAGCCTACTGGACACAAAAGACGAAGCCGGTGTATACACTATCCTATACGATGCAGACTGGCACCGTCTTTCCGATGGCTCGGATGCAGTCTATGAGCTGCAGGCGGTTGTTCATATTGACGATGAAAAAATGCTTCAATCGGATATCTCGGTGAGGGACGGAAAAAGTATAATCTACTCTTTGCGCGTCCTGCGCTATCTAGGTGCTGAGAGAGGAGAAAAGATATGAGGAGGGAAAGACCGGTCGTCAGTATAGGTATCGTTTCTCTTATTACCGTGTTTTCGATATTGCTTCTCGCCGTTTTTTCCGTCCTGTCGCTGTCCGGCAGCCGATCGGATAACGAGCTTTCCGTTACGACAGCACGTGCCATAACAAATTACTATGCCGCAGAGGCACAGGCAGAACAGAAATTGCAGGAACTATCCGTTATAGCGGCGGATAATACGAAAATATCTCTATTGGATCGTTGTGAAGCTGCAGGATTTGAATTTGAGAAAGATACTTACTATCAGGGAACTGTAGTGGTTTATAATATACCTATCGATGATCACCGGATGCTTTATACAAAGGTTCGTATCAAAGAAAACGGTGTGGTGGAACGTCTATATCGCCAAACCATACCGACAGAGCTATAAAAGAATACAAAAGGGAGCAAAGTCATGGAAATACAGACGCTGTTGAAAGACATGGTGGATAAAGGTGCAAAGGATATATTTATTATATCCGGCCGTCCGGTCAGCTATAAGCAAAGTCACCTTATTGAAAACCTGGGAGAGGAAAAGCTGACTCCCGTGCAGACGCAAGAAATAATCCTTGCGGTTTATGACCTGGCAGAACGCGATCCTGAAGATTTTTTAAAACGGGGAGATGATGACTTTTCGTTTGCCTTAAAAGGAGTATCTCGTTTTCGTGTAAACGCGTACAGACAACGCGGATCTTACGCGGCAGTAATCCGGGTAGTGGAGTTTTCTTTGCCTGACCCTGTTACGATGCGTCTGCCGCAAGAGGTTTTAAATCTGGCAAAGCTGAGAAGGGGAATGGTTCTCGTTACGGGGCCTTCGGGCAGCGGAAAGACGACAACTCTTACATGTCTGCTGGAGAAGATCAATGAAAATCGCAGTGCGCATATCATCACTCTGGAAGACCCGATCGAATACCTTCACAGCCACAAAAAAAGCCTCATAAGTCAGCGTGAGCTGAGGATCGATACGGAAAACTATCCTTCTGCTCTGCGTGCAGCATTACGACAAAGTCCTGATGTCATCCTGATTGGAGAACTGCGGGATATGGAGGCTATCAGTATCGCCCTGACCGCGGCGGAAACCGGACATCTGGTTTTTGCTGCGCTGCATACCCTGGGTGCGTCAAATGCAGTTGACAGATTGGTTGATGCATATCCTGCAGCACAGCAGGAACAAGTGCGGATACAGATATCCATGACTCTTCAGGCTGTAATCAGTCAGCAGCTGCTTCCTTCGAACGATGGTTCACTTGTCCCGGCATTTGAGATCATGCAGTGCAACAGTGCAATCCGAACATTGATTCGCGACGGCAGGACACATCAGATTCCTTCAGTACTTCAGACTTCGTCTGCAGAAGGGATGATGAGCATGGACGCCAGCCTTGCAAAATTATATAAAGAGGGAGCTATCAGCAAACAAACGGCTCTTACCTACAGTATATCTCCGGAACACCTTTTGAGACAGATTCAAAACATTTAGTAAGACAAATATAAACATATTATGAGTGTGTGAGAATTTTTCTGTAAATATGCCTTCTGTGGCTTTAATAGAGTAGACCTGTCTAAACAGACAGACCTTACGAACAATAACAATATAATTTATTCGTTTAAACATGTCAAGAACCGCT
>DUVP01000025.1 GCA_012840975.1 Mogibacterium sp. | reverse complement strand
TGAGCGGTTCTTGACATGTTTAAACGAATAAATTATATTGTTATTGTTCGTAAGGTCTGTCTGTTTAGACAGGTCTACTCTATTAAAGCCACAGAAGGCATATTTACAGAAAAATTCTCACACACTCTTTGCATGTGTCTTACGCTTTTGCCATCGACAGCGTTTGCGGAAGACCCGGAATTTCATGCGGGTGATATAGCTGAAATTAACAAAATTATCGACACTTACGATCTTGATTTGCCAAAAGCAGATCCGGCAGACGGCTCTTATGCGCCCAATGAATGGAGTACAGGATTACCCCAATTAGTTTTTTGGACTGAAGTCAGTCCAAAACGAGTAAGGGTTCTCGATGTTTCCAATAAAGATCTGACCGGATTCCTTGATGTGAGCGGCCTGACGGCTCTGGATATGCTATTTTGCAATGACAATCAACTGCATTCTTTGAATTTAAGCGGTCTGACGTCTTTGAAAACGCTACAATGTTCTAACAATCAACTGCATTCTTTGAATTTAAGCGGTCTGACGTCTTTGGATATACTGTCATGCAGTAGCAATCAGCTGCAGTCTTTAAATGTAAGCAGTCTGACAGTTTTGACAGAGTTAAATTGCACCAACAATGAATTGACGTCTCTTGATGTGAGCGGATCGACGGCTTTGAAGTATTTGTATTGCTATAACAATAAATTGACATCTCTGAATGTTCGCGATTTGAAGAATTTGAAAAGATTGGATTGCCAATCCAATCTTTTGACTTCCCTCGATGTGAGCGGTCTGACAGCTTTAGAAACGCTGGAATGTTCTGGCAATCAACTGCAGTCTTTGAATTTAAGTGGTCTGACGAGTTTGGCAGAATTGGATTCTAGCAAGAATCAACTGACAGGTCTTACGCTTAATAATGCCGCACCATATAGTAAAATTAATGTCATATACAATTTCATGGAAGATACATCTGCCGTAAATGGCAGAGATATTCAATGGGATGAAAACGATTTTGTTTTCTATCCACAGAATGGAAATAATATAATGATTATTTATGATAAAAACGACGGTACCGGAAAGAGAGAGAATTCCACTTTGTTGAAAGGGGAAAGGGTGCAACTTCCCTTCGATATATTTAAAGCACCTGAAGGAAAGTTCCTGAAAGCGTGGGCGGTAAAAACAGCGGACGGTCTGCAACTGCAACCATGGGACTCACATCCTTTTTATGAAGATACTACGGTCTATGCCATATGGGAAGATTTGCCTAAGGTTAACGTAAAGCTTTATGGACACGATGATATTCATGTGACCTGGGACGCTCTGTCAGTAGAAGGTTATACAGTTTATTATAGGGTAGAGTACATGAGATCGACATGGGACGATTATGAGGAACTCACTGAAGAAACAACTGATACTTATTATAAACAACCTAATTTGGAAGCCGGTGCGAGATATAAATTCAGGGTCACTCCTTATATAAAGATTAACGAAGAAGAGACTTACGAAGGAGAGCCTAGCGAATCCTCATATATCTACATTCTGAAGAAAATTGCCGCTCCAAGAGTTTCTAAATCATCAAGAAACTATGTAAGGCTGAGATGGACTAACATACCGGGTGAGTCAGGCTACCAGATATCAAGATCGAGGTATAAAACAAAGAGGTTCTCGACGGTCAAGAGAGTTTCATATAAATACTCGACAACAAGAATCAAGACTCCTAGAAACAGGAGATATTATTACAAAATCAGAGCATATAAGACTGTTGACGGCAAGAGGATTTATGCACCGTGGTCAGCAGTAAGGTCTTACAGACTAAGATAGAAATTAATTTGCGAGTTTAATGGCATCCAAAGAGGCTGAGCGTTTCACAGTGCAGGAATTTCAGCCTCTATTATTTTTTTTATTTAAACCAAAAGTTTCGATACTTTTTTAATCCTTAGCGATGATAAGGTGTCATCGTTTATGCTATAATAAAACGATTAGTTTGGTAAAAATCTTTGACAGAAGGAGAATTGAATGGCATATAAATATTATATTGCAGAAAGAGTCAGGGAAGTTATGCCTGAATATAAGGGCACTGATGAAGAACTGCAGGATGCTATAGATGATATAAGCCTGTTATATAATTCAGCAATTAAAGAGCTTGAAACTAAACTACAGGTTTTGTCAGATGATTTTGAAAAGACTCACGCACACATGCCGATTCATCATATACAATCCAGATTAAAAACTTTTGAAAGCATACTTGAAAAAGCAATCAGATACGGAATTGAGGATCCGATTAACAATCTCGACGAAGTAAGAAGAGAGATTTTGGATATAGCGGGCATAAGGGTTGTGTGCAACTATGAAGAAGATTTATACACCATGTCCAATCTGCTTTTGAATCAGGAAGATATCGATCTGGTTCGGATGAAGGACTATTGTAACAAGCCGAAAGAAAGCGGTTATAGAAGCTTGCACGTAGTTGTCGCCGTACCTGTTTACCTGGTTAACAGGAAAAAGATAGTTCCTGTTGAGCTGCAGTTCAGAAGTGTTGCAATGGATACATGGGCCAGTTTAGAACATGAGCTTAGATATAAGAACAAAGGAGAACTTTCGGAAGATATTCTCAAAGAACTGAAAGAATGTGCGCAGGCTCTGGACGATGTGGATAAGCGCATGATGAAGGTAAGACACGAGGTTCTCAAGGAAGAGAATAAATACAGTAATTATTAAATTAGATATATAGAAGGAGAATAAGGTGAAAAATTTAGCCAAAACATACAGCCCTAAAGAGTTTGAAGATCGTATATATGCAATGTGGGAAGAAAAAGGAGCATTTAATGCGGAAATCGACAAGAACAAAAAGCCTTTTACTATTGTCATGCCGCCGCCTAATATAACAGGCGAACTTCATATGGGACATGCCCTGGATCAAACTCTCCAGGATATACTGATTAGATGGAAGAGAATGCAGGGTTATTCTGCACTCTGGCTACCGGGAACGGATCATGCGAGCATAGCAACAGAAGTCAAAGTTGTAGAAAAATTAAAGAAAGAAAAAGGTATTGATAAAAATGACCTTACCCGTGAGGAGTTCCTGGAACATGCCTGGGAGTGGAAGAGAAAATACGGTGGTAAAATAACCGAGCAATGTCGTAAGCTGGGTGATTCATGCGACTGGCGAAGAGAGCGTTTTACCATGGACGAGGGCTGCAATAAAGCCGTTAACGAGATGTTTATCAGGCTATATAATGAAGGTCTGGTTTATAAGGGAAACAGGATAATTAACTGGTGTCCGAGCTGCATGACAACACTTTCGGATGCAGAGGTTGAACACGAGGATATTGAAGGCAAATATTGGTATTTCCGTTATCCGGCTGCTGATGGAAGCGAGGGTATAACGATTGCGACTTCAAGACCGGAGACAATGTTTGGAGACGTCGCTATTGCTGTTGCAAAAGGTGATGAAAGATACTCACACCTTGTCGGTAAAACAGTTATTCTTCCTCTCACTGATAGAGAAATTCCGGTTATAACAGATGAGCATGCCGATCCGGAGAAAGGTACGGGGGCTGTTAAGATTACTCCCGCTCACGATATGAACGACTTTGAGGTCGGTCAGAGACACGGTCTTGATTTAAGTTGTACATGCATAGATGAAGAAGCAAAAATGACAGATCTTGCAGGTAAATACGAAGGCATGGATAGATATGAATGCCGTAAAGCCTGGGTAAAAGAGCTTGAAGAAGCAGGATATCTGGTTAAGACGGAGGATGTTGTAATTCCGCTTGGAAGTTGCTACAGGTGCCATACAGCCATCGAACCTAAAATAAGCGATCAATGGTTTGTAGCCATGAAGGAACTTGCCGAACCTGCAATTAAGGCGGCAGAGGTAGAAGGCGGAGAGCTTATTCATGTGCCTAAGAGATTCGAAAAAATATATTTGAAATGGCTTACGGAGATAAAGGACTGGTGCATATCAAGACAGCTTTGGTGGGGACACAGGATTCCGGCATATTATTGCGAAAGTTGCGGGGAGGTTTTTGTCGGACATGAAAGGCCTTCTGTTTGTGCAAAATGCGGAGGAAGCGAATTCCATCAGGATGAAGATGTTCTTGACACATGGTTCAGTTCAGGACTCTGGCCGTTCTCAACTCTCGGATGGCCTGAAAAGACCCCTGACCTGGAATATTTCTATCCTAATACGGTAATGGTAACGGGTTACGACATTTTGTTTTTCTGGGTTGTAAGAATGATGTTCTCAGGAATTTTTGCGATGGGAGAAATACCTTTTATATATGTATTTCTGCATGGTCTGGTGAGAGATGAAAAGGGACGCAAAATGAGTAAATCTCTCGGGAACGGAATTGACCCTCTCGAAGTAATCAACGAGGTCGGAGCGGATGCACTGAGGTTTATGCTTGCCACAGGAATTTCACCGGGTAATGATATGAGATTTCTCAGAGGTAAACTCGAGTCATCCAGAAACTTTGCAAATAAGCTATGGAATGCTTCGAGATTCACAATAATGAATCTTAAGGACGATAATGATGAATTCCTTCCTATGGCAGATGATGCCACAGCTGTACTCAAAGATGAAGACAGATGGATAATTGCAAAAATCAATGAAGGTGTTAAGGAGATTACAGATGATCTTGAGAAGTTTGAACTCGGACTTGCAGGACAGAAAGTATATGAGCTGATTTGGGACGTTTATTGCGATTGGTATATTGAGCTGGTTAAGGGAAGGCTCTATGGTGATGATGAGGAGGATAAGAAGACTGCACGATACGTTCTGCAAAAAACACTGAAAACTTTGCTCAGACTTCTTCATCCTTATATGCCTTTTATTACAGAAGAAATCTGGACATATTTACCTGAAGAGCCAAAAACCGCAGATAACCCTGATAGTCTCATTATAAAAGAGAATTGGCCTGTATATTATGCAAGTCTTGAATACGAGGATTCTGTGGAGAGAGTTGAGATTGCCAAAGAAATCATTAAGGCGGTAAGGAATATCAGAGCAGAAGCCGATGCGCCTCCTTCAAGGCACATAAACCTGATTGTCAGATCGGACAGCATTGCGGAAATGATTCCGTTTATTGAGCCTTATATTAAGAAACTGGTAAATGTCGATAATATCAAGGTCGAATCTTTGAATGCAACTGCTGCGGAAGATGTTATTTCTGCAGTCTTCAGCAGAGGTGAAATCCTGATTCCTCTTGATGAGCTTGTAGATATAGGTATCGAAATTGAAAGACTCGAAAAAGAAAAGAAAAAACTTGAAGGAGAAGTTCTCAGAGTTGAGAAGAAGCTTTCAAATCAAGGTTTTATATCTAAAGCGCCTGCTGAGGTAGTTGAAGAAGAACGTGCAAAGGGCGAGAAATACAGGGATATGCTCGAGACTGTTATGACAAGACTGAATTCTCTTAAGTCGAAATAACCGGTGGCTTTAATATGGCAAACGCAGACGGACTCACAAGGATGAACAGGCTCCTGGAATCGCTTGGTCATCCTGAGAAAAATTTTAAAGTGATCCATATTGCCGGTACAAACGGTAAAGGTTCTACAGCTGTGATGATAGCTTCTATACTTGAAGAAGCCGGTTATTCTGTAGGTTTATATATTTCACCGCATCTGGAGAGTTACTGTGAAAGAATTCAGATATGGGACGGAACTCACAGGATGATTGCTCGAGACAATTTTGAGAAGCTGATGGCAAGATTAGAGACCTTTCCGGGACTTACACTTTTTGAGAAACTGACGGGAACTGCATATCTTTTCTTTGCTGAAGAAAAACCTGATTATATTATTCTTGAATGCGGACTTGGAGGAAGGCTTGACTCTACAAATACTATAAGCAAACCTCTGGTCTCCGTTATTACTCAGGTTGGAATGGATCATACCGATATACTGGGTAAAACCATAATCAAGATTGCAAGAGAGAAGGCCGGGATTATTAAGCCCGGAGTTCCTCTTGTCTCACAGACTATGGACTTGATAGTTAAGAATATTTTATCCCGAACAGCAAAAGAAATCGGTTGTGAATTTATTGATGTATCTTTTAAAATTGATCAATACAGGAAATATAAGCTTGGAATGAAAGGCAAGTATCAGCTTGCTAATGCTGCTACAGCCGTCGAGGCAATACGGGCGGCCTGTATAAAAGTAACGGAAGAAGCTATAGAAAAAGGCTTACAAAAAGCTGTTTATCCCGGAAGATTTGAGATATTAGATACAGAACCATACTGGATAATAGACGGAGCACATAATCCCGATGCAATTCAGAATCTTACAGAAACATATAGTGTTTTTGCTAAAGAAAATAACGTCCGGAGAACCCTTCTGGTTTTCGGATGCATGAAAGATAAAAACTACAATAAAATGATTCGAATACTGACGGAGAATCTGCGAGGATGCACATTTTCGACAGTAAATATAGATGATGAACGAGCAGAGGATTCGGTAACACTCGGTAAAATTTTTACCGATAGAGGAAGGAGCTGTACTTGTTACGAATCTGTAGAAGAAGCTATAACAGATGCAAATACCATGAATTTCGAAAGTATACTTGCAACCGGATCTATATATCTTGCAGGGGCAGTCAGAGAATACTTTAACGGAGAAAGGAATAAAAATAATGTTTGATAGATATGGTAACGACGATAGCAATTATAATCAAATGATTATTGAGGAAATAAGAAAGACTTCCGGAAAAGTTGCTGATCTGATAGAAAAAGAGTATTTCAGACAAAAAGAAAATGTTGAACTAATCGCCTCTGAAAACTATTGTTCAGAAGCTGTTTTAGCTGCATGCGGGAGTTGTCTTTCCTGGAAATATGCAGAAGGATATCCATATGAAAGAACATCAGGTAACAAAGGCAGGTATTATGGTGGAACAAAGTATGTAGATGAACTTGAAGAATACTGCTGTGATAAATGGAGAGAAGTGTTCAACACAGATTACCATGTTAACGTTCAGCCACATTCAGGTTCACAAGCAAACTTTGCCGCATTCGGTGCGGTTCTTGAAATTGGAGATAAAATTCTTGCTTTGAATCTTGATAATGGCGGACATCTTACTCACGGTGCTCCTATTAATTTTAGCGGCAGAACCTATAATATTCGTTTCTATGATGTAGATGAAAAAGGATTCATCGATATGGATGACCTCAGGAAGAAGGCGCATGAATTTAAGCCGAAGATGATCCTTACCGGAGCTTCAGCATATTCAAGAATTATTGATTTTGCGGGATTTGCAGAAGTTGCTAAGGAAATCGGAGCAATACTGATGGTAGATATGGCTCATATTGCAGGACTTGTAGCTGCCGGTGAGCATCCCTCTCCGTTCGGCTATGCTGATATCATAACAACGACAACACATAAAACTCTTAGAGGACCTCGAGGTGGTATGATATTCTGTAAGCAGGAGTTAGCCAGGAAGATCGATACGGGTGTATTTCCTTTTGCACAGGGTGGTCCGCTTGAGCATATAATTGCCGGTAAAGCAATTTGTGCGGAAGAAGCCCTGAGGCCTGAGTTCAAGGAATATCAGCACCAGGTGAGGCTTAATTGTGCGGCGTTTGCGGATGAGTTTGTTAAAATGGGATACAATGTAGTTACCGGAGGAACAGATAATCATGTCTTCCTTTTGGACTTCTCTGATCGTGAATTTACAGGTAAGAATCTGCAGACAGCATGTGATGAAGCGGGAATTACTTTGAATAAGAATTGTGTACCTAATGAGAAGAGATCTCCGATGCAGACATCGGGCGTCAGAATAGGAACATCACCTATGACTTCACGAGGATGGCTTGAAGAGGATTTTCGTAAAGTAGCACATAGAATAGACGAAATTGTCAAAAAGCTTGATAAAGAAAAGAAATCAGAATAAGTTTAAGAAAAACATGGTCATTTTGTGCCAATCGATTGAATAGGATTTTTTGCTGTTGTATAATGGCAGAAAGAATACGGAGGGTTTAATCAAATGGTGAAATTATTAATCGGACATAAAGGAAGCGGTAAGACTAAGAGAATGATAGAACTGGCTAACGATGCTGTTCAGACAGCGAAGGGAAGTATAGTTTTTATCAACAAGAATGCCAGACTTATTTATGATCTTGACTATAAGATTAGAGTTGTGTGTATGGAAGATTTTCCGCATATTACTAATGAAGATGAGTATATCGGATTCATTTTCGGAATTATAAGTTCCGATAATGATATTGAAACCATATTCTTGGATGGAATTATGAGGCACAGGGATTTTGCTCTTGAGGTTCTTCCGAGCTTTATTGAGAAGATTAAGGTTATTTCAAAGGAGTCAGAGATAGATTTCATTATAAGTGTAACAGCAGAACTGGAAGAGATGATTGGAGTCAGTTTTGAAGATATTGAAGTTTTGAACTGAAATTGAGCCAAATGCCCTGAGCAAAGCTCAGGGCAATATTTTTTTGTAAACAGTGGAGAAGTTGACATGTCAGGAAGGGATATGAATCTGATAGAGCAGCTGATACAAGGAATCAAAACAGGTGAAAAAAAATTTAATGAAGCACTTGCAAGAGCTAAAGAAGGATATAAAGTTTTCGGCTGCGTGGAAAAACATCTCTGCATAACATGTACCGGTCAATCTTTGAAAAAAGGGACTTCGGAGCTAACTCTGGGAGATAACATAGATTATATGACTCAGCTCTTGTCCGACGGCTATTCGAAAAGTTTTAAGCTTATATATATTGATCCTCCTTTCTTTACTAAAGCAAAATATAATGCTACCGTTACGATTAAAGATAAGGAGGGAAAGAAAAAACATGTACGCCATCTGGCATACGATGATCGTTTCGATAGAAATCTCAGATATTATATAGAAAATATGGCTGTAAGGCTTATGCTGATGAGAGAACTTCTTGCAGATAACGGTTTGATATGGGTTCATCTTGATTGGCACTCTTCACATTATGTAAAAGTAATGATGGATTATATTTTCGGAGAAAGGAATTTTGTAAACGAAATCATCTGGTGTTATAAATCCGGTGGCTCAGGCAAGAGGCATTTTGCAAGAAAACATGATACTTTGCTTGTATATGGAAAGACCGGAAAATATACCTTAAATGTTCCAAAAGAAAAATCATATAACAGGGGCTTGAAGCCATATCATTTCAAGGGTGTAAAGGAATATAAAGATGCTAACGGTTGGTATACTCTAGTCAATATGAAGGATGTCTGGTATATTGACATGGTTGGACGGACATCTGCCGAAAGAAATGGCTATGCTACTCAAAAACCTATAGATTTAATGAATAGAATAATACTCGCAAGCTCGGAAGAAGGAGATCTTGTCGGAGACTTCTTTTCGGGTAGCGGAAGCTTTCTGGAGGCAGCAGAGAACCACAGAAGAAGATGGATCGGCTGCGATAATGAGAAGATTGCTGTATCAATGACAAAGAAAAGACTTGATCTGAAGGGAGCTGACTATATATACAATTCCGAAGAGGGAAATAATCTTAGTTTTGAAGGATTAGATATAGAATGCATTAGCTGTGATACTTTGGAAAGCGGTAAATTGCTCTGTAAATATATGATTAAAAACTTTGAACCGGATATAGAATTCGGATATATACAGTTAAGAGACTGTGAAATTGTAAAAGAAGCTCTTTTGAATGATACGATGCAGTTTATCGATTATGTTATGGTAGATTCTGATTATAATGGAAGATTTTCATGTACAGATATATTTGATGAAAATTATGATAATATAACTGTTGTTTCAAAAGACATCACAGCGTTCATAGTTGTAGATATATTTGGAAAAGGATATTTCATCAGAAAAGACAATAATTTAAATGAAATATAATTTTATAACTATTAATAATAAAAAGGTTTGAGAGATATGAAGGAAAAGATAGTAAAAAAGATAGAAATAAAACAATCTGAAACAATAAAAGGAAAAAAACTGAAAAAGAATGCTTTTCAGGAAAGACTTGCAAAAGAGGAACTGGCAGCTTATAAGGCAAATCGTATTGCTGCGACAGATCCTGAATACAAGGGTAAGACCAAACTTCAGGTCAAAATGAGCGGAGTTTTACTGGCTCTTTTAGGTGCTATTATGGGAGCATATGCAACAGTAAGCATAATGATACCGAGCGGCCTGACTTACGGAGGAATTACCGGTCTTGCAAGGATGGTACAGAACTATACAGGATGGAATTATTCACTGACTTATTATGCCTTTACATTTGTAATTACTATTCTTGTATGGATAATGCTGGGATTAAAGGAAGTAAAGAAAATACTTCTTCTTTCAGTTGCATATCCGGGATTTATGCTTTTATTCGAGCTTTTAGATACAAAACTGCTTGAAAGTAATGATACATTTCTCGCAGCTGTTTTCTGTGGAGTAGCTTTCGGTGTATCGAACGGACTGACTTTCAAGGCCGGCTTTTCGTCAGGCGGAACAGATTCTCTTGCTAAGATTATTAAATTTAAGAGACTTCCGCATATCGGAATTAACGACATAACTTTTGTTATCAATACGGCCATTGTTGTTGTAAGTGCTGTTGTATTCGGCATTAATGTAATGCTTTATACCATTATCACGATGTACATATCGATGAAGGTCGGTGAAATGGTTATGTTTGGTCTGACAGATAAATTGATTGAACTGAACATAATCACAGAAATTCCTGATGATTTGAAAGATTATATTATCAATGAAATAGGTCGCGGACTTACGAGCAGCAGAATTACCGGAGAATATACAGGTGAAATGAAGAAACAACTGAAGGTAATATGTTCACCTCGAGAAGGTTTCCTGATAAAAAGATTCCTTGCAGAGCGGGATCCTCAATCGTTTGTATCTGTTTTTAGGGTGAACTCTGTTTGGGGAGTGGGAAGAGGCTTTTCAGACATAAGAGAAATAGACAACTAAATAAGCTTTTTTTCGTTTACAATTTTTTCAACCAGGATTGAAGACAGACGATTAATTGTACGAGAATTCAATATCAGATAGCCGTTGATATAATCCGGATCCGAAGAAATATCTATTCCCATAGACTGTATGTCTAGAAAGAAATGATCCTGATATTTGCTGACAGGCACAGAAACTTCAAACAGACCCGTTCTTGCGTTGAAGATAGATGTGATTTCGTTTTCCCCATCCGGAAAGAAAGCTGCAGATACCGGATTTTGATTCTGATCGCCGTTGATTCTGAGAACCGATTTTTTTCGCAATAAAGCAGGTCTCACTGTATAGAGTCCGTCCATTATCGGAAAGCCGTAACCTGCCATAGCGGAGTCCATGTCTGATATCTCTCTGATTGACAGACATAGAAGCTTGTATAATTGAAGTACATCCTCTCTGTTATGTGTAAGGAGTATTTTTTCCAGAGTGGAGTTTCCTGTCAGAGAGTATTTATCAAACAGAACAATGCTCTCACGGCTTGAGATTATATCTTGTCTGCTTGAAGATATTCCATAATGTTCTTCAAGAGATTTCTGACGCATGGAGCCGATTTTTAATTTAAGATCGGTATTTCTGGTAAGAAATCTATATAGATCAAAATTATAATTATTGATTTGTTTGTCTGTGTAATTGTGTTCGAGTCTTTTATTAAAAAAGGGAAGGTCAAAACCTGCCCCGTTAAAAGTAATAAAATAATTTATTTTTTCACGCTCAATAAAATTCAGGCTTGCTTCAAGGACTTTGTTCTCTTCAAAGTGATTTTCAGCAAGAAACTGTGTAATACTGATTCCTGAATCGGTTTTCACAAGAAAAGCGACTAATATAACTTTACATCTTGAGGAATCCAAACCTGTAGTTTCTATATCAAAAACGCAGGATTTCAGACCTTCAAAGTAAGAGTTGAAGATCTTGGGATAATCAGTAGAAGTTTTATAGTTTCTTACAAAGCATTTCATGTTTTTACATTCCTACATCGATATAAAACTCAAAGATATAGAATATATAAAAGACATTATATTATAAAAACGCTATACATTGAAGAGGAAATGTATGACATCTCCGTCCTTTACTTCGTATTCTTTCCCCTCGGACCTTACCCATCCGTGTTCTTTTGCAGCTGAAAGCTTTCCGTCACATTTCATAAGTTTTTCATATGATATTGTTTCCGCTCGTATAAAACCGCGTTCAAAGTCTGTATGGATTTTTCCTGCAGCCTGTGGTGCTAATGTTCCTTTTTTGATTGTCCAGGCTCTTGTTTCGTCTTCTCCGGTAGTAATGAATGATATCAGATTGAGAAGTGAGTAGGAGGTTTTTATAAGCTTGTCAAGACCTGCCTCATCTATACCGAGATCTTCAAAAAAAGCATCTTTTTCATCGTCATCAAGTTCAGAAAGTTCAGCTTCAATCTTCGCACATATGACAACAACTTCGGATCCTTCTGCAGATGCATATTTCCGGACAGCCTGAACATATTTATTATTATCACCAGCTGTCAAATCATCTTCCGAAACATTAGCGACATATATTACAGGCTTGAATGTAAGAAGCTCCAGAGTTTTTACGAAAGAAACTTCATCCTCTGAAAAATCCATTGAGCGGGCGGAATTGCCTTGTGACATCGTGCTGTATATATCTCGGAGAATTTTGAGCTCAGCTAAAGCATTTTTATCTGATTTTGCCTGTTTCTCGGTCTTTGCAAGACGTCTTTCAAGCACCTCCATATCCGCAATTAAAAGTTCCGTATTTATTATTTCAATATCATTTACAGGATCGATTACTCCATCCACATGTACGACATTCGAGTCATCAAAGCATCTTACCAGGTGAACAATTGCCTCAACTTCTCTGATATGACCGAGGAATTTATTACCCAGTCCTTCACCTTTTGAGGCACCTTTTACAAGCCCGGCAATATCTGAAAATTCTATTGTCGTATATATAGTTTTCCTGGAATTATAGATTTTAGAAAGGGTGCTTACACGTTCATCGGGAACAGTAACAACACCGACATTGGGCTCTATGGTGCAGAACGGATAGTTTGCAGCTTCAGCCCCCGCTTTTGTTATAGCGTTGAACAGTGTGCTTTTTCCGACGTTAGGTAAACCGACGATTCCTAGTTTCATATGTAAACTCCTTGTTTATATGTATTTATATTTTTCAATACGTGGGAGGTTAATTTTCTTCAGATTGTAGCGGATAGTTTCGTGTAGTGTAAATATACATTCCGAGACAGAAAATAATGGCAATTACACTGATAACTTGAGCCTGTTTCAGGTTACCAATCATCAGACTGTCAGTTCTTAAAGCTTCCACGAAGAATCTCTCTGCTGAATACAGTATTCCATATAATGCCATTGTCTGACCATAGGCAGATCTTTTTTTCCTGTTAAAATAGCTGAGAAAGAAGAAAAGAAGAAGGCACCAGATTGATTCATACAAAAAAGTAGGGTGAACCCTGACATTGTCAACGATAATTCCCCACGGGAGGTCCGTAGGGCCTCCATGAGCCTCTCCGTTAAAGAAGTTGCCCCATCTGCCGATTGACTGGGCGAGTGCAACGGTCGGAATCATAAGATCAAGCATATTAAGAGGTTTGATTTTCTTTCGCTTGCATACGAAATAAACAGTTGCTATTGCAAAAATAAGCCCTCCGTGAATTGCAAGTCCTCCACTTCGAATATTGATGGCTTCGGCAAAACTGTTATAATAATCGAGATTAAAAGCAACATAATATATCCTTGCTCCAAGAACACCTATGGGCAGCATCCAAATGCTGACATCCAGAACATCATCGCCTGTCAGACCGTGCTGAGGAGCCCGTTTTGCCGATATAATAACAGCAACACACATAGCAGTTGCTATGAGTATGCCGTACCATCTTATGTCTATGTTTCCAATGCTGAAAGCAACAGGATCGGGTTGAATCATAATATCCTCCGTAAGCATTATAGCCTTCTGTATAAAACTTATCAAGATAAGACACAGAGGTAAATTCGCAAAGTAAGTTCCGGTCATACTGGAAGTTGCTTTTACCTTGATAAATCAACGGACTTTAGTCTAAGAAAAGTCAAGAGAGGCATCAATTTTACGGTGTTTCTGCCTCTTTTCCCTTTTTATGGCATAGCAAACAAACCTTGAAAGAGGTTTTCACATAGTAAATTCCACTGCGAATGAAGTTAGTCTGAGAAATATTCTTGCTCATTTAAGCAAGTCTATAGTATTATGATTATGGTGTTT
>DUVP01000024.1 GCA_012840975.1 Mogibacterium sp. | reverse complement strand
CTCTTAATTCTTTCATGATTTCTCCTTTCCGGCAGGAATATTTCTCAGAGTAAAAGCCATCATAAAAGATTTCTTAGACTAAAGTCCACCACTTATCTCAAACTGGAACTTACTTTGCGAATTAACAGAATTCTGATAAAGGCATAAAAACAATATAAAATCGGTGGACAAACTAATAGATTTACTTTATAATATTTTTTGCGTCAGCAAATCAAGCCGCATTGGTCAAGAGGTCAAGACGTCGCCCTCTCACGGCGGAATCTGGGGTTCGATTCCCCAATGCGGTACCACGAAAAAAGCCTTGAATTTTCAAGGCTTTTTTATTTTATAAAAAAAGTGCAAAACAAAAATCAAAAAGTGAAAAAATTGCTGTATAATAACAACATGTGTAATAGTGTATATAAAATGAAAGATAATTTATGGAACAATCAAGAAAAGATTATAAATTAGGAGTGACACTTGTTCTTGCAGTACAGTTGATTTGGGGATTTCTACCTATATACTGGCAGTCATTAAAGCCGATAGATTCCTCGATAATTATATTATATAGAATAATGACAATGTTCATTTTTTCACTGATAGGAGCAAGACTGAGATACAGCTTTAAGGAGATATTTGAACCGCTAAAAAACAAAAAAAATATGGTTCGCTCATTTATTGCAGGTCTTATACTTGCAACAAACTGGAGTATATATATATGGGCTGTCAATTCGGAAAGAGTAATACAGGCGGCAATAGGTTATTATATAGAGCCCCTCGTAATATGCTTGTTCGGAATAATTATATTCAAGGAAAAACTTACAAAGTACAATGGGACGGCTATGGGATTGGCACTTGCAGCAGTTTTATTGATACTTTTTCACTATAAACAGCTGCCGGGAGTTGCTCTCGGGCTTGCGATTACCTGGGCGATATATTCAGTTGTAAAAAAGACATCCGAACAGCCCGCAATAATTGCTTTGGTGCACGAGACAATGCCTTTTGCTTTTATGGCTTTAATAGCAATAATCTACTTGGAAAATCGCGGATTGGGAGCGGTAAGCATGAATATGCCCGGAAAATATTTCCTTATGTTGCTAAGCGGGTTGGTTACTGTAATTCCTGTCTCTATGTTTGGAATGGCTGCAACCAGAGTGTCGTTATTTCTTTTAGGTCTTGCTCAATATATCAGCCCGACGATATCTCTAATGTGTGGAATATTTCTGTTCCATGAAGAAATTGATGTTGTTCAAATCGCAGCATTTATAATAATCTGGATTGGACTGGTGTTCTTCACATATGGAGAACTTAAATCACATAGAAAGAAAGATAAACCATAGGAAGTCATATTTCATTTAATCAAAAGGAAGAAGATTATTTGAGAAAGAAAATTCTATCTGTTTTATTGATTGTCTTCATAGTGGCTACAACAATGACCGTTAAAGGTTTTGCTGACTCTGAAACGGAGTATTATTCTGCTTTAAATGCTTATAAGCAATCTTCAGAAAAAGAAAACAATGCAAAAAAAAATCTTGAAGAAGCTCAAGCTCAATTGAAGCAGGTAGAGGAGCTCAAAGCAAGCATGCAAGAAGAACTTGAACAAGCAAAAACAGACTATAATGCAGCACAAGAGCGAACGAATTATCTTTTTAATAATATCGTTCAGATTACAAAAGATGAAGTTACTGTTGCGACACAAGAGTTCAATGTCGCGGTTGAAATAAAAGATAATGCAACGGCAGATCTGCAGGCAGCTCAGGCTCATTATGATGAAGTGCTTAAAATAACAGCTAACAATGAAAATATTGTCAATGAGCTGGCAGTTCTTCGGGAACAGCTTAAAGAAAAACAGAATCAACTGGTTCAAGTTGAAAATGAAATTGCAAAGAATCAAGCAGATGTTGATAATGCCGGTCGGATATTCTTAGATGGCCTTACTAGCAAAAACATAGATTATTATATAGAGATTGCAAAAAACAATAATTTAACACCGTATCTTAACAGCACAAAGTTTAAAAAAACTCTTAAGAATTGTACAGAAGCAGAAAATATTAAGAAAGCCCTTGACTTCATTGATAATTGTAATCAGCTCAGAGAAAACCATAATGTTTCTGCACTGAAAGTTTCAGCACAGTTAATGAATGCATCAATGGTAAGTAATTCTATTTCCGCTTATTCATTTAATCATACTTTTGCTCCTATTATAAATATTGGAGAAAATTTAGCGTGGGGATATATAGATCCGTTTGTAGGATGGTATGATGAAGAAAAGATATTATATGAAGAACATGGAGGCTCTTATAGCAGCGGAAATGAAACGACAGGACACTATGAAAATATTATAGATTCCAGATATGGTGTTACCGGGTTTGCCTGGGATGCTGATTATCGCTATGCTCAGCAAAGTTTTTATTTTGATAGTGGATACACTACCGGAAGATATACAACAAATCAATTCAGAACAAAGCTTAATAACCTCGTAAATGAATTTAACAACATACTACAAGCATCTCAAGCAAAGAGAGAAAATATTCTCAACGAAATTGCAGTAATAGAGTTAAAAATAGCAGAAAAAGAAGATATTCTTAAGGGAACGCCTTCCTTAGAGACTGCTCAAAAGGCTTTAAATGAAGCGGAGACCAATATTGAAATCGCAGTTCAGAAATTTGAGCAAGCAGAACAAAATTTAGAGAATGCTAGCTGGAGAAAAGAAAATGCCGTCTCTGTAGAACGAGGGAATCCTGAATCTTATCAAGGGTTTGATGACATTCTAAGTGCAGTTGCAGCTGAAGAGGTTCCGGCAAACAGGATTATTTCTCTTACAGCATCGATTGAGAATAAAAAACAAGAAATCAGCAGTCTCGAAATACAAATACTCGAACTCCGGAATACTTATAATGCGGCTGTTGAAGCAAAGAAGAAAGCAAAGGAGAACTTTGAGAGTTGTAAAGTTCCTGCATCTGCAGTAAAAGTTTCTAAGATATATAATAAAACATATACAGGGAAGTATATATACCAGGCACCTTTTGTAACTTATAACGGCAAAAGATTAACAAGAAATGTTGACTATAAAGTTTATCATTCCAAACATCTTAATGTCGGCATTGCAACAGTCACTATTAAGTTTATGGGTGATTATGAAGGAACGGTTAAAAAGACCTTTACAATCAGACCTAAGGGAACTTATATTAGAAGTCTTGCACGTAGAACAAGGGGGCTTACAGCCAGGTGGGCTGTTGTAAGCAAGCCTTACAGAACTTCGATTTCAGGATATCAGGTTCGTTACAGCAGAAGTCCGGGTTTCAAGACATATAATACATATAGAACAACAAGAAAGACCGGATCATATGCAAAAATCAGCAGACTGAGAAAAAACACTCGCTACTATGTAAAAGTAAGGACATTCAGGAAGGTTAGGGGCAAGTACTATTACAGCACCTGGTCAAAGATTAAGTCTGTAAGAACAAGATAAGAATATATAACGTATTGAAGACATGAAAATAAAATCAGCTGTTCGAAACCATCCAGCTTTAAAAAACTACGGAATCTGCATATGTACAGCGGTGTTTGTAGTTTTGCACCGCTTTTTTTATTTGCAGGAGGAGAAACGATGAGAAACGAGCTTCTACTAATTATCACATTATTAATCGAATACACAGGGGTTGTTCTGGCCTACAAGTTTTTTGGCCGAAACGGATTGTACGCATGGGTCGGACTTGCTACTGTCCTCGCCAATATAGAAGTTATGATACTTGTACGGGCTTTCGGTATAGAGATGACACTTGGTAATGTATTATTTGCGACAACTTTCCTTGTAACAGATATTTTAAGTGAAAATTACGGAAAAAAATATGCTGCCAAGGGGGTCAGAGTCGGCATAGCGTCTGCCTTATTCTTTATGTTGGTCAGTTTTTCCTGGTTAATGTATATTCCGAGTGAAAACGATGTAACATCGGAAGCTTTCAGGGGTCTGTTTGCTTATACTCCGAGAGTTATTATATCAAGCCTGGTAGTATTCGTTATTGTCCAGCATCTTGATGTATGGTTGTATCATAAGATATGGGATATAACTGCAAGCAAATTCGGTAACAAAACCAAAGGACTCTGGATAAGAAATAATGTTGCAACAATGTCATCGCAGCTCGTTAATGCCGTTCTTTATAATATATTCGCATTCGGGGGAATTTACCCGCAAAAGACAATAATTCAGATAATCGTGTCAACTCTGATTATTTATTTTATAACCAGTCTTGCGGATACGCCTTTCCTTTATTGGGCAAGAAAAATCAAATACAAAAAAGACAGTCTGTCAAGACAGACTGTCGGAAAATCAAATTGAAAATGGCATTAGTGTCTAGCTTTCAGAGTCATGTGCAGGCATGGATTCTGAAGCAGGCTCCGGATTGTTAAACTGAAGTATGTTCTGAGCTCGTTTTTCGACTGCTTCAGCTACTGCAAACACTATATCGAGAGATTCTCCATAAAAGAAAGCTCCATGATGTGCAACTATAATTGAATGCGTGCCACAGAGAGCTGATGCAATAGAGTCTTCCAGCTCTTTACCGGGAAAAGCATAATTTGCAACTTTGATATCACCGATAATATCCTTAAGCTCCGGATTATCTATGGTAAAACCTGCTTCGCAGGCAGCAAATACACTTATACCGTTTGAATGAGTATGAATAATTGCCCGGCAATCAGGGAAATCTTTATAGAGCCTTGCATGGACATTAGCTTCTGTGCTGAATACCCGTTGACGCCCATAATCAAGAGTATCAAGATTTACTTTCACTATGTCTTCGATTTTTATCGTGAAGTAATCCATTGCGGTAGGTGTAATAAGCATCTCATGATCGTTAAGTTTTGCCGAGATATTGCCCCAGCAACCATAAACAAGATCCTTCCTGACAAGGTCTTTCCCGCATTCAATAATTTTGTTTCGCAAAGCGAACTCTTCCTCATTGAAACCTGTAAAATCAACATAAGGCTCCTGATTTACATGTACATATTGATGCATGAAATCGTGATGAAGTTTTTGAGCGGTTTCCTCATTAAAAGGAATAGCTCCGCCGATCATCTTGCCGTGAACATAAGCCTGACAGCTCTTTTCGATAATCTGCACAGCGGCGACAGCTTTTTTCAGATTGGAAGCTATAGTCACCACACCGCAACCTTTTATCAGACAGGAACCGCTGCCGTTTGTAGCTTTGAGAATATTCCCCGGTAATGAATCGGGAATTACTTCAACATACGGACCGGCTATTTGAGCGAGGTCTTCAAGAGATGCAGGAAGTTTATCAAGAGTTTCGGACACTTCTACTATATCGGCTGAGCATCCGAATATAAACGCATTGCTGTCCTGACTATGCTTGAAGATCTGTCCGAGATCCCCTGTATTGATATCACAAATTTCAAAACCGTCTTCTTCTCTGATTTGAGATAACAGTTTGTTTCCGCCTGTAGAAATATATTGTTCATTGTCAAGTTTCAAAGCAATTTGACCGAACATTTTCTTGCAGCCGCAGTGAAAGCCTCTTACAGCATTCATTAATAATTCCGAACCTTGCTCGTAAGTCATAGCTCCTCCTAATAAACACCCTATATTAATTGGATTAATACCCGCATATTAAAATGTTATGGACAATAATCCATAACATCAGACTAAATATTTCCTAGAAGTTTAGCATGTATTCAGCAAAAGAATGTGAAGAATGTCTAAAAGCTTAAAATTGTTTCTGCCACATGGTCCCAGCTTATCAAGCTCAAATCCGGGTGTATGGAAAGCTCACCGTTGCTATGGCATTCCCGAATTGCTTCACTGAGAAGGGCTTTCAGATCTGAAATAAATTTATATCTTCCTTTTTCTGTAGGCTCATCAACTGTGGCCATCTCAGGCATAGGTATGTATTTTACTGCAGGATTTTTCACATTTGTATTTATCCAGTCCTGTATGCCGGGAAGGTCGGTGCTTATACATCTTAAACCGCAAGCCATAGCTTCTATCAGAACAAGTCCAAGTCCTTCGTAGAAGGATGGAAGGATGAATATGTCGCTGTTTCTGAAAGTATCTGCAAGCTGAGTCTGAGGTATCTGCCCGAGCCAGACTATACAGGACTCGGCATTTTCTATATCATAGCGGATATCATCGCTGGTACAGCCACCGGCAAGTTGTACAGTAAATTCCGGAATAGAAGGATCTTTAGCGAGATCTGAAAGGGCAACCAGCAGTTCAGGAACTCCCTTTGCATCACTCATCTTACCTGCATAGCAAATTCGCACCGGTCCGTCCGGATTATGCAAAACCCGTCCTTCAGAATTGAAGAGATCGGAATTATACCCGCTTCCAACAGCTGTTATCCGGGAAGCCTCTATATTAAACAGCTCGGAGATTTTATGTCTCTGTCTGTCATGCAGGGCAAATATATGATCCAGTTTAGCTATTTGTGGACAAACAATATCGCGCATGTGTGTGCAATTGATTACCTGTCTAAGATCCGAACCGTGACACATTCCAAAAATCTTCCTGTCAGGAAAGTTCTTTCTCACAAAGGAAGTCAGCAGGAAAAGGTGATGACAAAGTATGACATCGGGGTCGATATCTTCCACCGCCTGTGAAACAGTTTTCATAAATGAAGCTTCAAATTTGTCGATGTCGGAAGGTGTCAAATCACAGTATCTTGTCGATTCGTAAGGCATTACATCAGACATTCCGATAACCGGAAAAGGAAGGTCGGCATTTAAATCAGGATTCTTTCTGTGAGAGTAGAAGACCGGATAGCATTTAACTTCTTCCGGAAAATGGACATCATCCTCACGAAAAACACCGCAGACTACAGCCTGAGTGTGTCCTGCGCGGTGATATGAATTGACCAGTTCTGTCAAATATGTACCACTACCTGTTGAGTGTGGCTTTTGTGCTGTTATACTTAATATTTTCATGCCTCTATTTAATATGATTACTATCTTAAAAGTCAAGAAGTATTGAAATAAAGCATAAAGTACTTGAAAAAACACTTAAAAAATAGTATAAACCTAATGAGAGTGTACAGAAAACATAAAATTATTTCTTGAAGGATACTATTGAATGAAGCTGGCTCCCTTGGAGGGTGTACAGCTTTTTTTGAATAAAAGGGGATTATGGATTTATTTTACGGTGAAGATAAGACTTTTGATATCATAATGAAAGAGAAGAAAAACTTCGTATTCATTGGTGAAGCTGGAAGCGGCAAAAGTGAGATTGTACTTAATGTGGCGTCTATACTTGCAGAGAAAACAGGCAGGAAAGTAGATTTGTTTGACCTTGATCAAACTAAACCTCTATACAGATCAAGGGATTTACAGGCGACCTTTAGAAATAAAGGTGTCAATATAAATTACCAGGATCAGTACCTGGATGCACCGACAATCGTTGGGGGAGTTGCGACTTCTTTACAAAGAGAAGGATATACCCTTCTGGACATAGGAGGAGGTCATTCAGCGGCGAGGATGGCCGGTGCATATAGCCATATCCTGAGCAAAGACGATTCGATACCTGTATATATAATGAATCCATATAGACCATGGACAAGGTCTATAGAAGGTATAGACGGTACAATGACGCATATTCTGAGATCGATAAGACTGGATCGAATATATCTGCTTGGAAATCCAAATGTCGGATATACAACTACGCTTAATGAATTCATGGAAGGTCTTGACAAGTTAAATACTACTCTCGAAGGGATTGCAACATATAGCAGTGCCTGTGTGAGAAGGGAAATTTATGAAGAGGCAAAGAGCAAAACAGACAAATATCTCATACCTCTTGACTTGTATCTGACCTATTCGTGGATTGATTAAATAAACTCATCATGTATTGATAAGGAGGAATTTTATGGCGAGAGTAGAAATTAACAGTGAATCTTGCAAATCATGTTCCTATTGCGTTATCTCATGTCCAAAAAAAGTTCTTGAAATTGGTGACAAGGTTAACTCAAGAGGATATCTTTATTCAGTCGCTGCAAGACCGGAGGATTGCATAGGATGTGCATTATGTGCACAGATTTGTCCTGACGCAGCTATCGAGGTGTGGAGATAAGAAAGGAGAGCAAGATGTCAGAACGTGTATTTATGAAAGGCTGTGAGGCTATAGCCGAGGCAGCTACAAGAGCAGGTTGTCGATTCTTTGCGGGATATCCTATCACTCCGCAGAACGAGATACCTGAATACTTTGCAAGAAGAATGCCTGAAGTAGGCGGTACATTTGTACAGGCCGAAAGCGAAGTTGCTTCTGTAAACATGCTTTATGGAGCAGCATCGACGGGAATAAGAGCGATGAGCTCTTCTTCATCGACAGGAATAAGCCTTTATTCAGAAGGAATTTCCTACAGTGCATCCGCAAGACTTCCTATAGTGTATGTCAATGTTCAAAGAGGAGGTCCCGGTATCGGAGCAATTCAACCGTCACAACAGGACTACATGCAGGCAACAAAAGCATCCGGCAACGGTGGATTCAGAATGATAGTTTTGGCTCCGTCGACCGTTCAGGAGTGTGTCGATATGGTGTACGAATCATTTGATTTGGCAGAAAGAGACCATAACCCTGTTCTCATTTTGACGGACGGTGTTGTCGGAACGATGATGGAACCTGTAGTTCTTCCACCGATGAAATCCGATGAAGAAATACAGAAGCTCAGAGATGCATTTAAATACAGAGCTATAATCGGACACCCTCTCGGAGAAGCTGCTTACTGCAGACCGGGATCGGTAGGATCGGGACAGGAACAGGTTAATATAGAAGCGGATAAGCTTTACAAGACATGGGATAAAGATGTCAGAGTTGAAGAGTATCTGACGGAAGATGCCGAAATTATAATTGCCGCATATGGAATATCGGCACGTATTTGCAGAGCGGTAATAAAGCAGCTCAGAGCACAGGGATATAAGATAGGAATGATAAGACCTATAAGAGTTTCTCCGTTCCCTTATGAAGCATTTTCAAATATTGATTTCGACAGAGTTAAGGGGATCCTTAATGTTGAGATGTCGATCCCTGCACAGATGAGATGGGATGTTGACTATGCTGTACAGGGACGTTGCCCTATCAGAGAGTGCCTTAGATCAGGAGGACAACTTCTGACTAATGAACAGGTCATGAAGGCTGCTCAGGAAATGATTAAGGAGGTGCTGTAATGGCTGAAGAGAAAAAAGTTTATTCAAGAACCAAAGGTGTTTTGGAAAATACAGTATCCGGTTTCTGTCCGGGGTGTATGCACAGTACTGTTCACAAGATTGTAGGTGAAGCTGCAGAAGAACTCGGTAAGCTTGATAAGCTTGTAAGAGTAGAAGGTGTAGGCTGCTGCGGACTGGGACAATTCTATGTTTCTCACGATGCTATAATTGCCGCACACGGAAGAGGCTGTGCGGTAGCAACCGGTATAAAGAGGTCATCGCCGGATTCACTTGTATACACATATCAGGGAGACGGTGACCTTGCAGCTATCGGATTGGGAGAGACAATGTCGGCTGCTAACAGAGGAGAAAACTTTACTGTGATTTTTGTAAACAACGGAATATACGGAATGACAGGCGGTCAGATGGCTCCTACTACATTGTTAGGTATGAAGTCGACAACTTCGCCGGCAGGAAGAAGTGCTGAAGAACACGGATATCCTATGCACATGTGCGAGATTCTGAATCAGCTTACCGCACCTTATTATCTTGAGAGAGTATCCTGCGACACTCCTCAGAATGTAATAAAGGCCAGAAATGCTATCAAGAAAGCATTCCAGTATCAGCTTGACGGTAAGGGATTCTCAATGGTAGAAGTAGTTACATCTTGCCCGACAAACTGGGGATTAAGCACTATAGATTCTCTGGATTTTCTTAGAGAGAAGATGTTTGCAGAATATCCTTTAGGGGTATACAGAGACGGTGGAGAGAAAAAGAAGTAGGAGGCGACAATGGAAAGAAATCTTATGATCGCCGGATTCGGCGGACAAGGCGTAATGACGATGGGAAGAATGCTTGCAACAGCAACATCGGAAACAACCGACCTGAATGTTACATTTTTCCCTTCATATGGATCTGCTATGAGAGGCGGTACAGCAAACTGCTTCGTAGTTATATCAGATGAAGAAATCGGTTCTCCGGTAAGTTATAATCTCGAGGACCTTATAGTAATGAACGGACCGTCATACAGAGCGTTTATCGATAATCTCAAACCAGGCGGCAATCTGTTTGTGAACAGCACAATTGTAACCGATGAAATTACAAGAGATGACATTAATGTAGTTAAGGCTCCGGTTACTCAGATGGCAATCGATATGAGCAATGAAAGAGCACTTAACGTTATTATGCTCGGTGTATATATCGGCTATACAAACGCTGTTCCGGAAGAAGTCATGATTAAAGGAATCGAGACTAATTTCAAGAAGAAACCGGATCTAATCGAACCAAATATCGAAGCTTTTAAAAAGGGTCTGGAAATCGGAAAAGCGGCAAAATAACAATTTGTATCAAGCAAATCATAACGAATCAAAAAAGAGTTTTTGGAGATATAATCTCAAAAACTCTTTTTTTCGGAAAATGTTGATTTATTAAATCGCTGATTGTACAATATCCGAGGAAATTATACAGGTTGGTGATAATATGTAAATACAAGAAGTTATGCTTCCTAAAGTTTGTTTCCTTAAAATTCAAATAAAGGTGTGATAAAAGAAAAATGGTTAAGAAATATATAAATAAAGCATTTTCAGTTAAGCATGGAAAAGAAAATCTTGCAATAAAATTGTTTGTAACAGCATTTGGTATTGCTTTGGCTTTGAGCATTGTCCGATATTTTAATGTAAAAGATGAAAGTTTTTTGAATCTGATAATGGGATTGATAGCTATGACATATTTTATAGCACATATATTTTTTGCTTTTTTCAATTGTTGCTATCTCGGAAAAAGCAGGCTTCCTTTTCCGCTGAGAGTAGCTCTTGTCATTGTACTTGGACTTGTGGCAGCTGTTTCTGCTTTTATTGATTTTACTCAAGATATAGATGGATCTTTTACTTTTTTATTTGTACTGTTATTTTTTTACGCATTAGCATTAATGTATAAGGATATTTTAAGAAGAAAATCAAAATAGGTAAAGCGATGACGATTCTCATGATTTTTGATATAATAACTAAGTATGAAGAAACAAATCCGATGTAGGCTCTCATGCGAGCGGGAAGGTTTTAAAATGGAAGACAAAAAAACATATTATATTACTACGCCTATCTATTATCCGAGTGCAAAGCTCCATATAGGTCATACATATTGCACTGTTATGGCTGACGCAATGGCAAGATTCAAGAGACTTTCAGGTTATGATGTCAGATTCCTGACAGGAACGGATGAGCACGGGCAGAAAATCGAAAAGTGTGCAATCGAAGCGGGATGTTCACCAAAAGATTATGTCGATTCAGTAGTGGAAACGATTTTAAGACTCTGGGATAAGATGGAAATAAGCTATGATGACTTCATAAGAACGACGGAACCAAGACATATTGAAGGGGTTCAGAAGATCTTTATGAAGATGTATGAGAATGGAGACATATATAAGGGAACTTACGAAGGTCTTTATTGCACTCCTTGCGAAGCTTTCTGGACAGAGACACAGGCAGAGAACGGAATCTGCCCTGATTGCGGCAGACCGGTCAGGAAAATGCAGGAGGAAGCATATTTTTTCAGACTTTCTGAATATTCTGATAAGCTTCTTGATCTCTTCCGCAATAACAGGGAGTTTTTACAGCCGGAATCAAGGAGAAACGAAATGATTTCGTTTGTTGAGCAGGGGCTTGAGGATTTATGCATATCGAGGTCGGAGTTCGACTGGGGTATACCTGTTCCTATCGATGAGGATCATGTTATCTATGTCTGGCTCGACGCATTGAGCAACTATATTACGGCTCTCGGATGGGGAACAGAAGATGACAGCCTGTATAAGAAATACTGGCCGGCCAACGTTCACCTTGTCGGGAAGGAAATTGTAAGATTCCATTCTATAATCTGGCCTGCAATGATGATGTCTATAGAGGAACCTATACCGAAGCAGGTACTTGGTCACGGGTGGCTTTTGATCGATGGCGGAAAGATGTCAAAGTCAAAGGGCAATATAGTCGACCCGGAAATCCTGATTGACAGATACGGAATCGACGCATTGAAGTATTTTCTGTTAAGAGAATATACTTTCGGTCAGGACGGAATCTACACCAATGAAGTAATGCTCAAAAGAATAAACTTCGATCTGGCAAACGACCTTGGAAATCTTCTTTCGAGAACGGTTTCGATGATAGAAAAATATTGCGGAGGTATAGTTCCTGAGGCGAAAACAAAGGATGCTTTGGACGAAGAGCTTATCGCTCTTGTTACATCGACAGCCGGGCGCGTAGAAGATAAAATGAATGCATTTCAATTCAATATGGCGCTTGAGGAAATCTGGGTAATGATAAGAAGAGCGAATAAATATATAGACGAGAAAACTCCTTGGGTTCTTGCGAAAGATGAAGCCGGAAAAGACGAACTGAACACTGTAATGAGAAATCTAGCTGAGGCTCTCAGAATCGCTTCCATACTTATAACACCTTTCATGCATACAGCTTCTGACAAGATGAGAGAACAGCTCGGTTTAGCTGAGACGGAAATCAAATGGGAAGATACGTTCGAATTCTATCAGATGGAAGGAAGCAAAGTTTCAAAAGGCCAGCAGCTTTTCCCGAGACTGGACATAGAGAAAGAACTTGAAGCTTTGGAAGAAATACGAAACGCGGCCAATGAAAAATAGTGAACATATATACTTTAAAAATATCAAAAGGGTCTCCTGTTTAGAGACCCTTTTTAACATAATAAAGGACATAAAGGACAGAAAAATATGTTATTTGATGCACATACACATCTTAATTACGAAAAATATTCGGATGAAGAAAGAAAGCAGATTGCAGAGGAAATCGAAGCTTCAGATCTTGCATATATAATAGATGCTTCGGACAGTGTTGCAGCCTCAAGACAGGCATTAAGAAATGCGGAGGATTACAGTTGGTGCTATGCAACCGTGGGACTACACCCAAGTCAGGCTTCTTATTATAACGACGCGGATTTAGAGGAAATAAAAAAACTTGCAACTCATCCAAAAGCGGTTGCTATAGGAGAGATAGGGCTCGATTTTTATTATGGTAAAGATAATCAGGCTGAACAGCAGGAGTTATTCAGAAAGCAGATACGAATTGCAAATAAACTCAAGATGCCGATAGTCGTTCATTCCAGAGATGCTCACAAATTGACTATGGATATATTGACGGAAGAGGGAGCGTTTTCAGAAGAAAGAAAGAGCGGGTTTGAAAAAAGACCTTCTCCGAGCGGTGACGTCGGGGATGCCAGAGTACAGATGCACTGTTTTTCAGGTTCTGCTGAACTGGCTGAAGAATATATTAAACTTGGAGCGACTATATCACTCGGAGGACCTGTCACATTTAAAAACGGAAAAAGAGCGGTTGAGGTGGTCAGGAGGATTCCTGTGGAATTCCTGCTTTCAGAAACCGATGCTCCTTATATGGCACCTGAACCTTTAAGGGGAAGACCAAACAAGCCGCAATATGTAGAGCATATAGTCAGAAGAATGGCGATAATTAAGGGGATAGAATATACGGAAGCGGCACGTATCCTGACAGAAAACGGATGCAGATTCTTCAACATAAAGCGATAAGGAGGCAAAATGTCAAAAAATCATGTTATAGATTCGATAATCGACAGTAATCTGATTGAAGAGAATTCGGTAATTGTCGTGGGTTTCTCCGGCGGACCGGATTCACTTTGTTTGCTCCATGCACTTGCAAACTTATCAGACATATATAAACTTACACTTATTCCGGTTCATATCAATCATATGCTAAGACCTGAAGCATATGAAGAACAGGAAAGAGCTGTACAAATGTGTGAAAAGCTGGATCTCGAATGCCATGTTTTTGAGGTAGATTGTAATATAATAGCAGACGATCTTAAGATATCCACTGAAGAAGCGGGCAGGCATGTTAGATACAGCGTTTTTGATGACATGTGCGAGGATCTTCAATCTCAGGGGACAGAACGTGAGAGGATATATGTTGCGGTAGCTCATAATGCAGATGATCAAAGTGAAACAGTTCTGTTCAGACTTTTGAGAGGAACGGGTCCGAGCGGACTGGCGGGCATGCCTGCTGCAAGACCCACAGCAGGCGGATACTGGCTCATTCGTCCGCTTCTTGGAGTAGTAAGAAGCGAGATAGAGAAATATATCAAAAAAAACAAGCTGCATCCTAATATTGACATTACCAATGAGGGGACTGATTACACACGTAACAGGATAAGAAATGAACTGATTCCATATCTTGAAAAGAATTATAATCCAAGAGTCAGGCATGCACTTCTAAGGTATGCTGAGTTGGCGGAAATGGATAATTCAATACTAAGAGAAATAGCTTTTTCCGAATGTTCGGAAAAATTAAATGTAACCGACGATTCTGTCACCTTAGATATAACCGAGATTAGAGAAAATCCCCCTGCTATAAACAGCAGAATAGTAAATTTCATTTTTGACATTATAAATATAGAGGATAAGGTAAGCTATGAGCTCATTAATGCGACCTTGTCTTTGATATATAGTGAAAATCCGTCTGCAAGTATCAATCTGCCGGACGGTTTCAGGGCAAGGAGAGAATATAATTCAATAATTTTCTCAGTACCGGATGAGGAGCAGGAAATTCCTGTCGACACAAGCTTAAGAATGATACCGCAGGTAATGATGATTCAGGATTTTCAACCGGACGACAATTCATTATATGCAGCATTTGACTTTGATGAATTTAACAAAGATTATCCGGGAAAAGTCGGCAATCTGGAGTTAAGACCCAGAAAAGAAGCCGATTTCATTGCTATAAAAAAAGGACGAAAGAAGATACAGGATTATCTTGTGGATAGCAAAGTCAAGAAAACAGCAAGAGAAAGCATACTTATGGTTGCAATAGGTTCTGAAGTTTTATGGATATTACCGAGCAATTATCTTGGGAGCGAAACGGAAAGACAGAAGGGAAGATTTTCACAAAAATATCAGGTTTCCGACACAACTAAAAGGGTGCTTTTCATTGAAATAGCTGATAAGCTATGATAAAATTTGTGACTGGAACACAAAAAATAATAAAAATCTATATAAAAAAAAGAGGAGAAATATAAATTGAAAAAATACGGACGTAGCATCGGAGTCTATATACTTATATTTTCGATGGTTCTCACACTTTCCTGGTTTTTCCGCAATGTGGGACAACAGGGAACAACCAAAGAGATAAAATTTTCGCAATTTGCAACACAGCTCCAGAAGGGAGAATATGAAGAGATAAATATTACAGACAGACAGCTGACAGGAAAGAAGAGTAATGATGACGTAGATATCGCCTATGCTCCATCGGCTCTTGAAATTAACTGGCTGGAAGAGAAGTATATTTATCCTATGCTGGAAAAGAAAAAAATAGAACTGGTCAGTGATCCGCCTGAAAGTGAATACAGCTTTTTCAAAATCTTACCGACACTGCTTATGATGGGCGGTATGATATTTCTTTTGTATTTTATGCTCAGCCAGGGCGGGAACAAGCAAGCATTTCAGTTCGGCAAGAACAAGGCAAAATTATATAAGAGCAGCAGTAAATCTATCAATTTCAATGATGTAGCGGGACTTGAAGAGGAAAAACAGGAATTATACGAAATTGTGGATTTTCTTAAGAGTCCGTCAAAATACACTAAGCTCGGAGCCAGAATACCAAAGGGTGTTCTTCTTGTAGGACAGCCGGGAACCGGAAAGACATATATTTCAAGAGCGACTGCCGGAGAGGCAGGAGTTCCTTTCTTCACTATATCCGGTTCTGATTTTGTAGAGATGTTTGTTGGAGTAGGAGCATCGAGAGTAAGAGATTTGTTCAACGAGGCAAAGAAAAACGCACCTTGCATCGTGTTTATCGACGAGATCGATGCCGTAGGAAGAAGAAGAGGAGCAGGACTTGGCGGTGGAAATGACGAAAGGGAACAGACACTTAACCAGCTTCTTGTAGAGATGGATGGTTTCGGAGGCAACCTGGGCATTATCGTTCTGGCTGCAACAAACAGACCTGACGTTTTGGACCCTGCACTCCTGAGACCGGGCAGATTTGACAGGCAGATAGTTATCGGTATGCCTGATATTAAGGCCAGAGAAGAGATTTTCGAACTTTATACTAAGAATAAGCCTCTTGCAGAAGATATATCCCTGGAAGTTCTTGCAAAGAGAACACCGGGATTTTCACCTGCAGATATTGAAAATCTTATAAATGAGGCGGCAATTCTGACTGCAAGAAGAAACGGGACAAAGATCAGAATGGAAGAAATCGAAGAGGCGACTACCAAAGTTATGGCGGGACCGCAGAAGAAATCCAGAGTTATATCGGACAAGGAGAGAATACTTACGGCTTACCATGAGGCAGGACATGCTATCGTTATGAGAGCAACACCGGACTCAGACCCTGTACACCAGATTACTATTATTCCGAGAGGAATGGCCGGCGGATTCACTATGTGGCTGCCTGAAGAAGACAGGTTCTTTGAGACGAAGGGTCGTATGATCAACTCTATCAAGCATCTGTTCGGAGGCCGTGTTGCTGAAGAGCTTAAACTTGATGATATATCAACCGGTGCAAGTAACGACCTTGAAAGAGCTACTGAAATAGCTAGACAGATGGTAACAAAATACGGATTCAGCAAAAAGCTCGGACCGGTATCCTTCAGTTCAAGTGATGAAGTATTTCTCGGCAGAGATTTTTCAACAAGACAGAATTTCTCAGAGGAGCTTGCTGCTGAGGTTGATCACGAAATAAGAAGAATCCTCGAAGAATGTTATGCGGATACAAAGAAGATACTTCAGGAGAATGATGAAGCCTTTGAAAGGGTGGCACAATCACTGCTTCTTGTTGAGACAATTGACGGAGAACAATTCGAAAGACTCTTTAATGGAGAAATCACTCCTGAAGAACTGGAGAAAGAGGTTGCTGAACAGAGAAAGAAAACCGAAAAGAAGAATCAAAAAGAAGCTGAAGAAAGCTTCAAAAGTGAAATAAAAGCGCGAAAAGAAGCAGCAGAACGCATGCAGAATCTTCAGGACAGATTGAGGGAAAGCAATGCGGAAGCAAAGCAAGACTCAAACTCTTCTGAAGACAGGTTCGGATATGAGGAATACAGGCGACCAACGAATATAAATAACGAAGATAAGAAAAAAAAGGATTCCGATAAAGAAGATAATTAATTAGAATAAGAAAGCGATATAGTTATGAGGGTTACAATAAAAGATTGTTTAAGCTTAGATGTATTTAAAGATTGCAGTATCTTATCGTGTGAAAAGAGACTGAACAGAAGGGTTAAAACCATCTCTGTATTTGACGAGCCTGACCCGAAAAAAGGTATTGAACGCAATGGTATCAAAGACCAGATGGTCATAACTCATTTCTGGTCAATCAAAGATGATATAGATGCGCAGTTAATACTGGTAAAAGGATTGGCCGAAAAAGGTATAAGCGCCCTTGTAGTATTTTTGAACGAAGAAGGCATTAAAACTTTAGATTCCAGAGTTATAGAAACTGCGGAGTCTGCAGGACTCATTATTATAGCTATTAAAAGTGATGCTAAAATCACATATTCCATGATGATTGAGGAAGTTTCAGACAAAATCCTTTACGGGCATAATTTCAGTGACAATATGGTGAATAATACGATATATCATCTTCTCAATTTTGAGAAGCACCATACTTTTCCGAAAGCACTTAAAGAAGCAGCTATATATAACGGATATCAGATTGTTTTAATGACTGAGGAGTTCAACCCGATTCTTACTGTCGAAACAAGACAGATGGTCACAGTGGAAGATGCTGTTCAGGCCGTAAGACAGGACGGAGATTTTAATACCAATACCTTCACCAGAGTGACTATTAACGGAATAGTTTTATATTGGGGATATATCAATATAAACAAAAAGAAGTATATTCTTGTTATTGTGGATAATGATGATAAGCATTCGGCGAGAGAAATGAAAAGATTGGCCGATGTTATATTAATTGCAATAGGTATTTGGAAATATACCCCGGAAAGAGACTCGAAATCCGAGTTTATAAAATCGGCTATTAGAGGGGATTTGTCATTTTGTCAAACACTGCTTGAGGAAACCAATCTTAAAGACAAGAAATTTATGAGCGTATTTATGACAAAAGATATAGAAGACAGCGAAGTTCAGAGCATTCTTTCTGAATGTAGTAGAAAAAATGATTTCGAATTCCTCACATCTGTAGACGGAGAAAAGGTTTTCGGTATGATATTTGATTCCGGTGACCGCAATAAAACAGTGGAGACAAAAAAAGCCTGCCTTGAAATGTATGAAAATTTAAAAAGCGGTCAGAAGAATGCGAGAATCTTTCATTTCACAGGCATAGAGACTCTTGAAGCTGCTTTAGATGGTTTCAGGCTTATAAACAGAACCGGAAAATATGTTGAAGCGGTTTTTCCATATAAGAGAGTTTTTTCGAAATATGAGATGACTATGGTCTGTGATTGTGTAAATATAAGATCCGAAGCTGTTTTACTTAAGAATCTGTATCTTGATCTCCTTGAACCATTTGAGAGGGAGATTTCAATAACCAAGGGGAGACTCCTTCTGGACACATTATCTACCTTTATTCTGGATGCAGGGATGAACAGCAACAAGACGGCAAAGTTTATGAATATACATAATAATACCGTACAATATAGACTTAAGAGAACAAATGAGATATTGGGAGCGGAAATGACTGCGAACAGGGTAATTCCGGGATTGACAATGGCTCTTGCTATTAAAAGACTGGAGGAAATGTAATGCTTCTTGCAATCGATGTCGGAAACACTAATATAGTCTTTGGTGTGTTTAAAGGACGAGAGATGATTGACAGCTGGAGAATGGCTACAGATAATAAAAGATCTGCCGATGAATATGGCGTGTTGATAGATTCTATGTTCAGGCATGACGGTATCGACCCAAAAGATGTTAAAGATGTTATCATTTCATCGGTAGTCCCGTCCTTGCTTTTTACGATGGAACATATGTGTCTGAAGTTCTTTGATACAAACCCTATTGTCGTTGAGACGGGAATAAAGACGGGTCTTAAGATTAAATACGATGATCCAAGACAGGTTGGTTCAGATCGTATTGCAAATTCAGTTGCAGCTTTTACCAAGTACAGGAATAATCTTATCGTAATTGACTTCGGAACAGCAACAACTTTCTGCTGTATATCGGCAGACGGCAGCTTCATCGGAGGAGCAATAGCACCGGGACTTAAAACATCCGCAGTGGCATTGTTTGAACATACAGCAAAACTGCCGAATGTCGACCTTGAGATACCGGGGAAATATATCTGCAAGAATACAAATGAAGGAATGCAGTCCGGACTTATATATGGACATATGGGATTCACAGAACATATGGTTGCCGGTATGAAGAAAGAAATGTCTGAAGAGCTTGACTGTAAACCCGAAGATATTAAAGTAATTGCAACCGGCGGTATGGCGACTATGATAGAAAGCGGAGTCGATTGTATCGATGTTATCGACAGAAGATTAACACTTGACGGGTTGCAGATTCTTTATGAAAAGAATAAGGGACTCAACAAGAAAAGAGTTTTGCAGGTTTGATGCTCAAAATAGGAAATCTTGAATTGCAAAATCCGTTCGTACTTGCACCTTTGGCAGGAATCACCGATGCAGTCATGAGATCCCTGTGTGAACAGCAAGGGGCGGCCATGACATACACGGAAATGATAAGTGCTAAGGGTATTTATTATGGAGATAAAAAAACCGTGCAATTAGCCTACATACCTGACAATGCCGGACCAACGGCAATACAGATATTCGGAAGTGAACCGGAAGTAATGGCATATGCAGCCGGAAAGCTTGACAAACTGGCAAATTCAGTGCTCGACATCAATATGGGTTGTCCGGTGCCTAAGGTATTCAAGAATGGTGACGGATCGGCACTTTTGGCCAATCCCGCGCAGGTATATGAAGTTACTAAAGCTGTAGTAGAGAACTCTTCAAAACCGGTAACTGTTAAGATCAGAAAAGGCTTGACATCTCAAAATATCAACGCTGTCGAAAATGCCCTGGCAATAGAAGCAGCAGGGGCAAAAGCGATAACCGTACACGGCAGAACGAGAAATCAATATTATGGCGGTAAAGCGGATTGGGATATAATCGCAGAAGTGAAGTCGGCGGTTTCGATACCTGTAATAGGTAACGGAGATGTTTTCTCAGCGAGTGACGGTATCAGAATGCTTAAAGAAACGGCTTGCGATGCTGTTATGGTCGCGAGAGGAGCTATGGGTAATCCCTGGATATTCAGGGAACTGATAAGAGAATATAAAGGAGAATCTAAAGCTTCCGAGCCTACCCGAGAAGAAAAAATTTCAATGATGATGGAACACCTTGAGCTGCTTTGTAAGCTTAAAGGAGAGGAAATCGCAGTTAAAGAATTCAGAAAGTTTGTGGTGTGGTACACTAAAGGCATGAGGGGAAGTTCGCATGTGAGACAGAAAATCAACCATGTCAATACCAAAGAACAAATGAAAGAGGTCCTTAACAGTGAAGAATGGTAAAACAGTTAAAAAAATAATAAGGGCCTTAGGGATAGTGACCGTTATGGTCGTTGTTTCCGGTTGTACTACATTTGACAACTTTAAAAATACATATATAGACAAGAAGGAAGATATAACAAATCCTGTTATTACGATAGGAGTTTTTGAACCTGTAACAGGAAGGGATTCCGCAAGCGGGAAGCAGGAAATCAAGGGTATAGAACTTGCCCATAGTATTTATAATAATGTTATCGGATATGAGGTAAGACTTCTCAAGGTCGATACACAGTCAAGTGTTGCAGCCTCGGAAACAGCCATACAAAGCCTTATAGAAGCCAGGCCTGTTGCGATAATCGGAAGTAGCGGGGAAGCATCATCGCTGGTGGCTTCAAAGTATATAGAAGAAGCTGCGATTCCTACTATTACACCTTCAGCGGTAAATCCCCTGATTACAGAGGGCAGTTATTACTTCCGAGCCTGTCTTACAGGATCTCAAATCGGAGCGGGCGTTGCAGAATACGCTTATGAAGAGCTGGGCTCAAATAAAATTGCGATAGTAAGATTAAAGAACGATGGAACTACGACAGCTGCAGTAGAAGGATTTGAAGATAATATAAAGAAACTCGCCGGCAGAAAAAGTGCGGCGATATGCATGAATTTAGAAATCAATGACTCAAATGAAGATATTGATAATGCTTTTAAAGAAATAATAAGAAACAATGCCGATGTTTGCTATACTCCGCTTGATACGCAAATAATGGACAAGTTGTTTACCTTGGTGGAAAAATATAATAGAACGGATATTATTTTCCTTGGAATCAGAAATTGGGGAGAAGACGATTTTGTCAGGATGATGAAAAAACATCCCGATATTAAGGTAGTATTTCCTTATACTTCTGTCCTTGAAAGTCCGAACGAAGCAACTGATGCACTGACAGAAGAAACACGGAAGTTTCAGATAGAATATGCAAATATGTATGGAAGTGAAGATATTCCTACAGATAATGCGGCACGGGGATATGACTCTTATCTTCTTCTCATAAATGCAATCCATCGTGCGGGATCAATAGAGGGAAGGGATATCAGAGAGGCTTTACATGCATTTGAGAACATAAAATGTGTTACAGGTACATTTGAATTTGATCAATCCGGTAACATTATAAGATCGGTAAACCTGTCTACTCTCAAGAAAGGGAAGATTGTTTCAGAATATACTACTAAAAAAGCGGAAAAAGCAAGCGATATAGCTCAAATTGAGAAAGCGGAAGGTGAAGAAGAATGACATATTTGGACAGATTGGATTCCTATAAAGATGATATGCTTAAAACTCTGGCGGCAAGTATATCAAAAAAAAGCGTATTGTCTCAACCCGTTAAAACGGAAGGAGGAGAACTTTTACCGTTTGGAAGAGACATACACGAAGCATTTATCCACATCCTCAAAGAGGGAGAAGAAATGGGCTTTGATGTGGTAAACGTCGATAACTATGGTGGACATATTGAATTCAGAGCCTCGGAAGAAATTCAAGATCCGGAAGTCCTGGCGATTTCAGCACATATAGATGTGGTACCTGAGGGTACAGGCTGGACAAGCGATCCATACACAATGGTTGAAAAAGACGGATATGTGTATGGAAGAGGAGTTGCTGATGATAAAGGTCCGCTTATTGCATGCCTGTATGCGATGAAAGCTATTAAGGAAGAAGGAATCATTCCTAAGAAGACAATACGACTGGTTCTCGGACTTGATGAAGAAACAGACAAAGATGGAATGTATTATTATCTTGATAGAGTAGGTCAGCCTGATATGGGCTTTACTCCAGACGGTTCATTCCCTTTAGTTAACGGAGAGATGGGAATCCTGATATTCGACCTTGCACAGAAATTCAACAATAGACCGGGCAAGGACGAATTGAGGCTTACCAGGCTGGAAGCGGGGACAGCTCCGAATATAGTGCCAAGACTGGCAAAAGCTGTAATATCGGGAAGCGAAGAAGAATACAATCTTATAAGGAATAAGATCGATCTGTACTGTGCCGAGACAGGCTATAATGTTACGGCAAAGAAACAGGGAATATCTTTGGTCATAACAGCAGAGGGACTTGCTGCTCACGGAGCACATCCGGATCTCGGACTGAATGCTGTAAGTATAATTATGGAAGTCCTGGGCAAGATCGAATTTGGAAATGAAGAGCTTAACGATTTTATCTTCGCATATAATGAATATATAGGATTTAATTACAATGGTGAAAAAATCGGATGCGGATTTTATGATGAAAATTCCGGACCATTGATTTTTAACATCGGAATGGCTAATATTAATGAAGACCTGGCGAGTGTAACAGTAAACATCAGATATCCGGTATCGAATACAGATAAAGATGTTTTCGGAGGAATTGAAGAAACGATAAGAGATACCAATATAGGCATCGTTAAGAAGATGCATGAGAGTCCGGTTTTCTTCAGTCTGGACAATCCTATGGTCGAGAAAATGCTTAAGGCATATGTCGATGAAACGGGCGATACAGAGAATAAGCCGGAAGTTTCAGGGGGAGGAACTTATGCCAAAGTTATTGACAACACTCTGGCATTCGGGGCATTGTTCCCGGGTGAAGAGGATACAATGCATCAGGCGGACGAGAAGATGAGCATAGAATCCTTCAACAGGATGGCCCGCATCTACGCTCGTGCTATCTACTCCATCTGTTGCGAGTAAAACGAATATCTGTTTCAGGGCGTGGTGAAAGTCCACACCGGTGGTGATCACGAAAGTGTAGTCCACGAGCTAAAGCTGAACCGGTTAGAATCCGGTACCGACGGTATAGTCCGGATGAAAGAAACGAGACGTTACGTATTTTGTAATGTATGGCCTTGACATAAGTCAGGGTCATTATTCTTACCTGACAGATTCCATCTAAATTCAAATAGGAGGAATATGTTATGAACCAAAACAAAATCAGTACGGCTATGATAGCCAGGCTGGCAATTATGACAGCACTTTCGGTAGTATTAATGCTACTCGTAAGGATACCTTTTCCACCGGCACCGTTCCTGGTGTACGATCCGGCAGATGTACCTATCTATATCACTTCATTTGCATTCGGGCCGGTGGCGGGACTTTTAGTAACTTTTGTTGTCTGTTTTATACAGGCATTCCTGTTGGGAGGAGACGGAATTTACGGTTTCCTGATGCATTTTATTGCAACCGGAATCGTTGTAATCGTGATAGGCGTTATGTATAACAGATGCAGGACAAAGAAGAGGGCAATCCAGGCACTTCTTGTATCAATTATAATTTCGACAGCTGTTATGTGCGGGATGAATCTTATTATAACACCTGTTTTTATAGGTGCTCCGGTAAAAGCGGTATTGGCAATGATACCTACCGTGATTCTGCCGTTTAATTTAGCAAAATCGGTAGTGAACTCATTGCTTACGTTTGTACTATACAAGAGGATATCGGGTTTCCTTCGTAAAGATGTATTTATAAAGCAGAAGAAAGCTTAGAAAAGAAACATTGAAAAATCGGAGAAAAAGAATTATTAAAATAAATTCCGAAGAGGAAACGAGGGCTTTAGGCTTATTGATAGCAAATGACATCGAGGCGGGCGATGTCATTGCTCTTCTTGGAGACCTCGGAACAGGAAAGACTGCTTTGACAGGATATATTGCCGAAGGACTGGGAGTTAAAGAAAACGTAAGCAGTCCCACTTTTACGATAGTTAAAGAGTACAAAAGCGGAAGACTGCCTTTGTACCATTATGATGTATATAGGCTTAGCAATGGAGACGAACTGCTGGATACAGGTGCTGAAGATTATCTTTCAGGTGAAGGAGTATGCATAATTGAGTGGGCTGATATTGTCGCTGATGTTTTGCCTGAGGAGTCCGTAATCATCAAGATTGAATACGGGGAAAAAGAAGACGAACGAATTGTTACTATAGAACAGTGAGGAAAGTAATGCTGATACTTGCAATAGAGACAACGGGAAAACACGCATCGGCAGCTGTTATCGACGGTGACGGTAATTGTTTTTGTGCTCAATCGGAAGGTGAGATGAATCATCTGCGAGAAATTATTACATTGTCTGATACGGCATTGTCAAAGGCTGGCAAAATGAAAAGAGAGCTCAGCCATATAGCGGCTTCCGTCGGTCCCGGTTCTTTCACCGGAATAAGGATAGGGGTCACTACAGCAAAAACTCTTGCTCAGATGTTTGATATTCCTTGCATAGGGGTGTCCTCACTTGAAGCAATGGCTGCCGGAATAAGTTGTGATGAAAGATATAAATCCTGTGAACTGATAGTGCCTATGATAAATGCAAGAAGGCAGCAGATATATTCCGGAATATGGCAGAACAGTACCGATCTTCCGCTTATTAAACTGAATGAAGACAGGCAATATATGATAGAGGAAATGCTGGAAGTATTATCCTCTGAACATAAAGGCAGAGTTTGCTTTACAGGTGACGGGATTGATGCTTACGACGATATTATAAAAGCCGGGATGAAAGACTTTATCCTTGCAGATAAAGAAGCAAGATACCAAAATGCCGAAAATGTCGCAGTACTGGCGGCAATCAAAGCAAAAGCGGGAGAGATAATCCATTATAATGATTTATTTCCGGATTATATGAGACTTGCCGAAGCGGAACAGAGACGGAGAGAAGGAACTCTCAGTTCAAGAATAAAAAATCTGCAATAAATAAGAGAGATCAGAGATGAATAAAGAAATCGAGATTCGCAAGGCAAAGTTAAGCGATATTCCTGCGATAACCCGTATAGAAGTTGAGAGTTCAAATACACCGTGGAGTGCAAAGGCAATTACTTACGATGTGACTCAAAATGAAAAAGCATATGTGATTGTAGCCGATAAGAATGGAGAGAAAGTCGGTTATGCAGATGTGTGGATTATTGGAGGAGAAGCACAGATTAACAATATAGCTGTTTTGGAAGAATATAGGGGAAAGGGCATAGGTGATGCTATGCTCTCACATCTTATTGAAGTATCCAAGACTAAAGATTGCCGGCTTATTACACTTGAAGTCAGGAGAAGCAATAAGGCTGCGATAAGCATGTATGAAAAACATGGCTTTATAACCGTAGGCATCAGGAGAGAATATTATAAAGATAACAACGAAGATGCCCTGCTGATGAATAAGGATATATAAATTATGAAGGATGGGAAATTTATTACACTGGGAATAGAGACCAGCTGCGATGAAACAGCGGCGGCGATTACAGCTGACGGTCGTCAGCTTCTTAGTAGTGTAATAAGTTCACAGATTAATATACATACGGAATTCGGCGGTGTTGTTCCCGAGATTGCATCGAGAAAGCACCTTGAGAATATAAACATTACAATAGAAAAGGCTATGAAGGACGCTGATGTTAACCCTGAGGATATAGACCTTGTCGGAGTAACATATGGGCCCGGTCTTGTAGGAGCTCTCATTATCGGAGTTGCTGCAGCAAAAAGCATTGCATATGCTCTTGATATTCCGCTGGTCGGAGTTAATCATATGCAGGGACATATAGCGGCAGCTTACCTTGAATATCCGGAGCTCGAACCTCCGTTTATGGCTTTGATCGTATCGGGAGGACATACCAATATAGTGAATGTTCCGTCATACAATACATGTGTCAAACTTGGAGAAACAAGAGACGATGCGGCAGGAGAAGCCTTTGATAAAATTGCCAGGGTTATAGGACTCGGATATCCGGGCGGACCTAAAATAGATAAAGCTGCAAAAGAAGGAAATAAAGAGGCCGTGGCATTCAAGAGAGTATATCTTGAACCCGGAAGCTTTGATTTCAGTTTTTCAGGACTCAAAACTCAGGCACTTAACTACCTTAATACGGAAAAACAGGCAGGCAGAAAAATCAATGTCTGTGATGTTGCGGCAAGTTTTCAGGAAGCAGTGGTAGAAGTTCTTGCAGATAAAGCAATTGCGGCAGCTGTTAAATATAATCAGAGAAGAATTGTGATGGCAGGCGGTGTCGCGTCCAATACAAGACTGAGAGAACTGATGACTGTTAAAGCAGCGGAGAACGGTATAGAGGTATTGAGACCGAGTCCGGTTTTATGCACTGATAATGCGGCGATGATGGCTGTTTCGGCTTATTACGCATACATGAATGGAGAATGTTCAGACTTCGATCTGGATGCCGATCCATCGCTTGGATTTTAAGATTATTTACTGGGTTATAAAGGAGATTGAATTTTAATGCTGGTAATATCCGGTAAGAATATCAGTAAAACTTATGGAATAGATGTTGTCCTTGATGATGTTTCGTTTAATGTAAACAGGGGTGACAGGATAGGTATTGTCGGACCGAACGGGGCGGGAAAGACAACTCTTCTTGAAATTATAGCAGGTGAGATTAAAGAGTCGTCCGGAAACATTTATATCAGGAGCGGATTGACGATAGGATATTTAAGGCAGAAGAATAATTTTATTTCAGGTGGTACTGTAGAGTCGGAAGCACAGAAGACTTTCGCACATCTGCAACAGATGGAAAAAGATATTCGCAATCTGAGTGTTAAGATATCAGATCATAAGTGTCCGAGCTTTGATTGCAGCCTTGATGCCTATACGGCTTTAATGGAAGAATACGAAAAACAGGGCGGGTATACATATAAAAGTGAACTTAGAGCGATAATTGAGCATATGGGATTCAGCGAAGAAGATCTCAGTAAGACAACTGACAAACTTTCCGGCGGTGAAAGAACCAGACTAGCACTCGCATGTATACTGCTCAGAAAGCCCGATATTTTGATTTTAGACGAACCTACCAATCATCTTGACCTGAATATGCTTTCATGGCTTGAAAGCTTTTTAAAAGCATATCAGGGAACTATACTTGCAGTATCTCACGACAGATATTTTCTCGATAAAATTGTAAACAAAGTCTTTGATATGAATGACGGAAGTTTGGAAATTTATTCGGGGAACTATTCAGAATCTCTTGTACGAAAAAACGAACGCCTTGAGGCAAGACGGAAAGAGTATGAAAAACAGCAAAAAGAGACAATAAGACAGGAAGAGATGATTCGAAGGTTTAAGCAACACGGAACGGAACATCTGGCAAAGCGGGCAAGGTCAAGGGAAAAAAGACTTGCTCAAATAGAAAAAATATCAAAACCTCATACAAAACAGGATAAGATGAAACTGGCTTTCGATGCTGATTATAAAAGCGGTAACGATGTTGCCATATCAGAGGATCTGGTAAAAAGCTTTGGCGATAGAGTTTTGTTTAAAAATGTATCCTTCAATATAAGGAAGGGTGAAAGAATCTGCATAATAGGTGATAACGGTATCGGAAAGACTACTTTGCTTAAAATCATAACGGGTAAGGAAAAACCGGATAGCGGATATCTCAAGATCGGATACAATGTAAATTTCGGATATTACGACCAGGGACAAAGACTGCTTGACGACAAAGAAACAGTTCTCGGAGAGATGAAGAATGCCTATCATCTCTATACAGATACGGAAATGAGATCTCTACTCGGAAGATTCCTTTTCAAAGGAGACGATGTGTTCAAAACAGTCAGTTCTTTATCAGGCGGAGAGAAAGCAAAACTTTCTTTCCTGAAGCTGATGCTCTCCGGTGCGAATACTCTCGTTTTAGACGAACCTACCAACCATCTTGACATTCCTTCCAAAGAGGTAGTAGAGAGTGCATTACTGGAGTTCAAGGGAACCCTTATAATTGTCTCACATGACAGATATCTTCTGACAAAAATTCCTGACAGAATACTTGAATTAACAGAAGACGGACTGGTAGAATACAAGGGTAATTTTGAATATTATGTAGAAAAGTCAAAAGAGTTTGAAGAAACAAATGAGGTTACATCTTCATCTTCGGCTACAGAGTCCGAATCTGCTGATATTACGGAAATTGTGCTTTCAGCAGAAGAAGAGAGAGAAGCAAAGAAGAGAAAAGAGGCTAAAGAAAGAAGGAGACTCAGGCGGGTTGAAGAGCTTGAAACAAGTATACATGAAATTGAAGAAGTGATTGCAGATCTGGAAGCTTCTTTGTGCGAACCTGAGAACTTACATAGATACGAATGGCTTCAGGAGCAGGCTGATATATTAGAAGAATATAAAAAAGAAGTGGCCCGTCTTTATGATGAATGGATGGATATCCAGTAACATTAAGAAAGAACATACATAAAAAGTTGATTAGAACACAATACTACATTATAATTTAAGTATACAAAAGAGAAGGAGAACAGCTATGGTATTTGAAAAAATTAAAGAATTGATAGTTGAACAGCTCGATCTTGACGAATCGACGATAACGATGGATACGGATATTATGAAAGATCTGGAAGCGGATTCTCTGGATGCCGTTGAGATTGTTCTTGCAATAGAAGAAGAATACGGAATAGAGATTCCGGACGATATTGCGGAGGATTTTACTATAGTAGGTGATATCGTAAAATATATAGAAGAAAATAAGTAGTTGTATTATAGAAAGAAAGAAAATCTAAGATGAGTAAGAATATTAAGATATCAAATGCAATTATCAGAAGATTACCAAGATACAGAAGATATCTTGGGATTCTTCAGACTAAGGGTGTCAAAAAGATATCCTCTAATGAGTTGAGTGAATTGATAGGTTATACAGCCTCCCAGATAAGACAGGATCTGAATACATTTGGAGAGTTTGGACAACAGGGATACGGATATGAAGTTGACAAACTGTATAAAGAGATCAACAGGATTCTGGGTCTTGACAGAGAATACAGAACGGTAATTGTCGGTGTAGGAAACCTTGGTCAGGCTATAACCAATTATACCTATTATTACAAAATAGGTTTTAAAATCATGGGTCTTTTTGACGTCAATCCTAAAATAATCGGAAACTGGATTAACGATGTTGAGGTTATGGATTATTCCAGACTTGAAGATTATATTAAGGAAGCATCTATTGCTATTGGAATTATATGCGTAAACAGAGAAAATGCACAGGATGTTGCAAATCATCTGGTCGCAGGCGGAGTGAAAGGAATCTGGAACTTTGCACCTATCGATCTTATTGTGCCCGACAATGTGGCTCTCGAGTCGGTTCATCTGTCGGACAGCCTGCACACGCTTTCCTTCTTGATTAAGAACAAAAACCAAAGAACGAATATCAAGTAATATAAAAGTCCCGCAGCCAGAGCTACGGGACTTTCTGAATGCACGACAATCGTGTTGTGCGATTATGCTTCAACAGCTGCGCCTACAGGGCAGTTTGATCCACATACGCCACAGTCGATACAAGCATCAGCATCGATAACGTAAGGAGTTCCTTCGCTGATTGCGTCTACAGGACAACCTTCTGCACAAACTCCGCAAGCGATGCAGTCATCTGTAATTTTATAAGCCATTTTTAATCCTCCTTATAACATCTAAGATACGACTGTAGTATAACACTAGTTTTTTGATTTGTAAACAGGTTATAGTATATGAATATAGTATCATTTACCGGAAAGAGCGGCACGGGAAAAAGTTTTCAAGCGACAGCTCTTGCACAGAAAAGGAATATAAATGCGATTATCGACGACGGTCTCTTTATATATAAGGGGCAGATTGTTGCAGGCTCATCAGCCAAGAAATGTGCAACCAAGACCGGGGCTATTAAGACAGCTTTGTTTTATTATCAGAATCAGCGGGAAGAAGTAATAGAAGCTCTGGCAAAGTATCAGCCGGAAACACTTATGATACTCGGCACTTCAGACAGGATGACAGACTGGATTGCATCGGCTCTCAACTTACCTCCTGTCGGTGAAAGAATATATATCGAAGATATTACTACGGAAAAAGAGCGCCAGACAGCTGCTAACCGAAGAATGAGGCAAGGAGAGCATGTCATTCCTGCACCGGTTGCACAGCTCAGAAGGGATTTCGCCGGTTACTTTATGAATCCTCTTAAAATTATAAGAGATTTTGCGATGGGAACAAATGTAGGAGGGGCGGCAAAAACCGAGGAAGATGTTAGTGAAAGAACGGTTGTAAGACCGAGATTCAGTTATTTCGGCACGTTCAAGATCAACGAACAGGTTCTTAGAGATATAATTGTGATATGTGCGGAAAAATATTCCGATTCTTTAATCATTGTTGACAGACTCGGAACAGGGAAAACCTCCAATCTCGCTATTACAATTGATGTGATGGCAATCAAAGACTCCGAGACGATAAACAAGTGTCTCGGACTGCAGAAAGACGTCTACAAAGCGATTTCAAAAATGACATCTTTCACTCTGGAAAGTGTTAACGTTAGAGTAAAAGATCTGGCTAAAGATAGAGAAGATTTGTATGTCAGAAAATTACATCAATAAAAACTCATATTTATAAGTTCTGAAAAAAACTTTGCACTAGGAACTGAACGGAATGGAAATTGAAACAATAAAACTTGAAAGAATTAAGGATTTTGACCTTGCTCACATTTTCGAATGTGGGCAATGTTTCAGATGGAATCCTTCTGAAGACGGTGAAAGTTATGTCGGTATGTCTGGAGATTATGCAGGAAAAGCGTCCTTTAATCAGGAGAAAGGCGAGCTGGTTCTCGAGGTAACAGGCGGAGATAGAAAGTTTTGGTCAAATTACTTCGACCTTAATACAAATTATTCGCTGATAAAGGAGACTCTTTTATACAGCGAACCGAAAATAGAAGATGCAATAGAGTATGGAAAGGGGATAAGAATACTAAATCAGGATAAATTTGAAACTCTCATCTCATTCATAATCTCACAGAATAACAATATCCCGAGAATCAAGAAATGCATAGAATCTATTTGCAGGAATTATGGAGAAAATCTGGGTGAAGTGTTCGGAGAGGAAAGGTTTGCGTTTCCGGATCCGGAAAGGCTGAGCAAGGCAACTGTAGAAGAGCTTATGGCTTTGAAGCTTGGCTATAGAAGTAAATATATTGTTGCTTCGACGAAGAAATATATGGAAGAAGGCTGTCCGGCTAATTACGATGAGGTTCTGGCCTATCCCGGCGTCGGTCCAAAAGTTGCAAACTGCATAATGCTGTTCGGCCTGCACGATGTTGAGGCTTTCCCAATAGATACCTGGGTCAAACAGATCATGAAAGATATGTACGGATTTGAGGATAAAGATGTACGGGGTATGAGTGAATTTGCGAGTAAGAGATTCGGAGAGTATGCAGGCTATGCTCAGCAGTACCTCTTTTACTATTATCGAGACAGAAAATGATGAATTCTTCACATTGAGATGTTGACATGCCGTCCGACGATAGGTACAATATAGTTAAAGACTTGGCACTCTCAACAGATGAGTGCTAACAAAAATAAAACAGGAGGAAGAATATGAGTATTGGAATCAAACCACTTGGAGCAAGAGTTGTTATAAAGAAAATGGAGGCAGAAGAAAAGACTGAAGCAGGCCTCCTTCTTTCGGGAAGTGCCAAAGAGAAGCCGCAGCAGGCAGAGGTTCTGGCAGTAGGCCCGGGAACAAAGGATGAACATATGGAACTTAAAGTAGGTGATATCGTTGTTTTCAGCAGATACGGCGGCAATGAACTCAAGTATAAGGGTATTGAGTACACGATAATTAATCAGAAGGACATTCTCGCAACAATAGAATAGTTGTGAGTATATATATAAGGAGGAATAGATAATGGCTAAAGATTTGTACTATGGTGAAGATTCGAGAAGAATGATTCTTGAAGGAGTAGACAAGCTGGCAGATACTGTCAAGATTACACTTGGACCTAAGGGAAGAAATGTACTTATAGAAAGATCTTACGGATCTCCTATCATCACCAATGACGGAGTTACAATCGCAAAGGAAATTGAACTTGAAGACCAGGTAGAGAACATGGGTGCTCAGCTGGTCAAAGAAGTTGCAACCAAGACTAACGATGTAGCGGGAGACGGAACGACAACAGCTACAGTTTTGGCACAGGCAATAATCAGAAACGGATTTAAGAATATAGCAGCAGGAGCGAACCCGATGATTCTTAAGAAGGGAATCAGCGGTGCTGTAGATGCTGCCGTTGAGTATCTGAAGAGTGCTGCAAAACAGGTTAATGACAGAGAGTCGATTGCACAGGTAGCAGCCGTATCGGCAAATGATCCGGAAATCGGAGACCTGATTGCGGAAGCTATGGATAAGGTCGGCAAAGACGGAGTTATAACAGTTGAAGAATCAAAGACTCTTGGAACGACTCTTGAAATCGTAGAGGGAATGCAGTTTGACAGAGGATATCTCTCACCTTATATGGCAAACAACGAGAAGATGGAAGCTGTAATGAGCAAGCCTTACATCCTTCTCACAGACAAGAAGATCAGCAATATTCAGGACATTATTCCTTTGCTTGAGAATATTATGAAAGCGGGAAGAAGTCTTCTCATCGTAGCAGAGGACGTTGAAGGTGAAGCGCTTGCAACACTCGTTCTCAATAAACTCAGAGGAACTCTCGATGTAGTTGCAGTCAAGGCTCCGGGATTCGGAGACAGACGCAAGGCGATGATGGAAGACATAGCTATCCTGACCGGCGGCGTTGTAATTGCGGAAGAGCTCGGATACGAACTTAATGAAGCTACACTGGATATGCTCGGACAGGCAGAGACAGTTAAAGTCAACAAAGATGATACAGTTATCGTAAATGGTGCAGGAAGCAAGTCTGATATAGAAGCAAGAGTTGCACAGATAAAGGCAACCATCGAAGATACAACTTCCGAATTCGATAGAGAAAAGCTCCAGGAGAGACTGGCAAAGCTTGCAGGCGGAGTTGCTGTAATCAATGCGGGAGCTGCAACAGAGACAGAGCTCAAGGAGAAGAAGCTGAGACTGGAGGACGCACTCAACGCAACTCAGGCAGCTGTAGAAGAAGGTATCGTTGCAGGCGGAGGAGTATCTTTCGTAAGAGCTATCGGAGCGGTCAAGGCCTATGCCGATAAGCAGGAAGGCGATGTGAAAACAGGAGCCAAGATAGTTGAAAGAGCCCTGGAAGAACCTGTAAGACAGATAGCTTCCAATGCAGGACATGAGGGAAGTGTCGTCGTCGAAGCTGTTAAAAACGCAGAAGGTGATGTCGGCTTCAACGTTCTGAATGATAAATATGAAGATATGATAAAAGCCGGAATAGTAGATCCTGTCAAGGTTACAAGATCCGCACTTCAGAACGCAGGTTCTGTAGCGGGAATGCTCATAACTACAGAAGCCGGAGTTGTCGAAATTAAGAAGGACGAACCTCCTATGATGCCACAGGGCGGCGGAATGGGAATGATGTAAGCAAAGCACATTGAACAAGCCTTGAAAAAGACTATAAGAAAACAGATAAAATGATGTTAATTAATCTCCTTTCGGTAAGATAACCGCAGGGAGATTTTATTTGTACAGAAACAATCATTATATTTTGAATAATAATATTAATATTCAAAAGCTTATCTTCAGTTTAGAAAATCGATGTGTTAATATCAGAATATGAAGAAAAAGAAACTTAAGATATTTTTAATAATCGACATGATCCTGCTGATTGCTGTTGTTGCCGTTTTTGTTGTAACCAGGTATGTAGGTGCTCTTGATATGCGTGGAGATGCAGAGGTTACAGTAGAGCTGGGGGAAGAATTCGAAGACCCCGGTGTTAAATCATCCTGGGCATCGGCAAGCGGAGATGTAGATACAGATAAAGTCGGAAAATATATAATTACATACAGGCTTTGGGGAAAAAGCGTTACAAGGACTGTTCATGTAATCGACCCGAAGCAGTTTGTCGTGGGCTTGAAGGGCTCTGCGATTCAGAAAGTAAGAGAGGGAGATTCGTATATAGATGGAGGGGCTTTTGCTATAGATAAAAAATCAGGACCTGTTATGGATACGGATATAGAGGCTTCAGGAGAAGTCGATACGTCGAAACCCGGCACATACACTGTTACATACAAAGCGAAATTCGGTGAAGTAGAAAGAACGGTAACAAGACAGGTAGAAGTCATATCAAAGGATAAGTTCGGTAAAAAAGCGGATTTAATACCTGTATTGATGTATCACTGGATTTACAGTGACAAAGATGAACCGAAAATCGTAGACGGAAACTGGATTTACGATAAAGAACTCGAGAAGCATCTTGAATATCTTAATTCCGAAAAGTATTACTATCCGAGCTGGAAGGAACTGAAAGCATGGATTGACGGAGAAATAGAACTGCCCGAAAAGAGCGTTATCCTGACTTTTGATGACGGAAAAACTGCCTTCCTTAAAAACGGTAAGCCGCTATTCGAAAAGTATAAGGTTCCCGTGACTTCTTTCATGATTTGTTGGAATGAAAACAAAGCAAGCACTAAGATAAAAAAATACGCATCCGAATATATAGATTTTGAATCTCAAACATACGCTTTGCATCGCGGAGGCAGTACACCGGGTTACAGGGGTGTTATTGCAGATCTTGACAAACAGGAGATAGGCAAGGATTTGAGGAAGGCATATAAAGTGCTGGGAAATAATGATGCTATGTCATATCCTTACGGAGATTATACAGATGAGGCGAGAGAAGCAGTTAGAAAAGAAGGCATACTCTGTGCGTTTACGACAGAGTACGGCAGAGTGAAGCGCGGCATGGACAGTACGGTTTTACCGAGAATAAGGGTGTTTGGCACGACTAACTTTCAAACATGGAAAGACGCTGTAAGCAATATTTATGCAAAAAATTGAGGTTTTAGGTATCAAAAAACTCAAATTATCAGATTAAATAAAATTAGAATAATCTAACTTTCGCAAAATGCTTTAATACACAAGTCGCTTTGTGTTATATTCTGTAGGAACAAAGCTGTTAACGATTGCAAATATATTACATAGAACATCGGAGGTGTATATAATGGCAACAATTCTGAAAGAACAATCAAGAACATTTAGTGAGTATCTTTTAATTCCGGGGTATTCGGGATCGGACGCAATACCGGAGAATGTTTCTCTCAAGACTCCTGTAGTTAAATTCAAAAAAGGTGAAGAACCTGAACTTTCAATGAATATTCCTCTGACGTCTGCTGTTATGCAGGCTGTTTCAGATAACAATATGGCCGTTGCCCTTGCGAAAGAAGGAGGGATTTCCTTTATCTTCGGATCTCAGCCGATCGAGAAACAGGCAGCAATGGTCAAGAAGGCAAAAAGTCACAAAGCCGGTTTTGTTCCGAGTGATTCGAACCTCAGACCGGATCAGACCTTGAAGGACATTATTGAACTCAAAGCGGAGAAGGGTCACTCGACAGTTTCCATTACGGAAGACGGTACACCGGAGGGTAAACTTCTCGGAATAGTCACGAGCAGAGACTACAGAGTTTCCAGGATGGATCCGGAAACTCCCATAAGCGAGTTTATGACACCTTTCGATAAGGTGATATACGGCAAGGACGGTATTACCCTTTCCGAAGCAAACGATATTATCTGGGACAACAAAATCAATCAGCTTCCGATCGTAGATGACAATCAGAGACTGAAGGCTTTTGTTTTCCGTAAAGACTACGATTCACACAAAGAGAACCCTAATGAGCTACTCGACGCGGACAAAAGATATGTCGTCGGTGCAGGAATAAACACCAGAGACTACAAGGAAAGAGTTCCTGCTTTGATCAAAGCGGGAGTCGATATAATGACAATAGACTCTTCAGAAGGGTATTCCGAGTGGCAGGCAATCACTCTTAAATGGATAAGAGATAATTACGGCGACAAAGTAAAAATAGGTGCAGGAAACGTCGTAGACGGAGACGGATTCAACTTCCTGGCAGACTGTGGAGCGGACTTTATCAAAGTCGGTATCGGCGGAGGCTCGATATGTATCACCAGAGAGCAGAAGGGTATAGGAAGAGGGCAGGCATCGGCCGTTATCGATGTGGCCCAGGCAAGGGATGAATATTACAAGAAGACAGGAACCTATATTCCTATCTGTTCAGACGGCGGTATCGTACACGACTACCATATAACTCTGGCACTGGCAATGGGAGCTGATTTTGTCATGCTCGGCAGATACTTTGCGAGATTCGATGAATCTCCATCTTCAAAACTGATAGTGAACGGCAACTATGTCAAAGAGTACTGGGGAGAAGGCTCGGCAAGGGCTCGCAACTGGCAGAGATACGATCTCGGAGGAGACGGGAAGATGAAGTTTGAAGAGGGAGTAGACTCCTACGTTCCTTATGCCGGTACACTTCGCGACAACGTCGGCAGGACTTTGAGCAAGGTTAAGTCAACAATGTGCAACTGCGGAGTTCTCACTATACCTGATTTGCAAAAGAATGCCAAACTGACACTTGTCTCGTCCGTAAGTATAGTTGAGGGCGGGGCTCACGACGTAATCCCTAAAGAAATAAGTGCGACGAGCACCAAATAAAACGGAGGTAATAAAGTGGCAGATATCAGACCTGAAACAATGGAAAGAATCACAAACTCGGTACTCGCACAGAAATTTATAGATGAGCAGGTAGCTGCAGTCAGAGAGCAAGTCGGTGATAAGAAAGTTCTTCTGGCTTTGTCGGGCGGAGTGGATTCCTCCGTCGTTGCGGCACTGCTTCTCAAAGCTATCGGCAATCAGCTAGTCTGCGTACACGTCAATAACGGATTGATGCGCAAAGGCGAGTCTGAAATGGTTGTTAAGGTGTTCAAAGAAGAGCTCCACGCCAATCTTGTCTATGTCGATGCTGAGGACAGATTCCTTGACAAGCTTGCGGGCGTTGCCGACCCTGAGACTAAACGCAAGATAATCGGTAATGAATTTATCGAAGTTTTTGTCGAAGAAGCGGGAAAGCTTGAAGGAATAGAATTCTTAGGACAGGGAACGATTTACCCGGATATAACGGAATCCAAAGGTGTGAAAGCTCACCATAATGTCGGAGGCCTCCCTGAAGACCTGCAGTTCGAACTCGTCGAGCCGGTAAGACTTCTGTACAAGGACGAGGTAAGAGTTGTAGGAAAAGAATTAGGACTGCCGGACATTATGGTTGACAGACAGCCTTTCCCTGGACCGGGCTTTGGCGTAAGATGCACGGGTGCCATTACAAAGGACAGATTGGAAGCACTTAGAGAAGCCGATGCCATTGTGCGAGAAGAAATGGACAAAATGGAACTGACTCCGTGGCAGTATTTCTGTGTGATTCCGGATTTCAAGTCGACAGGCACGAAGGACGGAAAGCGCTATATGGGCTGGCCTGTGGTAATCAGGGCAGTCGATACCGTCGACGCCGTTACAGCGGAAGCAACCCAGCTCCCTTGGGAACTCCTTAAGAGAATGAGAGACAGAATCATCACAAATGTACCGGGAGTGAACCGAGTACTGTGGGATATATCCGATAAGCCGGTGAGCACGATAGAGTGGGAGTAAGTCCCGATTTTTTGAAAGCCTTGATTTTACTGACTATTCTAAGGGTCCCAGTGGCTAGCGATGCTATTTTGATACTATGAATAGTGGCTAACCAGTGGGAACAAAGAGAAAATGAAGTCATAAAAAGACTAGTTTAAAAAAAACAAACCCCCTGATTTTTAGGTCAGGGGGAGAAAAGTTTGAAAATTAGTCTTTTATTATTGAATAGTTGCACCCAAAAGCATATAATTATAGGTGCAAGGAGGTGGGTATGAAAACAGTTACTGAAAGAATAGAGGAAATTATGAATGCAAATCCTGGAGAAATCTATTCTATAAATGATTTTTATTATCTTGCTACGAAAAATACTGTTAAATCAGTCTTATATAGGTTAGAAAAAGAAGGTAAAATAAGTAGGCTAATTGATGGCTTATATACTAAACCCAAGTATAGTGAAATATTGAAGGAATGTTCTTATCCAAGTGTAGATTCGCTTGCGGAAAAGATAGCAGACAAATACGATTGGAATATTTCAGCTACTGGAGATTTAGCCTTAAACTATACAGGAATATCTACTCAGATCCCAAATGAATATATTTATATTTCAGATGGACCATATAGGTCCTACGAGTATAAGAATAAAACAATCAGCTTTAAGCATACAAGTAATAGAAACATAACATCCTATTCTGGAGAACTGTCCATTTTAATTCAAGCAATTAAAGCTTTGGGCAAGGACAATATAAGTAAAAGCGATTTAGAAAAACTTGCAGATTTCAGCAAAAACATAGAAGAAGATTTAGTAAAGGACACATTAAAATTACCCTTTTGGATACAGGAAGTACTTAGAAAAATAGAGGTCATTAAGAATGAAAAAATTACTCAGTTTACCAAATGAAGAGCTTGAATTAATTATTCAAAACACAGCTGACAAGATGAATATTTCTGCAGCGATAGTTGAAAAAGATTTATGGGTTTGTGTAATTCTAAAATATCTGTTCAGCGATTTTAAGTATAAGGATTATATTGTTTTTAAGGGTGGGACAAGCCTATCAAAAGTTTTTAAGTTAATTGAAAGGTTTTCGGAAGATATTGACTTAGCTCTTGATTGGCAAGTTTTAGGACATGGTGAAAGAGAACCCTATGAGGATAGAAGTAAGAGTGGCCAATTAAAATATAATTTAAAATTAAATGAGGAGACGGCAATATTTTTGAAAAATGTAGTACTCCCAACTATGCAGGAAGATTTTGAAAAAATATTGAAAAATAAGACCTTTAAGTTTTATATAGATGTGCATAACCCATTAACAATATGTTTTGATTACCCAAAGAATTATTCTGAATTATCGATTTTACAAGTAATTAGGCTTGAAATTGGAAGTCTGGCAGAACCAATCCCAGCAAGTAAACATGTAATTAAGACCTACATAGGGGAAGCCTATCCAGGTGTTTTTGATGACAAAGTGGAAGTAAAGGCTGTAAATAGTCTTAGAACTTTTTACGAGAAAATCACAATTCTTCATAGGGAAGCTAATAGAAGTAATGGGAATTATCCCACTAGATATTCAAGACATTTTTATGATGTTTATAAAATGCTGATTACTGATTTAAGAGATGAAAGTTTTAAGCAAATAGAATTATTAAAAGCGGTGATAGAGTTTAAGAAGAAATTTTATGCTTGTAATTGGGCAAGATATGATGAAATATTCGAAGGTAACTTAAAACTTATTCCACCTAAAGAAGGAATAGAAGTATTTT
>DUVP01000023.1 GCA_012840975.1 Mogibacterium sp. | reverse complement strand
TCGAGCAGATTATCTATATAGATAATCTGCTCGAATCATAAAATATACTATGCAAACATTTATTTCACTTCAACTACCCAACCTTCTGTATCTTCGGCTTCTTTACGTTGAATCGCTTGAAGACCTTCATACAAACGCCTGGATATAGGACCGACCTCACCATCTCCAACGACAAGCTTACCGACATCCTCAAATCCAAATAAACCGATAGGTTCAATTACAACAGCTGTGCCGAGAGACATGGCTTCCGTGCATTTACCGTTTTTCAAGGTTTCCTTAAGTTCGTCAACTGAAATCTTCCTCTCTGCACAAGGAATTCCCCACTTCTTGCAAAGAGTAAGAACACTATCTCTTGTAATTCCCGGTAGAATAGTTCCGTCAAGTTCCGGTGTTACAACAACTCCATCAATTACGAACATGATATTGCTGGCACTGATTTCTCCAATCCACTTATGCTCTACACTATCCGCAAAAGCAACTTGATCGTACCCTTTTTCTTCTACCAATGTCTGTGGTAAAAGTGTGTTTGCATAGTTGCATCCACATTTATCTGCACCCGTACCTCCTACCGCAGCACGTGAATATCCTGTCTCAATCCAACAGGTTCCTTCTGATGAGAATTCGGTACGATAATTCTTTACAGGGCAAGCCACTATAAAGAACTTATACTCTTCCGAAACTTGAACACCTACTGAAGCCTGTGTAGCAAAACATACAGGTCTAATATAAAGCGATGTCGCATGAGCTGTCGGAATCCAATCCTTCTCAAGCTTTACAAATTCATGTAATGCCTGAAGATAATCTTCAACAGGGATTTCAGGTATACACACTCTCTTGGCAGAATTTTGGAATCTCTTGGCATTCATCTCTGGTCTAAACAGGAGAGGATTGCCTTCAGGTGACTTGTAAGCCTTCATACCCTCAAATATTGTCTGTGCGTAATGAAAACTCATTGTAATAGGTTCGGCTTCGAAAGGACCATAAGGAATAATCCTCGGATCGTGCCATCCTTTCTCCGTATTGTAGTCCATTACAAACATATGATCCGTAGTACAAGTACCAAATGCCGGCGGATTGTTATCCATATCCGGTTTTTGTTTAGGTCTGGTTGTCTTCTCAATTCTAATATCAAGCATTTTTTTCCTCCTTAAGATAACCTCTTATTTTTCGCTTAAAATAACGAGTGCATCAACAATTGACGGATCTTTGCCTTTCGGATATACGAAAAGCGGATTGATGTCCATTTCAATCAGTTTGTTTTTGTTAGCTACCGCAAAATCACTAATCTTCACGATATATTCAGCAAGTGCATCAATATCGCTAGCTTCTTCTCCGCGGTAACCGGTAAGCAATTTATACGACTTAAGCGATTCTATCATTTCGACCGCTTCTTCCTTATTGAGCGGTGCCGGATATAGCGCAACATCTTTGAATAGCTCTACGAATACTCCGCCAAGACCCACAAGAATCATAGGCCCAAACTGTGGGTCGCTCTTGACTCCGATTATGAGCTCTCGTCCTTTTTCTGCCATATGCTGAACAAGAACGCCGTTGATTGAAGCATCTCCTGAATTCTCGGCTACATTAAGCATAATCTGCTCATATGCCTCTTTGACTTCATCTCGGTTCTTAAGATTAAGTTTAACTCCTCCAACATCGGACTTATGCAGTATCTCATCCGACTCAATCTTGGCTACGACCGGATACCCTATCAAATCCGCAAAGTCTGCTGCCTCTTTGGCGCTTTTGGCGACCTTGCCAAGATCTACAGGAACGCCACTGTCTGCAAGCAGTTTCTTGCTTGCATATTCTCCAAGCGCTCTTCTCCCTGTCAATGTAACATCCGGAATCGCAAGATCAAGAGATCTCATAGATACATCATATGATATAAAATCGCTCAAATGTTTAAGTGCTGCAAAAGCATACTTTATACATGGCAGTACCGGAACTCCCAGCTGCGTAAAACGCTGTTGTAGATCCGCATTTCTCGACATTTCAATAAAGTTTAAGCATGCAAACGGTTTTGCCGACTTCTCCAATGCCATTTTAATTCCGTCGAACATTATATAAAAAGAGTTGTCGACAATTTCATCCATCAACGTGAAACCGAAAAGAACCATGTCGATGTTTTTATCATTCAAAACAGCGAGCAGTGTGTCTGCAAGGACTTCCGGTTGATAGGCCGGTGTTGCCGTAATATCCAGAGGATTATTCCTCGGTGACGCATAAAACGGTAATAGACCGCTAAGAGTTTCTATTGTAGTCTCTTCAAAGTCGCCATACTGAATTCCAACTCTGAATCCTTCATCAGCGCATATTGCTGTTTCTCCTCCTGAAAGACAGATGGCAGCATAATTGCACCTTTTATCAGGCAATGCCCTAATATCTGCAAATAACAAGCTCGTTCCGATAAGCTCTTGCATATCATCAACGCGAATTACGCCATACTTCTTAAAAAGCGCATCATATGTTGCATCTGATCCCGTCATTGAGCCTGTATGCGAAGCCGCAATGGCACTCGCACGTTCGCTTTTACCGGCCTTCAATACTATCAAAGGCTTCTTTTTAAGAGCCGCTTTCTGCAAACATGTCTTGAGCTTATGAGGATTATTTGCACCTTCCATATACATAGCAACAACTTTAGTGTTATCATCGTCAATAAGAAATTCCAGATATTCCTCTGTACTTACAGCCTTACTGTTACCACACGAGATACAATATGAAAATGTCATATTCGGACTATCCATAAGCGACATGCAAATCTGTCCGCTTTGTGATACGAATCCGACTTTCCCGCGTCTGTCTCTCTCAGGATGTAAAATAGCCCAACAGTATTTGTCATCTATATAGTTGACAAATCCACAGCAATTAGGTCCCATAAGAGCCATATCAAGCTCCTTGCAAGTATCAACAAGTTCTTGCTCATCAGCCCTTCCTTCGTCAGTTCCTACCTCTGAATACCCACTCGCATAAACAACGGCTCCCGCAGCACCTTTGGCTTTAGCTTCCCTAAGGATCCCTACGACTGTCGACTTGGGCGTACCTATTACAACAGTATCGATATCAACCTCTATATCTGAAAGACTAGGGTAACATTTTTTACCGAAGACCTCGTCTCTTTTCGGATTAACGAAATAGACATTGTCGAGATTCTCACTATAATTCATGATGTTCTTGCAGGTTCCGCCAGCAAATCCTTCTCTTTCTGTCGCTCCTACAATCGCTACTGTCTGCGGTTTAAGAAAACGTTTAAGATCCATGCCCACCTCCGTCAATCAAAATACTTAACACCCTCATCAAAACAAAGTGCATTCTTAGGATTATCCCTGCCTCTTTTTTCAAAAAATGAGTCGATTGACTGTTTCAAATAAGCAGGTTCAAACAAATCCGTGTTGCGTGCGAGTGCACCGAGAACCACTACATTGGCTCCTCTTGGATTTCCTAATTTGTTTGCAATGTCCGTTGCAGGTACCTCGTATACTTTTATGTTATCACGATACTTCCGCGGTTTTACTGTAGAACTGTTGACAATGAGAGTCCCTCCTGCCTTTACACGGGGCTCAAACTTCATTACAGAAGCCTCATTGAGGGCAATTACGATATCAGCTTCCTTTACAAAAGGACTTGCTATCTCCTCATCGCTTATCTTTACATTGCAATTGGCGGTACCTCCACGCATCTCAACTCCGTATGACGGATACCATAATATCTCTTTATCGCTCTCCATGGCGGCGTTTGCAATGATAAGACCGGTAACAAGAACACCTTGTCCACCGAAACCGGCACATATAATTTCAGTCTTAGCCATTACTTTCCACCTCCTCTGTTTATGAATTCACCTACAGGATATTCAACCATTACTTCTTCTTTAATCCTCTTCATGCTCTCAACCGGTGTCATTCCCCAGTTAGTAGGGCATGGAGTGAGAATTTCTACGAGAACGAAACCTTCATTATTCTTATGCTTTTCAAAAGCAGTCTTAAGATATTGCTTCGTCTTTCTTATAGAAGGAACCGACTCTATCGATCCGCGAGCTAGATAAGCAATATCCATTCCGCTGAGAGCATTTTCAATATGGAAAGGTTTTCCTTCAACTTCGACCTTTCTTCCCTGTATGGATGACTTTGTTTTCTGCCCAAGCATCGTCGTTGCGGAAGTCTGTCCTCCTGTCATAGCAAATACGCAATTGTTGAGAACAAGAGCAAAAACATCATCATCTCTAATCGCTGCGTGCATCGTTTCCGCCATACCGATGTTATAAGCAGCTCCGTCGCCAAGATGTGCAAGCGATAAACAGTCCGGTCTTACTTTTTTGACTGCTGTAGCAGTAGGTAGCGGTCTGCCGTGTGCACCCACTATTGTGTCGAAATTCCAAAAATCGACGTTCATGGCACCACAAGCAACATCTGTCGTTACTACTAATTTTTCTGCTGTTCCGAGCTCCTCCATTATCTCTCCAATGAGGCGATTTACTACACCTTGTCCACATCCCGAACAGAATGTAGTCTTCATCACATCAACAGTTGTTGGAACTTTATATTTCATATCTGCAACCTCCCTATAACATTGATTTTGCTTTTTCGATAATCCCTTCAGGTTCAGGGAGTTCCATCATACTACCGTAATTATCTACAAGCTTGGTGCATCCAGTAGCAAGACGAATATCATCCTTTACCTGCCCAATGGTGCTCATCTCTACAGAGAGATAGCCCTTAACATCAGGATTAACTTCTGCAAAAGCTTTCTCAGGAAATGGCCACAATGTAATTAGCCTTATAAGACCTAGCTTAAAACCTTCTTTTCTCGCAATCTTAATAGCTTCCTTACAGAGACGTGAGCTTATTCCGTAAGATACTAAGACTATATCCGCATCTTCGACTTCAATAGATTCCCATCTCTGCTCATTTTCTACCATTCTTGCATATTTTTCCCGGAGATGCTGTTCATAGTTATCATCCATGAAGTAGATGTTTTGGATTGTTCTTGGTTTATCTCCCTTCTTGCAACCTCTGACCGCCCAATCAAATTTGTCAATATCATGAGTGATAAAATCAGGAAGCTCAACACCTTCAACCATTTGACCGATGGCGGCATCTGTTGCAATAAGAACCGGATGTAGATATTTTTCTGCAAGATCAAATCCTAGAACCATCATATCTGCACTTTCTTGAACATTTGCCGGAGCAAGCACAATAGTATGATAATCTCCATGCCCGCCGCCTTTTGTCATCTGTAAATAATCTCCCTGGCTTGCGCCTATATTGCCAAGCCCTGAACCTTCTCTCATAACATTTACAATTACGAGAGGAAGATCGGCAGCGGCTATATACGATATTCCTTCCTGCATCAGAGAAAATCCCGGTCCCGAAGTGCTCCCAAATGTCCTTGCTCCTGCAGAAGCTGCACCATATAGCATATTAACGGCACTCAATTCCGCTTCAGCCTGAACAAATTTGCCTCCCACTTCGGGCATTCTCCAAGACAGGTATTGTAATATTTCCGTTTGTGGTGTAATGGGATATCCACTGTAGAATCTGCAACCGGCTCTAATTGCAGCTTCTCCAACAGCTTCATTACCTGTCATCAAAACTTTAGCCATTTTTTCACTCTCCTTAATTAACTTCAAACACATAATCCGGACATACTTGATAGCATGAACCGCATGAGATACATTTGTCATTGTCAACTATGATATATTCGTAACCTTTGAGGTTTACTTTTCCTGATTTTTTTATTGCTTCTTTAGGGCAGTTGGCAATACAAAGATAGCATCCCTTACATCTTTCTACATCAGTATTGACTTTTTGCATTGATAATGTTCTCCTTTACTTCTGTATTTTTATATTTCTAAAACACCTACCTTACCAATGAGCTCCTTTACGAAATCATTGGCAGGCTTCTCTATAATCGCCTTTGGTTCGTCTATCTGAACAATATTATGATTGTCAAATATAGCTACACGAGTTCCAAGCAGGAACGCTTCTTCAACAGAATGCGTTACAAAGAGAATGGTTATCCCAAGTTCTTTATGAATTCGAGCTATGCTCTCCTGAAGCTGCTTACGTGTAATCTCATCGACAGCACCGAAAGGCTCATCCATTAGCATTATCGAAGGCATAGTAATCAGTGCTCGCGCTATTCCGACCCGTTGTCGTTGCCCTCCTGATAGTTCCCTAGGATATCTGTCGAGCAATTCTTCGTCTAGAGACACCATATCGAGCAGTTTATTCATAGGATAAATATTGCTCGGTGGATGTCTAAACAAACTTGGCACATATCCAATATTCTTTCGTACAGTCATATGAGGGAATAATCCCACACCTTGAATCACATATCCGATCTTTCTTCTGAGATTGATGTGATTAACTTCCTTAATATTATTACCGAAGACATTAACTTCGCCTTCATCTGCAAGGATAAGTGCGTTAACCAGCTTAAGAAAAGTCGTTTTACCACAGCCTGATTTACCAATAAGAGTAATGAATTCCCCCTTAGAGATATCAACATTCACATGCTCAAAAACAAGGGTCTCTCCATAACTCTTGCTGACATCTTTAAATCGTATTATTATCGGAATCTCGCTCATTCTAAAAATCCTTTACTTCTAAGAAATTCCTTGGCAACTTCATATGGTTCTCTACCCTCCACTTCCACTTGCTTGTTGAGCCAAGACATCTCTTCATCAGAAATTAGATTATTTGTGAGTTTAAGAACAGCTTCGAGCTGCGGATATTTTTGGAGCGTCTCGATTCTAATGACATTGCCGCATAGATACTTAGGAAAAAGGTTCTTATCATCCTCAAGAACAGTCAATCTCGAGCCGGCGAGCCTGCCATCAGTTGTGAATATAATTATTGCATCCACTTTATTCGATTCAATCGCATCATATTTAAGGGCGAAATTAATGTCCGAATGGGATGCAAAATTCATATCATAAACTTCACATAGCCTGTTGTATCCGTCTTCTCTCTCGAAAAAACCCGGCTCAGCACCAAATCTTATTTCGCCGGATATTTTCGCAAGATCGCTAAACGTTTTAAGGTTGTATTTATCCGCAATCTCTTGCTTGACAGCAATTCCATAAGAATTGTTAAAACCGTACATGCCAAGCCATCTAAGATCATACTTATCGTTGAATTCGAGCTGCAGCTGTTCATTCATTGTTTCTTGATCGGGAATGTCAGTATGTTTAAGTACTGCAAGCCATGCTGTACCTGTATATTCAGGATAAATATCTATCTCTCCTTCAACGGCCGCAGGGAACATCACTGTTTCTCCACCGGCAAGATCTCCCATTTCCTCCACTGTTATGTCAGTGTTCTTTTCAATAAGCATAATAAGCATGTTAGCTACTATAGCTTCTTCAGCTGTATTGTCATATGCTACAACAATTTCTTTTTTTTCAACCGGTACCAATGAGCCGATAACGACAGATCCAAAGATGATAACGAGAAAAGCAATAGCAAAATTTCTTTTTCTCGTACTTTTCCTTTTCTCAAAAGATTGTTCACAAAAGCTGAATAATGTATCCAGCAGAATAGCTATGAGAGCTATAATCATGCTGCCTGCAAGCATAAGTGTCTGGTTGTTGGTTGCAATACCGCGATATATGGCCTGTCCAAGACCTCCTGCACCGATAAATGATGCAATACCTGCAATTGATACAGCCATTACAACCATGCTTCTAATTCCTGTCAGGATGACCGGGAATGCAAGCGGAAGCCGAATTTTTATCAGCATCTGAAGCTTGGTGCTACCCATTCCGCTTGCCGCTTCTATGATATCTGGATCAACCTGTGCAAGTCCGGTATAGGTATTACGAATCATCGGAAGAAGTGAATATATAGTCAGCGCTATTACAGCTGTCTTATTCCCTATTCCTGTTAACGGAATCAAGAAACCGAACATCGCTATATCGGGGATTGTGTATAACACATTGGTGATGCTCAGCACAACCCCCGCAAGCTTCTTTTTCTCATAGATTAATATGCCTGTGAATAGGCCTATCAGTCCGGCAAGAACAATTGCGATTCCTGCAATCATCAGATGCTGTCCCATCAAGCCAAGGAACCATTCTTTTCTTTCGATAATGATATTTATAATATCTATCATAATAATAATTCCTCCAACATAATGGTTCGAAAAATCCGTCAAACGTACTGCTACTCTCTAACCGAATTTCTCTTCGGCAATCATAGTCCGAATACGTTCTTTATTGCGCCTCCTGAATATGACAAGTGCAACTATCGTAATCAAACCGAGAGCAAAGAATGAAGCATATACTCTGTTGTAAGCAGCCACATGACCATATTTGTCAAGCCACACACCAATAATAACAGGCGAAGTTGCATCGCCGGCATATATTATTGTAGAGATAATTCCAAATGCGTTACCCGTGTCCTCTACCGGAATACCTGCTTCAGCGATCTGTATAAACTTCTGGCTTCGGAAAGCTCCCGTCAAAATAATCTCTAAGCCTGCAATTATCAAGAAAAGTTTAAGGTAACCGCTCTCCTTAGGCATCAACAAAAATGCTGCCGCAATAAACATATATAAAACCGTACACAAGAACAGAACATATGTAGATCCGCGCTTTTTAACAATAAAGCCTCCTCCATATGATCCTATCGGCTTAAACCAGTCAACCATTAGACCGACAACTGCCATACCTGAAGCGGCCACACCGAAGGTTCCGGCCATACTTCCGAGATACGAACCTACAATTGAACCGATGTTGTATCCTCCAAATGCGATAAGAATACAGAGCCATATATCCGGATTCTTGAGCAGTCTTACTGTCTGCTCGAAGGTGCTCTCTTTAGTAAGAACATGATCTTCTTCTTTCTCTCCTTCTGATGACTTTCCATCATCAAATACAAAGAGGGATATAATTGCAAATGCAACAAGCAATCCGGCATAAGTCCACACTACGAATCTCAATCCTGCAACGATATTAATAAACTTCGTAAACAGGAAAACTACCAGAGTAGCAACTCCAAGTTCTGCAAGTCCTCTCGTAGTTTGGAGCCATGAGTATACTGTGCCTTCCGCATCAAGACTTCTTCCGAGCAATCTGTTACACTTAAGCATTGCTGCCCAGAATGTGACAGAAGTAGTTACACCCATTACAGCATACAAAACGACAAGCACAGAATAGCTTGGCCAGAAACCAAGAATGAAGTTACAAATACCTGTACCAAGGAATGATACGAACATAAGATATCTCGGTGCTACTCTATCTGCAACAATTCCGCCTACGAGATATCCGAATGTTGCAATCCATCCATAAATCGCATAAAGGACACCGAACTGTGTGTTCGTTACATCCATTGCCTGAACGAATGCATCATAAAAACTCGCACGACAGAACAACACATAGAAAATTGCAAAGGAACCAACTCCAAGTGTAAGGAGCTGGAGCCAATGATTTAATTTCATTCTCTTAAGCATGATTCTCCTCCTTAACTAAATAGTTACGCCAAACCTCCTCATGAATCGGTCACTCATTGGTTTAATCTCTCAAATAAACACAGCTATCGGAAACCCCGTTTACAAAAATTATGTAAGGTTTGCCCTATGTTGCGCTACATATTAAACCGTGTCATTATTTATTGCTTGGAGATTAACTCCAATTTGTTGTTTTTATTTTAGCATGCGCAGTATTTGGATTCAACATGCAATTTGTATTTTTTTTACACATTATTTACTTTTTACAACCTTTCTCTCTTTGAGAAAAATATTCTGCAACCTATATTTTTTTATTTTTTGAACAAAAAAAGCTCTCAATGAGAGACTTTTTACTATTTTTTTCTATATTGAATTAGCTATCCAATGCAATATTTCGTAAGCGACTGCCGAGATATTGCTCGGGATTTTGATGCGTCTGATTAAGGCTGCATCGTATTTGGTTCCTGTTAGCAGATCCTCAATAACCACAAACATTTCCGTCTCAAGTGCGTCCGAGAAAACTCTACAGCTGCTTATATTCTCACCTTCCATCGAGATCTGCACCTGAACTTCTCCCCATTCAAACCTATGGCAAATCTCCTTTTCAAAATAAATTTGCGTTCCGAAAAGCCATTTTTTGGAAGAATATTTTTCTATCAACATCTTCGGAGCTATAGGAAAATAAACCTCCTGTATTTCCTCAACTTCAACTCCATACTCCCTCCCGAATGCTCTTATCAAAGAGTCCTGCATCCAGGATATCATCTTTTCCTTTTTCATCTTCGGAAGATATTCTTTTAAATTAACCATTCGGGGTTTTACAGATTCAATACCCTCTATCTTGAGTTTTGGCTTGAACTCTTGCAAATATTTTGACATATCCTCAAGATTAACATCCATCATAATCATCCCGTTATGATAATTATACCCATTTGATGAATAATACGCTTGTCCGGAAAACTTTTTTCCTTCCACCGTCAAATCATTTATTCCGCTACGTTCCGCTTTTATTTTCAGTAGCTTGCACGCAAGCAAAACAACTTGAGTTTGTTTTCTTATATCGTAAAGCGCGTCTTTTGCGATAAAAGTGAAATTAAGATTTCCTAAGTCCTGATAAACTGCTCCGCCGCCCGACGTTCTTCTTGCAAGATATATATTATCTTTTTCGATTCGCTCGACATTGCATTCTCTCCCGGGGTTTTGATTTCTTCCGATCACAACCGTGCGATCATTCTGCCACAGGAAAAGAATGACCTCTCCTTCTTTTGCCTTAAAGGTAAGGCTTTCTTCGACTGCCATATTGATGTACGGGTCGGTGATATCTGTTCGTATTACTTTAAGTTTGATATTTTCCTTTCCCATTCTGTTAGTTCCCTTGATTTTTTTCTAATTCTTATTCCCGATCTTCTATCTCAACACCGCATTCTCTTTCCATGATCTTCGCAAATGAACGAAGGCACTCAAAGAGTACTTCTATACAGAAGGCTTTGCGTTCCGGTGTGGAGAACTCGTAGTCCGCAATGAGTTCCGGACAGATGCTCGTCTTGTATTTTTTTGCTATGTCCTCGTTGAGCTCTCTCGTGACATCAAGGCATTTCTGAAAGGACGGATCTCCTTTTACCGACCTGCCGAAGACTTTACCCAAAGCCATCGTCGTTCCGGCCACTGCCCCGCAAACATTGCCGCCATCACCGAAACCGTACGGAAAGCCTGTAGACATGGCGATTCCTTCTTCACCGATACCTAATTCGTAGTACTTGTTCAGAATATAAAGAGCTGACTCCGAACACATAAAGCCTGTTGTAAAAATTTCTTTTGCTTCATCAAGCATTGCCTGGAGATTAATTTTTTTGACCATTTCAAACACCCCTTTCGGAATTCGTTTTTCTTTTTTTATTTTATCTGAAAAACCGTATAAAAAAAAGTTGTTTTAGGTATTAACCAAAAATTTCCGCAATACAGAATTCAGTCCTTATTGATTACTTCTTGTATTTTGGATTTAAAGATAAATACGCCTCAATTCATCAAGATTCTCCTCTTTGCTCTTTCCCTGTATTCCGAGCTGTTTCAAATCCACTTCCTCAAGCATCATCCGTTCTATAAATTCTTTCATGTCAGACTTGATTGCGTCCGGCAAGCATTGAAGCTGCTCCATTTCCGGATTAAGTAATTCCGTCAAACGGATTCTGCCCTGCCTTAAGAATTTGTAATAATTATCATCAAGCAAAATAGCCGACAAACTGGAAACCTCCTCATCCATCGGAATTGGAGTGAGGATAGCGTCTTCCGGCAAAGTGATGACATCCGGTTTTCTTGTAAAGAGTTCTATCATCGTTGGGTATTCTTCTGACTTTGGTTTCACAAAACGATAGAACTGCGGTTTACTTGTACTTCTATTACGATGTTCGTACCCGGCGGCAACCACTCTCTAAAACTGTCGATTCCTTTTACCATCAATATCCCTCCATAAATATTCGAGCATTTCCTCTATGGCATCCTCTATCCTTTCATCCTTGTTATCGCGAAGTGCAAGTGCAAGTGATAACCTGTCCACGCAGTTGCCAACTGAAAGTTTCTTCGGGTCGTATCGCCATAGCTCTACTGCATATTGTTCATCTGAATTCTGCAATCTGCTCGACGCTTTTTTTCCCATTTCGAAATACTGTCGGTTGCGAGGTATTTTACCGTTTCCGGATTAATCATAGAGTAATCAGACAATGCAGAGTAGCTGCTCATCAGCAGTTTCTCTTTGATTAGTGATTTAGGCACATAAATTGTCCTTTTTACAGGATTCATCAAATCGCTCTTTGCCGATTCAAACAATTCCTTTGGCTTTTTATCAGAAAAAACGACTTTCTGCACACCCCTTTTCTCTGTTTTCAGCAAATTCATCTCTTCAAGTTGCCTCGATGCCCTGGAGAGCGATGTTGCTGTCAGTGAAAGTGCCTTAGCTGCATCGCTTGTCAGCAATTCTCTGCGGCCATTGTAAATATAATATAGAAACAGCAGCTGTGCAGACGGCAACATCGTTGTGAAAGCTTTTTTTTCGCTATTGTATCTTTCTTGTAGATAAACAGCCATAAATGGCAGGTAAATCTGTTTTCCTTCCACAATGAAAGGAATATTATCACGGATCAAATACTCCTTTTGCCTATAGTCCAAATGATTCAGGATAAGAACAGTAGGTGCACCCACAATTATTTCCATTCTTTCCATATGTTTTTTTATAGCGTTAACAGCATCAAGCTCGACTTTTGGATAGACAAAAACAGCTTTTTTGCCATCAAGACGGACTTGTTCTAATCTATATCTGGTATAAATATAATTAGGCATAGATGGCAGATCTCCGTCTATATATATAACTTGAATTCCAAGTATGCGTTTCAGATATTCCATTACTCGCGCCCCCTTCTTAACTCTATTTTGTATTATAACTTGTTTTATGTTTTAATACAATATTAAAGTTGTAATCATATTCTCTCTGAAACATGTAAAGAACCGCTCTTTTTTTAGAGCGGTTCCTCTATATACTCATTATTAATTATAGAGAGATTCTGCCCTCCTTTAGCCCAGCTCGACCTTCATGAATTTCTTTTTGCCTTTTTGGAGAATGAGAACTCCGTCTTCGAAGTCTTTTTCCGTGACGCGGTAAGTCCTGTCTTTGATCTGTTCTCCGTTTATTCTTGCTCCGCCCGACTGGATGGTTCTGAAAGCTTCCGATGTGGACGATTCGAGCTCAACTTCCTTCATAAGAGCTGCAAGGCCGTATCCTTCGCCTGCGAATTCAGATGCATCCATAGTTACTGAAGGCATGTGATCTGAAACTCCCTCACCTGCAAAAACCTCGCGGCTTGCTTCCATTGCCTTACGAGCTTTTTCTTCGCCGTGAACAAACTTTGTCAGTTCAAATGCGAGGATTTCCTTCGCTTTGTTGATCTCTGAGCCTTTGAGAGCCGACAGTCTTTCGACCTCTTCCATCGGAAGGAAGGTAAGCATCCTGAGGCACATAGCGACATCGTCGTCATCAACATTTCTCCAGTACTGGAAGAAGTCGTATACTGAAACTCTGTCCTCGTCAAGCCAGAGAGCTCCGCTCATTGTCTTGCCCATCTTCTCACCGTCTGCTTTAACAAGCAACTTTGTTGTAAGACCGAAAACTTCGATACCGTCCATTTTGCGCGACATGTCAACGCCGGCGATGATGTTTGACCACTGGTCGTTTCCGCCCATTTGCATCTTGAGACCGAAGTCTCTTGCCATTACGTAGAAGTCGTAGCCCTGCATAAGCATGTAGTTAAACTCGAAGAAGGAAAGTCCGCCTTCTTCCATTCTTTTCTTGAAGCACTCTGCTCTGAGCATTTCTCTGACGTTGAATTTTGATCCGATTTCACGGACAAATTCTACGTAGTTGAGGTTGCGGAGCCAGTGTGCGTTGTTTGTACTTATGCATTTGCCCGGTTCAGGTTTTTTGTTCTGTCTGCCCGGTTCGTATACGCCGTTGTTTCCTTCGTACTTCCACTCATTATCAAACGGCAGGAATCTTTCAAAGAGTTTTTTGAATTTTTCTCCGTTTTCATCTATTTCTTCTGTGGTCATAAGCCTTCTCATATCGCTTCTGCCGGAAGGGTCTCCGACCACAGCTGTTCCGGCGCCTATGAGAGCCAGAGGAGTATGTCCGTATTTAAGCATGTACAGGAACAGAATAACCTGAATAAGGTGACCTACGTGCATACAGTCCGCAGTAGGGTCAAATCCTATATAAAATACTATTTTTTCATTCCCCAGCATTTCTCTGACTGCCTCGGGATTTGTGCATTGCTCGATAAAACCTCTTTCCATAAGCACATCATATACGTTGGTATGCTTACTTATATTATCAGGGATTGGATTTGTGAACATCTAATTTGTCCTCCTTCTATTTTGATTGTTGTTTTTTTTTACTTGGTGCCGAAAAGTCTGTCGCCCGCATCGCCGAGTCCCGGCAGGATGTAAGCGTTTTCATCAAGCTTTTCGTCTTTGGCTGCGATGTAGATATGAACATCAGGGTGAGCATTGGTCAAAAGATCGATTCCCTCCGGTGCAGCAATGAGACACATGAAGTTGATATCTTTGCCTCCTCTTTTCTTGATGAAATCTATGGCTGCAACAGCACTGCCACCTGTAGCAAGCATCGGATCGACAACTATGATTTTTCTCTTATCGATATCTTCCGGAAGCTTGCAATAATATTCAATAGCTTCGTGTGTTACCGGATCTCTGTAAAGACCTATATGTCCTACCTTTGCGTTAGGCACGAGTTCCAGCATTCCCTCGACAAAACCGAGTCCCGCTCTGAGGATCGGTATGATGGCAATGTCTTCACCTGCGAGTTCTTTAACCGTAGTTTTGCACATAGGAGTTTCAATTTCGACATCCTGTATCGGCAAATCCCTGGTGACCTCAAAAGCCATTAGCAAAGCGACTTCCTTTGCAAGGACTCTGAAGTCCTTACTGGTCGTTCTTACGTCCCTCATAAGTGATACCTTGTGCTGAATCAGCGGGTGATCAAATACCATTACTTTGCCCATCTTTGTAAATACCTCCGTTTCGAGCTGATTTATTCTTCTCTCATGCTTACCGCCTTCGAATCCCGTTTCAAGCCACTTATCTACCATGTCGAATGCAAGTTTTTCAGGAATCATCCTTGCTCCCATGCAGATCACATTGGCATTATTGTGCCTTCTGCACATCTCTGCCATTTCGACCGACGTGCAAAGTGCCGCTCTTATTCCGGGAATTTTATTGCATGCGATGCTGATTCCTATACCTGAACCGCATATAGCAATTCCCCGGTCTGCTTTGCCTTCCGCGACAGTTCTTCCGACCGCATGTCCGTACTGAGGATAGTCCACGGATTCAGATGAATGAGTGCCAACATCTATCATCTGATATCCTGCCACCTCCAGCCGTGCTTTAACGGCTTCTTTCAATTCAAAACCTGCGTGATCGCATCCGATTGCGATAATCATATAGTTACTACCTCTTTCTTCTACCTGATAATGTCGTATCCGGCACTTTTCAGCATGCGGTTCATAACGCTGAATCCGAGTCCGGATTTATCAAGTGTCTTAATAAAAATAACATCGTATTTCTGTCTGTCGAGTTCTCTCAAATCCGCAAAGAGGTTCTTCGCGGCCTGTTTTGCATTGTCGTTATAGTTCAGGATTGCTGATTTGAGTCCCTGTTCTCTGAGTTCCTGTTCAAGCTGTGAAACTTTTTCCGTAAAGTCGGATTCTCTTACTTCTATAAGTCTTACTTTAGCTTTAGGGGCGTAATGTGTATATTTTACACCCGGTGATTTCGGTTTGAATGAGGACAGGGCGTCCTGATCTTGCGGGTCAATCATCTGTCCGGGAGTTCCAAGCAGTGTGTCATCATAAAATACTTCCTGTCCGATTATTTCGGATATCAGTTCCGACGTTATTACGCCTGGTCTGAGTATAACCGGTCTGTCACTGCTGAGATCCAGAACTGTGGATTCGATGCCTACTTCGCAGTTTTCTCCCATTATGACGGCATCGATTCTCCCATCCATATCTTCCAGTACGTCATTTGACGTAGTCGGGCTTGGCTTACCGGAGATATTGGCGCTCGGTGCGGCTATCGGGATTCCGGCTTCTGATATCAGACGATGGGCTGTGTCGTTGGACGGCATCCTGATGGCGACGGTCTCCAGACCGCCCGTAGTCGCATCAGGCACCGCTGACGATTTCGGAAATATCAGCGTCAGCGGTCCCGGCCAGAATGCTTCCATAACCTGAGCGGCAGTCCGGCCGATGCCGTCCCTTCCACCCCTTACCAAACTTCCCAAATCTCCAATATCTGCAATATGGACTATCATAGGATTATCTGACGGTCTTCCTTTTGCCTTATATACAGCCCCCACAGCCTCTGCATCCAGTGCATTTGCCCCGAGTCCGTAAACAGTCTCTGTCGGAAAAGCCACCAAACCGCCGTTTCTCAATATTTCGCCGGCAAGTTTAATGTCGCCTTCACTTTCACTCAATCTCTTTGTCTGCATCTATTTTCCCAAAGATCCTAACCCATTATTTTTCGTCTAACCGAATTCTTTCATCTTTGCAGCCTGATCAGCCGTTATTAAAGCATCGACAACATCATCGATGTCTCCGTCCAGAAAACTCTCAAGCTTATATACTGTCATTCCGATTCTGTGATCGGTTATCCTTCCCTGCGGGAAGTTATACGTTCTGATTCTCTCTGAGCGGTCTCCGCTTCCGACCTGACTTTTTCTGTCGGCAGATATTTTCGCATTCTGTTCTTGCACCTTCTGGTCATACAGACGAGCCTTCAGAACCCTGAGTGCTTTTTCCCTGTTCTGTATCTGTGACTTTTCGTCCTGACATGTAACCACTATTCCGGTCGGAAGGTGTGTCATCCTTACAGCCGAGTCTGTTGTGTTAACACACTGACCGCCGTTTCCGGAAGATCTGTACACATCCACCTTTATATCATTAGAGTTGATCTCAATCTCAACGTCATCGACTTCAGGCAGCACAGCAACCGTAGCAGCAGAAGTATGGACTCTGCCCGAAGATTCCGTCTCGGGAACCCTCTGCACTCTGTGAACGCCTGACTCGAACTTCAGTCTTGAGTAAGCTCCCTTTCCTCTGATCATCACAACAGCTTCTTTGATTCCGCCAATACCCGTATCGTTGATTTCTATAATCTCAGCCTTCCAGCGATGACGCTCAGCATATCTCAGATAAAGCCTCAATAAGTCATTACCGAAAAGGGCAGCCTCTTCTCCGCCTGTTCCCGCTCTGATCTCAAGAATAACGTTCTTGTCATCATTAGGATCTTTCGGCAGCAAAAGTATCTTGAGTTCTTCTTCTGTCTTTACAATCACATCCTCAAGCTCTTTTACTTCTTCCTTGGCAAGCTCTTTCATCTCCTCGTCATCGTCCATTGCCAAAAGCTCTTTCGTATCGGACAGCTCATTCCTGGTCTTCTTGTATATCTCGTACACCTTGACGATATCCTCTATTTCAGACATTTCTTTCATGTGTTTCTGCCAGGTGGACTGATCTGAGATGACAGCCGGATCTGCGACCTTCCTGCTCAGTTCTTTGTATTTATCTGTGATAAAATCCAATTTGTTGAACATTTTTGCTCCTTATTATTCTATATCAAAGACAAAATCATTGTGATTATGCCTAAATTCTCTGACTAGTAATTATATCAGAAAGATTCCTTCGTTTCAGTATTTTGCACCCCTATATTCCAAAACTTTTCCCGAATTTTACAAAAGGCTCTGTGTTTTAACCGCAAAAGAAAAGACCATTAGAGGACGTACCTCTGTAGCATGGTCTTTTGTATTTTCCTGTTCTTTAAGCTACAAGCTGTATTTGTTCTTGAATTTCTCGACACGGCCGCCTCTGCTTGCAAACTTCTGCTGGCCTGTGAAAAATGGGTGGCATTCCGAGCAGATGTCTACTCTCATCTCGTCCTTGTCGGATAGAGTCTTGAATGAATTCCCACATGCGCAAGTAACATTACATTCCTTAAATTCAGGATGGATTCCTTCCTTCATGTTAGGTACCTCTTTCTAAAAAATTTTGAAACATTTCTGCCATTTGAATTGACAGCGTTGCAAGTATATCACTTGACCCTTTTCATTGCAAGGTTTTTTATTCTTTTCTTTGCGATTTCCTGTGAACTGCGATTAGCCCTCCTCCTATAGATGAAAGCATCAATGTCAGCCATAAATACAGTTCGCTGCTATCTCCTGTTTTCGGATTATTCCCATTCGTATCCCTTGCTGCTAGAGGTATTCTGGTATTGGTAATTGTATAGCCTTTATTCGCATCTCCTCTTATAGTTGCTCTATATCCGGCTCCAACCTCTACTTCTCTAACTATATAAACAATAGGTTCCTTCCCGTCAAATTTCGGCAGATTGGAGAATCTCCATTTCCAGTTTCCTTCAGCATCGGGGACAACTTTCTTTTTTTGAACAAGTTCCTCTTCTCCTCCTTTCTTTTTATAGAGATGAAGAGTAATGCTCTTCGGTCTGACACCGTCTACATCATCACCATCGTCCCATATCTTTATACCTGAAACATTCACTCTAGGAATATCGTTGGTTATCTCTAAAATTTGTGCACCCGGATTTTCATCTGTTTCTGTTTCAACAGTAAAATAAATCTTTTCTTCAGTCTTAGCATAGCCTTCCGGAGCTTCTTTTTCGATGAGATAATATTCTTTTCCTACTAAGAGATTAGGAAGTGTAGCTATTCCGTCATAATTGGTTTTTACATCATCTAAGACTAATAAATCTCTTCCGTCTTCAGCTCCTCCCACTTCATAAACAGAAAATACTGCATTATAAAGCATTAAATTCGGATTATTTAAATCTCTTTTTTCAAGACGTATATCTCGCTTAGGATAAGTTATCTCTACCTCCACCTTCAAAGCTTCGACAAAGGTGTTGCCGTTATTCAAAGAGAGGGCAAAGGAGTTATAGGCCTTTTCTCCATCAAGTATTGTACTGTCATTTTCGATAAAATTGTGTGTATGAATATATATTTCTTCACCAATCTCTATCTTTTGTCCTTCCTTTAAGACAGCTTTAATCATCGTTACCTGAGACATATCATCAACTTCCGCTTCTGTCAGCCAGGTAGCATTTGCGTTTTCCTGCGTCGTCGGCTTCACCGAATCTATAGAATAGTAGAAGTCAAATTTCGCATGATCGTCCACCGAGACAAGAGGTGTCTTAAAAGTGGATCCTCTGGAGAGATATTCTCCTTTCTGGGAAGGAACGATAGCGGTATCTCCATTATAAGGAAGAATATCTATAACTATCATGCTATCAATTTCTTTAGGGCTATTGTTCTTGAACAGCCAACGATAATCAATCGCATCACCAACCGATCCCTTTTGTCCAAGCGATGAAGCATATTTGGTATCCGGATCCGAACTTAACTTAACGTACTTTATGGATGAAAGCACCTTAGGCGGATAGATTGTAAAAGATGTGGTTCCCATATTAGTATACTTTGTATTATCATCCGGCCGATTGTTAGCATCTTTAGTAATGTTGGACCAAAGACCGGAAGGTGTATCAAATTGAAGAATACCGTATTGCTTTCCGTCTCTGACTCCTATTTTGTTATTATCAATACTGAGGCTGGAATAAATTCTATATGTGCCAACCTGCAGACGCTCTGTTGCTGTAAAGTCCAATTCATAACGATTTTGCGTCGTTCTGTTGATAGATCCGTCCAAACTTGGAATAGCCGTTATCTTCGGTTTGGCAATAATTAAGTTGTACCCCGTTGAATATCCACGCATGATTTTAATGCTGCTAAAATTTGTCGAATCTTCAACCGGCTCCAGACCGTCGGGCACTAAATAATAAATATTAATATTTTCCGGATTGCTCGCCTGTGAGAAGTTACCGTAACGATTATGATAGTATCCAAGCCTGGTCGATACGATATCACCGGAAAAAAACTGCGAACCGTTGGTCACATGGACGTTATTACACAGAGTAATAGTCTCATACTGCATACGAAAATAGTCATTCGTATAGGCACTCCTGCTGCTTCTTGTAACTGTAATTTCCTCATCCGCCATCATTCGCTTGTACTTTGAGGTAACCCAAGTATAAGCATAGTCATTCGTATAGACCTGTGGTGTCTTGTTTGAATCTAAAAGACCCTTTAGCGTTTCATAAGTGGATGGCTTAATGTCCGCAATGACTTCTGTCCATAAAGTATATTTGTATTTATTAATCTCTGTCTCTCCTTTAAGGAGAACTCCTCCGTCAGGATATTCAAAGATAATCGAACGATAATTTTCACCGCCCGTGAATTCACTCCAACCTTGATTATCAAATGAATTGCTATAGCTATCATGACTGACGACAGGTACATTCTTCGACAGCAACGTCTTTGTGCCGTCCGCTGCAACACCGTATGCTTTCGTCCCTTGGAGTTTTTCCTGCATAAAAGCAAGATCGTCTCCGCTTAAGCCTGTAAGCATTATTCGCAGCTCACTAGGCTTAGTATAGGAACTGACATAAACCTGCGAACTTTCAATGATAAGCTCCCTGGTGTCGGCATCATCTTTTGGATTATAATGATACCAACTTGATATATTTTTGTGCGAATAACGAATGCGCTGGCTGTCCAGTTCATCCGGGTTATAAGATATATAGGTTGAATTAGTTGTTCCCAAAGAAGTCGTACCTATAGACTTATAATCTTTGCCGATAACTTTATTGTATTTTGAAGTACTCCAAGAATTGTAGGCCCCTTGTTCTCCTTGTGGAGGCGGTTCCTGTTCAAGAATATAAAAATTTCTCGAGCAATAAGCAGTATGAGGACCGAGATCCGTCTGCGGTACACCATCTACTACAGGTTGAATACTGTAATTAACCCTGAAGGATTTATAATTGTTTGAAGCATTATATGACGACATGTCAAAGCCGGTGAAAGCCAATGTGATTTTGTTTTGCGTTGTATCACTAAATTTACGAGGGACATCCTTATAATACCTGTCACTCTCCGCATCATACTTCCAGTCCGTTCCTACTACCGTTGCTTCTTCAGGAATTTGAGCATAGATACGACGGTCTCGAGGATCATTGGCATTGTTGCCGGGGAAGTAGCTGTAAACATAAAAATCTCTCGTAAATCCTTCCTTAATCACATAGTTCTCATCAATACTCGGAGCAATTAATCTTTCAGTAGAAAAATTTCTACTCCCCAGAGTCTCAATTCTTGCCAGACCTCCGACTTTTAAATCTGAGGCCGGCGTTAGCTTCTCTCCTTCAACATTATAAAATTCCTGTGTGATTAGGTGCTCGCTTAAATTTACTGTCTGGCTCGACAGTAAGTTTACACGAATCGGTGTTCCCCCTACATATCCACCATAAATTGTTTTGTATGTAGTTTTAATCACATAGTTATCTTCCGTTTCTGTGATTTCCAAAGCCTTGAATAAATCAAAGTTCGTTGAAATATCCGTTTCTTTTGGCTTTTGGAAACTGGACTTAGGCAAATAAACAAGAGTATATGAGCCCTCTTCGAGCTCTGTCTGGTTGCCTGACACTGAAACGTTATTATAGAAGGTAATAATTTCACCACCATAAAAAGATTTTTGATCTGTAGCAAAATTGAGCGACGAGCTATAGGCATCTGTCTCTTTGCTTTGTTGTATACCTTTGGTCATACCTGGAGATGAATTCTCTTTTTCAGTATTCTTCGGATTTTCATCAGGCGGTACGTCTGCCATTTGTTCACTTACAACCGCCTCTTCATTTTCTAATAAGGAGGCGTCTGTTTCTGCCGCTAATACAGGTGAGTAGCTCTGCAGCACCAACAGCATAAGCAACATAACGCTGACTATCTTGTTTTTAACTTGCTTTTTCAATTTTTTCATTTTTTTCTCCAAATATGACTCTTAACTGTGTACAATACAAACAAAAATTGCACTCTGTTGTTATAAACTCAAAGGAGTATACAATAAAGTACAAGCCTCATAACTATATCATAAAAGTATGGTTCCGTATAGGGAATTTCTAAAAAGATTGATTTTTCATTTTTTCTTTAAACAAAAATATCTTTCTTTTCAAAGCGAAGAACGCCGACTATAACACAAATCAGCGTCAAGGCGAGCAGCACTGCGAGCTTAACGCCCGGAGTGTTTCCCGGCAGAGCCATTTCCTCTTTCAGAAACATATTAAAAGGAAAAAAATCTCTGACAAAATACCAGTCTTCAGACATATTCGCGAGGATAGGAATAAAATATGTTACGAGGATAAGCCCCAGACCTATGCTTTCCGCTTTCCCTCTTGGAGCTGTATTAATCAGAAATGTACCGACTGCCAACGAGAACAAGTGAAGTGCCGAAAATGCCAATGTGTAGTTATAAAGCATTGTTCGTGCATCAGGAAAATGCTTTTGAAGTGAAATATAATTACATGCGAAGAGCACCGTTTGCAGTATTAGTATAATCAAAGTTCCGCTTATAAATTTGTAAGCAAATATCTGCCGTCTACTGCGAGGTTTTGTCAGAAGGAAATCCGCTGTCTTGTCCTGCTCTTCTTTGGCAAAGAGCCGTATGCCAAGGAATAATCCGTGACTCGCACACATCAAAAGGAAGTAATTTGCAACGACAGTAAAATAGCCCGGAAGTGTCGACAAATTGACATCGACCATGTTAAAAAGAGCCAAAATTACCCGCGGAAAATGATCCAGCAGAGCAAAAGCCTCATCACCTGTTTTAACAAGCGAATCAAATTTAATGATGGACGCGAACGAAAAGATGAAGAACACAAACGACCATACGACGATGCTTATTAGTGATGTTTTCAGTTCTCTTTTTATAATATTCATCAGACCTCCAGATCCATCTTAGTGTAGAGCTGATAACCGATAAAGGCAAAAGCTGTGGCGAGAACACAGCCAATCACCAGATTTACAGTCTCAATCCCGTTTTTCTGAACCTGTGCCGTATCAAAAAGACCGTATATACTAATTTTTGAAAGTTTGTCCTCTTCCAGCAAACGTCCGATAATCAAAAGAAAATAAAATCCTATACCTATCGAGCTGGCGGTTCCTGTCACCGTGCGAAGTCGCTTTCTCATAGTAGCGAGCATTCCTCCAAAAAGAAAGAATATAAGCTGAACGAGCACGCTGCTGAAAAGTATATCCCTGACAGCAATTTCCATTTCCACATCCTGTACTACCGCAAGTCCATAGATGATTGCGGCAACAACGGCATTGATCAGCAGGATTCCCAAGAAACCGACTGTATTTTTCTGCACCCAGAGACTGCTTCGCGATACCGGTTTTGAGAAGAGAAAATCACCGGTTTTGCTGATCTTTTCCCTGCCCATAAGCATCATTCCGCTCATAACGGCAATAATAACCAGCAGAAACTGAACAAATGTATAGATATATGCGAGGAAACCGGAGTAGGTTCCGAAACTTGAAATCTCCAGGCCGAACCCCCTCATAACTTCCTCGGGAAATCCCTCAAGCATTTTGACAACTTGATCCATGCCTTCATTGAAAGCGTTGAAGAAGCTCATGAAAAGAGCCACCGTCAGCACTACGGCGATGAGCCATCCTCTAAGAAATCTCATATGCCATTTCAACTCATGCTTAAGCACCGGCATTGCGGCTTCCTCCGTAATAATCCATAAACAGCTCTTCCAAAGTAGGATCTTCCATTGACAGATTGTGAATATCGAACTGAGCCAGAGCTTTCAGAAGCAGATTGATCTCTCCCCTGTAACGGAAATGCAGCTGATCGGTAAAACGCTGTCTGACTTCAATCATCGCCGACTTCTCAAACACATCCAGGAGTGCCGGATCGGCCGAAAGCAAAACATTCTTATAATGATTTTTCTGCAGTGCCGCAATCTGATCCATGTCCTCAATCCGTCCGTCTTTAATAATGGCAATTCTATGACTCAATCTTTTGACTTCACTCAATATATGTGAGCTGAAAAGAACAGTCGCTCCTCTTTTATTCTCCTCTTCAATAAGCTCAAAAAACCTCTGCTGCATTAGAGGATCAAGTCCGCTGGTCGGCTCATCGAGGATTATGAGTTCAGGTTTGTGAAGAAGTCCCTGAACGATGCCCACTTTCTTCTTGTTGCCAAGAGACAGATCCTCGATCCTGCGATTGATATCGAGATCCGTCCTGTCTGTCAGATATTTCAGTCGTCTCGGACTGGTCTCTCCGTAAAAACTCATCGAATACTCTAGGAGATCTTTTACCTTCATGCGTTCATAATAGGCGACTTCGCTCGGCAGATATCCGACATGGCGGGCAATCTCGACCTTGTCCTTAACGCTGTCAAGTCCGAAAATCCTAATGTTTCCTTCCGTAGGGAAAATCAGAGAGAGGGCACAGCGGATTGTCGTGCTTTTCCCGGCTCCGTTCGGTCCGATAAAGCCGAAAATCTCTCCTTCTTTGATCCGGAAGTCCACATCCTCCACACCCCGGTGTTTTCCATAATATTTCTTCAGATGATTAACCTCTATAATGTTCATAAATTCTCCCACTTATATAAAGACTTTCACTCTTCCTTTGTGAACCTTCCTTTGATTTTATCGTAAGTCTCGATATCGGTTTCCCAGATCCCTATGTATGGCTGCTCCAGATAATACGCGTCATCTTTGATATATACGAACACGACATTAGGATCCGGTTCTCCTTCTTTATTAAGGAAGGCTATCCAGAAATATCCCTCAACATTAGTTGGCTCGTCATTTACACTTTCTTTCCCGGTATTTTTTGAATTATCAGCCAGAGTATTTATCAATGCTGATATCTCTTCTTTGCTTTTCAGAACCGCAGTTTCATCTGTTTGAATATTTGTTATTTCAATTTCTTCAATATCCTCGGGCAAAGGCAAAACAAGCTCATTGTCACTACCACCGCAGGCCGTCAGGATTAGGAGAATCGAAGCTGTTATCACAGATATAATCAAATTCTTTTCCATATGCCCTCCTCCATCTATATGTCTCTATTATTATATCCAGTTTTTTACTTTATTTTCTTATTCTGATTCTATCACCCATACTCTTCTTTATCCATTAATTATGCTTCTATTATTTTCAAAGATTTTTTCAGCATGTATAGTTTTTTTCAATCATTCCTTTGTAAATATTTGTTTATATAAGCCTGTTTTGCGACCCGTTGCAATTGTAACGGAATTCAAAAAGGTATATACTTCTTCAATAAATATAATAAATATTGGACATTTTATTCCTTATAGCAAAAGTTCTCAAACTTGCTGCATAGTCAGTAAATGAGACTCTCAGGAGGTGTCTGAGATGAATAAGATCAGAAGAAAACAAAGCACGGCTGTCATAACGATTGTTGCCATGCTTTTTTCGTTGTTTATGGTGTTCCCGCCTGAAAAAGTTTCAGCAGAACCGGATACAACACCGCCTGTAGCCCATGGCGAGACCCTGACTCTAACTTTACCTGAGGGAAAGACAACGGTTACCGCGGGAGATACGGTGGAGATTTCTCTTGAGGTTACCGATGAACATACTGCTGTACAATATGTCTCCTTTTTCTTCACTGAACCAGGTACAGGAGCTGATCAGTATGTGCCTTTTAACAAGGTTGGGGACACCGATGAATGAAAGGCTGTCATAAATATTACAGATAATACCCGGAACGGGGAATGGCATGTTAAATATATTTCTGTAACGGATATGGTTTCTAACGGTAAATATATTTACCGTGACAGCGAAGGGGGTCAGTTTCTGAACAATGCTGCTTTCACTGTCGAGGGAAACGATCCGGATACAACACCGCCTGTAGCCCATGGTGAGACCCTGACTCTAACTTTACCTGAGGGAAAGACAACGGTTACCGCGGGAGATACGGTAGAGATTTCTCTTGAGGTTACCGATGAACATACTGCTGTACAATATGTTTCCTTTTTCTTCACTGAACCCGGTACAGGAGCTGATCAATATGTGCCTTTTAACAAGGTTGGGGATACCGATGAATGGAAGGCTGTCATAAATATTACAGATAACACCCGGAACGGGGAATGGCATGTTAAATATATTTCTGTAACGGATATGGTTTCTAACGGTAAATATATTTACCGTGACAGCGAAGAGGGTCAGTTTCTGAACAATGCCGCTTTCACTGTCGAGCATCTTTTGGGCACGTTAACTTTATCAAAATATTTTTACATCTATGACGGAGAACCTAAAATTCCTACAGCAACTGTCACAAACGGAAAAGGTGACACGTTGACAGAAGGTGAAGACTATACCGTCGCTTATTTCAATAACATAAATGTTGGAACCGGAAAAGTCACTATCACAGGAATTGGACAATATTCCGGAACAGCCAGCAGAAACTTTTTTATAAAATCAGCTACAATAGGCGAAGTAACCTTATCGCAGGAAACGTATATCTACGATGGAAATCCTAAAACTCCGACTGTAACGGTTAAAAACTTAATAGGAGAAACGCTTGCAGAGGGTGAAGACTACAACCTTGTATATGCTGACAATACAAATGTCGGAACCGCAAAAGTCACTGTAAACGGAACTGGAAATTACTCCGGAACAGTCATCAAGAACTTTGTTATCAATCCCACAGCAATACAGGAAGATAAGGTAGCTTTATCAAAATATACTTATACTTACGATGGTTTGCCTAAAACTCCGACGGTAACCGTCAAAAACGCAAAAGGCGAAACGCTGACAAAGGGTACAGATTATAACTTTGTATATGCTGACAATACAAATGTCGGAACCGCAAAAGTCACGGTCTCCGGAATAGGAAATTACTCCGGAAAGATCATTAAAACCTTTGTCATCAATCCGGGTTCGGTTAATGTACAAGTTAAACTTTACGGTCATGACGACATCCATGCTGCCTGGGAAGCCCCTCTTGCACCGGAAGGAGTTACGATTAATTACAAAGTTGAATACATGAGATCGACATGGAGCGATTGGAGCGATGACCGCGTACGCCCTGAAGAAACAACTGATACTTATTATAAACAACCTAATTTGGCAGACGGTGCAATGTATAAATTCAGGGTCACTCCTTATATAGAGATTAACGGACAAACATATGAAGGTGAGCCTAGCGAATCCTCATATATCTACACTCTGAAAAGGATCGCTGCTCCTAGAGTGTCAAGATCATCAAGAAACTATGTAAGGCTGAGATGGACTAACATACCGGGTGAGTCAGGCTACCAGATATCAAGATCAAGGTATAAAACTAAGAGGTTCTCGACGGTCAAGAGAGTTTCATATAAATACTCGACAACAAGAATCAAGACTACTAGAAACAGGAGATATTATTACAAAATCAGAGCATACAAGACTGTTGACGGCAAGAGAATCTATGCTCCTTGGTCAAAAGTCAGAGCTTACAGACTGAGATAAGCACAGCTCCTGCTGTTGGGGAATTGGCCCCCTTCACCTCGAGCGATTGTGCTTATTAAAAAGAAGCTGTTCGTGGATCGTTTCGCACACCTTAATCGGTGACAAGTGACCCAAACAATGCAGCTTCTTTTTTGTTTACCTTTTAGCGCCTTTAATTAGTACCTCTGTTGTGTGCATATGTTACTATCTGATTTTGATTTATGATATAATTTTTGCACCGGAGATTACTAACATGTCAAGTCAGATGCAATTCGTGATAATAGATTATTAATTGATTTCCCAATTTCACGCAGGAGAATATTAATGTTTATATCCAGTTTATCTTTTTCATTAAGAATAATATCTCCCATAATATTAATAGTTGCAATAGGGTATTTTTTGCGTGTCAAAGGTGTAATAAGCCGGACGGCTTTGCCTCTTTTTAACCGTCTGATTTTCTATTTGTTTCTGCCGGTGACTATTTTCCATAGCACATATCATGCCAATCTGAAAATACAGGGAATGCTCAAAGCTTCAATCCTGTGTGTGAGCGCTCCTTTGCTCGTGTATATTCTGACATATATCATTCTTAAGAGAAGTAAGGAAAACAACGGCAGGAAATCTGTAATTATACATGGGATTTCTTGTGGCGGTATAGCAATGGTGGGGTTACCGTTAGCGACTTTTTTGTTTGAAGGCGAGCATCTCGGAATTGTCTCCATCATAGTTTCTCTGATGGCTACGGAAGTAACCGTATTTGCTATTCTGAGTTATTATATTTTTTCTGATGAGAAAATAGAAAGCAAAAAAATGTTTTCAGAAGTTTTTAAAAGCCCTTTTACATTATCTATTATTTTAGGTCTGCTATTGAATTTGTTTTCAATAGAATTACCGGGAGTATTATTGACAGTAGTAGATAATTTATCGAGAGTAACGGCTCCTTTTGCTTTTGTTGTATTGGGAGCAGGTATAAATCTGTCTTCGACCGGCACAAACAGGAAGGTTCTGCTTTATACAATCAGCGGCAAGCTGATCATTCTGCCGTTAACAATGTTCGTTACCGGGCTTTTGTTCGGGTTGAGCGGTCCGGCATTAGTTACTGCAGTTATTCTGGCTGCTGCACCTGCAAGCATTGCAATTATTTCCATGGCTTCCGAAATGAACTGCGATGTGGAATTGGCAAGCGATCACGCTTTTCTTTCTACATTCTTCAGCGGAATAACGATTTTCTTGTGGATCTTTATTTTCCGATATTTCGGATTTTTCTAAAAACGAAGCTTTTCGTAGAATGTTTCACATACCTCTATCGGTGACAAGCTACCTGAACAATGCTTCTTTTTATTTAACTCTTTCCGTAATTACGACTCTGTCCAGTCCTGCGAGGTCCTGAAGTATTAGAACTTTTCCGAACCGTTCTGTTTTATCCAGGAGTTCTTTTACGGAGTCCCCTTGGTCCGCCCCTATCTCAAGAGCAAGGAGTCCGCCAATTGTAAGATAATCCGCAACATTTTCAGCTATTATTCTGTAATATTTGAGTCCGTCCTCACCTCCGTCAAGGGCCTTTCTCGGTTCATGATTCCTGACCTCAATTGCCAATGTGTCGATAACATCGGTTTCGATATACGGCGGGTTGCAGACAATCACGTCGAACTCGCTCTCTTCGTGCAAGGCCTCAAACATATCTCCTATAAGGAAGCAGCACTGTCTGTTAACCCTGTTCAGTCCCGCGTTTCCGACTGCTGTTTTGAGAGCTTCTCCGGATTCGTCCGTAAGAGTTACAATTGCATCCGGAAACTTCCCGGCAAGCGTAACACCGATAGCTCCGCTCCCCGTGCACATATCCAAAATCCTTGGTCTTTCAAGGTTCTTGCTTTCGATTATCTTTATTACATGCTCGACAAGAACTTCAGTGTCAAGTCTCGGTATAAGGACAGATGGGTTCACCCGGAAAGGTCTTCCCATAAATTCCTGAATTCCTACAATATACTGGAGCGGAGTCCCTGTAAGTCTAGCCTCTATCCTTTTCTGATACTCTTCAAAATCATCGTCACGCATAACTTCCTTTGCCCTGGTTATAAGCTGGCTTCTGCTTAAACCGCTGGCGTAGTTCATTATCAGCATAGCGTCATTTTTGCCGTTTTCTATCATCGAAAGAACGGCTTCTCCCCAGCGCAAAGCGTTCTCCACAGTTCTTGTTTCGTATGTAAATCTCTTCGGCTTCGGCTTCGGTATTACCTCGCTCGTTTTGCCGTCTTCCTCAATGCTTTCGATAGATTCTTCTTCTGTTTTCCTGTCGATATCCCTGTCGTCCTTGCCTATTGCTTCTTCATCAATAAAGTCCTTGACTCTGTTGCCATCCTTATCGACAAAGCCATACATCAAAGGAATTTTTGTGTCAGGCAACACGGCTTTAAGTGCAAGAATTGCCACTTCAAGCTGCTCTCTTGTCGGGTCGGCAGTTGTCATTTTCTGCATAACAAGTCCCGGCCAACTCAGAATTCTTACCATCATGTTGTCGGCACGTCCTGCCCATTTAAGCAGTTCGTAGCTAAGACCTGCGATTACGGGTATCAGAAGAATTCTCGAAGCAATTCTAAGCAATAAGTCAGGCCAGCCCAGCAGACTGAACAAAAGCAGGCTTATTATCATTACAAACATCAGAAAACTGGTCCCGCACCTCGGATGAAGGGTAGTAAACTGATCGGCATTCTCAGGTGTAAGTTCAATGCCGTTCTCGAAACAGTGTATTGTCTTATGTTCCGCTCCATGATACTGAAAAAGCTTATGTATATCCTGCATCCTGCTTATTCCCAGAACATATAACACGAACATAATTATTCTGAGAACTCCCTCAATCAAATTAAGGGCTATATTGTTGGTAATCCAATGTTTTAAATAATTGACTATCCAGGTCGGGAATATTATGAATGCTGCTATAGTTATTACGACCGCAAAGATGACGGTCAGAAGCATCATAATGTTCCAAGTGGCCTTCGGGCCGAACTTCTTGTCGATCCACTTCTCGATTTTTCCGGGTTCTTCAGTATACTCTTCAGGTGCGTATTTTTCAAGAATCGACCCTGATTCCATAAGAGTCGACATTCCAAGCACGAGAGACCTAAAAAAAGCAACCCCTCCTCTTATAACAGGTATCTTCATCGACTTCGGTTCTTCCGGCTTTTTCTTAATCGAAAGATAAAGTTCATCTGACGGAAGCCTCATGGCAATAGCAATGCGTTCAGGACCCTGCATCATTACGCCTTCCATTATTGCCTGACCCCCTATCGTGGTCGGACACGCTTCTTTAATAAATATTTTATCGTAATCTATTTTTGCCATAATTCTGACTCTTTTTAATCCAGTTTCTTCATCATAAACGACACAAAATCTTTATTGCTTTTCGTACTTGACAGATTGTCTATTATCTCCTCGGTGACCTCCATGACGCTTCCCGACGACATTGCCCGACGGAGCATAAACATGACCGTATATTCGTCCTGCGAAAGGAGAAGGTCTTCTCTTCTTGTTCCCGATTTGTACAAATCAATAGCAGGAAAGATCCGTCTTTCGCTGAGCTGTCTGTCGAGATGAAGTTCCATATTGCCTGTACTCTTGAATTCCTCGTATATGACATCGTCCATACGGCTTCCGGTATCCACGAGGGCTGTCGCCAATATTGTAACACTTCCTCCCTCTTCAAGGTTTCTTGCCGTACCGAAAAATCTCTTTGGCGGGTGCAAAGCGCCCGGGTCAAGTCCTCCGGACAGAGTTCTTCCCGATGAAGGAACTTCCATGTTATAAGCTCTTGCCAGCCTTGTGATTGAGTCGAGAAGAATCATAACGTCTTTACCCATCTCGGCCAGTCTCTTTGCTCTCTCGATAACCATCGAAGCGACCTTGATATGCTGTGAAGTCTGCTCATCAAATGTCGAGTATATGACCTCGGAGCGTTTGAGACTCCTCTTCATATCCGTAACCTCCTCAGGCCTCTCGTCGACGAGCAGGACCAGAAGCTCTATATCGGGATATTTTTCTTCAACCGCTGCTGCGATTTTCTTCAGCAGCACGGTCTTTCCTGCTTTAGGCTGGGCAACAATCAATCCTCTTTGTCCTCTTCCTATCGGTGAGACAAGATCCATGATCCTGGTCGACAAATCGATGCTTGACGTTTCGAGAACAACCTTTTCCCTCGGAAATATCGGAGTAAGGTTGTCGAAATGCGGTCTCTTTCTCGATTCGCCCGGATGTATTCCGTTGACCGTTTTGACGTATAAAAGTGCCCCGAATCTTTCATTGGAGTTCGGTTTTCGAGTGATGCCGCGTATCATATCTCCGGTTCTCAGTCCGAATCTCCTTATCTGAGTCGGTACTACATATATGTCTTTGCCGGACGTTATATAGTTATCGAATCGAAGAAAGCCAAAACCGTCGTCGGCGATATCGAGAACTCCTTCAACTTCGGGTCGTTCCTCTTCGCTGCCATTATTGAAGCCGTTTTCCGATTCCTCCTGATCGTCTCCGTTTTCTTCGGCTATTGATTCGTCGGTTAAATCATCAGTTTCTCCGACAGCCGACTCTTGTGTTGCTTTGTTTTCTTCTTCAAAGATTTTTTCTTTTTTCAGTTCTTCTGACATTGTGTCCTCCTGTGTTAGAATGGTTTTAAAATAGAAAGGTGTATCGAAATGGATAAAATCACCATTAATGGTTCCGGTTCTTATGAAGTAATAATACAGCGGGATATCCTCTCCTCGGTTGGCGAGTTTATTCTACCGCAAATAGGCGGAGAAAAAGCTCTCATCGTTACAGACTCCAATGTTGGCGGTCTGTACTTGCATATCCTGACAGATTCTTTAAGAGATGTCGGATATGAAACTGTCGATATCATTCTTTCCCCGGGAGAGGAATCCAAGGATATTGATAACTATATTTTTCTCCTGAACATACTTGCCGAGCGTAATTTCAGTTCCTCCGATATCATTGTGGCTTTCGGCGGAGGTGTTATCGGTGATCTTACCGGCTTTGTCGCTTCCACCTATCACCGCGGCACAAAATTTATTCAGATACCGACAACTCTTATTGCTGCTGTGGATTCTTCTGTCGGCGGAAAGAATTCCATAAATCTTCCGGTTGCAAAAAATCAAGTCGGCACTATACGAAATCCTTCCGTTGTTATCTGTGATCCTTCTGTTCTGTCTACCCTTTCCGATGAATCGAAGCTCGACGGTTATGCCGAGATTATCAAGTACGGAATTCTCAGCGGTTATGAAATTATCGATAAGCTGCACCTTGCCATCGAAAATGATGATTATTCCGATATCATAAGTGCCTCTGTACGTATTAAAAAGAATGTTGTCGAAATGGACGAAAGTGATACTTCTTTCAGGCAATATCTCAACCTGGGACATCTTATCGGTCACGCCATTGAAGCTCACAGCGATTACAGTATTTCTCACGGACAGGCTGTTGCTTACGGACTTGCTCTTGAGACTCGCGCCTGTGCATTTGCCGGCTTTACCTCTCTTACAACCTACAATAAAGTAACTTCTCTCCTGCGAGAGTTCGGCTTTGATATCGATGAAACATATCGCTTTGAAGATCTGATGCCTTATATTCTTCACGACAAGAGAATTCGAAACGGTGTTATACAAATTCTCATTCCCGTTAACATCGGTGAATGCATCATGCGTCCTCTTGAAGTTTCTTTTCTGAGCGATTTTATCAAGCTCGCTTTATAGCTCTTCGTTTGCTCCGACTATGGTCAGCGTTTTTTCTTCTGATTTATCAACCTGTGCAACTTCGAGATTTTCTATGTCCTCCGGTTCGACCTTCTCGTTTAAGGCAATCAGTGTTGGCGAGAGGTATACTGTTTTCAGCTGTTTTCCCTTGAGACTTATTATAGATCTTTCCGTAAAATTATCACCTCTTATGTAATATCTGTTTCCGATTCTGATGATCTCATCAATTTTTATTTGCCTGTGACCCATCTTCATATCCGTAGGTTTGATTGGATTTTCCCCTTTGAAAACATAATTTTTTCCATATAGCATATCATAGGCCAGGGCTTCCAGATGATCCTCATAATGCTTGTTTTTTACGCTTGTCGTCTGCTGATAATCAAAAATTACTCCTTCATATGTCAATCCGGCATCTGCAAGAAGCTCCGCTCCGCTACGGTACGCAGCTATATCCTGATTTTTTTTAGGCAGGCCTATATTGTCCCAGACAACATATCTGGTGCTGTACAGGTCAGGTGCATTATAAATATCTTCCGTGATATCGAGTGCCGGAATATGATCTCCATAAATCAACATTACTGTCGGCTCCCCGGTTTTTTCTATTTCATCTATAAGGTCACCAATGAATTTATCCATTTCGTGGCATTCGTTGAGAAAATACTCATATCTCCACTTTGTGGCTTCATCTTCTGCAGTCACTGTCGTGTAAGGGTTTTTGAAAACCTGCTCGGACGGATACTGTCCGTGACCCTCTACGGATACAACGTGCATAAAGTCTCTTTCTTTAGTACTCGTCATTATATCCATAATTTCTTTGATCAAAACTTCGTCTTTGCACCAGTTCGTCGGTGTAAAAGATACATCATTCATGTATTCGACCGATGTGAATGTGTCAAAGCCTAAATTGGCATATACTTCATTTCTGTTATAGAAAAGGGCTCTGTGGTTATGCAAAGCACTCGTCACATAGCCGTGGTTTTTCGCTACGTAAGCCATCGACTCCAAAGTCTGCTCTCTTAATTTTCCCTTGTAAGGATATTCTCCGGGTCCGAAATATCTCGCACTAATCCCTGTGAGGACCTCGAACTCCGTATTCGCCGTTCCTGCTCCGCAGGCAGGGACGCTGAACCAGCCCGATGTATAATTCTCAGTAAGCTCGTTGAACACAGGTGTCGGATCCCGGTCTACACTGATATGATTGAAGTCCTGAGCAACGGAAAAAGACTCCATTTGGAGTATGATAATATTAGGATGCTTCAGGCTGTCTTTATCAACTGTCGGTATCGTGTCAGTTCCTCTTGTGGTGTTTTTTTTCAGGATTCCGGCTATCATCTCTTCGGAATAGCCTTTTGGCTTGGATATTCCGGAATTCACCGACGTGGATATAAAACAATAAGGAACTCCATAGTCTCTATATGCGTAGCTGAGGTTTGCAAAGAAGTTATCCAACATCCCTGTCTTAAGCCCCAAATACGTTGATAATCCTGTGACTGTTACTGTAATAAGGATTGCAGATATACTTTTAAGATAGTTAATATTTTTCCATTTTTCACTTCTTAGGAATATAAGAATTATCGCAAGAAATCCAAGCGCTAATCCTGCAGCGATAAGAACAAGGGTCCAGACGGCATAATAAGTCGTTGCCAATGTGAGACCGTCTTTAAGGTTCTGCATATCGTATAGGGTAAATGGAGTCATCCTTGACAGCTTAACAATTCCGTTAGCCGTTCCGATTAAAACCCAGATGAGTGAAATGATAAACCACGCAAAACGCCTTCTCTTAAACAGTAAAGCGAATGTCATAGTACAGAATATAATAAGCATGTTATACAAAAATACCAGCGGATGTCTAAGCATCCAAAGCAGACCCTCAAAAGGCCCTGTTGTGTATCTCGCTGTTAATTCGATATACAGGTTAATGGCGAAAGCGTATATCAGCATGAGAAATATATACTTTACTTCATGTAAGTCCGCATCAAAATATTTCGCCGCTCTTCTCGGAAAAACCTTGAAGAATAGTGCTTTGATCTTTTGACATATTTTTACAAATATTGTCAGAAAAAAATTAGGTATACGTTTTATCTTATCCTGCAACTTGCTCCTCCTGAAGGCTTTTTGCCAAAGTGGCAAATTCCTCCATATTTAAACTCTCTGCCCTGCGATTTGTTTCTATTCCTGCAGAGATCAATGCTTTTTTTATTTTATTCTTGTCGAAGTCCTCCAGGGAATTGAGAGAATTCAGCAGCGTTTTTCTTCTTTGCGAAAATCCTGCTTTTATACATTTAAAGAAAAATTTTTCATCGTCCACTTTGACAGGTTTATCTTTGAGCAGATCCATTCTTAATACAACAGAATCGACTTTCGGCACAGGATAGAAGCTTTCTCTGTCGACATCGATGATTTTCTTTACTTCAGCATAGTAATGCACTGAGTATGTAATTGCTCCTGCATGCTTTGTGCCCGGCTCTGCAGCAATTCTGTCTCCGACTTCCTTCTGCATCATAACGGTTATGCTGTCAACATTAAGGTCTAATTTCAAAAGCTTCATAATAATCGGTGTAGTTATGTAGTAGGGGAGATTTCCCACCACTCTTACATCTCTTAAACTTCCCGTTTTGAGTTCTTCTTCAATCAGTTCGTTAAGATCGACATTAAGAATATCTTCGTTAATGATTTCCACATTTCCGTAACTGAAGGTTTTTACCTTTAAAGGCGATATCATTCTTTCATCGAGCTCAATTGCTACGACCTTGCCGGCTTTTTCTGCCAAAGGACAGGTCAAAGCCCCCGTTCCCGGTCCTATCTCTATAATAAGACTGTCACGAGTAACACCGGCTCCGTCGATTATTGCTTCAATTACCTCTTCATCTATAAGAAAATTCTGCCCGAGACTTTTCTGAGGCTTTACATTTCCTGACCGCTTCTTCAAGCTCCTCCTTTCCTATTCCGAAGCCTTCCAGCTTCTTCAGCATGGTTTTTGAATTTCCATAGCCTATTCCAAGCAAACCGCAGACCTTGCTTCTTAACTTGTACGAACCGTCAATACCTGTAAGTCCGAGTTCAGCAAGATCTTTCATAGAAACTCTCTGTACCTGCTTCTTCACCTCTTCTGTCGAATCATCAGTTTCTGAAAGTCTTTCCTGCAATGCAAGGGCTTTTTCAATAGCCTCAGCAATTGTCTCTTTCCTTGCGTTTTCTATTCCTATGTCTTCTTTTAAGAAAGCTTCTTCTCGCTGCACATAAGCCTGTACTGCATCAGGAAATTTCTTGGTCAGCTTTCTTCTTATCTCTTCACCTGAATAATCCGGATCTGTAAGTATGATAATGCCTTTTTCCTTATATGCTTTTTCAATTACGGACCAGGTTTCTGTTGTTATACCAAATCCGTGTGTCGGAATTATGAGGGCATCACAGGCTTGAGAGACAATATCGACATCATCTCTTCCTTCGACAATTACAGCTTTGGAAACTTTAATCTTCTCAAAGCTCTCACTCATTATTTATCATCTCCAGTCTAAGAAGCATCTTCTTCCGTCTCCTCAAACAGGAACATTATCTCTCCGGGATTCAGCAGTCTCAACTGTCGCCTTGCCTCTTCTTTGATGAAATCTTTGCTGTTTACTTTCTCAAGCTTCTTCTTGACTTCATCTCTCTCCTTAAGCAATGCTTCCTGTTGTTTTTTTAGTTTAGCATTTTGTATCTTGAGCTTAACTATATTCCCTCCGTATAATACTCCAAACACCAAAACCATAATCGCAACAGCTGCTATCAGCTTCCTGCGCTTTTTTCTTTCGGCCGCTTTCTTTTCCGCTATTCTTGCGGCAAGACCTTCGCTTCTTATGCTTTTGTCTCTCTTTCGGAATCTTCTTGCCATATCTTTCGTGTTTTTGAAGGCTATATTTTTGCTGATACTTTTTTCTATAATCCTAATATAGGAGCCGGATCCGTGTATGTTCCGTTTAACACAATCTCGAAGTGGAGGTGTGGTCCGGTACTTCGTCCGGTATTGCCCATAGTACCGATTGTCTGTCCCTGATAGACTTTATCACCGACATTTACGTACATTTCATTACAGTGACCATATCTTGTCAATCTTCCGTTTTCGTGGTCAATATCTATACAATATCCATATCCTCCGAAATATCCCGCTCTTGTTACTGTTCCGCCGTCACTGGCATACAGAGGTGTTCCGACCGGTCCGGCAAAGTCTATACCTGTATGCAGTCTTCCCCATCTCGGTCCGAAGTAAGATGAAATCGTGTAGTTTTCCGTAGGTATAATAAAGGTTCCGGTAGGAGCTGTCTTCGGTCTTTCTGCTGTTCCTATAAGGATGATTTTATCCTGTTTCTTCCTGATAACTTCTATACTGTCTGTTTGTCTGTCAACTACTTCTCCGTTGACCTTGGTTACAGTTCCTTCAAAGATTTGTATTCCGTTTATTCCTTCCTGTTCAATATGTGTGTCCCCTTTATAATAGTCTTTGGAATCTTTCTTGATAGTTTCATATTCTATTGTTTCCCGCATCTTTCCGGTTTCAACCATCCTGATGCTGACGGGTGCTATTTCTTTTCTTATACAGACTTTGTCACCTTGCTCAAAGTCTACAGCAATTTCTTCATTCTCTCCGTCATATATTTGTGCAGCGGTTACTCCGAAAGTAGCCTCTAGGCTCGCTGAACTTTCTCCTTCTTCAACTATGTGATAGAATTCAGCATTGCCGCCTTTTGTTAACTGTTTCATCGCTTTTTTGTTGCTTTGTACACTGGAAAGCAGCACATTAATAGGCTGTATATCGATAGAATTGCTGAACTCTGCGGAAACCAGCTCCATTCCTTTATCCGGAGTGCTGAGTATATCCATCGCCTGTTCGAGAAGATACTCCGCTGATTTTCTGCTTTTTACAATTGTAACCAACTTTCCCCCGTCATAAATCCCGAAAGCTTCCGTCTCTATGTCCGTCATATACACAAGTTTATTGGCAACTGTATCAGAGTTATCTGTGCTTTTTTCTTTGCCATCGACAAGATTAAAAGTTATATTTTCATTAGCCTCGAATTTTACCTCTTCATCATCTCCTCTAAGCTCCGATAATTTATCTCCTGTTATATCCAGAACATCCGTAACTTCTTCCTGGTCATCTACATAACCAAGAACTTTGCCGTTATATGCATATTCATAAACCGTAAAATTATCGAAAACTACAAGAATAATTGCACAGATGAGGCCTATTACAAATATACCTCTGCCTATAGCTCTTCTTGAGTTTTTATATATTGATATTATGTTATGGAATTCTGTAACAAAATCTCTTGCCAGCCCGGTTACTAGTACATCAAATTTACCTTGTAATCTGTCATGAGTTTCTATCGGTGCGGCCAGAATACCTTCTATAGTAAGTTTCTTTTTTTCTTTTTTCTTTCTCGGAACGACCTCTACCGGTTCATTTTCTTTTATCTCATTGAAAGTTTCTTCGTCTTCCGATTTTAAACCGGCATTAATCGGCTCAGAATTCATAAAGCTCGCTTCTTTCGGTTTAATTCCTTTTGCTTTAAGATATCTGGCATATGCAGCTGCCGCTTCCTTCATCAGTTCCGGCTCGTATAAGTCCGGCCGAATCTCTCCTCTTTCTGCATAGACCTCTACCGGTTCAGGCTTTTTTTGTATCTCTTTTTCTTCTTTTATTTTGTTATCTCTTTTTAATTTGTCTTTTATGCTTCTGCGTTTTTTTCTTGAATCCATTCATAAGCCTCTTCTGCACGCTGCCTGCTGCAGGTGCATATTCTTCCTTCATCTGTAAATCCCGTGTCTTTACAAATTTTACATTTATATTTTTCCTCAAGATAATCCGCCGGATATCCTCTCTCCACAAGGAGATTTTTTTTGATTTCTTCGAGAGCTCTTCTTTTATTTACAAGTTCGAGTTTCTTTTCTCTGCCTACCGCATTCATCGGCAGACTTACAAGCTCCCTGTTAAATTCATTTTCCGATGTAAATATTTCTCTCATCTCCGGAACTTTAGCACAAACTTCATCAATCCGTGCATCCAAATTTCTACCCGCTTCACTTCTGAGATAGTCATAGTAGTCACGCAATACTTTTTTACTAACCCTTGCTGTTTCCGTTTCCTCGATCTCTTTCTTTTTGCTATAGTAATTTCCTGTATTTACATATGTTGTACCTTGATATTGTGAGGTGTCGATTCCTCCTTTTTCCAGCATTCTGTTTTCAAGAACTTTGTTTACATACTTGAGATTTGGATCTCTTAATCCGGCCGCCGCTTTACATGCCTCAAGCACATCCTTTATAGTAAAGCCCATCTCGTCAAACCACTTACTCATCAACTCTCTATCCGCCGGATTAGGCAATCTTGTAAAGCCCAAAGTTTTGAATATGGTTGCATAGTCGGCATTTCTTCTGCTGTATTTATCAAGATATTCCTTAACCTGGCTTATATCTTTGCATCCTTCTTCTGTCCAACGAAGGGCAACCTTGAAGATATAATCGACGTTATATTTGTCTAATTCAGCACAATAGTCTATAGCATAAGCAAGTACATCAGGTTCGATTCCGTAGACCTTGACTGCATCTGTCAGTTTTTCGGTTTCTTTTCGTGTCATAATTCTGCCGGACTTCATCTGATACTTATCAAATATATATTTAATTTGCTTGTTTATAAGTTTTTCAATCAGCTCGGAGCCGCTTTCTTCCTCTTTTGAAGTGTCTTCTTGAGCTGCTTTTTTTTTCGAATTAAAAGCTGTTCTCCCATATAGATTATCAACTTGTCTCGTATACTCTATTTCGTAATTCTCTTCATCTCCCGCTTCGGTGATTGTCAAAACTCCGATATTTGCCCAGTATTCCCAAGCTTTAGCAACATCGTTTTCCGAAAGACCAAGAGCCCTCGCCATTCTTCCTCTGTCAACTTCCTTATTATACTGAGCGTACATTAAGCCAAAAAGAAATACCTTAACATAGTCCCCCGGTGCTCCCGGGAGAAACTCGTTAATGAACAGGTTTTCTACCTTTGTTGTATGCAGGAAGATATCCTTTTCTTCTTCTATTTTCAGTTTGGCTTTTGCCATCGGTAATTACTCCTCGTAACCTACTGCCAGATTTGCAAATTTTGTATACCTCGGTATCCATGCAATCGTTGCAATCCCCGTAGGTCCGTTTCTGTGTTTAGCAATATTGACCTGACATGTAAGGCCTGTGCTTGGATCAACATTGGCCGGATCAGTGTCTCTCTCGTAATAATCGTCCCTTCTTAAGAAAATAACAACATCTGCGTCCTGCTCAATTGCACCGGAATCCCTTAAGTCGGAAAGTTTAGGCATATGATCGCCTCCTCTTTGCTCCGGTCCTCTTGAAAGCTGCGAAAGAAGAATTACAGCACAGTCAAGCTCTTTCGCCATTATTTTGATTGATCTCGTAATCGCTGCAATTTCTTTTTCTCTTTGTTCCACGCGATAGCCGCCAATGCTCATAAGTTGCAGATAGTCTATAATAACCAAATCAAGTCCGCCTCTTTCCTGCTTGAATCTGCGGCACTTATTCTTCATCTCGATTGGTGTAATAACGGAACTTTCGTCAACAACCAGATCTGTACCGTAGAAACTGTCCTGTGCTTCACTTAAACTCTCCCAATCCTCTGCGGAAATATTTCCGCTTCTGATATTTTCAAGCGGAACACTGGCTGCCATCGAGAGAAGTCTCTGACCGAGCTGTGTATTGGCCATCTCGAGGCTGAAAATCATAACCTTACTGCCTGTTGATGCCGCATGCTCTGCAACATTAAGTGCCCACGCAGTTTTTCCTACACCCGGTCTTGCTGCGAGAATGATAAGGTCGGTCTTCTGGAATCCTCCGAGATATTCATCAACTTTCTTAAATCCGGTTTCTATTCCCTGTATGCTTCCTTTGTTTTTCTCAAGTTTCTGTATTTCCTGTATGTTATCAACAAGAATTTCGTTAATATCCTTATAATTGCTTCTCTGTGCTTTGTGTGCAATCTCCAGAATGCTCTGCTCGGCATTATCCAGGATATCCTCCGGTGGGAGCTCATCGGAATATGCGGCTTCTTTAATTCGATCCGCTTCCACTATGAGTTGCCTCATTTTTGACTTGTCCGAAACGGTTCTCGCGTAAAATTTTGCATTTAAAACTACTATCGTCTCATCGATTAATCTGCTGAGATATGTTAATCCGCCAACTATGTCCGCTGTCTTTCGATTTTTGAGTTCGGAGTAAACCGTATTAATATCGACTCCTATTCCCTTGTGCTCCATGTCGAGGATTGTCTTGTATATCTCTCTGTGCTCGGTTAAATAGAAGTCTTCTTCTCTCAAAATACTGCTTACATCTGCTCTGGCATCTCCGCTTTTAAGCATTGCTCCCAGTACAGCTTTTTCCGCTTCAATATCTGCAGGCGGATTGTATGTATTTACATTTCCTTCGCCCATAACGTCTCCGAATCCTTATTTCCCACCTTCAATTTTTATTTTAACCATTGCAGTTACTTCCGGGTAAAGCTTAATTTCCACTTCTGCTATTCCGACTTCCTTAATCGGCTTGTCAAGGACAATTTTCCTTCTGTCTATTTCGTATTCAGTCTGGCTGTTGATAGCATCCGCTATGTCTACCGTATTGATAGAGCCGAACAGTTTTCCGCTTTCGCCTACTTTAGTCTTTACTGTGATAGTCTTTGCCTTCAGGCCTCTCGCAATCTCTTCCGCTGCAGCTTTTTCTTCAGCAATTTTTTTTTCCAGATTGGCTTTCTCTCTTGCAAGAGCTCTCTTATTAGCTTCTGTTGCTTCAACTGCTAATCCGCTCGGGATAAGTTTATTACGTGCAAAACCCGGACTTACTTTAACAATATCCCCTTCTTTTCCTGTGCCTTTAACATCTTTCTTTAAAATTACTTCCATTTTTTTCCTCTTCTCTGCTTTCATAAATTCTTTAATTGCACTATAACTGGTTTTTTATAATATTATTAAAGTTTTCGTAATATATTTATATATTTGTATCGTTGTTATATTTTTTCAAATAATCTTTAATATATTTCTTTAACATCTTATCTACATTATCTGCTGTATCTTTTACCTGAGCTCCTGCTGAAGAGAAGTGTCCTCCTCCGTTAAATTTCTCCATCAAAGTATGCACATTGATAGACCCGAGAGATCTTGCACTTATAAGCGTCTGTCCCTTTGTACCGGTTCCGAGAACAAAAGTTGCTTTGACTCCCTTTACCATAAGCAGATCATCGGCAACCTGAGCATTTATTACCTGCGAACTTCCCGTATGTGACTTTGTCCTTGCAAAAGCGATGCCATCGTCGCTAAACTCCGCCTTTGCTATTGCATTAGCCTTTGATGTAAAGTCTTCCTTATCCATCTGGAAGAATCTCTTGACTTCGGTTGTATCGACTCCTGCTCTTTTGAGCCATGCTGCCGCCTCAAATGTTTTCACTCCTGTCCTGCCGGAAAAGCTGTTTGAATCAACCATTATCCCGGCAAACATAGCTTCGGCCTCAAATTTATTTATAATCCTTCTTGTTGAGAAGTGCTGTAGTATTTCGGCCATAAGCTCACTTGCAGAAGATGCATATGACTCAATATATGCGACTGTTGCATTTTCTATAGAATCTTCCGCAAGTCTGTGATGATCTATAATTACTATATTTGAGCATGCCTCGAGAAGCTCTCTGCTCTCCACCAGTCCCGGTCTATTAACATCAACTATTATAAGCAGTGATTTTTCACTTGCCAGTTTAAGTGCTTTTTCCGATTTAATAACCCTGTAAGCTTCTGTTTCTGCTGCCTGTTCATAAATTGTATCCAAAGCATCGTTATACTTATCTATTACTATATATGCTTCTGCTCCGAGATGCCTGCAGATACAATAAGCTCCTATTGCTGATCCGAAAGCATCCATATCAGGCCATCTGTGACCCATAATAAACACCCTGTCAGCATCATTAATAAGAGTTTTCATTGCATGAGCTATGACTCTTGATTTTCCTCTGTTGTTTTTTTCCAGAGTCTGTAAGGTACCTCCGTAATACTTGGTTCTTTCATCGTTCTTGTATACTGCCTGATCTCCGCCTCTGCCCAAAGCCAGCTCCATTGCCGCCTCTGCGAGATTCATAGACTCTGAAATCGATATTTCCGATGATCCTATACCTATACTTATTGAAACAGGAAAATCTATCTGCTCTTCTATTTTCCTCACTTCTTCCATTACTTTGAAGTTTTCTTCCAGCATTTTGTCCAGGCTTTCATTGTTGGTATATATTACATATCTTTCATAATCTATACCAATCACCGGAGCTTCATATGTTTCTGCCCACTTACGTATAATTCCCTCGATCTGAGTTGGAGCTATTCTCCTGCTATCTTCCACCGAACTTGAAATCAGTGCGTCGTAGTTGTCTATGTTTATAAAAAGTATAACTGTCTTGTCGTTTTCAATCTTACGTTGTAAAGACTCTTCAGCTGTTGTTTCCTCAAAAAAGACCACTATATCTTTTTCTTGTTTAGCATCTTCATTAGTCTTCAATCTAAATACTCTGTCATTTCTTGTTATGAAAACATCTTCTTTATTTGCTTGTAACAATACTTCTCTTTTTACTCCTGTTAAAGCAAAAAAGTTTGTTCCTTCAATATCTTCATATACAATGACATTCTTCATTAGATGGTTTGCAATTTTGATAATGCTGTCAGCTCCTACAACACATGCAGGTACCGGTAGCTGATTTACATAATTGTTATCCATTTTCTTTCGTCTAAACCTCTTTGACTTTTTCTATTTATTTTTTTCTCTAAGTATTTCGATAAGCCTGTTCAACTCATCAATACTATAATATTCTATTTCTATTTTTCCTTTATTATTTTCAGTTACTATATTTACTTTTGTTCCAAGTAATTCTCTTAGTTCTGTTTCAACCGCGACAATATCTTGCGATTTTTCAGTTCTTTTATTTCTTTTTCTTTTCCTGCGGTCCGGCTTTAATTCATCTTTGACTTTCTCTGCTAATATTTCCGTCGCTCTTACCGAAAGGTCTTTTTTTATGATCTTGTCTGCAATTTCTTTCTGTTTAATAGGATCAGGTATGTTGATTATAGTTCTTCCGTGTGCTGCGGACATCTGTCCACTTGCAACGTACTGCTGTATTTCTTCAGGCAGTTTAAGCAGTCTTATACTGTTTGTAATATATGTCCGGCTTTTTCCGAGAGATATAGAAATCTGTTCCTGCGTAAATCCGTAGTTATCTGCCATAGATTTTAAACCTGTAGCCTCCTCTATCGGATTAAGATCCTCTCTTTGCATATTTTCTATAATAGCAACAAGAGCATTTTGCTTATCGTCGAAATCTCTGACAATACAAGGAACCTTCTTAAGCTTTGCTAATCTGGATGCTCTCCAGCGTCTTTCTCCTGCAACAAGCTCATATCCGTTAATACCTTTGCGTACTATCAACGGTTGTATCACTCCGTTGACTTTTATCGATTCTGCCAGTTCATTAAGCTTTTTTTCATCAAAGTTCGTTCTCGGTTGTGCACTGTTCGGTTTTATATCATTAATGTCAATATACCGGATTCTATCCATATTAAGGTCTTCATCCGATGGGGTCTCTTCTTCCTTAAAATATTCATCCTCGCTTACAGGTGCTGCATCAGCAAAGAGAGCATCGAGTCCTCGCCCCAGTCCCGGTTTTCTTGCCATATCTATTACTTACCCTTTCTTGATTTCTCTCTTGCCAAAAACTCCTTGGTGAACTCCCGGTATGCTTTTGCTCCGGGTGCACTCGGATCATAAGTTATTATTGGAACACCGTAGCTCGGCGCTTCTGCAAGTCGAACATTTCTCGGTATAATTGTGTTGTACATTGCCTGTCCAAAGAAAGCCCTGACATCTTCCACAACAGCCTGAGAAAGATTCGTTCTTCCATCAAACATGCTAAGTATAACTCCGTCAATGTAAAGATCCGGGTTTAGTCTTTTTTTCACCATTTCTATAGTACTTATAAGCTGACTTACACCCTCAAGAGCATAGAACTCACACTGGATAGGAATAAGCACACTGTCAACTGCTGTAAGCGAGTTTAGTGTCAGAATTCCAAGAGATGGAGGACAGTCTACCAGAATATAATCATACTGATCTTTGACCTCATCTATGATCCTTTTCAGTTTTCTTTCTCTTCCTTCCAGATTTGCTAATTCCACTTCTGCCCCCGCTAAATCAACACTTGCCGGGATCAGAAAAAGATTTTCCGTATTAGTAGGAAGAATAACTTTATTAACATCCATTGAACTGTCAATCAAAGCGTCGTACAAAGTGAGTTTAAGTTTTCTTTTTCTTATGCCTATTCCGCTTGTCGTGTTGCCTTGCGGATCAATATCTATCATAAGAACCTTTTTGCCTTTATATGCCAGACAGGCTGCAAGATTGATGTTTGTTGTTGTCTTGCCGACTCCGCCTTTTTGATTAAATATAGCAATAGATTTGCCCATTCACTACCTCCTTAAGGATGTTATCCCATTAAACAGTTCTCATCATTATACTTCATTTATAAGACCTTTATCCAGTTTTTTAACCTTTTTATATGAGTTTTGTGTGAGTTTTGATATTTAAAAATTTTTTAAGTTTTATATTGTATCTCTTTTTTTATAATATACAAGATGTTGTGTTTTTCATTTTTTAATAATTATAAAAAGATGTTTCACGTGAAACATCTTTCATTCAAAAATACTGTCTATTTGTTTCACGTGAAACATTTTTACAATACAACTATTCTTTTTTCTTGACAACTATTAAAACATGTCCTGAAATCGTCCTGTTATTACCCGACAAAGAGATGACTCTATCTATTTTTCCTCCCAGTCTTCTAATAGTTTTTTCCGCCTTATAAAGTTCTTCCTCGTAATTTTCTCCCTTATAGGCTATAAAACTCCCTCCTTTTTTTATAAATGGCAAGCATAATATACTAAGCTTATCAAGATTTGCTACTGCTCTGGAAACACACAAATCAAACCTTTCATAGAAATCTTCTTTTCCGCCTATTTCTTCAGCTCGGGCGTGTATGGTTACTGTGTTCTCTATTTTTAATTTCTTTGTAAACTCCTCAACGACTTTTAACTTCTTTAATTTAGAATCGATAAGAATGAAAAACTTCTCCGGACTTACTATTGCCAGAGGAATTCCGGGAAATCCTGCTCCGGTTCCTATATCTACTATTTTTTTTGCCTTCTTATATTCTCTCAAATCTGTAATTGTAAGAGAATCAACAATATGTTTTTCTATTGCCTCTTCTTTGTCAGTTACCGCAGTTAAATTTATATACTGATTTCTATCAAGAACCATATCCAGATATGAAAGCATGTTGTTTACTTTCTCTTCACCATATTTTTTTTTTAATTTTTCTTTTGTATTCATACTAATTTTTTTCTTCTTTCCTTCTCAAGATATATAAGAAGTACATTTACATCTGCAGGAGATACACCTGATATTCTACCGGCTTGACCAACAGTGAGAGGTTTGATTTTTGTAAGTTTCTGTCTTGCTTCTATTCTAAGTCCCGATATTGAATTATAGTCAATATCATCGCTTAGTTTTTTATTTTCTAGTTTCCGGAGTTTTTCTACCTCTATATTTTGTTTCTTTATATAACCATCGTACTTAATCATTACCTCTACTAAATCCTTTTCACTTCTGCTTAGTTGAGGCATATTATCATCTATCTCCTTAAGATCTGAATATTTTATATTAGGTCTTGTAAGTATTTCGGAAAAAAACTGATTTGGCGCTTCTTCTATGTCTTTTCTTCTTTTTTCTATAACTTCATCACTTGTCCTTTTTCTCGGATTTTCACATTCGTACTTTAGCAGAAATTTTTTTAGTTTTTCCGGAGTCGTTTTGGTTTTCTTAAGTCTTGCAATTTCCGAATCAATTCTTTTCTTTTTTTCTATATATTTTTTATATCTTTCCTCTGTTACGGATCCATATTCATATCCTATTTCTGTCAATCTTCTGTCGGCATTATCCTGCCTTAAAAGAAGTCTGTATTCTGCTCTCGATGTCATCATGCGATAAGGCTCATTAGTTCCCTTTGTTACAAGATCGTCTATAAGAACCCCTATATACGCCTGGTCTCTTCTGAGAATTAAAGGTTCCTTATTATCAAGTTTTCTGACAGCATTTATACCTGCAATAATGCCTTGAGCTGCAGCTTCTTCATAACCGGAACTTCCGTTAAATTGCCCGGCACAGAAAAGGTTTACTATCTCCTTGGTTTCAAGACTTGGCTTCAATGTGGTAGGATCTATACATTCATATTCTATAGCATATGCCGGACTTACTATATATGCATTCTCCAGTCCGGGTATAGAGGCATAAAACTGATGCTGGACATCTACAGGAAGGCTTGAGCTCATCCCTTGAATATAAGTCAAATCCGTATCCCTTCCTTCCGGCTCCACAAAAAGTTGATGTCTATTTCTGTCTTTAAACCTCGCAATTTTGTCTTCAATTGACGGACAATATCTTGCACCAACTCCTACAATATTGCCTGAATACATTGCGGATTTTTCTATATTCTCAAGTATTATTCTATGAGTTTCTTCATTCGTATATGATAGCCAACAAGAAATCTGATCAATTTCAAAATCCTTACCTTCATTCATAAAACTGAAAGGAATTATTTTTTCATCTCCCTTCTGCTCCGTCATCTTATCGTAATCTATAGTGCTTCCCAGCATCCTGGCAGGTGTTCCGGTCTTGAATCTTCTCATTTCAAATCCGAGGTTTTTTAAATTTTCTCCTAATTCATTTGCCGGTTTCATTCCTGCAGGTCCCGATAAAGTCACATCATCTCCAATGAAAATCTTTCCTCCAAGAAAAGTTCCCGTGCATATTATTACTGCATCTGAATTGAAAATTTTTCCCTCCGCCGTTTTTACTCCTGCAACTTTCTTTTTATTAATATTTTCAAAACCTTTTTCTGAAGAGGTTTTTATATCCATAATATTAATATTTTCAAATACTAAATCCGTGATCTCTGCAACTATAAGATCCAGGTTTTTCTGCTTCTGTAAGGTCTTGAGCATTTCCTCATGATAAATTTTCTTATCAGATTGAACTCTTAAAGAATGTACGGCCGGACCTTTTGATGTATTTAACATTTTTGATTGAATTAATGTTTTGTCCGTATTTATTCCCATCTCACCTCCAAGAGCATCAACTTCTCTTACGAGATGACCTTTACCGGTTCCTCCAATCGAAGGATTACATGCCATAATTGCCACGGAATCAATATCCGTACAAAACACAGCTGTTTTTTTTCCCATTCTGGCCGCAATAAGGCCGGCTTCGCATCCTGCATGACCGGCTCCTATAATAATTATTTCATATTCTTTTTCCATCATCTTTATTTACCCAGACAGAATTTACTAAATACCTGATTGAGTATTTCTTCTCCTACTTCTTCTCCTATTATTTTTCCTAACGCATCATATGCATAATGAACTGAAAGCTCTGCTATTTCTATAGATTCTCCATCCTGAAGTAAATTTATAGCATCATTTAAATTCATGCTTGCATTTTTGAGCATTTTTGTATGTCTTTCATTTGTAATTATATTTGATTCAGAAGGTTTTATTTCTCCAAGTCCAAACATTTTACCGACAGCTTCAGAAACCTTACGTGCAGATTCCAAAGCTTTTTTTCCTACCAAAGATGTTGATATCACGGTTACTCCCGGAATTTTTCTTCTAATATTTTCTTCATCTACAGAAGAACCAAGGTCAGACTTGTTAAGAACTACAAGAACCCTTTCTCCGTCCATCTTTTCAATATATTTTATTATTCTCTGATCTTCATCTTCCAAAGAAGAGCTTTTATCTAAAACAAGCATCACCATATCCGACGAGGCTATCGCCTGTTCAGTTCTTTCTATTCCAATTTTTTCTACTTTATCTTCAGTTTCTCTTATTCCTGCTGTATCTATCAGAACTATAGGTACCCCTCCTAGAGAAGCACTTTCTTCTACTGTATCCCTTGTAGTTCCCGGTATATCTGTCACAATTACTCTTCCTTCTCCTAGTAAAGCATTCATAAGAGAACTTTTTCCAACATTAGGTTTTCCTACTATTGCAATTTTTATTCCCTCTCTTGCAATACGACCTATAGATGTTGTATCCAGTAATTCTTCTACATCTGATAAAACCCATCTTATCTGGTTTGAAAAATCATCATTTAATACCTGTTCAATATCCTCATCAGGATAATCTATATTTACAGCCATCTGTGAAAGTATATCTAAAAGATTACTTCTCATTTCTCTTATTGCATTTCCGAGCCTTCCTTCAATTTGACTTTCTGCAATTTCAAGAGACAAATCAGTTTTTGCTTTAATAATATCTATTACTGATTCAGCCTGTGAAAGATCCATTTTCCCATTTAAAAAAGCCAGCTTGGTAAATTCTCCGGGTTCAGCCATTCTTATTCCCGGAGCTCCGCAATCCAAAACAGCTCGAAGAATTTTTTTGAGAGCAACATTGCTTCCATGTGCCTGTATCTCTAACATATCTTCTCCTGTATAAGATGACGGCGACTCCATATATATAAATATAGCTTCATCTATTATTTCTTTTCCATCTGTCACCCTTCCTAAATAAGCATGTCTAGGCTTTAATTCTTCAGGAAAATTAGTCATCACTCTTTTCATTATTTCTTTACTTGATTGACCGCTTACTCTTACAATTCCTATTCCTGCTTCTCCGGGAGCTGTCGATATTGCTGTTATTGTCTCTGACATTTATTTTCCTCTTTTCATAAAAAAACTGAAATTATTATATGTAAATATAATATCATAATTAATGTATATCAATAAACTTATATTTATTATACAAATTATCATAACATT
>DUVP01000022.1 GCA_012840975.1 Mogibacterium sp. | reverse complement strand
GCTCCCGTTATTATGATGCACAAAGCGGACGCTTCATCTCCATGGACAGCTACAGGGGAGAAATAGGTAATCCGCTAAGTCTGAATCTTTACGGGTATTGCGAAGGCAATCCGATAAAATATACCGACAGAGCCGGAACCTGGCCAAAATTTATAAATAAAATAGTGAAATTTGCAAAAAAGAGTCTATTTAAACCTGTGAGATATACCAGGTCAAATCTACCGAAAACTATTAAGCAATCAAAAACTGTTAAAATCAAGAAAACAAAAATTGCTAAATGGTTTAAAAAGACAGCAAAAGAAGAAAAAAGGAAGTGGAATCTAAATAAGAAGAAAACAAGGGAGGCCACAAAAAAAGCAAAAAAAAGGCATTATGACAGAATAAGGATTCAAGAAGAATTTAATAAAAATTATCCCGGTGGTGAAGCACAGATGATTCTAGATGCAGAAGCTGGAGAAAGAGGATGGGAAGCGGCTGATGATAGTGAAAATCTTTATCATAGAAATATATTTTTGCCTCAAGGGAAATCAGCTTTAAAGAATAAAAAATACTTAAAGGTAAATGAAGACGGATCCTCCTATGAAATAATTATAGGAGAAAAAGATGATGGTAAACATTTTATAGTAAAAGATCCTGTTAATGGAGGTACATATAATTATTCTGACAAGAAATCCACATTTCTGAGTTATGGGCATTTTTTTGAAGATATGGTACCGTATTATAAATGGGGGAACACTACTGATCCGATTGAAAAATATTATAGGAACAGAAGAATTAAATATTATTCAAATAGAGTAAGGCGAAACACATTGCGATATGGAGGTCTTATATGAAAAGAAAAGTTAAAAAGATTATAGCGATTTGTATTGTACTGATTATTACTACTTTAATTTTGAATTGTATAAATTCATATAAATTAGTTAAAGCTATTTACTCGGGAGGAGATAGGAAAGAAGTAGAGTCAATTTTAAAAAAACCTGGAATTATAAATGGTGTCAATATAAGACCTTATGTTATTCCACCTTCAACCCCATTTCTGGCTGAGTTGTTTGGTAGTATTAATCAACAGCCTTTGCATGCAGCCTGTCTCCTCGATAAGTATGAGATAGTTCAACTTCTAGTGGATCACGGGGCAAATGTAAATATCCATAATTACGCAAACAGACGAAATTCGCCATTGTTTACAGCCTTGAAACAAGAGCACCATGAAAACCGCTTTAAAATTGCAAAATTTCTTATAAAAAACGGTGCAGATATAGATTATGAAAATTCAAAGAAAGAAGTTGCTTTGACTTTATGCCTAAAGCAAAGTTACCATCCGGAAAGGTGCACTAAAGAAGTAAAGCAGGAGCAAATGGAGCTTTTTATTTATCTTCTTAAGAATTCCAAAAGTCTTGATGTACCGGAATATAAAGATGTTTTTTATAGTTATACTTCATTGCTTGATGCAGCGATATTATATGATAATAGAGAAGCGGTACAGTATCTGATGGACAACGGTTATTATTCTGAAGCGGATATACCGAAGCTTAACGGAAGTCACTCAAGCTATCTAGCAAAAAGAGCAGGGCTTGGCATATTTAAGCAATATTTCGATATAAAAGATATAAATAGTAGAGATGAAGAAGGGAGAACACCGCTTCATAATGCTGTTATCGGTTATAAAACAGAAACTTGTGAATTCCTGATAGAAAATGGTGCTGATTTAAATATAAAGGATAACAATGGTGAGACTGTATATGACTATATTGAAAATACTCTAGAGAATGCAGACTTATCAGCGGAAACGATAGAATATTTGGAAAAGCTACTGGAACTGAAAGAATAGGGAATGCATCTCAAAATATAATAAATATGGAAGTAGGACGATTTTTATAACGAGATAATGTATACGGGAGCCGTATATGACGAGAGCACGGGTCTTTTATATCTCAGCTCCCGTTATTATGATGCTCAAAGCGGACGCTTCATCTCCATGGACAGCTACAGGGGAGAAACAGGTAATCCGCTAAGTCTGAATCTTTACGGGTATTGCGAAGGCAATCCGATTTCTAATGTCGACAGAACGGGAGAATTTTCACAGGCAATCGTAGTTGGAGCAGTTATAGGGGGATTTGTAGGTGGCGGGTTAGAACTTTTAAATCAACTATCCGAAGGTAAAAAACTTAATTGGAAAGAAATAGGAGTAAGTGCCGTAGGTGGTGCATTCAGTGGTGCACTCATGGCAACTGGTGGAGGCTTTTTTAGAGAGGCTGTTGTTTCATTTGGAACATCTTTCGGGGAGGAATTAGTTAAAGAGAAACTAGCAGGGAGAAAAATTACAGGAAACAAATCTGGAACAAAATCATTTTTTTCAGGTATATATCCTAAAAAAATCGTTAAACCGGTGACAAGGTTTATTAAGAAGATTTTTTCGAGAAAAAGCAACAGAAACCCTGTTTATAGAAGGGCGGGGAGCGGATTATGGTAGAAAAAGAGAATAGCAATTTAAAGCCAAGGTATGTAGTAAAACCCGGGATAATGACGTTCTTGTGCGGAACATTAGGATTTCTGATGTTTCTATGTGCATTGATTTTTTTAATTCTTTACGACGGATATGATTTGTACATACTAGGAATCCTAATAGGGCTTGCATATGCAATTTTTTTCTACTGGCAAATTATAGCAATCAGGATTACTGTTTATCATGGATATATCACCATTAGAGATTTTGAATTTAGAACCCACACATATAAATTTGGAGAAATTTATTTATTGGATAGGATGACGAACGGGTTTTATGGACCTGATGAAGCTGTAATTGTAGATAACGAACAAAGGAGAATAGTTACAATAAGCAGTTATTGCATTAATTTTGATGAATTTTATGCCTTGATGAAAAGGAAAAGGAGAGTAATAAAAGAATTAGACTGATAAAATCTGTTAAAAAAGAATTAAATATTATTCAAATAGAGTAAGGCGAAATACATTGCGATAAGGAGATCTTAAATGAAAAGAAAAGTTAAGAAGATTATAGCGATTTGTATTGTATTGATTATTACTACTTTACTTTTGAATTGTATAAATTCATATAAATTAGTTAAAGTCATTTACTCGGGAGGAGATAGGAAAGAAGTCGAGTCGATTCTAAGAATGCCAAGGCCTATAAATGGTGTCAATACACGACCACTAATTGTTCCGTCAGTAACTCCTGTGATGGGAGAGCTATTTGCAGATGTAAATCAATACCCTTTGCATTCTGCCTGTTTTCGAGATAATTATGAAGTGGTTCAAATGTTAGTGGAGCATGGGGCGAATGTGAATAAGATTGACCTCGGATATATGTTAAACTCACCACTATTGTTGAGTTTATCAGAGGAGGAAAACGAGAACCGCTTTAAAATCGCAAAGTTTCTTATAGAGAACGGGGCAAATATAAATCATAGAAACTGGCATGGAGAAGTTGCTTTGACTTTATGTCTAAAGCAAAGTTACTATCCGGAAAGTCGTACTAAAGAAATAAAGCAGGAGCAAATGGAGCTTTTTATTTATCTTCTTAATAATTGTAAGAGTATAGATGTGCCGGAATATAAAGATGTTTTTTATAGTTATACTTCATTGCTTGATGCAGCTATAGTATATGATAATAGAGAAGCTGTACAGTATTTGATGGATAACGGTTATTATTCTGAAACGGATATACCGAAGCTTAATGGAAGTCAGACAAGCTATCTCGCAAAAAGAGCGAAGCTTGATACATTCAAAATGTTTTTTGACGAAAAGGATGTAAATGCGAAAGATGAGAAAGGAAGAACACCGCTTCATAATGCTGCTATCGGTTGTAGACCCAAGACATGTGAATTCCTGATAGAAAATGGTGCTGACCCAAATATTAAGGATAACAATGGGAAGACTGCTTATGACTATATTGAAGATACTCTAGAGAAAGGAAACTTAGCACCGGAAACGAAAGAATATTTGGAAAAGCTACTGGAACGTAGAGGATAGTTTCTAAATATTGTCCTTTACTTTCGATATACAGTCCGCCGGAAATGCATAGGGCGAAATTGGATAAAATCATAGGAATTAAATGAATATAAAAATTAAGTTTGTATAAAAATACAAAAAATAGGAAAAATTCTCAGAAAAGGTATTGCATAAATATTCATCCGATGGTATTATTTCTCATATCAAGAAAACAAAACAAAAATATAACAAAAACAAAACAAAATTTTTATCGGAGGATAGGACAATGAAAAAGAAAATTTCTGTAATCATGCTGGCTATAGCTGTTATCGCTGCTTTTGCACTTACAGCATGTGGGGGTGGAGAAGAAGAATCTACAACACTTAAAGTTGTAACCGAGGCAACATTCAAGCCATTTGAGTTCGTAGAGGACGGAAGCGATGAGATTCAGGGCTTCGACGTAGACATGATGAATGCTATTGCTGAGGATCAGGGACTCACAATTGAGTTCGTAAACATGGAGTTTGATGCATTGATTCCGGCACTCGACTCAAATCAAGGAGATATTATCTGTGCGGGAATGAACAAGCTTTCAGGAGATCGTGCACAGCAGGCAGACTTCGGCGACACTTACTTTGAAAGTGATCTTATGCTTCTTGTAAGTGCGGACAGCACAGTCACAGGTATTGATGCTGTAACTCCGGATATGAAGCTTGCAAGCCAGATAGGAACAACAGGCGGTGACTATGTACAGAAACTGGCTGAAGAGGGCAAAATCGCAGACGGTGTTGTTCTGAATCAGTGGACAGACTGCTATATGCAACTTAAGAACGGAGATGTTCAGGGAGTTATCGTAGACCTTCCTGTAGGAGACGCATATCTTAAAGAACACGGTGACATCGCAAAATATGCAGGTGAAAAATTCGGTGACCACGAGGAGTTTGCTTTCGCTGTAAAGAAAGGCAATACAGAGCTTCTTGATAAGCTGAACGCAGGACTTGCAAACATAAAAGAAAACGGTATATATGAAGAGCTTGTTAATAAATGGTTCAGCTAACTACAAGCACGGAATGGAGAAGTGATGGGAATTTATTTTAAAGGATTTCTTATCGCTTGTAAGGGTATACCTACTACTGTAGGAGTAAGCTTGTTGGCAATAATTATAGGAGCAGCCGTGGGTCTGCTCCTTGCCTTGTGCAGGCAGACAAACAGAAAAATCTTACAAGTGATATCAAAAGTATATGTTGATGTAGTCAGAGGAACGCCTATGCTTGCACAGGCACTTATCATGGCATACGGAATTCCACAACTGATTCAGATTATTAACCCTGCGTTTAAATGGCCTAACCTGACAATACCGGCAGTCATTGTTTGCGGAATGAACTCAGCTGCATATTTAGCGGAAGTAATCAGATCAGGTATTCAAGCTGTTGAAAAAGGGCAGATGGAGGCTGCAAGATCTCTGGGTATGAGTCATGGAATGGCAATGAGGCTTATTATAATACCTCAGGCTATAAGGATGATATTACCTGCATTCTGTAATGAATTTGTTACTTTGATCAAGGAGACATCTGTCCTGGGATATGTTGGAGTTCCTGAAATATTGAGAAAGGGTCAGCTTTGGACTGCATCCGCATTTCAGCCCTTCCCGGCATATATAGGGGTTGCTTTGGCATATATGATTTTGACCATTCCTTTGTCGAAACTGATCAATGGATACGAAAGAAAAAAGGCGAAGAAGGAGGCTGCAGCATAGCTATGAATAATAAAATGATTAAAATAAATAATTTGTATAAAAGCTTTGGCAGTCTCGAAGTACTCAAAGATATAAATCAGTATGTCAATGAGGGAGAGGTTCTGTGTATTGTCGGCCCTTCGGGTTCAGGTAAATCAACGATGCTCAGGTGCATCAACAGACTCGAAGAACCTACATCGGGTGAGATTTATATAGATGATGAGCTGATAACTCAGGAGAATATTGACAGGATCAGAACCAAGATGGGAATGGTTTTCCAATCTTTCAACCTTTTTCCGCATATGTCGGTTATTGACAACCTTATGGTAGGACCGGTCAATGTTAAAGGCGTGAAGAAAGAGGATGCTGAGAAGGATGCTATGAAGCTTTTAAAAAGAGTCGGTCTGGAGGAGAAGGCTTATGAGTATCCGCGTAATCTGTCAGGAGGACAGCAGCAGCGTGTTGCTATTGCAAGGGCTCTTGCGATGGATCCCGAAGTAATGCTTTTTGATGAACCTACAAGTGCGCTTGACCCGGAAATGGTAGGTGAGGTTCTGGATGTAATGAAAGACCTTGCAAAAAGCGGTATGACGATGGTAGTTGTTACTCATGAGATGGGGTTCGCAAAAGAAGTAGGAGACAGAGTTATATTCATGGATGACGGACTGATCGTTGAGCAGGGAACACCTGATGAGGTTCTTAATAATCCAAAGAGAAACAGAACAAAAAATTTCCTGTCCAAGGTTTTAGTATAAAAAGCAAAACATATGTATTATTGAGAAAAACTTGGCACAGCCGTATTGAAAAGGCTGTGCCTATTTGCTATAATTTGTCGGCACGGCCTTTTTGACAACATACATAGTAAAGGTCGATCTGTACGACTTGGGGGTAGATAGGTGCTGGTGTGCCTCGCGGTCTTCAAAACCGTTG
>DUVP01000021.1 GCA_012840975.1 Mogibacterium sp. | reverse complement strand
GTTGATGGAAGTGCCGAGGAACATGAACGGTGTGGAGCTTGATACACACGTCAGGCAGCCTATGAGAGAAGCAGGTCTGAAATTCAAACATGGTCTTGCACATGGAGTCGGTCATGTTCTGAGTGTTCATGAGGGACCGAATATTCTGAGAAGAATTGCGACTCCTATAGAATTCAAACCGGGAATGATTATGTCCAATGAGCCGGGATACTATGTTGATGGAGAATACGGCATCAGAATTGAAAATGAGGTTCTTTTCGTTGACAAGGGTAATGGAGACATGAGAATTCAAAACATCACATTTTGCCCATATGAAAGAGAAGCAATTGACAAGAGTCTTCTTACACAGGAGGAACTGGACTGGATCAATGCATATCACGATGAAGTCAGAACAAAACTGGAATCTCTTGTTCATGAAGATGCTAAAGAATACCTGTATGAAGCTACAAAGCCGCTTTAGACAACAATTCAAATTTCATATAGAAAAACTGAATAGAAACGATAAGGAATTAAAATACTAATAGTAGGGAGGAATATACAATGGCGAAAATTACAGAAGGATATATGCCATATCTCGGACATGATACTTATTACAGAATCGTAGGTGAGCGTAAGGATAACGGCAAAGCGCCTTTGATACTGCTTCACGGAGGCCCCGGCTCAACTCACAACTACTTTGAGATTCTTGATGTTGTTGCCGATATGGACGACAGACAGCTGATTATGTACGATCAGATCGGTTGCGGCAATTCATATCTTGATGGATGTCCTGAACTTTGGACACCTGAAACCTGGATGAATGAATTGTTTGCTTTAAGAGAGTATCTTGGAATTGATGAATGTCATATCCTGGGACAGTCCTGGGGCGGCATGATGTGCATTATATATGCATGTGATCATGAGCCTGTAGGAGTGAAATCCTTTATTCTTTCAAGCACTTTGACTCATAGTTCGATCTGGGCAGAGGAACATCACAGAAGAATGAAATATCTCTCTGAAGAGACACAAAAAGCTATTGCTGAAGCGGAAAGAACAGGAAATTTCAGCGGTGAAGCTTATGAAAAAGCAAATGCTGAGTTCATGGAAAGATATTGTAACCCTGTTTACACGGATGAGGATCCTGAATGCCTGACACGACCTAAAAAATCAGGTGTAGAGGCTTACCTTTATGGTTGGGGGGACAACGAGTTTACACCTTCCGGATCTCTGAAGAACTATGATTACAGAGAAAAGAGAAAGTCGATCAGCACTCCTTGCCTTATTCTGAATGGTGCTGAGGATTTATGCTCACCTGTTATTGCCAAGGATATGTACGATAATATTCCGGGTTCTGAATGGCATATGTTTGCAGATGCAAGACACACATGTTTTGCTGAACAGACTGAAGAATATATTGAGGTTCTGATTGATTGGCTCAACAGACACGATAAATAATTCTTAAGAGGATATATAAAATGTTATTCATGCTGTCGAAAGACAGTATAAATATAAATCTATATTTTTTGGAGGAAAAACATGTTAGAACAATTTAAGAGAATGCCTTTTGGCTTCTATGTATGTGCGATGGGGTTCACATTTGAAAGACTCGCATTTTACACAGTTAAGTATCTGCTCGCAATATGGATTGCAACAGAGGTAGTTTCAGGCGGGTTGGGTCTGACAGACGTTAAAGCCGGTACTATATCCGGACTGTTTGTTGCATGGACATATATAACACCAATGTTCGGTGGCTACATTGCAGACCGTTGGCTGAGTCCGAGAATCTGTGTTGCTCTCGGTATGATTCTGATGGGAGCAGGCTATATCTGTGCTTGGAAAGCAACTTCCCTTACAATGATCTATGTTATGATGATTCTAGTTGCAGTAGGAACAGGATTATTTAAAGGAAATCTTTCAGGAATTAACGCCCTGCAATTTAAGAGCGAAAAGGATCTTGACTCAGCTTTCTCTATCCAGTATTCATTTGTAAACATCGGTTCATTTATCGGTACAACCTTTCTGGCAATAACTGCTACTACAGGACTTGGACCGATTCACCTAAGCTTTAATACAGTTTTCTTGATTTGCGGTCTGTTTTTACTTATTGATGCTGCATGGTTCATCGTTGCAGGAAAAACAGCCCTCGGGGATCTTGGAAAAGTTCCGTTCAAAAAGGATCAGAGAGAATTCGTACATGATGAGAAAAAAGAACTTGAGCTTAATGAGCCTTTGACAACAGGGGATAAGAAAAAGATTTTTGCTATCTTCCTGGTAACTATGTTTTCCGTTGTATTCTGGATGCTATGGTATATGGCATATCTGCCGGCATATTACCACTTCGGATATGGAGACGGTGCCGACTTCTTGAACAAGGCTAATTGGTATATCGGTGATTTCCTGGTACCTTCAGCATGGTTTGATTCAGTAAACGCATTGGTTTGTATCATTTTAGGACCGATACTTGCTATGCTTTGGAATAAACTCTCACTCAGACCTCAAGGCGATATGAGCATGTATAGAAAGACAGCTCTCGGATGCGGTCTGCTTGGTGTATCATATCTCGTTATGGTTTTTGCAGATGGAATCGCAATGAGCAAAGGTCAGTGCTCTGTTCTCTGGCTCGGACTTGTCTGCATGTTGATGTCTATAGGAGAAATGGTGTTCTCTCCACTGGGAAACTCTTTTATCAACAAACTGTCTCCTGCTAAGGTGCTTGGTCTCCTGCTGGGCTTCTGGCCTATCGCTGTATTCTTTGCGCAGCTTCTATACCCTGCTGTATATGCCTGGACAAAGACACAGACATTTACATTCGGATATGGTCTTCTTGCAGGAATAGTAATAGTATTTGGTGCTGTTTTGTGGGTAATCAGCGGAAAACTTGATGCCTGGGCAGAAGAAGAGTAGTACTAAAACAGTTTATAAAAACAAATCATATAGAAGAAATAATGTTTATATAAAAGATCAGATATCACTACAGGGGGAATGGATTTTTATCTGATTCCCCTTTATTAAAACTTTAGATAAGGAGGATATGATTTTTAACAGATATGGATGCTGGTAAAATCATAATTATTTATGAAATCTGAAAGAGTAGAGAGAATTTTAGTGAAAATGAAAGAGCAGGATATGCCTCAGATGATAATTTCAGATCCTGTAGCTATATTCTATATTACAGGACGCTGGATTATTCCGGGTGAAAGACTTCTTGCTCTTATACTCAGAACAGACGGAAAACACCACATGGTTATCAATAAGCTCTTTCCTCAGCAGGGAGACCTCGGTGTTGACATTACTTATTATGATGATATTGAAGACGGTGTAGAAATTATGACTCAATTTCTTGATACAGATAAACCTGTAGGAATTGACAAGGTTTGGCCGGCTCACTTCCTTCTCAGGCTTCAGGAACTTGGCGGCGGAAGTAAATTTGTAAACGGTTCTCCAATCGTGGACAAGGTTCGTCAGATAAAAGATGAAGAAGAAAAAGAATTGATGAGAATATCATCAAGAATCAATGATAAGGTAATGGAAGAACTTATTCCGTTTGCGGCTAAAGGTCTTCCGGAAAATGAATTGAACAGAATAGTCAGAGAACTTTACGCTAAATATGGATGCGAAGGAGTTTCTTTTGATCCGATTACAGCTTACGCGGCAAATGCGGCAGATCCACACCATGTAACCGACGGTACAGTCGGAAAGCGTGGAGATTGTGTAATTCTCGATATCGGCGGAATAAAGGACAGTTACGCATCGGATATGACAAGAACGATATTTCTGGGAGAGGTCAGCGACAGACAAAGAGAAATCTACGAAATAGTTAAGGAAGCTCAGAGACGCGGAATCGAAGCCTCAAAACCCGGAAACAAGATGAAGGATGTTGACCTTGCATGCCGTGACTATATTACTGAAAAGGGCTTCGGCGAATACTTTACTCACAGAACAGGACATTCAATCGGAATTGAAGACCATGAGTGGGGAGATGTATCGTCTGTAAATGAAGCTATAATAGAAGTCGGTCAGTGCTTCTCGATAGAACCGGGTATCTATTTGTATGATGAAGGTATCGGGGTCAGAATTGAGGATCTTGTTATTATTACAGAAGACGGCTGTGAAGTTCTGAATGATTTCACGAAAGAACTTATCGTAGTGCCTTTTGAGGGATAGTAAGGCGGATTGTTTTATTGAAAAAAAAATATTTAAAATATATTTTTAATATTGCACAACTTCTCATAGGCATTGCATTAAGCACATTCGCTATGGCATGTTTCGCACTTCCTTATGAAATGGTCGTTTCGGGAGTGACGGGTATTTCAAGAACTGTAAACTTTTATACGGGAATCGGTATTGCACCTATGGTATATGTGCTCAACATAGGGTTCTTTATCATAGGTGCTGCCGTTCTCGGCAAAAGATTTGCTGCAAGTATAGCGATAGGGACATTTACTTATCCTCTTTTCCTGCAATTTTTCCAAAATGCAGCACTTCTGCAGAATCTTGTTGAAGATCCTCTGGTGGCGGCCATATGCGCCGGTATACTTGATGGAGTGGGAATAGGAATGGTTATAAGAATAGGCGGATCCTCTGGAGGAATAGAAATTCCTCCTCTGATTTTGAATAAAAAATTCGGCTGGAAAGTACCGGTTATGCTCTCGGCTATAGATATAAGTATCTTCCTTTCTCAACTGTCATTTGCCAAAACAAATGATGTAATCCTTGGTATCATATATGCGATTATTTATTCGGTTGTTATGGAAAAGATATTGCTTATAAATCAGGGTGGAGTCCAGCTTATGATATTTAGTAGGAAAAGCTTTGAAATCAATGAAAAAATTCTACAGATGGGGTATGGAACTACCATATTTAAAGGTCAGAGCGGCTACCTCAGGGATAATGTTGATACTGTTTACTCTGTCGTTAACAACAGGGCTTTAAATGCGGTAAAGAATGCCGTGCTTGAAATAGATGATAAAGCCTTTATAACTATAACATCTGTAAATGAAATAAAAGGTAACGGTTTTACAAAATATATGCGGGATCAGGTTTATGTTACAGACCCTGAGAAAAGAAAGCCGGGGAAAGCATAAAATTATTAGCACTCAGGCTTGACGAGTGCTAATAAATAGGTTATAATGTAGTCAAACAAAGAAAACTATAGAATTTATCCGACTTTTATAGGGATAAATTAGTATGTAAGGAGGAATTGATTATGTTATATCCAAAACTTTTTAACGGCAACAGCTTATTTGATGATTTTTTCGATTTTGATTTCCCTTTATTCAGACAAATCGAAGATACCAACAGAAAACTCTATGGAAAACATGTACACGGTTTAATGAAGACTGATGTTCATGAAAAAGATGATATGTACGAACTGAACATTGATATTCCGGGATTTAAGAAAGATGAAATTAATATTAATCTCGAAAACGGATATCTGGTAATTGGTGCTGCAAAGTCTGTAAATGAAGAGGAAAAAGATGAGAATGATAAATTGATTAGGCAGGAAAGATTTACCGGATCAATGCAGAGAAGTTTCTATGTTGGTGAAGTGATAGATGAAAACGATGTTAAGGCAAAGTTTGAGGACGGTGTTTTAACTCTAACATTCCCTAAGAATAAAGAACCTGAGCTACCTGAGAAAAAGACAATTATGATAGAAGGTTAGTTTGTATAGCTTAATAAGTGTCGGCGCCTTTGCGCCGATTTTTTTTCCATGTTCGACTACCCTCTAACATGATATAATGTATTGAAGTTTTGGGGATAAAAATCAGATTAAGAGGGAGGATATATGAAAGTCACATTTATCGGAGCTGCTCATGAGGTAACAGGTTCATGCACACTCTTGGAGGTCAATGGAAAGAATATTCTGGTTGATTGCGGAATGGAACAGGGTGTTGATTTATTTGAGAATATACAGATACCGGTAAAGCCTGAAGATATAGATGCTGTCGTAGTTACTCATGCACATATAGATCATAGTGGCAAAATTCCGTTTCTCGTTGCACACGGCTATACAGGACCCGTGTACTCAACTGAAGCTACAAGACGCCTTTGCAACATAATGCTTCTCGACTCTGCACATATACAGGAATTTGAAGCAAAGTGGAGAAACCGTAAGGGCAAAAGAGCGGGTAAAGAGGAATATGTTCCGCTTTATACTATGACAGATGCACAGAATACGTTGAGACTTTTTAAAACAGCCGGATATGGGGAAGACATCAAAATTGCGGACGGTATAACTATTAACTATACTGATGCAGGACACCTTCTCGGTTCATCAAACGTTCTATTCAGGTTAAAGGAGGGAGATATAGAAAGAACAATACTGTTCTCCGGAGACATCGGGAATATTAATAAACCTCTTATCAGATCGCCTCAGCCTCCACCAAATGCAGATTATGTAGTTTGTGAATCCACATATGGTGACAGGAATCATTACGAAAAACCCGATTATATCGGTGAACTCACATCAATAATACAAAGGACTTTAGACAGAGGAGGAAATGTGGTAATCCCCGCCTTTGCTATTGGAAGAACCCAGGAGCTCCTTTACTATATAAGAATTATTAAAGAAAAGGGTTTAGTAAAAAACCATCCGGATTTTCCGGTTGTTCTTGACAGTCCGCTGGCTGTAGAGGCAACAAACATATATAGTTCGGGAATGGAGGATTATTATGATGAAGAAGCACTGGAGCTGCTTGAAAAAGGAATAAATCCAATATTTTTCCCTAACCTGGAAGTATCTGTTTCTACGGATGAGTCAAGGGCTATAAACTTTGATACAAGACCTAAAGTAATAATTTCCGCTGCGGGAATGTGTGAAGCGGGTCGGATAAGACACCACTTAAAACATAATTTATGGAGACCTGAATGTACGATTCTGTTTGTCGGGTATCAGAGCAAAGGAACCATAGGAGCAAGGATTCTTGACGGGACGGACTCGGTTAAACTGTTCGGTGAAGAAATAATAGTCAATGCGGAAATTGCTAAAGTGGAAGCATTCAGCAGCCATGCTGATAAGGATATGCTTCTTGAATGGATACAGGACGTTAATCCGAATATTCAGATATTCATCAATCATGGAGAAGATAAAGTAACTGATGAGTTCGCAAAAATTGCAGGTGAACTGATTGGAAAGCCTGCGGTAGCTCCTTATAGCGGTGAAGTATGGGATCTGGAAAAAGCCGAACTTATTCAAAAGGCGGAAGTTATACCTGTTATCAGAAAACAGGCACAGGGCGGTGTTGAAACTTACTCAACTCAGGAAGGAAAACTCGCAGGAGACGTTGAGGCAGGAGCAAGCCGAGATACAGGTGAAGTAGAAACGCGAGTATACAAAATTACCAAAGCGACAGGAAAAGCTGTTTCAGCATATAACAAGTTGAATGATGCCGGAAATAAACTGATGGAGCTTATAGAAAAAAGTAAAGGTGTTTCTAACAAAGATCTTAATGAGTTCACTGATGAAATCATAAAATTGACAGAGAAACATAAATTACAAGAAGATAATGAAGAAAATTAACATCGGAGGAGTATATGGATAACAGACCTATAGGCTTTTTTGATTCAGGCCTCGGAGGCCTGACTTCAGTTCAGGAATTGCATGAGCAGCTACCAAATGAAAAAGTTATATATTATGGAGATACTGCAAGAACACCTTACGGATCGAAGTCACCTGAAACAATAAGAAAGTTTGCAACCCAGATCGTTGATTATCTGGTATCCAAAGATGTTAAGATGATAATCATTGCTTGTAATACAGTAACATCGATGGCCTTGGATTCTCTTAGAGAAAAATATCCTGATATTCCTATTTTGGGAGTAATTGAACCAACCGTTAAAAAAGTTATAGAAGACGGTTGCAAGAAGGTTGGTGTAATTGCAACCAAGGCTACGATTGCCAGCAATGTTTATGGAGAGCACCTTAGAGAAGCAGATTCCGATGTAGAAGTGTATAGCTGTGCATGTCCTGCTTTTGTTCCTCTGGTTGAAGAAGGCATCATAGATAATAAAATTATGGAACTGACAATCAAATATTATATGGATGAATTTGTAAAGGATAACGATTTTAATAATTTAATACTGGGATGCACTCACTATCCTCTTATTGCTGAACAGATAACTCATCTGTATCCCGGCATAAATCTATATAATTCGTCAGCAGAAGTTATAAGGGAAGCAAAGGAGTATCTCAAGCAAAAAGATATGCTCGCTGAAAATTCGACTATCAAAGACAGATATTATGCCAGTGACCTTTCAGAAAACTTTATTTCAATGACAAAACTGCTTTTTAAAGATAGAGAATCTAAAATAAAACTGGTAGAATTCTCAAATTAAAGAAAAAAGAGCAAAAAAATTAACAAAACACTAATAAAACACCTAATAACCTTGAAGAACGTATGCTTTTCTTGTAGAATATTACGGCTGTATAAAATTTTATAAAGGCAGTTTATAGGAGAAATTTATGGAGAAAGAATTTAAATTCCGTTTGGAAGATCCGTCGGTATTCGAACTCATTGTAAATGATAAAGAGTTCAATATGATCGATCTCAATGCTGTTGAGAAAATCGATATGAGAGCGGCATATTTTGATACATTGGATATGGATTTTCGAAACAGAGGAATTGCCTATAGGATTAGGCATGAGAATGAAAGAATCACGGCAACAATCAAGTGGGATGTCGACGTAAAGGAAGGCTTTCATATAAGAGAAGAATTTAATCTGGTGGTCAATGATGAAAATTTTGCCGAAGCTCCGGATATCAATCTTTTCAGATCCAGCGAAGCTTATGACGTACTATATTCAGCTGCCGGAGATAAAAGACTTGTTAAAGTAATCAGTATGAATTATGAGAGATATCAAGTAAAAGTTGATACGGGCAAATCGATAAGCTGTATAACGTTGGATGAAGGAACGATATATCATCTCAATGGTCATGCAGTACCGGTATGCGAGCTTGAAATAGAGTGGTACTATGGAGATGAAGAAGACTTCAAATCTTTAGCTAGCAGAATTCAAAATAAATATAATCTTAAGACAGAAGATAAGTCAAAGCTTCAAAGAGCATTTGAATAAAATATCAAAAAATAAATTACATCACGGAGGATAGTATTAATGAAGGCTACACAAGTTTCAAAAGAAAATGGAGTTGCAAAGTTCAAAATAGAGTTTTCGCAAGAAGAATTTAAGGAAGCTCTTAATAAGGCATATCTGGAAAATAGAGAAAAATTCTCAATAGACGGTTTTCGAAAAGGTAAAGCACCGAGAAAGGTTATTGAAAGCCATTACGGAAAAGATATTTTCTATGACGAGGCTCTTAATGCTCTTCTGGAAAAGAATTACTTCGACGCGATTAAGGAGATGGAGCTGGATGTTATTGCACAGCCTTTGATCGAGTCTCCTGTTGTTAATACTGATCAGCCGATAGAGATTGTCGGATCTGTTGAGGTTTTTCCGGAAATAGAAGTTAAAAATTATAAAGGACTTGAATTGGAAAAGTTTGATACCAGAATAGGCGATGCAGAAGTTGAAGAAGAACTGAAAAATGTTCAGAGAAAACAGGCAAGAATGGAAACGGTTGAGAATCGCAAATCAGAAGACGGCGATACGGTTATTATAGATTTTGAAGGAAGTGTTGATGGAGAAGTGTTTGAGGGAGGTACAGCTGAAAATCACGAACTGAAGCTCGGAAGCGGACAGTTTATTCCCGGATTTGAAGAGCAGCTTGTAGGTAAAGAAGCCGGTGAAGAAGTTGATGTAACAGTAACTTTTCCTGAAGAATATCATGCTGAAAATCTTGCCGGTAAGGAAGCGGTATTCAAGTGCAAACTGCATGAAATCAAGACAGAAATTCTACCTGAAATCGACGATGAACTGGCAAGTGATGTAAGTGAGTTTGAAACTCTTGAAGAGTACAAAAAAGATATACAGGAAAAACTTCAGAAGGAAGCAACAGACAGAGATGTTGCAATGATGAAGGACAGAGCAATCGAAAAGCTCTACAACGAAAACAATATTGAAGCACCTCAGGTAATGGTTAAGAATGAACTTGATAATATGATTTATGATATGAATCAAAATCTCGCATCACAGGGACTCAGCCTAAAACAATACATGGAATGGATGGGAAAAACCGTCGATGAGGTTAAGGAAGATGCAAGACCTGAAGCTGAAAAGAGAATCAAAACAAGAATTCTCCTTAAGAATATTATAAGAATTGAAAATTTAACTGTAAGCGATGAAGAAGTAAATCAAATGTTAAAAAAATTTGCAGATCAATACGGCATGACGGAAGAACAAGTTACAGAAATGGCAGGAGCGGAAACCCTTTCATATTTCAAGGAAGATGCTCTGACAAAGAAGGCTGTCGATCTGATTTATGATAATGCCAACTTTGTAGAAGTAGAAGTAATAGATCTTGATAAGCAATAGGAGACCAACTATGAATTATATTCCTTATGTAGTTGAGCAGACAGGTCAAGGCGAGAGAACCTATGATATTTATTCCAGACTGTTGATTGACAGGATAATTTTCATAGATAGTGAAATTACCGAACACACGGCAAGTATCATAGTAGCCCAGCTTCTTTTCCTTGAAGCACAGGATCCGGATAAGGATATTAATATTTATATCAACTCGCCGGGTGGAATGGTCACGTCGGGTCTGGCTATATACGACACTATGAAATTTATAAAGCCGGATATTTCTACAATTTGTGTAGGAACGGCTGCAAGTATGGCAGCTGTACTGCTTGCTGCCGGAACTAAGGGAAAGAGATATATATTGCCTAATGCTGAGATTATGATTCATCAGCCGCTAGGAGGTTTTCAGGGTCAGGCTTCGGATATTAAGATTACAGCTGATCATATTCTGGAAATAAAATCTAAACTGAATAAAATTCTTGCTGAAGCAACAGGTCAGAAATTATCAACTATAGAAAAAGATACTGACAGAGACAATTATATGTCTGCAAAGCAAGCTGTAGAGTATGGTCTCGTAGATAAAGTTCTCGAGAGACACTAGATACTATAAGTAAAGGAGTACAAATGGCAGATAGCAATGAACTCGTATGCTCTTTTTGTGGTAAAACAAGCTCGCAAGTACGTAAGATTATAGTAGGACCGAATGTATATATTTGCAACGAATGTGTGGATTTATGCAAGTCTTTGATTGAAGAGGATAGTGGATCTCCTTATAGGAAGAAAATATCCAGACTTCCTCTTCCGGCTGAGATCAAGGCTGAACTTGATGCTTATGTAATTGAACAGGATCCTGCAAAAAAAAGTCTTGCTGTAGCAGTATACAATCATTATAAAAGGATAAAATACCTTCAAAGAACGACTTCAGGTTCAAAGGAGGATCTTGAGATACAGAAAAGCAATATACTGATGCTTGGTCCGACAGGGAGCGGAAAGACATTGCTTGCTCAAACTCTTGCAAAAATACTGGATGTACCCTTTGCTATTGTAGATGCAACATCGCTGACCGAAGCCGGCTATGTCGGAGAGGACGTTGAGAATATACTTCTCAGGCTTTATCAGGCAGCAGATGGAGATCTTGAAAAAGCTCAAAAAGGAATAATTTACGTAGATGAGATTGATAAGATAGCCCGCAAATCTGAAAATATGTCGATTACCAGAGATGTAAGCGGAGAGGGTGTTCAGCAGGCACTACTAAAGATTATTGAAGGAACAGTTGCCAATGTTCCTCCTCAAGGAGGAAGAAAACATCCAAGTCAGGAGTTTATACATTTCAATACAAAAGACGTCCTTTTTATCTGTGGAGGAGCATTTACAGGTCTTGATAAAATAATAAAGGTGAGGCTTGGCAATAAAGTAATCGGCTTTAATAGAGATGACGAGTTGGCAAATGTTTCTGATGAAGATATTCTGCTGCAGGTAGAACCTGAAGACTTGCTCAAGTTTGGAATTATTCCGGAGTTAATCGGAAGGCTGCCTATGATTGTTGCTCTTAGCGAGCTAAGTGAAGAAGCTCTGGTAAGGATAATTGTAGAGCCGAAGAACTCCCTGATAAAACAGTACAAAGCTCTCGTTGCCATGGATGACGTTGAACTTGAAGTGGAAGAAGAAGCTATAAGTGCAATTGCCAACAAAGCACTTGAACTTAAAACCGGAGCCAGAGGACTAAGAGGAATTTTTGAAAGAATGATGACGGATATAATGTATGAACTTCCGTCAGAAACAGATGTTGAAAAATGCATCATAACAAAGAAAACAGTTGAAGAAGGAAAACCACCTATTTTAATTAGAAAAAAGAAAGAAGCGTAATTTATGATTGAAACAGGAAGTGTGATGACAAGGATACCCTACATTCCATTAAGGGGACAAACATTCTTTCCGGAAACCACAGTAGGGTTCGATATAGGAAGAGATAAATCACTGGCCGCCGTTGATCATGCGATGAACGGCGACAAGTATATTGTGGTGTCTACACAAAAAGATGCCAACGTTAATGCTCCGACAATGGAGGACTGTTATCTGACCGGAGTTCTGGTAAAGATAATACAGGTAGTAAAAAAGCATGAAGAGTTTGTTCGTGCACTTGTCAGCGTTAGAAGCAAAGTCAGAATCAGCAATATATACGATGAAGGAAATATGATGACCTGTGAGTATGTATTCGTTGATGATTATAATAATGATCCTAATGATTTGAACCTGCAGGCAAATGTCAGAGTGCTCAAGCAGATGTACCTGAAATATCTTGAGATGACAGGGCAGGGAGAAGCGACAGGTCGTGAAATGATGAATAATATCGATGATCCGGCGACTCTTTGCAATATATTAGCAAACGAAGTTGATGTCAGTTATGATGTCAAACAAACTTTGCTTGAGATAGATTCGGTAGATATAAGGATTGCCCACCTTATAGATATTTTGGGTAGGGAAAATAAGATACTCTCGATTGCAAGGAGAATCAATAATCGGGTTCTCAAGAATATGAACAGGAGTCAGCAGGAATATTATCTTAGAGAACAGCTACAGGTAATAAAAGAAGAACTTGGAGAAGATGAGGATCTCGATGATGAGGCGAGACAGTGGAAAATTAAGCTCGAAGAACTTAGGCTGCCGGAAAAAATCGACACAAAAGTTCGCAAGGAAATTGAAAAATTTTCCAAAATGAATGCAATGAGTCCTGATGCAAATGTAAGCAGGACTTATATTGAAACGATATTGGATCTTCCTTGGCATAAATCAAGCAAGAGTAATAACAATATCAAGAAAGCTGAGAAAATTTTGAATGAAGATCATTACGGCCTGGAAAAAGTCAAAGAAAGGATTCTTGAACATCTCGCAGTTCAGCAGTTAACAAAGAATAATAAAGGGCCCATAATATGCCTTGTAGGGCCTCCGGGAGTCGGAAAAACCTCGATAGCAAGATCTATTGCAAGAGCAACGAATAGAGAATTTGTCAGGATGTCTTTGGGTGGAGTAAGAGACGAAGCGGAGATAAGGGGACACCGAAGGACTTATATCGGTGCTATACCGGGTAGAGTAATCAATAATATTATTGAGGCTGAAAGCAATAATCCGCTTTTCCTATTTGATGAAGTGGATAAGATAGGAAGTGATTTCAGGGGAGATCCCGCTTCCGCACTTCTTGAGGTTCTCGACCCGGAACAAAACGATACATTTACAGATCACTATCTTGAAATTCCCTTTGATCTTTCCGATGTAATGTTTATAACTACAGCAAATACAACTTCAACGATTCCGTCTCCGCTTTTAGACAGGATGGAAGTTATTGAGATTTCAAGCTATACGGAAGAAGAAAAAGTAAAAATTGCAGAAGGATTTCTGATTCCGAAAAAAATGAAAGAAAACGGGATAAGAAAAAATCAAATATCATTCAGTGAGGCTGCAATAAGAGATATAATCGAATACTACACCCGTGAAGCCGGAGTACGTAATCTTGAAAGAGAAATAGGAAATGCCTGTCGCAAGGCAGCAAGAAATATTGTTAGCGGTGAATCCAAGGTTAATAATGTTACTGCAAGAAACCTGGATAAATATATAGGTAAAAAGGTTTATATCGACGATATAGGTTCTTTGGAACCGGAAGTCGGTGTTACAACAGGACTTGCCTGGACAGCTGTCGGCGGAGTTACAATGAATATCGAGACTGTCAAAATGGAAGGAACGGGGAAGCTGATATTGACCGGACAGATGGGCGAGATAATGAAGGAGTCAGCTCAGACAGCACTTGGATATATTAAGTCGATTTCAACAAAGTATGAAATAAGACAGGAGCTGTTCAAGGATTATGATATTCAGATACATATTCCGGAAGGTGCAACTCCAAAGGACGGACCTTCAGCCGGAATAACTATGTGCAGTGCACTTTTCTCTCTGCTTACAGACAGAAAAGCTGACAAAACTATAGCAATGACGGGAGAAATAACTCTGAGAGGCAAAATCCTGAGAATAGGCGGACTTAAAGAGAAATCATTAGCTGCATACAGACAGGGAATTCGAAGAATAATAATTCCTAAGGAAAACATGCCGGATCTTGAGGATATACCGGCTTCTGTAAGAAGAAAGATGGAGTTTATTCCTGTTGAAACCTTTGAGGATGTTATTCCTATCGCTATAACTTAGATATAGGTGCAACAATGAAGATAAAAACATCAGAACTTGAATCTGTAGCTGTAAAACCTTCACAGTATCCTCCTTCCAATCTGCCTGAGATTGCATTTGCCGGAAGGTCGAATGTAGGAAAATCGTCCCTGCTGAATTTATTAACAGGCAGAAAAAATCTTGCACGGGTTTCCGGAACACCGGGAAAAACAAGAACTATCAATTTCTACCTTTGCAATAATGAATTTAGAATAGTGGATCTCCCCGGATATGGATATGCAAAACTCAGCAGAAAACAAAGTGCGGAATGGGGCGAGATGATAGAAAATTACCTTGAGAAGAGAGAGAATCTTCTTAAGGTAATTCAGCTTGTAGATATAAGACATAAACCAAGCGCTCAAGATATTCAGATGTATGATTATCTAAAATATTACGGACTTGACGGAATTGTTGTAGCGACAAAATCAGATAAGATAAGCAATAATGAAAGAACAAAATGTATCAGAGAGATACGAAAAACTCTTGATATGAACAGCGATGATGTTGTAATACCGGTTTCATCTCTTAAGAGAACAGGAGAGAAAGATGTTCTGGAAATTATAGAAAAAATAATAGCTGATCGATAGTTTGCAGATTTCGATGCAGAGAGATATTTAAGGAGGCATAATATGGCTGTAAAAAAAGAAAAAATCGGTACAGTTTTACATACACAATCAGAGATTACAAAGAGAGCCAAAGAAATATGTGCTCAGATTGATAAGGAGTTTGAGGGAGAGGAAGTAATTCTTTTGGGAACTTTGAAAGGTTCTATAATGTGGATGGTGGAGATAATGAAACATCTCAGTGTAGACACAAAAATTGACTTTATTTCAGCAAGCAGCTATGGTTCTTCAACTACAAGCTCTGGCGTGGTAAAGATTACCTATGAGCCTCAAACCAATATGTATAACAAAAATATAATCATTATTGAGGATATTGTGGATACCGGGAACACTCTCAAATATCTCATTGGGAAACTCAATGAACGGGGACCTAAATCGATTAAAGTCTGCACAATGCTTGATAAGAAGGCCAGGAGAACCAATGATATCAAACCGGACTATATAGGCTTTGATGTTGACGATCTCTTTATTGTAGGTTACGGTCTTGACTATGACCAGAAATTTAGAGATTTGCCATACATCTCTTATCTTGACGAAGATGATGTGGAGAGTATCTAATGCAAAAAAAAAGCATTTACAAAGAAGAACTTATTAATCTGATAGAATCAAATAGAAAAAAAGATTTACATATCCACACATGTTTTTCGGATGGAGAGCTTACACCTCAGCAAGTTGTAGACAGATGGGCTAAGGAGGATTATGAGGTAATTTCCGTTACTGATCACGATGGTATAAGAGGTTCGGAAATTGCTGTCGATTATGCATCAGATAAAGAAATTATATGTATTCCCGGCATAGAGTTTGATTCTGTAGACAGCCTTGCGAAGGATATGCATATACTCGGTTATGGTATTGATTTTAACAATAAACAGCTCCGTAAAGAGCTCAGAACAGTACGAGAATGGAGAGACAGAAGAAATCGGAAGTTGCTCAAAGTCTTGCAGGCTCTGGGATATGATATCGATTGGGAAGATGTTATAGCAAACAGCAATGGAGAATATATAGGGAAGCCTATGTTTGCTATGGCTCTGTTTTATAAGAGGTATGTTAAAAAACCGGTAGACGCATTTCCTGAAATTTTTAGAAAATATGAAGAAATCAGAAGTATAAAGAAAGAAGTCTTAAGCTCAGAAAGAGTAATTGAGATTATTCACAATGCCGGAGGATTGGCAGTTATGGCACATCCGATAGAGCAGAGAAAAATAAATGAAGGTTTTGCAGAATTTAATCAAAGGTTGAACATAGTACTGAATAAGTTCCTTGAATATGAAATTGACGGGATCGAGTGCTATCATCCGTCAGCAAGCAAAAAACAGTCGGAAATGCTGAGAAAATTTGCGGAAGAAAACGGATTGATTGTTACAAGAGGGTCCGACTTTCATGTAGACAACCTCAACAGAAATTTTTCAAGGTATCATACAGAATAATAAAATAGATATCTAACGAAAAAATAACTGTATATCTGCAAATATACGTTGATTACAAGCGATAGCTTCACTTCACTTTATCATCATTTTCCGGACATCTTAAAACGTTAAAATAGCTCTGTAAAGAGCTTTTTTAATGCAAAGGAATAATTATAAAATGAATGATATATCATTAAATTGTGATAAAAAAAGAATTATGCCGAGGGAAGTATATTATCAATGTCTGTGGATGGTCAGAGACATCGACAGACTTGAGAAAATTGCGGATATGATGTCGGTTCTGGATAAACATTCTAAAGAAGAGGCAGTCTTTATCGCTGATGACACGGAAGTTCTGGTTTATGAAACAATTATCAGAGAGGCAGTTAGAAGACTGAATTGCATTAACGATGCTTTGGAAACAATACCTGAAGAATATAGAAAAGGTGTTATTGAAATAATAAAAAAAGTGCGGCCCTTTTATCCGGATACCGCACATGAAAATACATGGAACAAGTGGAAGCGCAGCTTCATATACAGGCTGGCAAGGAATATGGATATGTTCTAGATTCCACACTTGGCTATATATGTTGCATCTTCAGGAAGCTTAAGATCTTCATCTGCTGCTTCGAAAGTCCATATCGGTGCATTAGCACGAACTGAGTCCATAACAGCGTAGAAATTGAACATTAATATTCCGTAATTCAGGTATTTGTCCGCTTCATCTGTTATCTCGTCCTCAAGACCTATAAGATAAACGTAACTATCATCAAAGATGAGTCTGTATGGCTGACGATTAAGGAAGGACTGGGATTTGCTTGCTGCAAGCAGAGCGCTTTCAAGATCAGTATATAGCTTTTCAGTCTCTAAAGGCTGGCTATAGACTTTGTATGAAACCAAATCATCCAGACTGATCTTCGGTGCGGCTTTAGTACCGCTTTGAATCATTTCAACATTGGAAGGACTCTTAATATCGAGCCTTGTTTCAGTGACATCCTTATCTCTATATCCGAAAGCTATCACAGCAGCAATTGTTTTGTCGGTTTTTTCCCCGATTGTTTTCTTTGCTACTTCAGCATCATTGACTGTCAGCCAGCACGCTGCAATATCGAGTTGGGTCATTTTCAATGTTATTCCCTGAGCAATGAACCCCGCATTTTCAAGGTAGTGATCTTTTTCTTCCGAGAATAATACAAGATAGTGAGGTGCTTTAATAAGAAAACCGTTATATCCGACACTACCTTCGGTTTTTTCAAGATCATCAAATGAGTATGTTTTAAGTTCAGTTGCGATTTCGGGAACCAGTAGCGTTTCTTGATTGTAGTATTCGTAAAGCTCTTCAATTTTAGCCGGCTCTACATCATTCATAATAAAATTTCTGCAGGATTCTCTTCTTTTGACAATTTCATCATAATATTTGATATATTCCATACTTAAAACTCCTTTACTTATACATATTTTGATAATTCAATTTCAGAATTATGTATGTATTTATCATATTAATTATATGGTTTTATTCTTATAAAGTCGATAGTACATGAGAGGATTATGCAGGAAATGCTATCAGTAAAATGAACAAAATATGATACAATACATATACAGATATCAAATTATTGTCAAGGAGATATTGTTATGCTGGAAGAGAAAACTATAAGCAGCAAGATTGTTTACGAAGGACCTGTTTTTAACGTAAGAAAACATCATGTTAAAACACCGGGAGGACAAACAGTACGGGATGTGGTTGAACATAATGGCGGATCGATTATATTAGCTATAACAGATAAAGGCAAAATCCTTATGGAAAGGCAGTTCAGAAAAGCTTTAGAAAGGGTCGTCCTTGAACTTCCCGCCGGAAAGATAGATGCAGGTGAGGATCCTTTAACAGCTGCTGTAAGAGAACTGGAAGAGGAAACGGGATATAGAGCCGGATCGGTCAAGCATCTCCTCTCATACTTCCCGACATGCGGATACTCAAATGAGTTGTTACATATATATTTGTGTCGGGATCTTGAACCCGGAAAGAAAAACTGGGATGATACGGAATTTCTGGAGATTTTGGAATATGAGCCTGATGAAATCATTGACATGATAATAAAAAAGAAAATCCTTGATAGTAAAACAATTATAGGTGTAATGTTCGCCAGAATTACAGGTGAAATATAGGAGATATGTGATGTTAAAAATAAATGATTTTATCGAGAACCTAAGAACCACAGGTGGCAAGGCGAAGAATACATTAATTGCATATGAAAGAGATGTAAGAGAATTTGAAGATTTTCTTAGCAAAAGAGGTGGACGTTCATTAAATGAATGTACGGAAAGTGATGCAGTTGCCTTTGTTCTGGCACTTAATAAAGAAAAGAAATCCAAAGCAACTATTAATCGCAAAATATCATCTATCAGAATGTTTTATGAGTATCTTATAGAAAAAACTGAAATTGACACAAATCCGTTTCATAAAATTAAATCAGCGAGAAATGACAGAAGAGACATCGATTATCTGGATATTGAGACAATAGAGAAACTTCTATCTCTTCCTGATGATACGAATAAGGGAATAAGAGACAGGGCTCTTATGGAGTTTATGTATGGAACCGGAGCAAGGGTAACCGAGGTTGTGAGACTGAAAGTTTCCGATATTAATTTGAAAATGAGTTTTGTTACCCTCAGAGATGCATATGATGAGAAAAGAATAGTTCCTTTGGGATCATATGCCAAGGCGGCAATGATAAGATATATCAATGAAGCATATGATTCGTTAAAGGGTTCAGAGATTGCAAATGATGATTATTTCTTTATTAATTTAAGAGGAGAACCGCTAACGAGACAGGGGATATGGAAAATTTTTAAAGATTATGGCGAAATGATCGGCATTGCTGACAGGATGACGCCACAGATTTTCAGAGACAGCTTTGCAACACACATACTGCAAAACGGAGGAGATCTTAAGACTTTACAGGAACTTATGGGATTTGAGGATCTGTCAGTCGGTATAGCATATCTTGCCATGGTAAATGTTCGTGTCAAAGAAGTGTTTAACAAAACTCATCCGAGAGCATAATTTTAAAAGATGATTGATTAACTTATAAAATCCGCAAATTTATTTGGAATCCTCTTGCATTAACGTCAAGGATATTGTATATTATGAAGGCTGTTATTACGGGCGGTCCTCTGGTGGCAGAAATATTCACTGCTTATTTAACCAAGAACGTCTTGAGAGGAAGGAGAAATAACGTGAATATTTTAGATCAGATTACAATGGATTATAAGAAAGATGATATTCCTGAATTCAATGTTGGTGATACTGTTCGTGTACACATTAAGATAATTGAGGGCCAAAGAGAAAGAATTCAGGTCTTTGAAGGATATGTACTTAAGAGACAGCATGGTGGTATCAACGAGACATTCACTGTAAGAAAACTGTCCGGCGGCATCGGAGTTGAGAAGACATTCCCGCTGCATTCACCAAGAATCGATAAGATTGAAGTAGTTAGAAAGGGAAGAGTAAGAAGAGCGAAACTTCACTACATGCGTGAGAGGACAGGTAAGGCGGCAAGAATCAAGAGTGCCGTATAAAAATGTATATAATGCATACCCGAAGCAGCTTGCTGACGGTATGCATTTTATATGCAGGAAAGTTTTTACATTAAAAACATTTGATATCAAAGCACTAAGTTCAGATACCGATATTAAAAAGTTTAACATAGATAATAGAACGTATACTAATATTGTAGAAATTAAAAGGGATTAGGAAACGATAAAAGGGACTCTATAATTTTTAAGGAGTTATTCGTATGGAAAAAAGCACAAAAATTAACTGGTATCCCGGTCACATGAAGAAGACACGGGAAATGATACGTGATAACCTTAAGGCTGTTGATCTCGTAGTTGAGATTATAGACAGCCGTATTCCTGCTTCAAGCAGAAATCCGATTATCGATGAGATAATCTCGGGAAAAAGAAGGCTTGTCGTTCTTGGTAAAGCCGATCTTGCTGATGAAGAAGAAACAGGAAAATGGCAGGAAAAAATCAGTTCCTCCCGAAGTGTGTCCAAAGTTCTTGCACTTAATTTACAGACCGGAGAAAATATTAAGCTCCTGTTAAAAGCTTTAGATGAGGAGCAAAGGAAAAGAGATAGAGAGAAATCGATTAAAAGACCGTTAAGACTTATGGTTGTCGGTGTTCCTAATGTCGGAAAATCATCTCTTATTAACAGACTGACAGGTAGGAAATCTGCACAAACAGGGGATAAACCGGGAGTAACAAAAGGAAAACAGTGGCTGAGTTTAGAAAACGGAATGCAGCTTCTCGACACACCGGGTGTACTTTGGCCAAAATTTGAAGACCAAAAGGTTGGACTTAACCTCGCTTTTTGCGGTAGCATTAGAGACGAGATACTGGATATTCAGGAGCTTGGATTCGAACTTATCAAAGTTCTGGGGATTATGTATCCTGATCTCCTTCAGGAAAGATATAAGCTGGACTATATCAGTGAGAACCCGCTTGATAACATGGACAATATCGCAATTAATCGAGGCTTTATACTTTCAGGAAAAAGGATAGATTATGAAAGAACAGCGAGAACGGTTCTTGACGAATTCAGGGGCGGAAAGATAGGCAGAATTACTTTAGAGAGGATATAGTCGAATTAATATAATATTTTTATCAGGAAAGCGATATGACAAAAATTGAAAGAATAGAACTTCAGAAACAAAAGCTTCTTGAGATGAAAAATCATGAGAATGAACTGCGTCTTAAGGGGTTTAATTTTATAGCCGGTGTTGATGAGGTCGGGCGAGGCCCGCTTGCAGGACCTGTTTATTCAGCTTGCGTCATCTTGCCGGAAGATTTTGAGATACTCGGTATTAACGACTCCAAGAAACTGTCTGCAAAAAAAAGAGAGGAGTTTTTCGATCTTATTGTTGAGAGAGCGGTTGCATACGGTATAGGAATAGTCGATAATAATGAAATAGACAGGATAAATATACTTGAAGCTACAAAGAAAGCTATGATAAAAGCTGTCAGAGCCTGTAATTCAATGCTTTCGAAGAAAATAGATTCTGAAGCAAAAATCGATATACTTCTGATAGATGCTGTTGAAATTGATATTGATGTCAAACAGGAGTCTATAGTAAAAGGTGATGAGAAATCTCTTTCGATAGCAGCAGCTTCCATATTGGCAAAGGTTTTAAGAGATCGTTTTATGACAGAGATGGAAGATATCTATCCGGGTTACGGTTTTGCAAGCAATAAAGGCTACGGAACTGCCGCACATTACGACGGACTTAGAGAATTTGGCATAACGCCTATACACAGGAAAACCTTTCTTAAAAATTTTGACGAAAAACACAGAAAAAGCCCGACTGTAAAAGAAAATTCCGACGGAGGTAGTATGGCAAGAAAATTATATGCTGTAAAAAAAGGCAGAACTACGGGATTGTTAATGACGTGGGATGAGTGCAAAACAAGTGTTGAAGGATTCCCGAATGCAGAATACAAAAGCTTTACCGATATAGATGAGGCTCTTGCATATCTTGGGTTGGCAAGAAATATAGATCTTGAGGATAAAAATTCTGTCGGCAACAATCTGATAAAAGAAGAAAAGCTTCCTCCCGGTATAAGGGCGTATGTTGACGGAAGCTACGATGATGCTACTAAAAGATTTTCTTGCGGAGCGGTAATAGTTAAAACCGATGAGAAAGGAAATTCGGATATTGAGGAGCTAAGCTCCGTATTTGATGATGAGGAGTTTGCGAAGCACAGGAATGTTGCAGGAGAGGTAATGGGAGCGAAACTCGCTATCAAGCACTGTCTTGAAAACTCCATTGATTCAATAACCATATGCCACGATTATGAGGGAATTGAAAAGTGGGCAAACGGTCTCTGGAAGGCGAATGCTCTTTTGACACAGGATTACAAAGCCTATATTGCTGACGCGAGACAGAAAATTAAAATAGATTTTATAAAAATCAAGGCACATTCCGGAGATAAATATAACGAAATGGCTGATAAGCTTGCAAAACAGGCGCTTAATATGTAAAATATAGAGCGTGACTGTGGTCTATTAGCTCAGTTGGGAGAGCGTCTGGGTGACAACCAGAAGGTCATTGGTTCAAGTCCAATATAGGCCACCAGATATAAGAGGTTGAAGATTTCAAGGCATCGAGATATCAACCTCTTTTTTTATGAAAAATCGAAGTCGCAGCAAGCATTGAAAAATGGATAAATGGGGATTATAATGTCATTGTTAAAAAAGTTATAAAGCCATTAAAACGATAAGCTGAGAGGTAAGAACAATGAAAAGAAAAATATTTTCAATATTGCTTACATTTTGCATGGAGAGTGTGAGAAAAAGTCTGTAAATTTTATAAAAGCCTTCTGTGGTAGAATCAAAATACTACAGGAGGCTATTATTATGGCAAAGAAAAAAGACGTTTATCACGTAAAACCTCTAACAGAGGG
>DUVP01000020.1 GCA_012840975.1 Mogibacterium sp. | reverse complement strand
ATCGGTTACTGTGTAGTTACCGGCTTTAGCATTTTTCCATGTGATGTCATAGGTGTTGTCGCTGCTGCCTACTTCTGTCTGTGTACCTGTTGTAGTAAGTGTTACGCTTTCACCGTCTACAAGACCTGTTATGGTTGCTGTTCCTTCAGTCAGTGCTGTGCCGTCATATGCTTTGCTGTCACTACCTGTTGTGATTGTGACCGCTTTAGGATTTATCGTCAATTTGCCCGGAGTCTTTGTTATTGTATAGTGATTTGTCACGTCATTGTTATTGCTGTCTTTAATCACGACATCGCCGCTAAACGTTCCATCATAGTTTCCGGCGTCTGTTCCGGCAGCTATATAACTTAATCCTTCGTAGGTATGCCCTTGGGCAAGCCCTGACTCACTAATAGCAGTCAGTTTGTATTCACTTCCCTTATATTCTTTGCTGTCGCTTTCACCTGTAAAGGTTACAGGAGTGCACTCTTGCCACTTGGCATACAGGGTCAAACCGTCTGCAGGAACTATTGCCAATGCACCCGGCTGGTATGAATCGCCTTCACCGTCTGCTTGGGTATTCCAACCTGTGAAATAACAGCCTTCTTTGGATAAAGCACTACCACTCTTTATCCTTGCTTCGGCTCCGATTAAGTAATCAATCCCGTCCGTTACGGATCCGTTACCGCCATTTGCGTTATATGTAACTTTTGCGGTCTGATCCTGATATACAGGATACAGTTCGAAATTGCCCGATATCGGTGTGTCAAAATCAAACAGAACATAACCGCCGCCTATGTACCAATACCAGCCGACAAACGTTCCTGACTGCGGATTACCTGCAGGCTCCTCAATAGTATCCAATGGTGTTATATTTTCTTCCGTATGGAAGACTCCTCCTGCAGGATTTGAGGTATTGTAAAATGTTACCTTATATTTTTCCGGTGTCCATTTTGCATAAAGAGCTAAATTATGTGCCGGCATTGTTTTACCTGCTAAACTATACGGAGTTCCTTCGCATGCGGAGTTGTCATACCACCCTGAAAAATAATATGTTATGCCATTCTGTACAAAGGTTGATTCCGCATTCAGACCGGTTGTATCTTTGTTTGAAATATCGCTGTCAAAAGGAATATTCCCCTCTACCAGCGGGTCATCGCCGTTGTTTTTATTGAATGTCAGGTCATAGTTGTTTCTTGTATAATAAATTTTCGAAACTCGACCCGGGCGAAGTGTATCCCACTGGCTTCTAGGAGTTACGGTAAAGCCGGGGATATCGATCCCGTCTTCATCGGTAAAACTAAGACTTCCGGATCCGCTGTAAAATGAATATGAATCTTTTATCTCCGTGTTTGTGCCCTTTTCATAATAACCTATCGTATATTGATAAGCAGAGCCTGAATGTCTGCCGTGTACAGTCAGGTTTTCGTTAGGCATAGTCGGTGCTTCCGAATATGCAGTGTTTGAAGTCCTCGATACATACCAGGAATAATACGGATATGCAGCTACAGCAGCATTATACTGCGTCGCTGTGGATTGCCCATACTTCAGCTGCGTAGTGGAATATGTATGCCACGTATAAGACGGCCAACTACCTGTCCTATACTCAATCGTGAACGTATGTACATTCCTTTTGTAATACACATTCACAACCGTATCGCCGTTTGCCGAAATGGTCTTATTATCGGCATGACCGAAGTGGAAGCCTGTGTATGACTTGGAATCATAGGTCGCAGGGTCTCCGGTCTTTCCCGTTTTGTTTACCATCTCTTCAAAAGTATAATTACTGTCATCAGCATTTTCCTGCCAGTAAACGACCTTGTATGATGTGGTATTATTTGCTTCCCAGACTGCATGCAAGGTTATATTGCCTGTAACCTGATAAGGTTCGGAAATTGCGGCTCCACCATCGGTTAACGACCAGTGTTGGAAGTCATAGCCCGCTCTCGTAGGTTCAGTAAGATCACCTATTGAATCTCCGTCTTCCACATATTTAGGGAGAATTGCAGAACCGCCATGTGAATTAAAAGTTACGATCCATGCATTCTTCGTAACCGCATACAGATTGGTATCTTCATTTATCGGAGTATCAAATTCAAATGCAGTCCCGTTTTCTTCTTCAGACCAATGGCTGAATACTTTGCCCGATTCCGTAATGTTCAGCGGAACCCCCTCGTCATTAACCGTTCCTCCCTTTTGCACCTTTTTTGTTTTAAGGAGCTGGTTGTTGTAGAAGAAACCAACAAAGCATTCTTGTGCTGATGGAGATTTGGCGGATCGCATAAGGGGTTGCTCTAGATTTTCTTCTTCTCCTTCAGTCTCACCTTCTGCCTGAGGCGATTCGCCAACCTGCGGGTCTTCGCCCTTCTTTTCGTCGCCGGCTTCCGCACCCGGCTCGCTACCGGCTTTCGTGCCCAACTCGCTGCCGGCTTTCTCATCCGATTTTTTGCCAATTTCTCCATTCGAATCTTTATCTTCGGTGAGCAATTCCGATTGCTGAGCAGCAGGTGGTTGCGCCGATTTATCCATCGCCAATACAGATACATTGAATGTAGAGAGTAATAAAGCCACCATCAAGATTAGTGCGGTCAATCTTCTCCGATGGGTCTTATGTTGTATCCTCATAACTAACTCCTTTCCTGACGATCGTTTTGTAATTGATGATTTATTCTCATACAGCGACAAAAGTCGTCACATTTATTGTTACATTTATTATTACATTATGATTTCTATACATATTCTGTATATATATAATATGTAAATGAGGTTACATCGAGGTTACAAATCGCGTTTTTAAGCAAAAAAAATCAAAAAAACAAAAAAAGAAGGCAAAAACCCTTCAAAATTATCAAAAATGACTTGTTAATTGTTTTTTATTTTATCCCGGCAACAGCAAAACCGACACAGATTGAATATTTAAAACAGTGATTATTGCGAACTAACAATTCAACAAACTTTATTTGAAAGAATTGTTGAAATCGAGCAAAATCAGGAGTAGAAGACGACGGGTGCATCCGTAACAATGCAACGATATAACCGATTCAGGCAAAGAAAACCACTTTTGCGATAAACAATCGGCGTACCGGTGAAGGTTTTCAGCGTGAGCTGAAAGCTAAGAGAGGTGGCACCACAGAATACAAAATTGGAATTACTACACCTTGCGATGCCGCGCCGTGTATTTACCAAAAGTCAAGTAGACTATGCAATAGACCGTGTGACCTGGCTTTTCAAAAACCGCGATCTGATCGGTGGCCTGACCTTCACGTACGAGCCTAAAATCATGCGCTTTTTCTCTACGTTTTATAAATGACTTTTTATATGTTCAAAATCTCAGAGTTTTTCTAAACTATAAATCTTTTTCGAGTTCTCAAAACCAACCATTAAAAGTCGAAGATTTAATTGAAGCTGCAAAGCTGGAATGATACAATCAAGAAACTAAAGCGAAGGAGGCGGGCAATGGGCGTTTGTTATAAAAAACTGTGGAAGAAAATGATAGACCTTGAGTTAGATGCCCCTGCGGTCCAATCTCGAACAAAAATCGCTCCGAGTACATTTTCCAAAATGAGAAAAAATGAATATGTTTCTATGGATGTGCTTGTTCGGTTGTGTGAAAGTCTTGACTGTCAGATAAGCGATATCGTGGAAGTTGAAGGCGTAGGCACAAAAAACGATCCCTCCAATGATGGAAGAACCGCAGAAAGTAAAAATAATATACAGGAGTAATTTGAGGATATGGCAGTGAAGAAATCAGAATTATATTCAATCCTTTGGGAAGCATGTAATAAATTAAGAGGTGGCGTAGAGCCATCAAGATATAAAGACTACGTACTTGTTTTGCTTTTCTTTAAATACGTCTCTGACAGGTATAAAGGTAAACGATTCGCAGAATTTAAAGTCAATGAAGGAGCCTCTTTTGATGATCTGGTTAAAGCAAAAGGGAAAAGTGATGTTGGCGAAAGAGTTGATGTCATTATTCAACAATTCCTGGAAGATAACAGATTAAAAGGTCTTCTTCCTGATGTCAGCTTCAATAATCCGGATGAACTTGGTAAAGGCAAAGAATTAGTTGATAAGGTATCCGGACTTATTGCAGTTTTTGAAAATCCTGCAATTGATTTCAAGAGCAACGTAGCAAGTGGCGATGATATTATCGGCGATGCTTACGAGTACTTTATGATGAAGTTTGCTCAGGAATCAGGGAAAAGCAAAGGCCAATTCTATACGCCAAGTGAAGTTTCTCGAACCATTGCCAGACTTATTGGAATTGGAAATATTAAACAAGAAACAGGCAAGCGCTGGACTCTGCATGACCCGGCAGCCGGAAGCGGTTCACTTCTCATTCGGGCAGCCGACGAGGCGCCTGTAGATGAGAACGGTGCCTCCATTGTAGATATATTCGGACAAGAGAAATACTCGGATACGGCCGGTCTTGCCAAAATGAATTTTATTCTTCATAACAAGGGTACCAGCGAGATTGTTAGTGGCAATACACTTTCAGATCCGCAATATACTGACGACTTTGGCGAACTTCGAAAATTTGATTTTATTGTCATGAACCCACCTTTTTCTGATAAGGATTGGAGCGATGGCATCAAACCGAGTGAAGATAAATTTCGTCGGTTTGATGGCTATGGCATCCCGCCTGAAAAGAATGGCGATTATGCTTGGTTTTTGCATGTATTAAAAGCTTTGAATAGTACTGGCAAAGCAGGAGTTATTCTGCCACACGGCATTTTGTTTAGAGGTAATGCAGAAGAAACCATTCGAAAAGAAATCTTGAAAAGAAAATATATCAAAGGGATTGTGAGTCTTCCCGGAAACCTCTTTTATGGAACGGGAATACCCGCTTGTATTATTATTATCGACAAAGAAAAGGCCGAAGAAAGAGAAGGCATCTTTTTCATCGATGCTAGTCAGGGCTTTAAAAAAGATGGCAGTAAAAACAGACTGAGAGAGCAGGATATTGAGAAGATTATCCAAACTTTTAACAATCGTATTGAGATTGAGGGCTATTCAAGATTTGTAAGTAACGAGGAAATTAAAAAGAACAACGGAAACTTAAATGTGCCTAGGTACATTCAAAAAGTTGACAAATCTCTTCCTCAAAATATTGCTTCTCACCTTAAAGGTGGCATACCGGAACGGGATATCGAGTCTCTTACAAAATTATGGAGTGTTTCTCCGGAGTTAAAGGACAAGATTTTCAGGCTTGTTGATGCTGATCATAATGTCTACGAATTAGCTATGCACCCAGAGGCGGTCGAGGAAGCTATCTATAATGATGCGAATATCATCAAAGAATCTGAGCATGAAAAGCATACGGTTTTTGAGAAATGGAAGAATGAGATTCGGGCAGACCTGCTTACTATCGATAAAAATACAAGCCCTAAAGTTCTTATACGGGACATATCCCATAAACTCCTGACCGCTTATGAAGATGTGGTTGTCTTGGATAATTACGATGTTTATGATTGCCTGCTTAACTATTGGAATGAGAAACTCCAAGATGATGTGTATGTTATCAAAGCTTTAGGCTACGAAGCGGGGCGAGAAATTGAATATGAATATAAGCAAAAAAAGGTAAAAGACGATAGCGGTGAAACCATTCAAGTTGACGACAAGACCAAGGTAAAGTCTTTTGACGGGGCTCTCATTCCTCGAGATATTATAGAGAGGGAATATTTTTCAGATGCGCTAAAAAAACTTGAAGAAACGAAAGACAAAGCTGAAATGATTCGTGCAGAACTTCAAGAACGAATTGAAGAGGAATCCGGTGAAGATAGTATTTACCAAGAAGTTCTTAATGAAGCCGGAGACAATATTACAAAAACCGAGCTTAACAAGAGAATCAAGGAACTGGATGAAAAGCGAATTTCAGAAGATGCTGATTTCTTAGAGGGACTCTTTGTCCTGTTTACGGAAGATCCGGATAAAGCAGAAAAACTTGTTTTGACAGATGACCTTTTTAAGAAATATGACCTCCGCAACAAAAATGGAAAGCTTGGCAAGGCGAAAATCCAAAATGCTATCAAAGAAGCAAAAGGACAAGCTGAGCTCCCTGAGAAATATCTGGATGAATATGAAGCTTTAATTTCTTATAAAGAACGTTCTGATGAATTGGATGGTCAGGAGAAAAGCATCAAGGAAGCAGAAGCAGGCCTTGATGAAAAGGTAACTAACAAATACGGCGAGCTGACTGTAGATGAAATTAAAAGGTTACTATTTGATGAAAAGTGGATGACAAGACTTGCCACAGATATTGCGGATGAAATGGACCTGGTTCTAAATGAAACTATAAGCAGAGTGATAACCATCGCTAAACGTTATGACAAGACATTATCCGAGATTGAAAGAGAAACGCAAGAGTCTAGGGATAAAGTCCGCCTTGCCTTGGAAAGGATGGGATACCAATGGTAACTTATCCAAGTGATTGGAATAGAATAAAGCTAAATGAGGTTTTTACGCCATATGGAGGCCTTAGTGGCAAATCAAAAGAGGATTTTATTGGTGGAGATTGTAAATACATTTCTTATTTAGATGTGTTTAATAATATTGCAATTCTTCAGCCTAATTCCAAAGTTATTATTAGCAATGGAGAAAATCAAAATATTGTAGAGTACGGAGATTTGCTTTTTACACAGTCGTCTGAAACTCCTGATGAAGTTGGCATGGCTTCCACCTACTTAGGGCATGAAAAGGTATATCTAAATTCATTTTGTTTTGGCGCTAAACCCATAAAAGAAATAAATCCCTTATTTTTTTCTTACTATTTGAGAAGCAAATATATTCGCGATTTGATTATTATTCAAGGACAGGGAAGCACCCGATACAACATATCACCACAACGGTTATTGAGTATTGAGCTTGCTGTACCTTCATATTATGAACAACAATCAATCGCCGATACTCTATCAACTTTTGATGAGCATATTGAAAACCTGACTAAACTGATTGAGAAGAAAAGAGCTATTCGAGATGGAGCGTTAAAGGATTTAGTTACAGGAAAAACCAGACTTGATGGGTTTGAAAGTCACTGGAAAACCTCCCGTTTAGAAACACTAACTAAACAAATTATTACTGGCGGAACTCCTTCAACGGCTGAAAACAAATATTGGGGTGGTGAAATCCCATGGTTATCCTCTACAGAAATTCATCAAAAGAGGATAAAGAACCCAACCAGCTATATTACTGAAGCTGGATTAAAAAATTCTTCTGCCAAAATGGCTCCACCTTATTCGGTAGTAGTTGCCTTAGCTGGTCAGGGTAAGACTCGAGGGACGGTAGCAATACTTGAAAGAGAGATGGCTTTAAATCAGTCTTTAGCTGCAATAGTGGCAAATGAAAGTACAGATTTTACGTTTTTATACTATGCACTTGAAAAGGGTTATGAAGCTCTTAGAGAATTGTCGTCCGGTGATGGTGGACGTGGAGGATTAAATAAAAAAATCTTAAGAGAATTTGAAATTATAATCCCTTCTAGCAAAACAGAACAGCAAGCCATCTCCTCCATACTCACAGCAATGGACGATGAATTAATTAAGCTTGAGCATGAAAAAGAAAAAATCCAGCAAATCAAAGAAGGAGCAATGGATGACTTGTTAACCGGGAAAATTCGATTGGTACAAAGGAGAGGTCACAATGGCTAATGTTGATAAAGAACGAAAATTACAAAACAAGGTCAAATCCTGGCTGATTAATGATCTCGGCTACACTTTTTTAGGAAATTTAGAAGATCAGAACAATAGATGCATCAAGCCCGGACTTCTTAGAGAGAACCTTGAAAAAAGAGGGTATAAGAAAGAGCAGATTGATCTTGCTGTTTCTGAACTTACCAATCTTGCCGGGAATCAAGTGGATAGCCTGTACAAGGTCAATAAAGAAATTTACTCCTTACTACGATATGGAAGACAAGGTGCAAAAGACGACGACAATAATCGTCAAACAGTCCACTATATCGATTGGGAAAACATCGAAAACAATAATTTTTATTTAGCTGAAGAAGTGACAGTGCTATGTTTTGATGGGCACTCTAGAAAGAGACCCGACCTTGTTATTTATGTAAACGGGATAGCCTTAGCTGTCTTTGAACTAAAAAGGTCTTGTGTAAGTATTGGTGAAGGTATTCGACAAAGTTTAACTAATCAGAATAAAGAATATCTTCAAGAATTTTTTCACACCGTTCAATTGGTGTTTGCCGGTAATGAAGCGGAAGGCTTGAAATATGGCACTGTCGGAACAAAGGAGAAATATTTTCTGGAATGGCGTGAAGACGTTAATGCAAAAGAAGAACTCTCAAAAACGATAAAAAATTTTCAAACCGATAATAAATTGCGAAATGGGATTGTTTCTTTGTGCCATAAAGAGCGCTTTTTATCTATCATTCATGATTTCATTATCTTTGATGCAGGAACTAAAAAAATTGCTAGACATAATCAATACTTTGCCAATATTGCTGCCAGAGCATACATTAAGGAAAAGGAAGGCGGCATCATATGGAATACTCAAGGCTCGGGCAAGTCTCTCATCATGGTTTGGCTTACCAAATGGATTATTGAAAATATTGATGACAGTCGAGTAGTCATCATAACTGATCGTGAGGAACTGGATGATCAGATTGAAAGTCTCTTTTTAGATGTAGAAGAGAATGTAACTCGTGCCAGAAGTACAAGGCATTTACATGGTCTGCTCAACAATAAAGAAGCAAATATCATCTCTTCCCTTATTCATAAATATGGTCATAACGCAGGCGGTCAAGCTGATGTCGATAAGTATCTGAAAGAGCTTTTGAGAAATCTACCTCAGGATTTCCAAGCAAAGGGTAATATCATTGCTTTTATTGATGAGTGCCATAGAACAAACTCCGGGAAACTGCACGAAGCCGTTAAAACTATTATGCCCGATGCTGTCCTGATAGGCTTTACAGGCACGCCTCTCCTTAAGAAAGACAAAAAGACAAGTCGTGAAATTTTCGGTCCCTATATTCACACTTATAAATTTGATGAAGGTGTGGCTGATGGAGTCGTGCTTGATCTTCGCTATGAAGCACGGGACATCGATCAGGATTTATCCAGTAAAGAAAAAGTAGACCTGTGGTTTGAAAGCAAAACAACAGGCCTTACTGATCAAGCAAAAACACAGTTAAAACAAAGCTGGACTTCGATGAATAAACTCTATAGTTCAAGGCAACGATTGGAAAAGATCGCAAGCGATATCATTTTTGATATGAGTCTAAAATCCCGTTTGAAAAATGATCGAGGTACTGCCTTACTGGTCGCAAATAGTATTTATGAGGCTTGCAGATATTGGGATATTTTTAACAGTTTAGGCTTTACAAAATGTGCTGTAGTAACTTCGTTTGAACCCAATGCGGCAAGCATAAGGACGGCGACTAGCGACCCACATCAGGCAGGTGAAGATGAGTATAAGAAGTCTGTTTATGAACGAATGCTCAAAGGGAAAAGTATTGCGGAATTTGAGAAGGATGCTAAGAAAAAATTTATTGATGAACCCGCTTCCATGAAGTTGTTAATTGTCGTTGACAAGCTTCTCACAGGTTTTGACGCACCCTCTGCTACTTACATTTATATCGACAAATCAATGCGTGATCATGATTTGTTTCAAGCAATATGCCGGGTAAACAGGCCTGACGGCGACGATAAGGACTATGGGTACATTGTTGATTATATGGACTTATTTAGAAATCTTCAGCTGGCTATTGCTGATTATACCGGCGGAGCCTTTGAAGACTATGACAAGGAAGATGTAGAAGGTTTACTTAAGAGCCGTTACGATGAAGCAAAAGCGGAAATGGTGGGTGCAATGGCATCTCTTGACGACCTTCTTCAGAATGTTGGTGATAATCCGGAGGATTTAGACTATATAAGATATTTCTGTGGCGATGGTAGTGAAAGTGATGTTGATGAGTTTGTCGGTAAAAGGGATATCCTTTATTCTCTAACTTCTTCTCTCACCAGATCTTTTGCTAATTGTTGCGATAGGTTGGTTAGCGATTATAAATATTCCGACGGGGATGTTGATAAGATTCGAAAAAACATCTATGGATATAACCGCATTAAGGACATGATTCGCTTGGCCAGTAATGATTATATTGACCTTAAACCCTATGAATCTGATATGCGCTATATTCTTGATACTTACATTAAGGCAGAAGATTCTAGGGTAATCAGCAAATTGAATGACATGAGTTTAGTGGAAGCTTTGATTGACAAGGATACGACTACACCTGTGGAGGCAATCATTGATGGTTTGCCTGGAGACGACAGCGCAAAAGCCGAAACAATTAATAACAACATGAGGCACGAAATTATTAAAAAGATGTCTTCCAATCCAAAATACTACGGAAAGCTATCCGAGATGTTAGAAGAGATTATCGAACAAAGGCGAAAAGAAGCTTTAAGTTATGAAGAATACCTGCGTCAAGTTGTAGAGCTGGCAAATTCCATTTTACATCCTGAGGAAAGTGGTGCTTATCCAGAATCCATTAAAAATAGTGAGGCTAAACGAGTTTTGTATGATTATTTTTCCAATGAGCAGATAGCTCTTTCGATGGACGAGGCAATCCGCAGTTCTCTTCGCTCTGACTGGAAAGGTTCTTTACCAAAAGAACAAAATATTAAGCGTGCTATTTTTGACAACTTATGCAAGTATAAATATCACGATGAAGATGCACAAAAATCAACCGAAGAAATTTTTCAGATAGCTGAACGACTGGAAGAATATAATGTTTAGTAATCAATTCATAGGAGGCCTTCCCGTTGAGGTAACAAAAAAGAAGGCCTTAAAAAATTTATATATAAGGATCCTTCCTCCTGAAGGTAAAGTAGTTGTAAGCTCTCCGAGTACTTGTCCGGATGAGGAGATAAAACTTTTTGTCTTAAAAAAACTCCCCGAAATAATGGTAATAAGAGAACGTATGCTGGCACAAGTTCGACAAAGCCAGAGAGAATATGTGTCCGGCGAATCTCATTATTTATGGGGTAAACCGTACATGCTGGAAGTAGTCAAAGGAGGAAATAAATACAGGATTAAAAAAGTTCCCAACAAGATTATTTTTACAGTTCCTGAAGGTGCTACGAGAGAATCCAAAGAACGAGCATTCAATGAGTGGTATAGAGAAGATTTAAAGAGAGTTCTTGCTAATATTACTAAGCCTATTGAACAAAGAATGGGCATTTCAGCAAATGAGTACCGTGTGAAAAATATGAAAACAAAGTGGGGTACTTGCAACATCGAAAAACGCAGAATATGGATCAACCTTCAACTGGCAAAGAAACCAATTGAGTGTCTTGAATATATTATTACTCATGAGCTGGTTCATCTCATAGAAAAGAATCATACACATAGATTTCATGCTTTAGTAGAAACGTATTATCCAACGTGGAAAGACGCTCAGAAGAAATTAGAGCAGATGCCTCTGGATTATTTAGAAAGTAATGACCTCTTTTTTGAAGAAAAGTAAATAATTACTCACCAGTCTATTGGTGAGTATTATTATCTAAAAACAAGCTCTCAAAAGGTTCAATATTCCAATATTGACAGATACATATCCAATCTTTTATTTAAGTAACCTGCAAGCAGATCCGCCATTGCCGACAGATTATTCTTTATAAAATATTCATCGAAAGCTTCATAATATTTGAGTCTGTCAGTAAACTTAATATCTATAGGCGGATAGCCTGCTTTCATAAGCTCCAGATTTATAAGAAGTCTTCCGGTTCTCTCGTTTCCGTCAATAAAAGGATGTATTCCTTCAAATTCTATATGAAATCTTGCAAGCTTAGTTACTACATCCTCATTGCTTGCTTTATATTTTTCAAGGAGTTCTTCCATTTTCGGAATGATTAAATACGGCTGCACAGGCTCATGAGATGCACCCATGATTCTGACCGGAACCCTGCGGTAAACTCCTCTGTCTTCTTTTTTATCCGCAAGCACAAGATAATGAATATCCTTTATTATTTTCTCCGACAGTTCTTTCTTCTCTTTCACTAACTGTCCGACATATTCAAAAGCTTCTTTATGCCCGATAACCTCCAGATGTTCCTTTAATGATTTTGAGCTATCGTAAGTCCTTTCAAAACCATATCCGTTTCTCTTAAGGTCAAGGTGTTACCTTCAATGGCATTTGAGTTGTAAGTGAATTCTGTCAAAAACTCTTCATTCAGACGCTCCGATTCACCCTGAGTCAGAGGTCTTCTTGATTTGAGTTTTTCAAGCTTTTCTTCGATTTGCGGGATAATAGCATCCGCTTTTTTATATCTTCCATCCGTCGGCTTTGTCGCACCGACAGGAATCCTCCATATTCTTCCCTCCCGAAATGCTCCCTCAATCTTGCCTTCAGCGCACAGGGTTCTGACTCTTCTTTCCGGTATATTCCATTTTGAAGCTGCTTCTTTAACGCCTATATACATAAAGTCTTGCTCCTTTGAGGATGATTATAGCAAGCGTGCGGAATAATAGCAAGATTATCGGAACGATGTTTTAAGTTAACGGAACAATATAAAAGTCCGCATAAGCGTCGATATTGCTCTGCAGACTATGTCTTCTCTTGGCGGTGCGTATCCACATAATCGGATATTGCAACCGTGCCGGAAGTTTCTTTAATTGTTATCATAAATTTTATGTATCTTCCGATACATCTGCGAACAGGACACGCAAATAATCTCTCCTGCTATACAGTATACGATCAATAAAAACATCCTTATCGATTACTCGATAAAAGACAATATAACTACCGCTAACGAGATAACGGTAATCGCTATCGATATTAGCAATAGCTGAAAGGGGTGCACCAATTAGCGCGTGTTCCTTTAACCTGCGGATGGTTTTAATGATTTTTGCAACTGTGGAGAGTGCAGCCTGTGGATTTTCCAAATTTTCCGCAATATAATCCTTGATTTCAAAAAGGTCTTCCTCTGCCTTTGGGGATAAATGCAGGTTATTCATCTATGATACCCATATGTTTTTCTACGGTCTCTAAAGTCAGCCAGCCCTTTTCTTCGCCGGACTTGCGTCCTTTGGCAAGTTCGTTCATAAGTTTAATGGTTGCTTGTGTCTTTTCATAGTCGTGAATATCTACAATGGCGTATTTGCCGCGTCCGTTCTTGGTCAGAAAGACCGGAGCACCTGCAGCTACATCGCGAAGCACCTCGGTATAATTCCGAAGATCGGAAATAGGTTTAATGTTTGGCATAGCTTTCAACTCCTTTCTCTTATAATATATGCCAATTTGTTGTAAAATTCAACTGCAAATTTGCAGCAAACATTTTCTTTCCGATGCAATAAAAAAAGTCCGCATAAGCGTTGATATTGCTTTGCAGACTATGTCTTCCCCAATATTTATCCAAAAGTTATTATTTAAAAACTTGCCTGTATTTGCCTTTAAGAACCCTTATTTCAACCCCTAACTCTTTTACCAAAGCATGGTGTTCTTTTGTAATAATGCGCATTGTATCTTTATTAACGCCACCGTGCTTTTCTACGACTGCATCATACGCACTATTAAATTTTATTCTCAATTCTTCAAATTCACGCAGATATTTTTCAGCATCAGGATGATTATTATTTAATTTGCCGCTCATAGTAAAATCCCAACTCCGGTTCCCTCTTTATATTTTCATTGTTTAATCTTCTTGTTCTTGCAGTATTTCTTTGATTAAGGCTTCTATCTCCTCTGTCGTGATAACGTCTTCTTCTTCGTCATTATCCTCCCAATAAAAAACTGTACCCTCCGGATATTCCTTGCTTGAATCATATTCATTAAATGGTAATCGGATTTTCTTCTGTTCTTGACTCGAAACCATAGTAAAAATCTTACCTTCCTTCTCTACCGAATCGGCTATCCAATGAAGAACTTCGTAGGCGACTGCTGATATATTGCCCGGAATTTTGATATGTCTGATTGTAGCCGCGTCGTATTTGTCTATAAGTTTCTTCGGAACTTCAGATATCAAAAATGCTGCTTCCTAGCTGGAGCAATTTATTCCTCAATCATAAAGTTATAGATTCATAAATTATTGAGTCTATTTATATATACTATTCAATATTTCTGACAAAACATTTATTGTTTCATCAAACAGCAAATCTCCTACATAGGGATTATCTCTAAGATAATTCTCCCAGTTTTGTCTCAAATACTCATCTGTAATTATATCTTCTAAAATCTCATCATAATCATCCATATCTTTTTGAGAGTTTCTTTTTCTTGAGGTGTTTTTTATCGCTTCTTTCAGAGTTTCTATATTAATTTTCTCTTCATAAAGTTTATAAAGAATATAAACATCATAGAAGTCTCTCATTCTTGTAGTAGCGATATTTCTTTTAATAATGGTTTCTATTTTCTCTGCTAAAGTTTTCATATTCATCGCTTTTCCTGATTTCAGTTATATCCTCAAAAACAAAATCAATCCCATCACCGATATCCTTTTATTTGTGCGCTTGTTCTCATGTAAGCATCTCTATATATTTTCTGATTTGATTTTCAACTTTTAATTTTTTGGCATACTTGATTAATTTTCTTGTATTGATTTTTTTTCTGAAAAATATTGCTTAATTGCTCCGGTAAAAATTTGTGAATCAATTTTATTCTCATCTTTAATAAGATCACATATGCAACGTTCAACATCATATATGACAATTTCACTACCCAAAGGACTTAATGTCTTTTCTTTTCCTAAGCCCAAAACTTCGGTTTGTACATAGTGCACTATCAAATTATCGTGCCTTTTCTTAAGTCTTGAGGCATTGTATCCTTGAGGTATTGTGATATGTATTTGAGAAGGATCTCTATCTGATAAATCATGAAAATATAAGGCTGTATGATAGGAGAAAATCAGCTTATCGCTTTTGTTCTGTATCAAGGCATACTCGTCTATAATTTCATCTTTAAGTGCATATAAACCATGACCAACCCGGTCAATTACATCCTCTCTTACAAGATAAGAAAGCCTGTAGCGATTAATGCCATTCTGCTCCGCATCACTAACAGAAATTAGCCCTTTCTCATCAGAAATTTTTTCTAAAATGTTTCTTTCTTCCATACTTTCCCTTCCTTCTGCTTACTATCGTGCTTTAATTATATATTTTTTTATATTGCTCCCTATACTTGACACATACCTGATGTTGTGTTATTTGTAAAGCAAAATATTTTGCATGAATGGTTCTTTTTTTTAGAAGAATGTTTCGCTCGAACCGTTCTCAAAAGGCTTCGGAGGATTTCTGATGCTAAATAAATCGGATAAGAAATTTTTTATCAAACTGTTATTGATTTCTTTGACGGGCATTTTAGTCGTTGTAAAATTTGATGCCATCAAGGACTTTCTGTTCCATTTGTTGGGACTGTTATCACCATTATTTCTTGGTCTTCTTTTTGCTCTATTCCTCAATCGACCGGTGGAATTCTTCAAAAAACATTTTCAGAAAATACGGGGTCTCAATAACGACAAGGCGAAAATTCCGGCCATTATCGTATCCTATTTGTGTTTTTTAGGTGCTTTGATTGGATTGATTTTGATTATTATTCCGCAATTGATCGACAGTATCGGTGAGTTTATTTCGGATTTTGACCGCTATTCCCAGTCATTCACGTCTTCGCTATCCTGGATTTCACAGTGGTTGAAGCAATACAATATCGATCCGGATATTATCTCAGATCTCGGAAAGCGAGGTCTCTCAGTGGTTGATTCTTTGATCGAATGGATTCCGGGTGTATTGAGCAATTTCATATCCGGCATGGTGTCTACCATTGCCACGTTTTTCTTAGGGTTGATTATTTCTATCTATATCTTAATCGATAAAAAACATCTGAAACAAGAATTTGTCCGGACGACATCCGCTCTAATTCCTGAAAAAAATCATGTTCTTTTCGGACATGTTTTCAGCGTGATTCAAAGGGTTTTCTCCACATATATTTATACTCAGATTACAGAAATGCTGATCTTAGGATTTCTGGTTTTTGTAGGGGCTAAGATTTTGGGTTTCCCGTACCCTTTGATTATCGGTGTTGTCAATGGTTTATCTGTTCTTATTCCGGTTATCGGTGCCTGGCTCTGCGGTATTATCGGAGGAGTTTTTATTCTCTTTGCAAAGCCTGATATGCTTTTGGGATATTTGATTTTTATTCTAGCTATGCAAGGGTTTGAAAATAATTTCATTTATCCGCGTCGTGTGAAAGATTCCGTCGGATTGCCGCAAATATGGGTGTTGGTTGCCATAACGGTGGGTGGTGGTCTGCTCGGTATGGTAGGAGTCTTAATCTCTGTTCCTATTGCTTCCATCATTTATCAGTTGGTCACGGAAAGCGTAGAGCGTAAGGAACAAAAACAGCGTTTGCAGACCAGTGCAAAACAGTGAGAATTTTAACATCCTGCCAAAAATACTTAAAAATACTTTCTGTGCTATAAAAACTTTGTGCTTATTTATACCTGCAAAAAAGCTATTCAACCTTGCCTTCCTACTCTACCGAGTCAGCTATCCAATGAAGAACTTCGTAAGCGACTGCCGAGATATTGCCCGGAATTTTAATGTGTCTGATTGTGGCTGCATCGTATTTTGTTCCTGTCAACAGTTCCTCAAGAACCACAAACATTTCAGTTTCAAGTGCATCCGAGAAAATCCTGCAGCTGCTTATATTCCCGCCCTTCATTGAGAGCTGCACCTGGACTTCGCCCCAGTCGAATCTGTGTGTTATTTCTTTCTCAAAAGGGATTCTCGTTCCGAGTCGCCATTCTTCCGATGTGTATTTGTCTATAAGTTTCTTCGGAACTTCAGGTAAGGCGACTTCCTCTGCCTCGGCTCCGTAAACTTTCTCGAAGGCCCTTATCAAAGCTTCGTTCATCTCGGATATCAACTTCTCCCTCTTCATCTTCGGGAGATATTCCTTGAGATTGGTTACACGGGATTTTACGGATTTGACTCCTTTTGATTTGAGTTTTGACTCGGAAACCTGGAGGTATTTGGACATGTCTTCAGGCACGACATCCATCATTATTGTGCCGTGATGGTAATTATAGCCTTCCGATGAGTAGTAGGCGTGTCCGGAAAATTTCCTCTCTTCCACGATCAAATCGTTCCTTCCGCTAAGCTCGGCTTTAATTCCGAGAAGTCTGCACGCAAGTAGGATGACTTCGGTCTGCTTGCCTATATCGTAAAGTCCGCCTTTTGCGATGAAAGTAAAATTGAGGTTCCCTAAGTCATGGTAAACCGCACCCCCGCCCGACATCCTTCTTGCGAGATAAACTCCGTCCTCTTTGATGCGCTCGACATTGCACTCTCTCCAGGGATTCTGGTTTCTGCCGATCACCACTGTGTGTGCGTTTTGCCACAGGAAAAGAATCATCTCTCCTTCCTTTGCCTTAAAGGTAAGGTTTTCTTCGGCTGCCAGATTGTTGTACGGGTTGGTTATATCCGTTTTGATTACTTTGAGTTTGATATTTTCTTTTGCCATTTTATTGATTCCCCTGATTCCTTTTCTTATTTTTATTCTTATTTTTATTCTTATTCTTATTTTTTTCTTTTCTTAATTCCTATTCTTCTACCTTGACTCCGCATTCTCTTTCCATAGCTTATATTCTATCTGAAAAACAGCTTGAGACAAAGACTTTTTGGCTATTGTTAGTTATATGTTTTGCCGAGTTTTCTTTTAGGAGTATTTATTTAAAAAAATCTTTCATTATATTTTATACTTTCTTAAAAAGGATTCTTCTTAAATGCAAAACAATACCTTTTCACAACAAAAACTGACCACCTCAAATTAGATTTTTGTTCTAATTTTGGGGGTCAGTTCATCCTTTGAGTGTCTTTTTCAGTTTTTTAAAGTGAAGGGGTTATCCTATCAAAAGATTATTCGTAAACAGCTTGTTTTATCGGATATTCTGCAATATAACACTTTTATTTTAAGTCATTACAATGTTAATTTTGGTTCATCTTCAATAACACCCGTTTCTTTAAGCTCACGAAGATAATTGTACAACGAACTGCTGGAGATTCCCATCGCCTTACAAATCATCGAAGGAGCATCTCGAACGCTCAGTACACCTGATTCATATAGTCTAGTGAGAAGTTTAAGACGTCCTTCCTTGGATGCCAGTTCTGCTGAAGAAAAATCCTCCATGGTATCAAGCAATATCTGCTTTGCAATCTTAATAATATAATTCTCTTCAATACCTGCCTGCTCGTTATAATTATTGCGAGGCTTTAAAAGCTGATCAAGATAATTTCTAAACTCCTCAATCTTATTAAGATCTTGATTAATACAAATAATAGCGCATGGTCCATCATCATCCGAATATATGAAGTGTGATGCCCTTAATGTGCCAACATTAGCGAGTGCCTTACCGATTCCTATCAGATGACCGTCTTCATCTGCAAGACTTATAATTGCAGCACTTGTATCCAACGGTATTTTGTAACTCTTGTCTCTGCCTGATATTATACCGTTAACAATATATGCTGTTTCATGCTTACGTAAATCGTGTAGCACTATCTCAGTGTTTTTCCCCATAACTTTATGTATACCAATAGCTGTCTTCATAAGCACATCCATCAGTTCGTCATGCTTCATATGCTATGAATCCCCCTTTTATCTTTTTTCAAATTTTTATATATTATAACATAACTCAATCAAAGTATTTAAAACGCAAACTTTGCTTTCACATGATACACCAAACACTATAGCAAAATTTCATTTTCAAAGTCTTCCTGCATATACGACTCGAGCAGATTATCTATATAGATAATCTGCT
>DUVP01000019.1 GCA_012840975.1 Mogibacterium sp. | reverse complement strand
TCTTAATTCTTTCATGATTTCTCCTTTCCGGCAGGAATATTTCTCAGAGTAAAAGCCATCATAAAAGATTTCTTAGACTAAAGTCCACCACTTATCTCAAACTGGAACTTACTTTGCGAATTAACATAATGTAAAATCGCGTTAATTTACAGGGCTTAAATTGACAAAAACTGTTCAAATTTGGTACAATGTAGTGTAATTTGGATAACTGGGTTCTTTGGAGATTTTTTGACAGTGTTTAGAAAAGAGAGGAACCATTTTAATGTTAATAGAAATAAAATTAGTGCAATGCTTGGAAGAGTGATTGCACTGGTTTTGGTTTTTGTTTTTACAATTCCGCCTTTTTCTGATACAAATAATTATTTTGTAAATGCGGAATCTACAGAGCTTGAAAACAGACCGTGTATAACTTACCCGAACAATACAACGCCCTATATAGAGCAGGTTTTTGATACAAATAATTGGAAGCAAAGTAAAGTTTCTCTGTTGAACGACTGGCAGCATACATTTATTATTCCCGGGAATCCTAATGGAAATTCCAATGCCGGCTGGGTTGGGGGCATATCAGCAAGTCAGAAGGTTGATATACTGAATAATGATTTTTCCGTAACTTATTCAATGACACATTATTATTTCAGTAACCTTATGCTCACAGGGCGTGATTACGGAAATGCTTTTACCATTTATAATGATGACAACCATTATAACAATACACATAGTGATCAGGACTATGGAGCGTTGGGCTTGTACAGAAAGACAACATACACCACAGGGCGAGCCCCTAATAATTCACTTGCGGTAGAATTTGACCCGTATAACTGGACCGGATCCGTGATGGATGACGGAAGACTGGATAGAGTGTCCGGTCTTGGAGATAACCATAATGGTCCGCATATTGCCATCACCGAACCGAATCTTACCAACTCTTCACTGTCATCGTTACCGGGAAGCACGCTGCCGCATGATTCGCTTTCTGTCGTTGAAGCCGGCAGATTTTCAGATGGTCAATGGGGAACAGCAAGAGTGGAATGGTTTTTATTAGACCCGGGAAATACAAATTCATACACTGATAACATATACCGTTTCAAATATTCGTATTGGTACTCTCAATATGCTAAAGGCGATGGCAGTTATGATACAAATCGCACCGATGACCCTATAACAAGCAGGGCTCCGGATTTGACAGGCTATAGAGATTTTTCTTTTGCTCAGATGGCACAAAAGTTCGGATATTCTCAATCGGTTACTTCAATGCCGGTTACTATGGCTATTACCGGATCGACAGGCTCTTTAGTAAATGTTGCGTCCTGGTTCAGGTTTCCTTCAACATATCCATATACGGTAAATTATTATGTAAGAGAAGCCGATGGTACTTTAACGGTAAACAGAATTTCGGAAATAACTCCGAATCCTGTATCGGGAAGGGTCGTTGAAGGACCTATAAGTGTAGAAATTCCGGAAGTTCCAAACTATACGTTTCATCCGGGAAGCTCTGATTCTTTGACTCCGATGGTGACTGCAACCGGAACCAATGTATTCAATTATTACTATACGGAGAACATTTTAAATTATTCGATTGAATATTATCATGACGGAGTTTTGTTCGAAACGGTTTCGGGATCTGTTCCTGAAAACTCTCCGAATATAACATCGGTTGCGACGACAAATAAGCCTGAAGGTTCAAGTATCGGGGGATATGAATTCCCGTCAGGAATTTCAGCTGAGGCACCATCCGCAGCCAATCCCTATACAATTACTGCGGTTAATAATGTAATCAAGGTTTACTATAAGACGAATATAATTGAAAGTCCTAATGCCGCAGTTTCGGCGGATACCGATTATGTTCTTATCTCTTTTGATGCTAATGATTTGAATAACGATGCGGCTGATGAAGAGGTGAGAGGAAGATTGCAAAGCAAAATGCAAGGCAGTACACTTACCGATCAGGAAACTATAACATATGCAGTTTTTAAAGGTACTAAATGGAAGGATTTTGCCAGTGTCGCCGCAACACCGACACTGGAACTGAAAAGCGCGAACTGGCTTTTTGATGAAGGAATTAACAATTACGTCCCGAACAGTTGGAAAGATGCGCGAGTGCCGGTAGGAACCACAATGACAATCCCTGTATATAATTCTGAAGAGGTTGTAGAATCAATTTTTTTAGGATCACCGGAGCGTCATAAGACATACTATGCACAATACAGCGAAAATACACCGACAGGTATTTTGGTATCGCATAAAACAATACCGATTTACCTGCTTTTTGCTGCACTGCTGCTTATAGAAATTGTGCTCGTTTCAACGATAATCAGAAGAAAACAATACCATGATTGATAATTTTGCGGGTAAAAGCAAAAGGTATTCAAAGGGAAATAAGACGCCGAAGAGGAAAAACAAGGATCCTGTTACACTTGCAACGCTCAGGCTGGCGATAAAGTCGGTGCTCGTGGCGATTTTTGTAACCTTGATTTTCACATTTGTTTTCGGGGTTTTTCGCTTAAACGATATGGGGATGATACCGAATGCTGCTCCCGGTGACATGATCTTGTTCTATCGGATCGATAAAAAAGCTGTCGTCGGAGATGTGGTTGTGTTCAGCTACAAGGGGGAAAAACGTACTGCAAGGGTGGTTGCCCTTCCCGGCGATACGGTGGATATCGACGAATTCGGGCTCAAGATAAACGGGAATATTCAGTATGAACCGAAGATTTACAAGGAAACCCTGGCTTTCGAAAAGGGTGCGGTTTTTCCGATAAAACTCAAAGATGACGAATATTTCATACTCGGAGACAACAGGGATAAAGCAATTGACAGCAGGCTTTTCGGTCCTGTCACAAAGAAAGATCTTTACGGAAAGGTTTTCACCTTGATCCGCAGAAGAAATATATAACTTAATATCAATTAAATTTAAAAATATAAAGGAGGCTATTATGAAAGCTGTTTTTAAGAGGACAATACCTTTTGTATTGTCGGTGATGTTAGTCATCGTAGGGCTGGTACCGACAATAAATGTTAATGCCGACAACCTGGTAGAACATGAATTGAGATTCCAGAAGATACTTTCGAAAGCTTATTTCGGTGTTGCAACACCTTACGTGACTTTCAATTTTTCGTATACAAAACATAGTTTTGGCGGAAATGAAACTCAGGCAAGTAAGGATAAGCTCCCTGATTTAAATCCGAATGCCTTCACTGTCGCTTACACACCTGCCGATGTTGTGACCAGTGAGAATATAAATGGTGCCCATATGAAAAAACTTTCGGATGATTTGCTTGATGGTGTAAGTTTTACAGAGGTCGGACAGTACACTTACCTTATTAAAGAAGAGCAGCCAACAGGAATCGATCCGGGACCGGCTGCCGTGATGCATGCCTCAGAAGCACAGTATCTGGTTTCTATTTTTGTTATCGATAAAGGAGGCGGCACCTATGTGGTTGACAAAATCGTAATCGGTCAGACTGTCAGAGATGACGGAACGGCAATAGCTGAACCTTCCAAGACAGTATATGCTCTGGACAACGTAGCAGGAACATCAAACCTTATTTTTCAAAATCAATATAGACCAAGGGGCGGAACCGATTTACCTCAAGCAGGCCTTACTCCGTCCGCAGCTGAATTAAAAGGATTTGTTTTGATGAAGGAAGTAACCGGAACTGCAACCGGTAATGAAACTTCCCCATTCCCGTTCACCATATATCTGGATCCTCCTTGGGGACTCGACTGGGAAGCAGAGCAGGCTGCAGGACATACCCCTACATATAGAATAGTGGATAAAGACGGTGTTGTGGAAACACAAAATCATGAAATACCATATAAAACACTAACGAGTATCCAGTTGAGACACAACGAACGACTTGTTCTTAACGATGTCATGTATGGCACCTTTATTCGGGTAGATGAAACGAGTTCATTGGGTTATGTAAAGAGTTTCTCCGGCTGGATGGATGGAAAACAGGTTAACGGTTCTGAGAATTTAGCCGGCTATGGAATTAATATAGGAGAGACTTCAGGCACCAGTACAACCGGTAACTATATTAAATTCACAAACAATCAGCAGACGGCTACAGGTTTCATCTTTGCGAATCTGCCATTCATCATTATCTCAATAGTTGCTGCCGGCGGAATCATATTGTTTGTCCGCAGCAGACGCAGAGCATACGAAGAATAATATTTACAGATAATCGTGCTGAATGAACAGTTATCAAAATAATGATAAGAGAAAAATCGATACGGACCGGTATGCTGAACTTAGTACAGTGCAAAAAAAGAAGCTAAAACTGATAAGGTTTATTGCCGCTGTGGTAGATTACTCGATCTTGGCTATTTCTCTTTTGTTGCTTGTGCTGGGTTGGTATGCTCTTTACGATACTCATAAAGTCAATGAGCTGGCAGACTCTGAGCAGTATGTTCAGTACAAACCGTCGTTCGAGAATAAAATTCCTTATGAAAAGCTTCGTAAGATGAACCAGGATGTTATAGGATGGATTGATGTATACGGAACTAAAATCGATTACCCTGTAGTACAGACGACAGACAACAGCCGATATCTCGACGAAGCGGTAACAGGCGAGTATTCAGGAGCGGGAAGTATATTTCTCGACTATAGAAATAACAAGGATTTCAGCGATTTCAACAGCATCATTTACGGGCATCATATGGAAGAAAGCATGATGTTCGGTGATGTGAGCAAGTTTAGTAAAAAGGATTTTTTTGATGAACACGCTTATGGTGTGCTTCACAGGAACGGTAAAAAAAGTCTCGGGATCGAGTTTTTTGCCATAATAAAGACCGAAGGCACTGATGCTAAGATTTTAACTCCGGCTTTGATTGATGAATACTCAAAGAGAGATATTATTGACTATATAAAGGAAATCTCCATACAATCAAGGCCGATGGATATTACGGAAAGCGACAGTATTGTTTTGCTTAACACTTGTACTTTTACAATAACCAACGGAAGATATATATTGATAGGGAAGTTGACTGATAAGGTGCAAAAAGATCCGTTCCCGGATCCGAACGAAAACAATGTGAATGCTAAGTGGATCAAAAAAGTCATCAGGTTGCCGCTGCTTATGTGGCTGATACTGCTGCTGTTGATTCTGCTTCTTATCTATTGTCTGTATGAGATGAGGAGACGGAAGCAAAAGCGGAAGATATGGGAAAAAGACGAATGCGAAAGCAGAGAAAACGCTTAAAATATAATATTTGCACCAAGTCGGTGACTTTGCTTGCGATACTTATATTGACAGTCTCTTTTGTATTTCCTGTTTATGCGGATACAACAAACAGATTGGATTTGACTGTCAATCAGAGCATAGAAGTGGAAAGCGGCTACAGTAAGCCTTTCTTCCCTATAATCTACAGCTTAAAGGCCGAAAGTTTCGGAGCCCCGCTTCCTGACGGAGAAGATGGCGGAGTGTATAATTTCGTCATAAACGGGGACTCTTCAAAGACACTTTCTATCGATTTTTCCCTTCGGGGAGAATATATGTACACAATTTATCAGCACAAACCAAAGGCGGAATTAGGATATTCGCATGACACATCGGTCTATAGGATATATGTGTCGGTGAATTCCACACCTTCCGGTCTTAAGGTGAATAAAGTATTGAGAATAGATGGCGGTGAATATAAACCTATCGGTATTGATTTTAGAAACAACTTTAAGCCACCGGATGATGAAAATACCGATCCACCGGATGATGAAAGTAATGAGCCTCAGGATAATGAAAATACCGAGCCTCAAGATAATGAAAAAAATAAGCCTCCAAATAAAATTATAAACATCAAAACCGGTGAAACAAGTTATCTATGGACCTGGCTGGCTATATCGCTCACTACCGCTTTAGTGTTTTCTCTGATTTTATTTTATCGCCGCAGAAAGCGAAAAGACGGACCGGCGATTCAAAAAACTGATTAATAAAACAAAGGACGGAGTGAATTACACTCCGTTCTTTTCTTCTTCATACCGGAAGCAGTCCATGAATCTGAGCTTGAACTGATTTCTTTCATGAAGAGTATCTATCCTATTCTTGATTTCAGGATCGTCTATTTCCCCTGTTCTTATATACCTGTCCAGAACCTCATAAGTGAAGCCGAACCGGTCTTCATCTATTTCGTTCGAAAGTCCGTCTGCCGGAATCTTGTCCACAAGAACCGAAGGAAGTCCGAGGACTCTTCCGATTGCCCGTATTTCAGCTGTAACAAAGCCTGACATCGGACTCATATCACCTACGGAATCTCCATACTGTGTCGAATAGCCTATCCAGTCTTCGGAGAGATTACTTGTATTTATGACTCTGCCGTTACGGCTTTGACCTACTGCGTATAAGGTTGACATCCTCAGTCTTGGAGGAAGATTGATTTTTGAATTCTCACTGAGGGTTATTCCTGCATCCTCGATCTGCTGTAACAGATAGTCAAAGGCACCTTTAATATTTATAACATAATGCTCGATTTCAAGATGCTCAACGAGCAGATTAGCCATATCAATATCGGATTGATCGCCGTTCGGCATCATAACGCCGATGACTCTGTCTTTCCCCAGAGCTTCCACACAGAGTGCTGCAGCTACCGAGCTGTCCTTGCCTCCGCTGATACCAATTATTGCATTGCAACCGGGGCCGTTTTTCTCAAACCATTTCCGGATCCATTCAACTGTCGCTTTTGTTGCTTTTTCGGCATTGAAATTCATTAATTCACCTCCAATATTCACAGGCTCATTATAACATAGGACAAAGGCCTGTGGTATAATCGTAGCCGAACGAAAAGTTTAAATATCCGGAGCGGAAGGAGTAGTATGAAACCTTATTACGTCAAAGATCTTAAACCCGATGAAGGGCATATAATTGAGGACAGCTACCTTGTAAGACAGGCTGATATCAGGGATGGAAATAAAGGTAAGAAACATCTCTATCTGACTTTAGCCGATGCAACAGGAGATGTGCAGGCTGTGAAGTGGAGTCTCACTAAAGAAGAGATATCTTCATTCAGTAATATCAAAACAGGAATGATTATCGCCATAGCCGGAAGATGCAAGGAGTGGCAGGGAAAGAATCAAATCGTCATTGACGTAATAAAAGGGAGGATCAGAGAGGAAACAGTAAAAAGAGATGATTTTTATAAATCCGCTCCCCACAATTCTCAGGATATGTACGATTTTATTATAGATACGATAGATAATTTTGAAGATGAAGACCTCAGGAAGATATGCAGGTACTTCTATGACGAGTACAAAGAAAGACTTATGTATTACCCGGCTGCAATGAGCAATCATCACGCTGAATACGGAGGTCTGCTTTACCATGTTATGAGAATGCTGGAGATGGGAATAAGAGCATGTGAAGTATATACTTTTCTTAATAAGGATCTTCTCCTTGCAGGAATTGTCCTCCACGATGTCCAGAAGATGGAAGAGCTGAACTCGGATGAAAACGGAGTAGTTTCGGAATATACACTCAAGGGAAAAATGATAGGACATCTTGTTATGGGTGTCACTGCTATCGAAGAGGCGGGCAAAGCTCTCGGAATCGATGAAGAGAAAAGCCTGATGCTGCAACATATGTCGCTCAGTCACCATTATGAACCTGAATTCGGAAGTCCGAGAAAGCCGTTGTTTCCGGAGGCTGAGATCCTCCACTATATAGATATCCTGGACGCAAAGATGTACGATAGTGAAGAAGCTCTACGCTATGTTAAGCCGGGAGAATTCAGTGAAAAAGTATTTACTTTAGATAACAGGAGACTGTATAAGAAAACATTCTGACTATGCTCAAAGAAGGTAAGCTCGGAAAGATAATATTTAATAACAGGGAGAATGGCTATACTGTAGCTATATTGACCACAGACACCGGTTCGATCAGGGTAGCCGGTGCTTTTAATGAGCCGAAAACAGGAACCCGATATCGCCTTGAAGGAAGATTCACTATACATAAAAAGTATGGTGAACAGTTCAGCTTTACAAGCTATGAGGAAATACAGCCGGAAGGTGTTGAGGCTATAAGAGAATTTCTGGTAGCCGGAAACATAAGGGGAATAGGTCCGAAGACGGCTGACCTTCTTATAGATACATTCGGAGAAGAGACTTTGGCTGTAATGGAAGAAACTCCGGAGAAACTGCTTTCGGTAAAAGGTATAGGACCTTCGACTCTGGCAAAGATAACGGATTCATTTGCTGAATCCAGAGATTTCGCAAGGATTTCTCTCGAGCTGCGGGAAATCGGCATAGAAATGTCGGATGCTGTCAGGATATACAGGTTGTATGGGAGCGAATCGGTCGGAATCGTAAAAGAGAATCCTTATTCCCTTGTGGATGATCTGTATGGGATGACATTTCACAAAGCTGATATGCTGGCGGAGAAACTGGGCTTTGATGCAGAAAGCGATTTTCGAATAGAAAGCGGGATTAAGTTTATCCTTAAGAAAGAAGCTGCAGGCGGGAGCACGCTGATGCCCGAACAGATGCTGATCGAAAAGGTTGTGGAACTGATCGATACAAACAGCGAAAGGGTGAGCGAAGTAATAAGACAGATGGCTTTTTCCGGAGAACTTCAAACAGACACTCTGGAAAATATGCAGGTGGTTTACCTGTACGGATATTACTATGCCGAGCAGAGAATAGCACACAATCTGAAGAGGATCAAAGAGGCTCAGTCTAAACCGATTCCTGCAATAATCGATAATCTTATAAGCGATGCGGAGAGTGAACTTGCCGATGAAGAGGGACGGAACATCAGTCTGTCTGATGAACAAAGGTATGCTGTCAAATCCACATTAATGGGTAATGTCACGATAATAACCGGCGGTCCGGGAACAGGAAAAACGACAATCATCAATGTTCTGGTCAGAATCTTTCACAGGCTTAATTTAACCACAGCACTTGCAGCTCCTACAGGAAGGGCGGCAAAGAGAATGGAAGAAGCCTCGGGAGACTCCGCGATGACGATACATCGTCTGCTTGAATACGTTTATTCCGAGGACGAAGATGAAATGCGCTTTGGCAGAACCGATGAGAATCCGTTAGAAGAGGATGTGATTATTGTAGACGAAGCATCAATGATAGACACAATGCTTATGGACGGACTCCTTAATGCAATTAAGAGCGGCACTATTCTGATTTTCACGGGGGATGCGGATCAGCTTCCTTCAGTAGGTGCAGGTAATGTTCTTAGGGATATGATTGCTAGCGATTATATATATACTGTACGGCTTAAAGAGATTTTCAGGCAGGCACAGGACAGCAGGATTGCCACCAATGCCCACCTTATAAATAACGGTGAGTTTCCGGAAGCGGGAGGCTCCGAAAGCGATTTCTTTATCATTGAAAGATACAATGAGGAGGATATAATCGGGGAGATTAAAGGTCTTGTCGGAGGAAGGCTGGAGAATTATTATGATTTTGTGAAAGGTCCGGAAGATATACAGGTTCTGACGCCCACAAAGAGAGGAATACTCGGAGCTCCGAGTTTAAATTCCATCCTGCAGGAGATAATAAATCCGGCAGAGGAAGGCGAGGATGAAGTCAAAATCGGTACAAGGACTTTTCGTAAAGGCGACAAAGTTATGCAGCTTAAGAATGATTATAGAGCCGAGTGGAAAGATTCGACTGATTTTGCAGAAGGTCAGGGGATATTTAACGGCGATATGGGTAAAGTCGAAGTAATCAATATTCAGGAGAAATCGATGCTCGTAGTTTCTGATGACAGGCTTGTTACATATGAGGGCGAGATGCTGGAAGAAATCGACCTGGCTTATGCGGTTACGGTTCACAAGAGTCAGGGCTCCGAGTTTCCGGCTGTAATAATCCCGATGTGGCACATACCGCCTATGCTGATGACAAGAAACCTGTTATATACAGCTGTCACAAGAGGAAAGAAGCTGGTGATTATAGTCGGAGATCCGAAATACCTGCACTGGATGATATCCAATAACAAAGCAGACGGCAGATTTACCGGGTTGAAACACAGGCTGTCGGAAATCGATTTGCTTGGCGGAAGCGGAATATGGGGTAATTGATGTTTCGATTTGCCGGAAGCGGAATGTGGGGGCAGCTGATGTTTCGATGGCTTAGAAATTTAGGTACGGAGATTCTGGATTTAATTTATCCGGGCGATCTTTATTGTATATGTTGCGGGAAAATAATAGATTTTACGAGAACATATAGGCTGTGCGACGACTGTATGAAAGGTATGAAGTGGGCGACAGGGAGACTTTGCGATAAATGCGGAAAGCCTTTGTCTAAAAACAATCCAATGCGGACTTGTTACAGTTGCAGAGAGCATTCTCATAATTTTGACAAAGGATATACATGTGCGGAATACGGCTCCCACGAAAAAGCAATAGTCTATGCTCTCAAGTACGATGCGAGGACTGACATTGCGAGAACTATAGGCGAGATTATGCGGGACAGGATGCTTACAGAGTTTGAAGCGGAAGAACTCGCTGCGGAATACGATATTATTTGTCCTGTACCTGTCCACAGAGACAGAAAAATAAAGCGCGGATACAATCAGGCCGCACTGATTGCAGAAGAATTTGCGAAGAAGTCGGGAATCAAATATACGGGAGAAGTGATGAATAGAACACATCAAACTTCAGTAATGAAAAGCATGACACCCGACGAGAGGAAAGAAAACATACGTAACGCTTTTGAATTGAGAAAAAGCTGTTCCGAAAGAATCCGCGGGGCGAAGATATTAATTATCGATGATATATACACTACCGGTGCGACCGTCGACGAAGTTGCTTCAGTTCTTAAGGCATGCGGAGCAAAAGAGGTAGACTTTCTGTCTTTCGCATCAGGGGCGGATGTCGTGAAGATAGATTAAAATGTATAAGGAATGCAATTTATTGGAGGTTTTTATGATTTATAAATATTGTGGCAATGAAATGGTAAAGGGATATATACAATGCAGAGACGGAGTTTTTTCAGGCTCTGCAGTAGAAGCTTATAGATGTGAAAAATGCAGAAAAATAATAATAAATTATTAATTAAGACATGGTAAATTTATATAATTACAAATTAGAAGTTGTCAAACAGATAAGGGGAGCCAAGTGACATGGAGTTTGGATGGATTAATCTATTTGGAGCAATAGTTGTAGTGCTAATTATGGTTCCCAATATATTTTATGCTCTTAGCAAGAAAGAAGAAAAAACAGAGGTTACAACAAAAAAGTTTATAGTCATATTAGAACAGATAGGGCGGTATAGCTGTATTGTGCTTATGTGCCTTCCTATTTTAGTATGGAGATTTGGATTTGGAAGTTCTACTGAATTTCTGGTATACATTATTGTAAATGCCGTCTTGATATTGCTATATTATATATTTTGGATTATGTACTCAAAAAAGAAGACTTTGGCAAAAGCTTTTTTGCTGGCAATCATTCCAACAATGATATTTTTTATTTCAGGGTTATTACTTAGACATTGGCTGTTGGTTGCTGCCGCTTTTATTTTTGGAGTAGCACATGTTGGGGTTACTTACGAAACACATAAAAAGTGAGATTAAATAAAGTAACAAGTCCCGGTTTATAGCTATGCACATATGTTCATATCGTTGATGGGAGTTCTTGGTCTAATAAGCTTGTGATTGATACCTTCCTTTAGGCAGAAACTGTCGAACAAATGAGTACGTCGTGTTTTCTGCAGGTAAGTGAACTCGGAACCGTTGTCAGTCTGTATTTCAAGAGGTTTGTAACCGAAATATGTAATTGCACGCTTGACGAAATCAACAGTCGTATAGCTGCTATGTTCAACATAGGGATATATGAATCGTTCTCTTGAAGCCTCTCATGGCGATTGGGCTTTCCTTTCATTCATGTATTGTTTGGTCACAACATATTTTAAAGGACTCAATCGCTTTTGTATATCCCGGCGGTCTCACATCAATTGTAAACTAACACAACATAAAAAAGTGGTACTCTTGTTGACAATTGAATCCGAAATTACTAAAATAAAAATGCCGAAAAAGGTAAAACGAAATTGCCGAAATTACTAAAAATTAAAAGAGGATAGGGCATAATGGATTATATAACGAGAATTACAGATGTGGTTATAGATCGCAAGATTCAAGCTTTTAATGCGATTAACATTCAAGGGCCAAAAGGCTGTGGCAAGACTAGAACATGTAAGGAAAGATGCAAGACAGTTATAGAATTCCAGGATGAAGAGCTACGCGAAGGTTATCTCAACATAGCAAATACTGCACCGAGTTTGTTTTTTAATAATGATAAGCCCATACTATTTGATGAATGGCAAGACGCACCAAAAATCTGGGGTGCTATAAGAAAGAACTGTGACGATAATCCGGAAAGCACCGGTTCATTCTATCTCACTGGTTCTACGAGCACAAAAGTTGATACTGCACATACCGGTACTGGTAGAATCAGCAGTATAATGATGTATCCTATGACTTTGTGGGAAACCGGCGATTCTAATGGCGGTGTATCGCTAACAAAAATTTTTGAGGATACAAACTACGCTCCAATTGCTAAAAACAATCTGAAATTGGAGGACTTATTCTATATTGTATGCCGTGGAGGGTGGCCAAAATGCCTAGCGATAAAAGGAAAGACTGGTAAGCTTGAGGTTGCCAAAGACTATTTTCAGCAGATATATATGAAGGACATAAGCACAGTTGACAATGTAAAAAGGAATCCGGAGATAGCGAGAATCTTGATTAAATCATACGCAAGAAATGTCGCAACGCTTGCTAAAAAGACAGCTATATATGCAGATGTTCAGTCTAGCCAAAGCGTAACAGACGTTACGCTTGCAAGTTATGTCTCTGCACTCGAAAAGCTTTATGTGATTAAGGACATTGATGCATGGATGCCCCAGATAAGATCTAAGACGGCAATACGAGCATCAAAGAAACATATTTTTCTTGATCCATCGATTGCGGCAGCGGCTCTTGGCATATCACCGGAGTATTTCGAAAAGGATTTGGATTCGTTCGGGCATCTCTTTGAGAACCTTGTAATTCGTGATTTGTTGGCATATGCAGAAGCTAATAATGCCCATGTTATGCATTATAGAGATGATACCGGACTTGAGGTGGATGCCGTATATCAGCTTGAAGATGGCAGATATGCGTTAATTGAAATCAAAACCGGTGTTAATGCGGTTGAAAAGGCCGAAGATAATTTGCTGCGTTTTAAATCTGTGATACATGAGCATAATATTAAGGCGACAAAGAACAAAGATCACCCGGGAGTAATATACAGAGAACCAGACCATATGATTGTTATTTGTGCAAATGCTCCGATGGCTTATACGACCGAAAAGGGCATCAGAGTGATTCCATTCGCGTGTCTGAAGAATTGATAGCATTGATAAAAATTCGTGTTCATCGTTATGTGGTATGAACATCCCATTAGAAATTGGTATCACAATTCTACTCCTGACCGATGATATATACACAACAGGTGTCAGACGCAGCGGTAAATCAATCCTATTAAACGAACTGTTTTACCGTTATTTGATTGATGACGGAGTTCAATCCGACCACATCATAAAAATTGCCTTTGATATGAAAAAATGGGAGAACTTGCGCGAGTCAGATGAGTTGTATTCATATCTACTAGGTAAATTTGCGGACGATGAGAAGTATTATCTTCTGCTCGATGAAATTCAGATGGTTGATGGTTTTGAAGAAATTCTCAATGAAATTCGCAGCGAATACAACACTGATATATACGTAACGGGTTCAAATTCAAAGTTACTCTCGAGTGATATCAATACAATATTCCGAGGCAGGGGTATAGAAATAAAATGTTTTCCTTTGTCATTTCAAGAGTTTTATTCATTTCGCAAAGGTGATAAGAGAGAAGCCTTAGATGAATATATCTTATTCGGTTCTTTGCCATATACTGTTACAGAGCCGGATGCTCCTGCAAAAAGAGATTATTTGGAAATGGTAGCTAATACTGTTATAACGAAGGATATGATTGATCGTTATGATATAAGAAACGAAGAAGTTTTTCGCGGGGTAATCCTTGTTCTTTGCTCATCTATCGGGTCGGCTGTATCGCCGAATAAAATAGCGAATACATTGAAAAGCAACGGATACAAATCTGTTGATAATGAGACTGTGAGTCGTTATCTTAAACACATAGCGGATGCTTTTCTTTTTTACAAAGTAGAACGTTATGATCTCAAGGGAAGAGCCTATCTCAAGACACAAAATAAGTATTACACTTGTGATATGGGGCTTCGCAATGCGCTTATTCAATACCGTCAGCTTGAAGTTTCCCGTGCGATAGAAAACATCGTATATGTGGAACTCGCAAGGCGGGGATATATCGTCGATATAGGAAAAAACAGGAATGAAGAAATTGATTTCGTTGCAAGAGATGCAGAAGGACGGAAAAATTACATTCAAGTCACTTACAGCTTAGAGAATCCAAGTGTAAAAGAGAGAGAGCTGTCCTCTTTCCGTGGTTTGGATGACGGTGTATTGGTTATTCCTATTGGTTGCTTAAAAGATTAATCTCGGTTGTTTGCAATCTTCTGAAGAAAAGTGTAAGCAGTAAAGGGTAGAGAAATGAAGAGAAACGAAAATGTGTGTCTGGTTTGCGAAAAACCGCTGAAATATTTTACAAAGCCGATAACGATGGAATGTCATTTCTGTCATCAGAAATTCTCAAGCTATGCCTGCTGCGAGGATGAGCATTATGTTTGCGATGAATGCCATTCCAAGAAAGGAATCGAAGCAATCAATGAGTTTTGTATGAATACGGACTCAACAGATCCTATATACATAGTTCAGAGTATAATGGAGAATCCGTATATTTACATGCACGGGCCCGAGCACCACACTATTGTAGGGGCGGCTTTGATAGCTGCCTACCATAATGCCGGTGGAGATATTGACCTTGAAAAAGCTTTGACGGAAATGCATGAGCGCGGAAAGCAATGCCCGGGCGGGACCTGCGGTTTCTGGGGATGTTGCGGTGCAGCAGTAAGTGTCGGGATGTTCATGAGTATTATAACTGATACAACTCCACTATCTACAAGAACCTGGGGAATGTCGAACGAAATTACATCAAAGGCACTGGCAAAAATAGCTTCTTACGGGGGACCGAGATGTTGCAAGCGGAACTCTTTTACAGCGATTTTAACTGCAACAGAGTATATCAGAGAGAGATTAGGTATCTCAATGTCGCTTCCGGAGCAGGTCGTTTGCAGCCACTCGGATGAGAATCACGAGTGTTTAGGAAGAAGATGCCCCTATTTTTCTAAGTATAAATAAGCTTGAAGCGTCAAATTAATATACTTAATTATTTTATATGGTGCAACTATCCTGTTAATATGTTAAAATCAGAAACGAAATTCGGAATGAGCCATGTTCGTGGTTGAAAGTCCAGGCCAGATACGGGCAAAGGGATCCACGTAAGCAGTGAAGAGAAGTAGCTGTGATCATGGCGTATCTTAGGTGTAAGTCCTCCGGAATCCGGATAAAGGCAGGTGTGGGGTCAAAGACCAGGTCGAATGGCTCTCCGAATTTATTTAAGGAGGAATGATGGCGAGCAGAGATATAAACTTATATGTCATTAATGAAGACAACGACATTTATAATGGAAACCTTATGCTTCTTAAGAAACGTCAGAGTTCATGGGCTGAATCGCATCCGAAGGGCAAACTCCTCAAATATATGAGTCTTGTAGCAGTCCTGATAGGTATCGGAGTTATGATGCTGCCGGTTAAATATGCTCCGGGCAGGGAACCTGTCCTGTGGCTTGTAATAGGCGTCGTCCTTGTTCTGCTTTTTATTATGGGAATATCCATAAATAAGATTACAAGACCTCCGTTCGAGAAGATACATAATGCCAGATTTGAAGCTTCAGATAATGGACTCTATTATGCCTATCAGTACGGAATGAAGATATATAATTATTATATTGCCGACAATAATATCAAGAAGATGATATTTGACGAGAAGAACTGGGTGCTATACCTGGAGGGAGAGGGGGAAGTTGAGGTTATCGATAAAACAGGAATAAGAAATCTCGGTAAAATTGACAAGATGTACTGTCTTGTTCCTGTCGATGAGTTTGATATGGATGACCTTCTTGAACCTTATGGCGACATGGTAACAAGGGATAACGATAGCATAAGACTCCGGTTTGTTCAGGAAAAAGGCACTGTTCCTCAGCTTGAGGCTATGAAAAGAAAGTAGATGAGAGGCCTGAACTGCCACACATTTCTTTATATTGTTATGCTATAATGAAAAGGCAAACTAATTACTAAAGGAGGATCCGGAAATGAAGATTCAGATTTCAGCAAAAAACTACAGTATGAGCGACAAACTGCGTACTTATATTGAGAAGAAAATCGGCAAGCTGGAGAAATACTTCGATGAGGATGTAACGGCAAATATTGTAGTGTCCAAGCAGAGAGAAACTCCAAAGCTTGAAGCGACAATAACTGCTAAACAGGCTGTATTCAGAGCTGAGAAAGCAAATGACAGCATATATGAAGCTGTAGATATGGTAACAGATAAACTGGCAAACCAGATGTCCAAATTAAAAGGCAAACTGGAAGCAAGATATAAGGAAAATAAAGCACTTAAGCTTGAATTCATACCTGAACACGAAGAAGAATTAACTGATAATGAAATGAAAATTGTCAGAAGAAAAAGACTGGAACTTTCACCTATGGTGGAAGAGGAGGCTATCCTTCAGATGGAGATGCTCGGTCACGACTTCTTCGTTTTCCTGGATATGGATACAGATTCGGTAAGCGTTGTTTATAAACGTAAAGGCAAGGCCTACGGGATTATAGAGACGGAAATCTAGATAACCGGAGAGGAAGAGAAGAAATGAGTCATAAAGACCGGAACCTGGATGATTTGCTCAACTTCGACTATGGGAGACCGGTTCCTGATGAACGGTCTGACGAAGCAAAGGCCTATGCTGAATTAAGGAAACAGGCACAAAAAGAAGCATACGAGAAATACCGCAGTACATATAGAAAAAGCAAGCCCGGCAGCAGAAAAAGAAAAGCGGGTAAATTTCACAAAGGACTGTCTGTCCTTTATTTGGTGTGCCTTGTTGCTTTTGCGGCGATTATGACAATCATGGATGTTCTTCCGTTTCTTACCCTCATTCTGTTATATGTAATACTGATTCTGCTGAGCTTGATTGTAGTTGTTCAGTTAAGAAAAAATAATATTTCACCTGTTGTGAGGAATATCGCTTCAGTTGCCAGTGTCCTGTTGATGGGAATGTATTTACTCGGTTCTGCATATGCTATAGGTACGTTAAACTTCTTAAGTGCTACGTCAGTCGATAATGAGAGCCGGGTTGCAAAAATCACCAGAGATCCTTTCAATGTGACAATAACCGGAATGGATGTGCATGGAACAATCGATAAAGAAGGTCTGTCCGATGTAAATATGGTCGTTACAGTCAATCCTAAAACGGAGCAGATATTGATGACATCGATACCGAGAGACTATCAGATATATATGCCTGATAAGGGAGAAGCGATGGATAAACTGACCCACACCGGATTTTACGATGTTCAAACGACGATTGGTGCGGAAGAAAATCTCTTCGGTATAGAAATCAATTATTATGTCAAAGTAAACTTCACAACGATTATGAGGTTTGTCAATGCTGTGGGCGGTATAGATGTTTATTCGGAATATGAATTTGTTCCGGTCAAAAGAAAAAAAATGACTGTCAAGAAGGGCTGGAATCATTTTAACGGAGCGGAAGCTCTTGCATTTGCAAGGGAGAGAAAGGCCTTTGAATATGGTGACCGCCAGAGGATTAAAAATCAGCAGGCAGTATTAGAGGCGGTAATCAACAAAGCTATGAGCAGCAGGACAATGGCTTTGAGTTATAATAAGATTCTTTCAGACCTGAAGAACTATTTTGAAATGAGTTTCAGTTCAAGAGAGTTGAGGTCTCTGGTCAAATTGCAGTTGGCAAAAAATCCGAAATGGAATATAACAAAAAACAGCATAACAGGCGGAGACGGGTCATTGGGAACATACACTACCGGGGGCACAGCTATATATGTTATGACACAGGATCCTCAAAGTATAGAAACGGCAAGATCCCTCATCAGTGCGGTTATGAACGGAAATACCCTTAAAACTGAAGAGGATGGAACCATTACTATTATCGAGAATACCGGCAATTAGGAGGAAGAATGGCAGATAAAATAACAGGCTTGTTAATGACTGTCAAAATTACGGATATAATTGATATCATTATAGTTGCATACCTTATCTACAAGTTGTTTGACTTTATTAAAAAAACAAGAGCACATCAACTGTTCAGAGGTGTGTTTCTTGTTATTGTAATTTTTTTTATTTCTCAGTTATTGCAGCTCAACCTTCTTAACTGGTTGCTGAGAAGTCTGTTGACAGTGGGTGTGATTGCTGTTGTAATCCTTTTTCAGCCTGAGATCAGAAGGGCATTGGAACATATTGGACGAAGAGGCGTTATTCCTGCACAGTTCCGCGATGTAGGCAATGAAGAACTGTATAAAACAGTCAATACTCTTGTTGACGCTGTTGAAGATTTTTCGAATATGAAAACCGGAGCACTTATGGCAATCGAAGGGGAGACTATGCTGACTGATATTATTGAGACAGGAGTCACTATCGATGCCGAGTTGTCAGACAGATTGCTCGGAAATATATTCTATGAAGGATCTCCCCTGCATGACGGGGCACTTATTATTAGAGGAATAAGGGCATATGCCGCAAGCTGTGTGCTCCCTTTGACAAACAGAAATTCTTTCGGATCGAATCTCGGAACAAGACACAGAGCGGCTTTGGGACTTAGTGAAGTGTCGGACGCGTTTGTTATTGTCGTTTCTGAAGAAACCGGAGCAATTTCTGTTGCTCAAAACGGTGAATTAAAAAGATATCTCGACCTCAAAACCCTTGAGAAAATGCTTTTAGATCTCTATATAACAACAAATAAAGAAGAGGATATTTTTAGTAAATTGTTCAAAGGAGGCATGAAGAGTGGGAAATAGCAACAGAAAAACTCTTAATATAGTTCTTGCTCTCATCGTATCTTTTGTCTCGTGGATATATGTAGTGTATAATTTTGACCCTACCTGTGAAATGAAATATAAGGAGGTCCCGATTAAATTTGTCGGGGAGGATGTTTTAGCAGACAGAGGGCTGTGTATTGCAAAGTCAAGTTATGATGCAATTGATGTTTCTCTGGAACAGAGAAGGACAGATACAAAGAATATTTCCACAGAGAATATCAGTATTGTAGCAGATGTAAGTAATGCAATAGAGGGAGAGAACGGTATAAGTCTTGAAATAACAGGACCCGAAAAAACAGAAGTTATAGGGGTAGAAACAGCTTCAATTTCGATAAAAGTAGAAGAAAGCTATAGAGATGATTTTGATGTTTCCGTTCAGTATAAAGAGCAGATAGATACTAAACACGAGCCATATGCAAGCAACATGACATATGAGAGGGTTTCTATAGTGGGGTCGAAAGAGAATATTGAAAAAATCGACAAAGTTGTCGCCTACCTAAGCTCATCTGAGGTCACAGATGAAAATAAAAGATTCACTGTAGAACCTATAGCTATTGACAGCAAAGGTGAAAAAATTAAACATGTTGTGATATTACCAAGTGAAATAAGATTTACTGCTGTCGTAGGAACTGTAAAGGAAGTTCCTCTTGTTACAAATATCGTAAATAGCGTTGACGGGAAATACAACAGGACTTATGAAGTAAGTAATAAAGTTACAATCAAAGGACCGGAGAAAATTATCAAGGAGATAGATTCTATAACAACAAAGAGGATCGATATTTCAAATATATATGAAAACACAACTGTTGATATAGAATATGATCTTCCTGAGGGAGTTAAAATAGCAGGCTCATCTATAAACAAAAAAATCAAAGTTACGGTTATAAAACAATAAAAAAATTAAGGTAAAATTTATATAAAAGAGATAAAAAAAGGGGATGTGATTATCCCCAGAGACTTGTCGGATATTCGCCGCTCTTTTTCAGAGCTGCGAATTTTTCAATTACATCGGCTACATCTTCTTTGTAGGTGACTCCGAACCATTGATCAGCCGAGGAGAGAACTTCACAGGAAAGTGAGCCGTCTGTAATGTGGCTATTCAAAGGTGTTTGTACATAATATTCACCACGAAGCGGGTTTTCTGTCATTATTCTGTCGAGTGCAACAGTAAAGTCCTCTTTGAGAGTGTTGATATAATCAGGAGCAAAGCCCCAGAGATTCATCGATACAGACGAATCCGAAGGTATTACAACAGAACTCCCATCAGGAAGTGTATCGGTGATTAGGCCTGTTTCAGGGTCTTTTCTTACACGGAGATGTTCCGTGATTTCTGTTAATCTGCCATCTTTCACTTTACAAATGCCTCTGGAAACTGTACCGTTTTCTGAAAGTGTTTTCTCTATTTCAAAACCTACCATACAGTTCTGTGAATCGGATGCACGGGTTGTAAGAAATTTGTATATTTTATTAAAACCTTCTTTACCGTAATAATCGTCTGCATTTATGACTGCAAAAGGAGCATCGATTATATTTCTTGCAGCCAAAACTGCATGACCGGTTCCCCAGGGTTTGGTTCTTCCTTCGGGAACAGAATATCCGTCGGGAAGGTCATCGATCTCCTGAAAAGCAAAGTGCACTTCATATTTCTGACCGGCACCTTTTTCTATTTGAGATTTAAATATATCCAGCAGTTCACGTTTAATTATAAAGCAGACTTTGCGAAAACCGGCCTCGTACGCATCGTAAAGGCTAAAATCCATTATCATTTCACCTTGTTCTGTAAATTTATCAAGCTGCTTTATACCGCCGTAGCGGCTTCCTATTCCTGCGGCCATAATAACTAAAATCGGTTTCAATTTTAATCCTCCTTTAGACATGCGGATATACGCTGTCTTACTTTATCTTCGCCCATTATTTGCTGTATTGTCCACAAATCAGGAGATTGTGTTTTACCTGTAACGGCGATACGTATAACTGAGCTGACATGACCTACATGGCCTTTATAATCCTGTGGGTTCTTTTTAAAATCTTTGGGTTTGAGCGCATAGCCCAGCTCGGATGCAATCGATCTGACTTTTGCAAACCAGGCTCCGTTATCGTCAGAATAGTTATAAGTTTCCAGATATTTTTCCAGTATAGTTTTAGCGTCGGAACGAACCTCATCAGGATATTCATCTTGAATTTTAAAGCTTTCATCAAAGAAATATCCTATAAAATCCATGATCTGTCTTGCATATACAAGGTCAGCTCTGGGTCTTGCATCATGTCTGCCTATGTCGAGAAGCTTCTCCAGAGTATCCATGTTTTCAAATACGTAAGCATATTCCGGAGCAAATTCCCGGGACCAGTCCCGCAGCCAGCAGGCTATCTCAGAGACTTCTGTTCTAAGCAGGGTATTTTTGCTTACATCATTAAGTTTATTTAAGTCAAAGAGAGCACCGCTGCCCGACATTTTTTCCATTGTAAAATTGAATTCGTTAATATCCGCCTCGAGGTTCTCCGCTCTCCATTCCTCAAAGTCGGAATTAAGAATAGTCATTAAATATTCTCTGACTGATGCGGGATGATAACCTTCACTTCTGTAGTAATCAAGGGAAAGCTCAGGATCTTTTCTCTTGGAAAGCTTTCTTTTGTTTCCGCTTTCATCGATCTTCATGAGCTGTGCAGTATGACAGTATACAGGCAGTTCCCATCCGAGAGCCTCAAACAGTTCAATGTGTATAGGAAGAGATGAGAGCCATTCTTCACCTCTTACAACATGAGTCGTTCTCATCAGATGATCGTCAACCACATGAGCAAAATGATAAGTTGGTATGCCTGTACGTTTTATTATGACGACATCTTGAAAATTATAAGGAACGGACAGCTTTCCTCTTATCGCATCATTGATTTCGTGTCGCTTTGTTTCTTCAGCCGATGCGTTGGGTTTACCTTGAGATTTAAGGCGTATTACAAATTCATCTCCGGCCTTGATCCGTTTTGTGATCTCGTCTGCAATTTCCCGGCTGCTGCTCCAGTCTCTGTATCTGGACCAGCCCGCATACACTCCGGGTGTTATCTTGAGTTCTTCCTGTTCGCTTCGAATAGAATTGAGGTCCTCTTCGGTAAGGAAGCAAGGGTAGGCCATACCGTCGGCAAGAAGCTGTTTGGCAAAAGTCTGATAAATATCTTTTCTTTGGCTTTGAGTGTAGCTTCCGTAATCACCGATATCACCTTCCGGAGTAACGCCCTCATTAAAGCGTATATCAAAGAAATCGAGAGATGATATGATAGTCTCTACAGCATTTTCTACAGATCTTTTTTCGTCGGTATCTTCAATTCGCAAATAAAAAACTCCCTGACTTTGATAAGCCAGACGTTCATCGACAAAAGCACCGTAAAGATTGCCCAGATGGATAAAGCCGGTAGGACTTGGACCGAGACGGGTTACCATAGCTCCGGCCGGAAGCTTGCGTGGCGGATATATTGCCTCATATTCTTCAGGTGTATGAGGAAGAGACGGATATATAAGATTTCCAAGTTCAATATTATTCATTGCAACTCCTTCAAAGATATTCTCTGTCACTAATTTTTTATTATAAACAAATATGATGTTTATTGCAAAAAAAAGACCGCCGTCGCAGTCTTTTGTTATATATGAAGTTCTGGTAGTTAAAGCAGATACTCGTGATAGGAAAGATCTTCGGGTTTGCGAGGACCGCACATTAATGTCTCAATCGCATCATCTGCATGAATTTTGCCATTGATTATATTGTATATTGCGTTGCTTATAGGCATTTCTAGAGAGTGTGAGAAAAAGTCTGTAAATTTTATAAAAGCCTTCTGTGGTAGAATCAAAATACTACAGGAGGCTATTATTATGGCAAAGAAAAAAGACGT
>DUVP01000018.1 GCA_012840975.1 Mogibacterium sp. | reverse complement strand
CATGAAACAGGGAAAATGAAAATCGCTGTGACCCCAAACAAAGTTACAGCGATTTTTTTCATGCCGGGATTTGACCCCAAACAAAGTTATAGGTATATACCACACCCCAAAAAAAGTTATAGGTCCGAATAAATTTATTCAATACTCATACATAAAACCTGACTAATAAACACTAACACATCATGGAAGAGTCGCAGACAAAACAGGGTCTGCGATTTTTCTTTGTTTAAATTGAGAGGATTGAAGTAAAAAATACCAGTGACAAAGAAATTTACATTAAAAATGCTCCAATAAGTAAAAAAGTGTTGACAGTGTAATATGTGACGTAGTACAGTTAGGACACAGAGAATTCATATTAAACAGAAAGGAGGCATTATGTTTCAACTCGATTTAAAGAGTCATCTTTCTATATACGAACAGGTAATAGACAATATTAAAGAGCTTATTGTCTGTGGAGCCATTGAGCCGGACAGTCAACTTCCTTCCGTCCGGGACCTTTCAAGGACATTGGCCGTGAATCCGAATACAGTGCAAAAGTCTTTCAAAGAACTCGAACGTCAGGGTTTTATTTATACTGTTGTGGGTAAGGGAACGTTCGTATCAAAGAGAGACAAGAAAGATATAGACAAAGAATCTATTGACAGAGTAGTGGGACTGATAGAACAGAATATCAGAGAACTGTATTTTATCGGTGTTTCACGGGAAGAAGTTGAACGAATGCTGATGGATATTATAAATAATCCATTCAAAGCAGGGGGTGAAAAAAGATGATTGAAATTCGCGATTTATATAAAAAATTCGGGAAAACAGAGGCTCTTGCAGGTATTAATCTTACGATACAGAAAGCTTCCATTTATGGACTTGTAGGAACTAACGGTGCAGGAAAGACAACAATAATCAAACATATGGCAGGAGTTCTTAAAAGTGATGCAGGTGAAATTTTATATGATGGAGAGCCTGTATTTGAGAATGTAGACGTTAAGCAGAAAATCGGTCTGATTCCGGACGAACTTTATTTTCCGAACAATTATTCAATAAAGGATATGGTAAGACAGTATGCCGCAACTTATGAGAACTGGAACGAGGAAAGATGCCGGAAATTGACGGAGCTGTTTAAGCTTGATCCGAACGCTTCCCTCAGAAGCTTTTCAAAGGGAATGAAGAAGCAGGCTATGTTCGCTTTGACTTTGGCGAAAATGCCTCAGTATCTTTTGCTTGATGAGCCTATAGACGGACTCGATCCTATAGTCCGTAAGTTAGTATGGAAACAGATAGTTGATGACACATCCGAAAGAGGAACGACAGTCCTGGTATCTTCGCATAACCTGCGAGATATGGAAACTATTTGCGACTATATAGGAATTATAGATAACGGTAAGACAGTTATAGAGAGAGAAATCGAAACTGTCAGGGACGGATTGAGCAAAGTTCAGGTCGCCTTCAGTAATGAAAACAGAACTAAGGGTGAAGAAGCTATTGCAAAGCTTGACGTGCTTCACCGTGACAGTCACGGATCTATAAGTCTTCTTATTGTAAGAGAAGATATAGATGTTATTCGGAAAACTTTAGAAGGGATACCTCCACTTCTTCTTGATATTTTACCATTGTCGCTTGAGGAGGTGTTTATATATGAATTGGGAGGACAGAAATATGACTTCAAAGACATCCTTTAATTCGAAAGGCGGAGAAACAGCAAAACTGAATCCGGAAAAAGCATGGCTTAAGGAATCTCTTATGAAATTCAAGCTTATTCCGATTATTCTCACAGTAATGTATTTCCTGGTAAATATACTTCCTGTTTTAATTTACTATACCAGGTTTGAGAACATTGCCTCATATGTGGATACAGGTATGAGAATGATGAATATCCTGAATTCAGGGATAGCCATAGGTGCGGGTGTTGTTGCAGCAAGTACGGTTTTCGGATATTTACACAAAAGTGCTTCAGTAACAGATGCACATAGCAGACCTTTGACCAGAAAATCATTGTTCAGAGCTTCCTTTACATCGGGATTAATTATGGTATTGGTGCCGATAATAATAACGGGTATATTATATATATGTGTTCAGGGGGCTCATGTATCTGCAGTCTTTGATCCGGAAACATTCTCTTTATGGTTTTCTGACGAAAGTAAGATAGAGGATATTCTTACCTTGCGAAATGCGTTCGGCTGGATGCTCGGTAATTTTCTGATGGTCGTATATTCATACAGTGTATCCTGTTTTGCGGGAATACTTGCAGGTACAGGAGTTATTCAAACGCTTCTGTCGGTCTTCTTCTTATCACTGCCTGCAATGCTGTATTCAATTACTCAGGGATATCTGAGCATATACCTGAAAGGCTATTCATCCGATTTTGAAGGAGCCAAATATCTCTCGCCTTATGCATACTTGTTCAGCAGAGGAGAATATCCGTTATCATATTTTTCGGTAGCACCTTTTATATATGTTGCAATTATGATAATTCTGGTGTTTGCTTCTCTGGAATTATACAAGAGGATCAGTCTGGAGAATGAGGAAAACTCAATAGTCGTACCTTATGTATCGTCGGCTTTGGTGGTAATACTTACCTTTATTTCAGTTTCGGCAAACCTTCTGATAAGCGACACTATTTTTTCGAGCAGCGAATCAATGCTTATAAGTTTGGTGATTATTTTCCTGGCTACAGTCGTTTCTTTCCCTGTATTCTGTATGATTGCGGATCAGACATTCAGAGTTTTCAACAGGCGGAATATGAAGATTCTGGGAATCTTTGCAGTGCTGATGGCAGTAACCCTGATGTTTACGATGTTTGATATAACAGGTTATGAAAAAAGGATTCCTAAAATTTCAGATATCAAAACAATAGATATAAGCGGGTCGTCAGCTTTTCAAGACGGCAGCGGGAAAAATGAAGGAATCGCGAAAATAGATAATCCTCAAACGACAGATAAAATTGTAAGACTGCACAGTGCTATAATAAGTGCGGAAAATCCGGAAGATCCGTATGAAAACACATCGCTGTTTACTGTTACATACCATCTGAAGAACGGTAAAACAATTAAAAGAACATACAGTGAAGTGCCTGAGTCTGTCAATAAAAGAGAATATTCAAATCTTTATAACGATAAATACATCAGGGATTGTGAGAAATTCAATCTTTCTTCACTGAATAAGTTTGGTGCATGGATCGAACTGGAGAGATATGATGACAACGGTTCAATCGTTTATAAAGTGCCGAAGGATCTCGTATCGGGCTTGATTGAAGCAGCCAATAATGATATTGATCAATGGACGGCAAAAAGCAGGTATGCGTTTACTGAAACTCCTGAGGATTACGGATCAAAGGGAATCATTGTCAGAGCAACCAATTATAAATATGATGGCAAAGATGATGAAAAGTATATCAATATCGATAGAAACTTTTTTGAAAATGATAAGAACATAAACGAATTCATCCTGAATCACCCTGAGCTTTTTACAAAAGCTAATCAGATAGAAAACAACTATTATTAAGATAATTATAAATATCAGTAAATATAATGAAAAACAAATCTATAGACAAGGAAATAGCAAGCCTGGAGCGTGCTGAGAAAAGATTTCTCAACAAGTACAAGGAAAAGAAAGATACAAAGCTCGATCAGATTTTGGCTGAGAAAATACCCGACAAGCTGGAGGAAACACTTGATATGGCATTTTCAAAAGCATTCAGATTTATCTTTTCAAAGGGTACGGCTTTAATAGAGAAAACTTATCCGAGAAAAAAGATTGGTGACCGCTTTGACAGCGATTCACAAAAGCTGAGGGTCAATGCCCGGAGAAAAGATCTTAAACGTTTTAACTATAGAGCCGGTGGAGCGGGTATGGCTCATACAATTGCTTCAACCGTAGCAGGAACAGCAATGGGAATTGCCGGTGTGGGAATACCTGATGTGGCAGTTTTCACTTCCCTGCTTTTGCGGAACATTTATGAAATTTCTATGAGGTACGGCTATGAATTTGAAGGTGAACAGGAACAGAAATTTATACTGAGGATTATAGCCGCCTCATTGAAATACGGTGATGAAATAGTGAGAGGAAATAAGGAAATCAATACTCTCATTGAAATAGGCTTGAATTATGATGATAAAACAGTGGATGAGCTGATCGATGAAGCGGCTATAGCGTTGAGCAGGGCCTTACTGTACATGAAATTCTTACAGGGAATACCGATAGTCGGAGCTGTCGGCGGTGCATCGGATTTCATATACATGGACAGGATAGGAGATTATGCTTTGCTGAAATATCGCAGGAGATTTCTTATGGATCAAAATATTGAATTAAATTTTACACAACCAACGAAATAACTTTAAATTTATTGTCTTTTTACTATGCTATAATGTCATAGCTGAGTATAAAAATACAAAAAAGAGAGGTTGCAAACCATGGAAAAGACGAATATAAAAATGCGATTGGTCGCTTTGATTCTTGCCGCCGCAATGGCACTAATGACGCCGGTTATGGCATTACAGAGCGTTTACGGAAACAATTCTGCAGATGGTTACACATCGAATGAGACAGTAGAGCAGACTGACGTAAATACCGGCGAACACGCATCAGAAAACGGCAACAATAATGCCGAAAGAGTCGAAGGTAACACCGGGGATGACGAAAGCAATGTTCTCGCCAATGAAAACTCTGAAGAGAGTAATGGTACGGGTAACGATGAAATTAATATGATGGCCGATGGAGAAGAGGTTGCAGAAGAAGATGGTGGAGTTATAGAAGCTCCTGCATCATATTTGAAGCAAAATCTGATTCCTTTTTACGAGGGTGGCAAGATTATATTGCCTGAGGATATGCCTGAAGGGGCTATCACGGTTAATAACACTAACGGGGGGCTTAAAATAAGTCTAACCGGAGAACAGTACAGTGCATATCGTTTCCAATTGAAGGATAAGTTTGATTTCAGCGGAAACAGGCTGGGGAGAATCAGTGTTGACGGTCTGGCAGACAGAAATCTGAAGGCTGACGTAAGCTTCTATCTGGATGATGAAACAGAGCCGGTTGCCACAATAAGGCTGGATAATCAGATGGGTAAAATCGGCTGGGGCAGAGACGGAGACAAGACAGTCGATGTGCTGAATAAAAATATTACAGGTCAACATAAAGTGACACTGGGAATCACCGTCACGGGTAAGGGATCAGGCAAGAAAATGGATATCCTGCTCAGGTCAATCGAGTTCGTTGAGAGTGCAAATCAGCCTGTTCTTTATTTTGACATAGATGAGAGTCAGGGAACCATATCAGCGATGAATGGGGATTCTGAGCATCAGACCGAGTGTTACGGAGACATGACACTTCAGGTTCCTTCAGGATATAACAGTGAGTACGGAGGCAATGCTCAGACCAAGACTTATAAACTTGAGTACATCCGCGGTCGCGGAAACTCCACATGGATAGCGGATAAGAAACCGTATAAGGTCAAGCTGGACAAAAAATCGAATTTACTTGGAATGGGTTCAAATAAGCACTGGGTACTTTTGGCAAATCGCTATGATAACACCCTGCTTAGAAACAAGATGACATATTGGCTCGGAGAACAGCTGGGCATGCCGTATACACCTCAGTTGGTTCCTGTAGATGTGGTAATGAACGGCAAATATTACGGAAGTTATTATCTTTCCGAACAGGTAAGAATCGGAACAGGCAGAATAGAAATTGATGATCTGGAGGATACACCGGATGTCACTACAGAGCCGGATATTACAGGCGGTTATCTACTGTCTATGGATGATACAGGATTCAATGATCCTAATTTATTTTCTACGAAAAGAGAAAAGAATTTCAGGATTGAATCACCTGAATTTGAGGGTGAAGTGAATGAGACTCAGCTTAACTATATCAAGAGCTTCGTGCAGCAGACAGAAGATGCAATTTACGACAAGGACTTCAAGGATAAGGATGGTAGGAGCTATACTGAATATCTGGATTTGGATGCAGCGGTTGATTACTTCTGGATGCAGGAATTCAGCCGGAACGGAGATGCATATGGCAGCGGAAGCACTTACCTTTACAAGCCTAGAAATGAACCATTGCACTGGGGACCATTATGGGACTTTGACTTTGTGGCATGGGGCAATCTTGAATATGATGAGCAGTATTTTGAAAATTTCACGACCTTCGATGATACATGGTTTGAGAGAATGCTTAGAGATCCTGCGTTTTCCGATAAGGTTAAGGCTCGCTGGCCTGAGCTGAAATCTAAGCTGGAGGAAGTTACCGGAGAGGGCGGCTGGCTGGATCAGCAGGAAGAGATTATGAGGATCTCACAAAGGTATGACTATGAGAAGTGGGGAGCTTTCGATCTTTTTGCCTGGTGGGGTATTGAAGATGAAGATATACCCAAACAACCGGAACGTTCATACCATGAAGAAATCGAGCAACTGAGAAGCTGGATCAGGAACAGGTCTGACTGGGTGGATAAAAATCTGGATCAGCTTACTCCGATGCCGAAGAAGATTACATTTAAGGTCAACTCCAAGACATGGAGGACTAAAACCGTAATGTCAGGAGATAACATAGGGGCACTGCCGACTCCGAAAGCGAAGAAAGGTTATGTGTTTGCCGGTTGGTATAGATATGGCTATAAGGTAAAGAGCAATGATGTTGTATATGAAAACATGACGCTTCGGGCGAAATTCGTTTCCGCTAAAAAAATTGTCGCTCCTCAACATCTGTATGTTCGCGCAAGGAAAGAGTATCTCAATCTTGAAAATGGCGGAGAATACATACAATACAGTATAAGGCCATATAGTCCGGTGGAAAGTCGCGTAACATGGACAAGCTCCGATAAATCTGTTGCAACAGTAGATAAAGACGGACAAATGATTCCGCACAAAGTCGGTGTGACAACAATTACCGGCAAGCTGAGGAACGGAGTCAAAACTTCTTTCAAAGTGCAAGTATGGAGCTATGAAGATGAAGATTTCTATTATGATGATATTCAGGCGAACAGGACAAAGCTCAATATTGCACAAGGTCAATACCGGAAGATTACTCTAAATCATGCAGGCCCGTCAGGTGATATTACATGGGAGTCTTTCGACAAAGACATCGCCACGGTAAATAGTGTAGGTGTTGTCAGAGCAAAGAAACAGGGAATGACTTATCTGATCTGTACTGATGAAGACGGTATGCTGGTTGATAAATGCAAGGTAACTGTAGGGCCTAAAATCAGCTCGACTTATTTGAGATCAGTTTCGGGAGGCAAACGTTCTGTCAATGTAAAGTGGAAAGCACGTCCGGGCAAAGTAGGCGGTTACCAGGTTCGTATTTCCAAGAACAGACATTTTACCAAGTGTACATATAAGACGGTTAAGGGAAGTCGCAGTGGATCTACAAAGATCAGCAAACTCTCGCGTAAAACGAAATATTACGTCAGTGTTCGCACATACAGCATAATTAAAGGAAACAAATTCTATTCCGGCTGGTCTAAAGCCAAGGCTGTGAGGACTCGCTAATTTTTAATAGATGTTTCAGGAAATAAAACAGGAGGTTTAGTTATGCTTAACAAGCTTAAAAAGGCAGTTGCAGAAAAGGGCAGTGCAGTCGGGACGTTTTTAGGAATCTCAAATCCATCGACTATAGAAGATATCGGTTATTCCGGTTTGGATTTTGTTATTATTGATACCGAACATGGACCATATGACACAATGCCTATGAGTGATTTGATTCAAGCGGCAGCAAACAGGGGAATGTCACCGGTTGTCAGAGTTGCGGACGTCACACATAGAGAGATACAACAGGCAGTTGATAATGGTGCTGAAGGTATTGTCGTTCCGTGCCTGAGAGATGTTAATGACTATAAAAAACTTGTTGAGCTTGGAAAATTTGCTCCTATCGGTAACCGCGGGTTTATAAAAGGACGCGGAAGCGGTTTCGGAAATGAAGAATGGGCGAAGGGAACACTCATAGAATATATGGAAAACAGCAATGAAAAAGTGCTGCTTTTACCACAGTGCGAGACTGTAGAATCCCTTGAAAGTATTGAAGAAATTGTCAGAATTGAAGGTATTGACGGGATTTTTATCGGACCGTTTGATCTTTCTATAAGCATGGGAATACCGGGGCAGTTTGATGCACCGGAGTTTTCTGCAGCGGTTGAACGTATTTTCAAGGCATGTAAAGAGGTAAATAAACTTTGTATCATCTATACATCAACAGTTGCAGAGGCCAGGAAGTATATTGAAATGGGATTTGAAGGTGTTGCAAACAGCATTGATACTATAGTATTTGCTCAGGCGTATACTCAGATGGTTGAAGATATTCGCAAATGATATTGAGGATATGGAAAAGTGAAAGCCGGAAAATACCGGAAGGAGCTTTTACAGAGTCGATAAATATCCTGTAACAAAAATCCCTCGGACTTCCGAGGGATTTGTTTGTGTTTCGTAAGCGAATATCGATTAACGCTTGCTGAATTGGCTGGATTTTCTTGCCTTCTTGAGACCGGGTTTCTTTCTTTCCTTCATTCTCGGGTCTCTTGTAAGGAAGCCTGCCGCTTTGAGAAGAGGTCTGAAAGCTTCTTCGTCAACTTCGCAGAGTGCTCTTGAAATTCCGTGCCTGAGAGCTCCGGCCTGGCCGGTGAAACCGCCGCCGTTAATTGTGGCGATAACATCATATTTTCCGACAGTTCCCGTAATCTCGAAAGGTCTTTGGATTTCACTCTTAACTACCTCTCTTGCTCCGAAGTATGCATCAAGATCTCTCTTGTTAATAATGATATTTCCTGAACCAGGGAGAAGCCTGACTCTGGCTATAGAAGATTTTCTTCTGCCGGTTGCCTGATACATTAATTTAGCCATAATTCATTCCCCCTTTCCTAGAAATTCCACTCTTCAGGCTGCTGAGCCGCATGCGGATGCTCAGGACCTGCGTAAACTTTAAGCTTCTTAAACATCTGGCGTCCGAGTCTGCCCTTAGGCATCATGCCCTTAACTGCATGGATGATGATCTCTTCAGGCTTCTTGGCTCTCATCTCTCCGAGGGTTACCTCTCTGAGACTGCCGGGATAACCGCTGTATCTCTTGTAAACTTTGTCAGTTTCCTTCTTGCCCGATACAGCAACCTTCTCCGCGTTGACAACAACAACGTAATCGCCTGTGTCCATGTGAGGTGTGTAAATCGGTTTCTTCTTACCTCTCAGAATCATAGCAGCTTCAACAGCTACTTTGCCGAGAGTCCTGCCTTCTGCGTCGATAACAAACCACTTGCGGTCGATATCGGAAGGCTTAGCAGTAAATGATTTCATCTGTAATCCTTTCTACCTACTTGATTCGTTTTGCACAAAGTGTGCTGTGAATGTTTTCGGTCTGCCTACTTGGAACGTATTCTGTTTCGGCATAACTATAAAAATTAGTGTCGGGGCTGCCGATATAAAATCTGCCCCTGTGTGCGGCAAGAACAGATTTCTTGCACACGCTCAAATAGTATATTAGTGTAACCGGTTTTAGTCAAGTCTTTTTGTGATATAATCGTTCAGAAATGGTAAACAACAGACAAAAAAAAGAAAAAAATCAAACGATGAGACAAAGGTTTAAAAGGATTACAGCAATAGGTGCTTTCTTCTTATTAATTGTTGCCGGGATCCTTTATATTCAGTCGTCCCGCGACACATTTCAGCCATCGGATATATTTAATAAAGGAAAAGATACAGATGCGTTTCTTGAGGCAATTCCGGAGTATTCAGGCAGGCCTGTACATGTAATAAACAATAACAGGCCGGAGTTTATGAATGAGGAGTATAAGAGAGCGGAAAAGGTCTTTATTGATTTATCGGAACTTGATTATATGGGAAGATGCGGCGTTTGCATGGCAAGCTTTGGTCCGGATACCTTGGCGAATGAAATGCGTGAGGATATGTCACATATTTACCCTACGGGTTGGGATCAGAAATTTTATGAGGACATAGATAACGGTGGAGCTTTGTACAATAGAAGCCATCTTCTGATGTATGCGATGTCCGGACTGGGTGCAGAACCCAGAAACCTCATAACAGGTACGAGGTATATGAACTCAAAAGGCATGCTTCCTTATGAAACAGCCACAATAAACTGGATTAAAAGATACGAAGAAAGGATACTGTACAGGGCGACACCTGTATTTAAAGACAGGGAGTTAGTGGCTCGGGGAGTCCGTATAGAGGCTGCCGATGTCAGAACCAAAGGTGATATGTTTCATATAGATGTGTACTGTTATAATGTCCAGCCGGGTGTTAAAATCAATTATAAGACAGGCCATTCAGAATAAAACAGCGATAAGAAAAGAGGCATAATTATTGGACGGATACGAAAAAGACAAAGGCTTATGGATTCCTGTTGTGCCTGTCAGTTCAAAATATGAGTTTGCGACTATAAGTCCGGAAAGAGCACTCGTACCTGTTGATTTCAATAAAAGAGCGATTGTTCTTAGCTGTAAAACGGTTGAAAAGAAAAAACGGACGGGCTTTTGGAAAAAGCTCAGACAAATTCCTAGAGAAAAGCTGATTAAAGCAATGATTGTTATAGAGGTTATAGCGATTTTATTGACAGTGATAGGAATATATTGGGGTTTTAATGTGGAGTCGGCGATAAATAGAAGCAGGATGACAGCAAAAAAATATGCAATCGTTTTTGCGAAAAATACCGTGTTGTTTGACGACGGAAGTGAAACAACGAAAGCGAGTGCGGGAAAAGCGGTAATGAATGTTAAAATGAAACATATCAGAGATTTGGCCGCAAAACTTGAATATATTCCTGAAGAAGAGAATGTTGACGGAGATATAGAAAATACTGAGACATATAAGACCGTACAGGGTGCTTATTCCTGGAGCGGTTCCGTTCTTAGCAGATCTGTCGGCACCGTAACAGGACCTAACGGTCGGGAAACATACTACAATCTCAATATGAGCGGTGTAGTGGATATAATGCGGAATAAAGGGAATACGGATACTTACTGGGTAAGAAGCGACGGATGCAAAATGCTGGGTAACTATATTATGGTTGCTGCAAATATGGATGTATATCCGAGAGGTTCTATTGTCAGAAGTAGCAGAGGACTTGCTATTGTATGCGATACCGGAGGCTTTGCAAGGAGCAATCCGAATCAGCTTGATATTGCCGTGGACTGGTAGAGCAAACAGCAGAAAAAAACAAGAAAAGAGGCGTACAAATAAATGAATATGATGGATTATATAGACTGGCGGGGAGACCTGTCAATGGCGGTGGCACCGTTTAACGAGGTTGATAATCTGATACTGTCGGAAATTGCATATACCGATTTCGATAATATCGTTAAAGGTCTGCAAAGTGACAAAACCATAACTCTTAGCGAGGCTCATGAAGCCTATACGACTCTTAAGGTAAAACAGGATTTTATAGGTCACGATCCGAGAAAAGTCCTTAAAAAGGCGGCAGAAGCCGAACGCTTTAAAAACATTAGACTTGGTTATTATGAGAAAGAGATAGATGTAAAAAAAGAGGTTCAGTTTACTGCGCTGACATATTTCCTTGAAGACGGTACGATATATGTCGCATACAGGGGTACAGACAGCTCTATAGTGGGCTGGCGAGAGGATTTTAATTTTGTATACCTGAAGAGGACTGAAGGTCAGAATAACGCAAGGAACTATTTGAGCAAAGTCTGTAACAAGGTCGACAAAGCTGTCAGAGTCGGAGGTCATTCAAAAGGAGGCAATCTCGCTGTATATGCAGCGGCATTTTGCGAAGAGGACTGTAAGGATAAAATTATTGCCGTTTACTCTAATGACGGACCGGGATTCAATCCGGAAATAGTACAAACACCTGAGTATCAGGGAATATTGAATAAAGTCCAATTGTTCATGCCTGAATTCTCTGTGGTGGGAATTCTTCTTTCAAACAAGAATGAAAGAAAGATTATAGACAGCAACGGACTCGGAGTAAAGCAGCATAATCCATATACATGGAAGGTTTTGGGAACTGAATTTATCGAGGCGGAGAAACAGACACTAACCAGTATCATAATGGAAGAAACGTTCAGCAAGTGGTATGATTCTTTGAGCAATGAACAGGCCGAAGAGGTGATATCGACTATGTTCGATCTGCTTGATGCAACAGGAGCCGATACTTTTGCGGAAATAAAAGATAATAAAAGGGAATCTTTGAAGAGGCTTGTAAAAGCAATGAGGGGAATGGATGACAGTACACAAAAAGCATTTACGGAAGCTTTTAGTAAACTTATAGCTTCAAGCTGGGAGACTATTGCGGAAGAAGTAAAGAAAACTTCGGACAAAATAAAAGAATCCTTAACGCAGGATATCTTTTAACTGCTTTGAAATGGTGCGCCGAGCGGGGATCGAACCCGCGGCCTTCTCATTCGGAGTGAGACACTCTATCCACTGAGCTACCGGCGCATATCAAAAGAATTATACACATAAAAGGCACAAAAGGAAATGAGAGATATGGTATAATCGCTCAAAACATGTGCAAAACATGTAATAAACAAAGACGAAAGGGTCATTGAGAAGTACAGAATATGAGACAAATTATATATCTTATAAGACACGGGCATACGTCCGGAACGGAAAATAATATTATGTACGGTTCTACGGAGCTGCCGGTGACTGAAGACGGGCTTCAGGAAATTCGCGATATGGCAGCCCGGGATGTGTACCCGGATCCGGAAGATGCGGTAATGTACACATCCGGCATGCTCCGCACGGAGCAGACTTTCGAAGCGATATACGGCGACGCGGAGCATTCCGTAGAACCCCTGCTTCGTGAAATCGATTTCGGTAGATTTGAAATGATGACAATTGAAGAAATTCTTGCTGACGAATATGGGAAATTATGGCTGACAGGAGAAGTTGAGAATCCGGAATTTGAGGGCGGGGATACTTTGGATGGATTCATTGCAAGGGTTAACCGGGGGTTAAAGAACATAATTGAAAATGCAAAAGAATCCGCTCTGGAGAAGGCTATAGCCGTCATTCACGGCGGGGTTATGTCATATCTGATGCAGGACATGTTTCCTGATGAGAAAGAAGATATGTGGGACTGGACACCGTATCCCGGTTGTGGTTATGTCATAGAACTTAAAGAAGGTAAGGCCTTGAACTGGCAGCCTATTGGTGTTCCCGGCGGTGTAGGAAATCCGGTAAAAAATAATAATGATTAAACTAAATGATAATGCAATCGATTATATAAATATGCTGGGATTCAAGGATATTATCCTTGATGTCATCAAGTTTACGACCTGATGCGATCCTCCTAAAATGGAGGTATCGGTAAGTTTTACCGACAAAGCGGAATCGGAGTATGAGGAAAAATATCACAAGGATAAATCCGTTCTGGGCAATGTCTATATTCCGAAAGAAGGAGTCACAATTACAGGTCCAATAGCCGTAAGGTATGAGAAACATCCCTGGATCGAGCAGTTTGAAATAGACGGTATCAGGGCGGAGGTACCTAAGAGACAGGGCTTCGGGGTCAAAAACGCACAAGGATTTGTGCAGTCACTAAGTACAATTTACAGTGAAGCATACGACATATACCATGAATATATCAAAGAAGATGAACTGGATGCACATGCATACTTCGGATATGCTACAGACTACTTCATGAATGTTTTTGAGGACGAGCGCAGGCATAAAATGGTTGCCAAGTTTTGCGGTTTTGTCGAGAATATGTGGCGTGAAGGAGACGAAGCGATATATAATGTTGCCATGCAAACAGTTCTTGAGAAGCTCAGAAACAATCAGGATTTTTGGGATTTCTTTGAGAACAGCATAACACAGGAATTCAAAGAATATATAGAAAGCTATAATGAGAAAAACAATTTGAATATTGATTGAAAAAAATCCTAAAGCCACGGAACATTGTCGAAAAGTTTTTGTAAAAAAACACAAAAAAATTTAAGAAAAGCGGTTGACATCAATTCAGAAGCTTGTTATAGTCTACCCATGAACTTATTCTATGAAAGGAGCACATTCGTATGACTATTAAATTCAATAGAGATATGATGAACATGGGAATGATGGGCATGCGTATGTGCAGAGCCGATATAGCATAGGATAGGTCGATAACAAAGCCACACTATGAGTTTTCTCATGATATGTCATTTTTTCGGGGGCAGGTTGTTAAGACCTTGCCCTCGTTTTATATGAAAGGAGAAAAATTGAGCGATTATATTATAAGTCTTCAGGGTGTAAGCAAGGAATTCGATACTAAAGACGGCAAAGTGACGGCTCTCAAAGATATCAATTTAGACATTGAGCATGGAGACGCATACGGAATCATAGGCCTCTCAGGAGCGGGAAAATCAACTTTGGTAAGAACGATAAACCTCCTTGAACAACCGACAGAAGGTAGAGTCGTCTTCGACGAAAAAGTGTTGACCGGACTGAAGAACAAGGATCTGAACATAAGCAGACGAAAGATTTCAATGATATTCCAGCAATTCAATCTTCTCATGCAAAGAGATGCTATCGGAAATGTCTGCTTTCCGCTCGAGATAGCAGGATATCCGAAAGAAAAAGCGTTAAAGAAGGCAAGAGAGTTGCTCGAGGTAGTTGATCTTGAGGATAGAGCCAATTCATATCCTTCACAGCTGTCGGGAGGTCAGAAGCAGAGAGTAGCCATTGCAAGGGCACTTGCATCGGATCCGGAGGTTATACTATGTGACGAAGCGACATCTGCTCTGGATCCTAAAACAACGCGATCAATCCTCGAACTGCTTAAGAAGATCAACGAGGAAAGAGGAATCACTTTGGTAGTGATCACTCACGAGATGGAGGTTATCAAGCAGCTTTGCAACAAGGTTGCCGTTATAGAGAACGGGCAGATAGTTGAGCGAGGAGATGTGCAGGAAATATTCAAATATCCTAAGACTCAGGCGGCAAGAAGGCTTTTCCTTCCTATTGCGGAAAACACCGAAGTCGATGAAAGAGGAAAGATATCGACAAGACACAGACTGAGACTTGTATTCGACGGCAGGTCGGCATACGAGCCGATCATATCCAGGATGATAATGGAACTGCAGGCACCGGTAAACTTTCTGTATGCGAACATGGATGTTATCGGAGATCAGCAGAAGGGTCAGATGGTAATATGTCTGGCTGATGATCCCGTAATAGCGGAAAAACAGAAAGAATTTCTGAGGAATGCGGATGTTGATATCACTGAAATAATAGTAGATGAAGGGGAGGAGGTATAACAATGGATACAGCGGTTCTTATAAGTATGCTTTGGGAAGGCCTTCTTGAAACCCTCTATATGACCCTGATAGGAACTTTGGTGTCTTACTTGCTGGGTCTGCCTATCGGAGTATCGCTCATAGTAACAGGTCCTAACGGCATAAAACCGGCTCCGCTTTACAACAAAGTTGTAGGATTTATCGTCAACGTTGTAAGGTCCGTACCGTTTCTGATCCTGATGATAGCCTTGATGCCGTACATACGGAAGATCATCGGAACGGGGATCGGCACCAGGGCGACGACAGCGGCACTAATCGTAGCGGCAACGCCGTTTGTAGCAAGAATGGTGGAGCAGTCGCTTCTTGAAGTCGAAGCCGGAGTAATAGAAGCGGCACAGGCTATGGGAGCAAGCAATGTGCAGATCATACGCAAAGTCCTTCTTGTTGAAGCAAGACCGTCACTTCTCAACGGAGCTGCGGTAGCAACAATAACTATTCTGGGATATTCGGCAATGGCAGGAGCTTTGGGCGGCGGCGGACTCGGATCCATAGCTATAAGATACGGACTTCACAGGTTCCAGCCGGCAATAATGTGGATTACCGTAATCGTCCTTGTAATACTCGTACAGGTCTTGCAGGAAATTGGTGTAAAAATTGCAAACAAGATGGATAATCGTCTTAATTAGTAGCAATAAACAAATAAATTAGTTTAAAACCCTTACAGGTATTAAAAATATAAGCTATCACTTACAAAGGTATTAATTTCATTATCAATAAATATTAATGCAAAAGGAGAATGGAGGAAAAATTATGAAGAACATCAAGAGAACAGGATTGATCGCAGCGGTTCTGGCACTGACACTTGCTTTCCTGACAGCATGCGGAGGATCAACATCGGAAGAAAAGGTAATTAAAGTAGGAGCATCACCAACACCGCACGCGGAGATTCTTAATTCGGTTAAGGACAAACTGGCAGAAGAGGGTTGGACACTGGAAGTAATCGAGTTTGAGGACTATGTTCAGCCGAACGAAGCGGTTGCAAGCGGAGACTGTGATGCGAATTTCTTCCAGCATGAGCCATATCTGCTGCAGTATAATGAAGAGAACGAGACAGATATCGTAACAGTTGCAAAAATTCACTTTGAGCCTCTCGGAGTGTATAAAGGACAGAAATCTTCATTTGACGAACTGGCAGAAGGAGACAAAGTAGGAGTTCCTAACGACGTAACAAACGAAGCAAGAGCTCTTCAGCTTCTCGCAGCCAACGGTGTTATCAAGCTCAAGGAAGGGGCAGGGCTCACAGCTACAAAACAGGATATCGTTGAAAATCCTAAGGGAATCGAAATAGTTGAACTTGAAGCGGCAACAATCCCGGCTTCACTGCCTGACCTCAGCCTTGCTGTAATCAACGGTAACTATGCACTTTCTGCAGAGCTTACAGCAGAGGATGCTATAGCTTACGAAGATGCTGACTCAGAAGCGGCACAGACATATGTAAACATCATAGCTGTTGCAGCAGGAAACGAAGAGACAGAAAAGACAAAAGCTCTCGTAGCTGCACTTACAACAGAAGAAGTTAAGGCATTTATCGAAGAGACATTCAAGGGTGCAGTAAAGCCGTTCTTCTAGAAAACAGATTGACCTAACCTTACCGGTAAATACCGAATTAATTATCCACACGGGAACAGGGCGACAGCCCTGTTTTCGTTTGTGAAGAAATATTTATTTATTATTTTGTCCCCAAAGGCAATCTCAGTTGTTTATATATATAGAGGAGGAATTTTAACGAACAGGGTTTCCTTCATTTTCTGAAGGTGAATTAGAATAGGTACAAACACATTATGCGGGTAAAAGCAGCAGTGTGATATAATTAACGCCGATTTGAAACATCATTTGGAGGAATTAGCGTGTTACCTATACTTATAGCCAATATGATCAGCAGTGAAGCCGACAGATCGAAAATGGAGCTTCTTTATATGGAGTATGAGCAGATACTGTTCAGCGTGGCAAACAATATGCTTCACGATACACAGAAAGCGGAAGATGCCGTTCAGGACACATTCATACGAATAATTGACAGACCGGATAAAATCAAAGGAATAAAATCTCCGCAGACAAAACGGTTTTTGATTATTATTACCGAGAACATCTGCCGTAACATGCTCAAAAGAAAATCGTTTACCAATGAGAATTTGTACGGTGATTACGACGAATTGGATTATGTAAGCGGTGCCGAATACTGTTCAGATCCCGAGTCGGAATATTTTGAACAATACGATATAAAGCTGATTAAAGACGCATTCAGAAGACTTCCCGCAGATGCACAGGACATATATTATCTTTATACTGTTGAAGAACTCAGCATCAAAGAAATTGCGAATCTTCTCGGAGAAAATTATGAGAAGATGAAGAAGAAAATTCAGAGAATACGTCAGGAACTTAAGAAAGCGGTACAGGTGGTATGATGAATGAAAATAATTTACGAAATGCACTGCTTCAAGTGATTGATGAACGCATCGGCATATATGATGAAAAGTTTGCGTTCGAGCCTGAGCATATTTTCTCAAAGAGATACGAGAAAAGAAAAAACAACATAATACGAGTGGCTGACCGTACCCGTAAGTATCTGCCTGTAAAATTCAGTTTGCATAGAGCCGGATCTTTTATTGCTGCAATTATTCTCGTTCTTGCAATGACCACAACAGTACTCGCAATTGTAAAACCGGAGATTTTCTACCTTATTAAAAACAAAATAATCGAATGGGAAATAAGATTTGAACAGGAAAATGCCGATACGGAAAAACCGCTTGAGTATATACGACCTACATTACCTAAAGAATATGAACTTGTTGATGAAGTAGTGTGGGGTGGAGGGCAAGAGTTGACATATGAAGACAAGGCATCAGACAAATGGATCGATTTTTCGCAAGGTGAGCCGAAAGGTGTAACTATCGGAGTAGATGCGGAACACGGTAAATTTGAAAAGGAAATATATAATGGCAATGAAATTCTGGCGTGGCATCTGGATGATGCCTCAATGCTGATATTTAATGACGGTAATTATGTTTATACAGTTTCGGGCAATTGTGATCCGGCGATACTTTACGGTGTTATAGACGAGATCATCGAAAAAAATAAATAATAATAAAAAATAAAAATTTTTTGTCCCCAAAGAGCATCTCAGTTGTTTATGTATATAGAGGGTATTTTATATATCCAATACATAGAAAGGAGGTGCTTTTAAATATGAAAAGAAAACTTGTATATCTTATCGCTTGTATTATGTTAATGATGCCGCTATCCCCGCAGGTATTTGCAGACAGCTCGGATACCGGTTTTGGCGAACCGCCAATAGAACATAAGTATGATCAGAATATTAATCTAAGAACATATATATCGCTTGAAAAAGACAATGCAACAGTTGTTTGTTCAGTTAGAGATTTAAAACAGAGTGCAACAAAAATAACAACAAGGCTTTATTTTCAAAAGTATTCAGGTGGTAAATGGGTGAACATAACTAACTGGTCTAAAAGTGCAAACGGTGCAAAGCTAACATTGCGAAAGTCAAAAACAGTAAAGAGTGGTAAGTACAGGGCGAAGAGTGTAACAACAATATATAAAGGCGGTAGTTCCGAAAAAGTTACACAGTACAGTTCCGTTATTTCAAAGTAAATTTTTAAAAAGTTAAGTAAAGGGAGTTATTGATTATGAAGAAGAAAAGAACACTTATATCTATATTTTTAATTCTTATGTTGGTGTGTGGTACAATGATGACGGCTTATGCATCAGAAAATTTGAGTGAGTCACAAGATATACAAATTGCAACAACCGAAGAAGAACGAGATGCGTTTTTTGAAGAAGCTATGGTGGATATACTAAACAATTTAGAAAAAGAGAATTCGCTACGTGGACCAAAATATCATTATAAGACGGTATATAAACCTTATAAATATAAAACCTTAAGTGGGTATGCTGGAAACCAAGTACAAGGTGGTTATAAATTCCCTACTGGTGGTGGGTTTTGGTTTACTGACTCAGGTGGACCTACGGTTAGCGGAAGTGTTAATATAGGTCTGCCAAAACCTTATGATTTTATTTCTGTAAGTATTAATTTAGGAAAAAAGGGAAGTTCCGGTTTGTGGGTAAAAGCACCTTCTAATAAGTATTATTATAAACTATATGTAAGCAAAGTAATGGAAATGCGACCATATATTATATATCGTGCTCCTGCTGGAACTAACAACTGGAAAATATATTCGGGAGGAGCGGTACCTATTGTTTATTCAGTAACATCAAGTGCTAAGAAGGTATAATTATGAAAAAAATATATAAATACATAATTTTTGTTTCACTAATAATACTTACGGTATCTATCATTGCTTTGGGTTATTACAAAATTTCGTCATATAGCCTTTCAGGGACATACAGTGCCGGCAATGAACCGGACAATGATAATAGATATATGGTAATAAAAGGCGATGAGTTTATTTTATATGACCAACAAAAGATTATTGAGGATGGCTCAATTTCAGAAATAAATTTGAATAATCAATCAAATATTTACAGATTGATTTCTAAAGATAATACTATGGTCGGATATATCGTTCACGACAAAGACTATATCGTTTTACTGGATTTTAATGGCACAGATTACTCATTGAAAAAGATAAGTGCAAATGCGATATTTTTAGATTTTGAATCATAAGAAAAGAATACGAATAAAGTTTAGGAGAGTTCGACAAAATGAATAATTACAAAAAAATTCAATTAATAATTGCGTCCTTTGCGGTAATATCTGTAGCTATGTATATCAGCATTTTCATAGGATATCCATTCGACTTAGCAGATAGCCCTGAATCTTACAACTATTTAATGCTTGTAAAGGCGATACTTTTCGGATCGAACATAATAGGTGATGCGATAATCATTGCTACATATAATAAAAATAAGCCGGATTAACATAAAGGTTAAACATTTTATTCGAGAAAGGGATAATAATGGACAGTAAGAAAGATTATAATTACTGTACTTCAGCTATGCTCGTTAATTTTTTAGAGAAAGCTCACTTAAGTGACGATATGGAAGGTTTTTTCTTTGGTGCTGCAACTTCAGGATTTGCATATGTAACATAGCCATTATTCTCAATACACTTATAGCGTTAATAGGTGCATTGAAACAAAGGAGGAAGGATGATGACAAATCAGATTAAGAAAAAGGTAAAATTCAAAGGGCTTATCCTGATAATGATCATTGTTTTCGGTTACCTATTTTATTACTTCCCTTTACAAAAGTATTTGGCAGAAAAAAATTTCAATAGTTATATTCAGGCACAAGGGATATCCGAAAGCTCGATTAAAGAGAAAGATGTGTTTAAGGACTATAAGCAGAATGGTTACTATATCTGTGTTGTATACAAGGATGACCCTGATTGGAAATACGAGTACCAATTTCGTACAAATGACTTAGCGGAGTTATTTTCCAAGGAGTCTATAATGTTAATAATATATGACAAGGAAAATGCCGAATTTAATTTTGATGATGTGGATTTAATGCAATCGGGAAAAAAACAACCTTTGCATAAACCATTATAAAAGGAGTAAAAATGAAAAAAAAACTTATACAGTTAAACGTCCATTATATGGTCAGTATGCCTTACTGAATGTATAGAGAAGGAGTGAAAATATGAAAAAACCTTACATTATTGTTAATTTAATTATGATTGGAATTTTCCTTTTGCTGTTGTTAAGAGAACCTTTTTTCTTTGAACGCGGGCTATCCCTTGTAAATGAGGGCATACCGGCTATTATATTAGGTCGCTCTATCATTGCAGTTTTCACAGGATATCTGATTTTACAGTTGATAAATAAGATAACAGAAGATAATTTTCGAAATTAATCAGTAAAAATAAACAGCAATAATATGCGACAATCAAGCTCCGGTTAATCCGGAGCTTTTTGCAAATATGATACATATAATTTCATGCAGGGCTTCTATTAACAGGTTCGGAAAACTTGAAACGCCTATGGTTATTGTGATAAAATATCACAGCTATGGATTTTGAAAAACAGGACTACAGAACGGAAGATGAGAAGTACATGATGGAAGCTATTCGTGAAGCGGAGAAGGCTGCTCTGCTTGATGAAGTTCCCGTCGGAGCGGTCATAGTCAAGGATGGAAAGATCATAGCTTCAGCACATAATAGAGTGGAGCTTGATAATAATTCATCCGCACATGCAGAGATGATTGCCATAGCGGATGCAGAGGCTGAACTGGGCTCTAAATGGCTCAACGGAGCAACTGTATATGTTACTTTGGAGCCTTGCTGTATGTGTGCCGGGTCAATGGTTCTTGCAAGGATCAGTCGTCTGGTCATAGGAGCTAAGGATCCGAAGAGCGGAGCTTGCGGCTCTGTTGTAAATATAGTGAATAATAAGAATCTCAACCACCGTATTGAAGTGACTACCGGTGTTCTGGAGGAAGAGTGTAGCAGACAACTGACAGAGTTCTTCCGTCAGAAGAGAGATAAGGAATAAAACGGAGGAAATTATTTTATGAAGAGAAAATCTCTGATTGCCGTATTGGCAGCAATGATAGTAATGATAAGTGCAACACTGAGCTATGCGGCAAATGATTTTACACTTGTATCTTCGTATCCGGAGGATGGACAGAAGGACACATCCATAGAGAATCTCGGTGTTAAATTAAACTTCAACAAGGCGCTGAATTCCAAAGAAGCAAAGAAATCGAATGCCGGCAAGATTATAATGAAGGATGATGACGGGAAGAATGTTCCTATCAAGGTTCTTTACAGCAACTCTGAAGAAGGGCTGGTTCTTGCAATAGCTGATATTGATGTAAAAGAATTCAAACCAAAGAATAATGCGGAATACAGCCTTATCATAAGTGCTGATTTTACAGATAATGAAGGAAATACTCTCGGCAAAGAGACTGTGATTTCTTTTAAGACATACAATCAAAAAGTAAACAACATTGTGAATATGGGAATGATGATTGTATTGTTTGGTGGAATTACCGTTCTTTCCATTCGTCAGAATAAGAAAAAAGATGAAGATATATTAGATACGGATTCGAAAGAATCTTCCTTTAATCCTTACAGAGAAGCGAAAAGAACGGGTCGCTCAGTCGAAGAAGTTATAGCCGAGCAGGAAAAGAAGGAAGCTAAACTTGCTAAGAAGAAGTCAAAGAAAGCAAAAGAAGAAGAATCTATAGCAGACAAGAAGATTGAGAAATGCTCCGAGTATCTGAAGAATGTTTATCATGTTCCTGCACCTGCACCAATCAGTAAAGAGGACAGATCTATAGAAGCCTTGAGAGCAATGAGAAGAGAGGAAAAAGCTTCCAGGCACAAAAAAGCAAGAAACAGGACTAATAGAAAATAGGAAAAAAGCGGGAAGCAGGAGTTTCCCGCCTTTTTATTCAAAAATTCGATTTTAAATATTAAAACTGAAGAAAAAATAAATGACAAACTATATTCCTTTATAATTTAATTACGATTTTTGTAACTAAGTTTCAAAAGGTGCGGGTAATGACAGATAGTGTAGACAGAATAAAGTTATATGCATATGGTAAAATAAATTTATCTCTTCGGGTTCTTAATCGAAGGGCTGACGGATATCACAATATAGACTCGTTGATGCAGGATATCGGACTTTACGATGTGATAACCATAGAAAAATGTTTGCCGAATAGTACAAAAACCGGGTTATCACGTTGCGATATATTTCAAGTTGTTGTATATTTAAATTCAGGTGCTAAAGAAATTTCAAACGGAATGGACAATCTTGCACTTAAAGGAGTGAAAGCTGTTTTAGAAGAACTCCCTGGGAGTCGGATTTGCGATTTAAAGGCTCTTGAAATTGATATAGATAAAAGACTTCCTATTGCAGCAGGAATTGCAGGAGGAAGCGGGAATGCTGCAGCAACCATGCTTGGTCTGAATGCATTACTGGGGTTTCCGCTGAGTTTAAGAGAGTTAATGAGGATAGGTACAGAGATTGGTGCAGACGTTCCGTTCTCTCTTATGATAAATGCGTACAGAAATTATCAGAGCCTGATGAATTTGAACGGAATAAAAGAAGCAAGTTCAGCGGCTCGTGTTCGCGGTATAGGTGATATAGTGAAACCTGTGAATTCTATTCACAGACATATAATCCTCGCAAATCCGGGGATATCGGTATCAACGAAAGAAGCGTATGAAGCGCTTGACAGTTTTGCTGCAGGAGTACAGAAAGAAGAGTTGTTTGTGAATGATTTTGAGAAACATACTCTAAAGGTATATCCGGAAGCAGCGGAACTTAAAATATATATGGAGAATAATCTTCGGGCGGATCATGTTTTAATGAGCGGTAGCGGGCCTACTATAATAGCTTATTATCCGGACAAAGCCATTGCTGAAGATGATTTCTCAAGGATGATACAATTCAGTTCTAGCAGGAAAAACCTGCGGGTATGGTTGACCGAAACAGGCAGCCCACAGTAAAAGGAGCAACAGATATGATGGATTTTCAGCTTAAAGTACAGAAACCATTGAAGGAGCTTGTTTATCTTGAGCTCAAACATAAGATATTAACAGGCGAGATCCTTTCACAGACAAGGTTGATGGAAATTAGCCTGGCAGAGAAGATGAATGTAAGCAGAACACCGATAAGGGAAGCAATCAAGAGACTTGCCGAGGATGGTCTTGTTAAAGTCGAGCCGAGGCGGGGAGCATATGTTGCAAATATCTCCATTAAGGATATGCTTGATGTATTCGAAGTCAGAGAGGACCTTGAAGGTTTCGTAGCAGAACTGGCAGCACAAAGAATCACTGATCAGGAAAAAGAAAAACTGCGTTTGCTGGCAAAAGAATGCGAAGATGCAATGAAAGAGGAGGATAAAGAGGCGATTATCGAGCTGGACGAGAAGTTTCATAATTTCATTGTAGAGTGTTGTAAGAACGATACTCTAAGTCAACTGGTACATTATGTCCAGGAACTTTCCCTAAGATTCAGATATCTGTATTACGATGATTATTCTCTCTATGATTCAACCCTGGAACAGCATAACAGAATCATGGAAGCTATACTTGCCGGCGATGCACAAAACGCGCGTCATGAAGCAGATGCACATGTAAAGGAATTAAAGAAGTTTGTATATGAGCTCGGCAGAAAAATGGAAATACCTGTTGAAGCAGAATAAACATATGAGGTTAAAAAGAAATCGGCTGTCGCGTTTTTATGGCTCTATAACTTTTTTTGGGGTTTAGCAAAATGACGCTGTAACTTTGTTTGGGGTCAAAATGAAAAAATAAGAGGTCTTTTCGCATAGAGAAGACCTCTTTTAAAGTATAAATTACAACTTTAT
>DUVP01000017.1 GCA_012840975.1 Mogibacterium sp. | reverse complement strand
GTGTGATAAACTATTCATGGCGATTGGGCTTTCCTTTCATTCATGTATTGTTTGGTCACAACACATTTTAAAGGACTCAATCGCTTTTGTATATCCCGGCGGTCTCACATCAATTGTAAACTAACATACAATATAAAGACCATCATGAGGTGTTTGTGGACTAATTCATTTTATTTATGATATAATTTTTTTGACTTTTGCGGATCTGTCAAGCTTTTATGATTCGCTATATGATATGAATGAAACAGGTACGGAGGATTGTTTCCTATGAAAAAACTACTTATAGTTGACGATGAACAGAAAATTCGTGATGTCATACGGGAGTATGCCGAATTCAGCGGGTATGCTGCTGAAGAAGCCGCAGACGGAATGAGTGCTATCGGCATGGTAAAGCTCAACGATTATGACCTTATTATTATGGATATAATGATGCCGAAGCTGGACGGATTCAGTGCCGTCAAAGAAATCCAGAAGATTAAAAAAATTCCGGTCATTATGCTTTCAGCAAGAGGAGAAGAATATGACAAGCTCTTCGGATTTGAACTGGGAATTGATGACTATGTTGTAAAACCTTTCAGTCCTAAGGAGCTCATGGCGAGAGTAAATGCCGTTCTTAATCGAGTTGACTCATCGGATAAACTTCCGAGCAATATAGAGAAATTTGACGGTCTTACGGTTAACTTTGCAGCTCGTACTATTACCGTAGACGGACAGCGTGTCGACCTTACACCTAAGGAATATGATCTTCTGTTTTATATGATACAAAATAAAAACATCGCCCTTTCGAGGGATAAGCTTCTTTCGGATATTTGGGGTTATGATTTCTTCGGTGATGACAGGACCATTGACACCCACATCAAGAATTTAAGAAACAGCCTTGGACCTTATAGAAGATTTATCGTTACTCTCAGGGGTGTCGGTTATAAATTTGAATACGACAATTAGCAAACATCTTCTTGATTGATTCAGTGTTTTGAGAGCATAGAAAACCGACATGGATACCGGATATTTTTCAGATCGAAAAAGAACAGATACAAGCAGTATAAAGACGACAACATTACTGTCGTTTGTTCTTTTTGCGATGATTCTTGTCTCTATAATCTGGGGACTGGCCACCTTCTTTATCAATACATATTACGAGAGTATGCGTGCAAAAGAATCACTGAGCGTTGCAAACTCTCTTGAAGTGCAATACAGGGAGTTTCCTGATACTTTTGAAGAGTACGCAGTTCAATCTGCAGCCAGCAACAGAATATATATACGACTTGATTCAGCAGGCAACACTATGGAATTTAACGGTACGGTCGGACTCAACGATATAGACTCTTTTAACAAGGACATTGAGATTATCAACAAAAAACTTAAAAGATCCCCTAATTCGAATGTCACATATAACGTAAGGGACACCACAACAGAATCAAATTCCCGACTTTTGTTTGCGACACGAATTGAAAGACCGGGCGAAATAAGCACTCTATATATAATAGCACCTCTATACCCCGACCTTGTAACTACACGAATTATTAAAAATATGCTTTTCTACATCTCTGTAATAGTTCTTATAATTGCACTGTTGCTTTCATTTGCATTATCGCACAGACTTGCTTCGCCTATAGAAAACCTGACACGGGCTGCAACGGAACTTTCACAGGGCAACTACGACGTTAAATTTGACGGTGCCTCCTTTACGGAAACCAAGGAACTTGCAAGGGCTCTCAACCAGGCATCTTATGAAATGGAGCGAAGCGAATTTTACCAAAGAGAAATTATCGCTAACGTTTCACATGACCTTAAAACACCTCTGACTATGATTCGTTCTTATGCGGAGAAAATCATAGATATTTCGGGTGATAATCCGGAGAAAAGAAATGCCGATTTAGCGGTAATTATATCCGAAACCGAGAGACTGAATACTCTCGTTACCGATATGATGTCTGTCTCAAATCTGCAATCGAACAATGTAGAGCTCCACAATGAAACTTTTGATCTTGTAGAAGCCGCAAAAGTTGTATATGAAAGCGTGCTCGTTCTCAGTTCATCACAAGGATATGAAATTAATTTTCATCCGTCCAGACCGGCTTATGTTGTAGGTGACAGGAACAAAATCATGCAGGTCATGTCAAATTTTGTTGCTAATGCGATCAAGTACTCAGGAGACAACAAATTTATAGATTTGCGGTTACAAAAATCAGCAAAAAAAGTTGCTTTTCACTGTATAGATCACGGTGTAGGAATTCCTTCTGAAGATCAGCGCCATGTATGGGACAGATATTACAGGACATCAGCCAACCATGAAAGATATATAGAAGGTACAGGTCTAGGTCTTTCCATAGTAAAGGGTATACTCAATCTCCACGGTGCGTCCTATGGAGTAAACAGCGAAGAAGGTAAAGGGTCGGATTTCTGGTTTGAGATGGAAACCGTAAGAAAGCCTTCCGCAAGAAATATGGCCGTTAGCAAAACGGAAACTATCGGAGAAGATGATGGCGAAGAAGGATAAACTTGTTTTCATATGTTCGGAATGCGGCAATGAATACCCCTCATGGCAGGGTCAGTGTTCTTATTGTAAGTCCTGGGGAACTATAAGTGAACACCGGATACAGACCACTCCTGACATTTCTACTGATAACAGGAGACGCACAGGTACGCAAGGTGCTCCCGTTAAACTGAAAAAAATCGGAACGGAAAACTATGCGAGAATGAATTCGGGCACAGGAGAACTTAACCGAGTTCTCGGCGGCGGTATCGTCTTCGGCTCTCTGACTCTTATTTCAGGTGAGCCCGGAATAGGAAAATCTACTATTTTAATTGAAACAGCCAACAGAATAGCTAATCAATACGGGGCTGTTTTATATGTAAGCGGTGAAGAGTCGGAAGAGCAGATCAAGCTCCGTGCTGACCGGGTATGCAAAGACTTAAGTGATAACCTCTACATATTTCCTGAAACGAATATAGAAAATATTCTTTCTTCCTGCGAGAAAATAAAACCCTGCTTTGTAATCATAGATTCAATACAAACTATGTACTCTTCTTCTGTTGATTCAGTAGCGGGAAGCATTACACAAATAAGAGAATGTTCCAATCTTTTGATCAAATTTGCAAAAACCAACAATGTGCCTGTTTTCATTGTTGCACACGTGACAAAATCCGGTGAACTTGCCGGGCCGAAAACAATTGAACATATGGTGGATTGTGTTCTTAATTTCTCAGGTGAAAGAGACCGGGATTTAAGGATTCTCAGATCTTATAAGAACAGATTCGGAACTACTGATGAAATAGGTGCCTTCAGAATGACTTCCGACGGAATGGAGGAAGTTCCGGATTTGAGCGGAAGCCTTATCGAAAACATATCCTGCGAAGAAGGCTCTGTCATATCCGCATCATACGAAGGAAGCCGTCCGGTATTCTTTGAAATACAGGCACTGGTAACCCGGGCAAATGTCGGATTTGCCAGAAGAACGGCTGTCGGCATCAATCACAACAGGCTCAATATGATCCTCGCGGTACTAGAAAAAAAAGCCGGCCTTAATCTCCTCGACTATGATGTATATGTCAATGTCGTCGGCGGGATGAATACCGGCAGCACTTCAACAGACCTTGCTGTTGCTCTCGCTATATATAGTTCTTTCAAGGGCAGAGCAGCGAATAAGAAAATTATAGCAGTTGGAGAAGTGGGACTGACAGGTCATCTCCGTTCTGTAAGCAATGGAGATAAAATGGTTCAAGAAGCTGTGCGCCTCGGATATGATAGGGTGATCCTACCCCGAAACAATGCAAATCAAATCCTGAAAACTAAACCAAGCATAAAAATCGAAGTATGCGGAGCACCCGATATAAGGGGGGCAATTAAGTCTTTTCTGAATAATTGATAACTACTTTTTCTTGACATAAAAAACCCCTTTCGTAAGATTTTTCTGCTAAAAGGGGTTAATTTCATGCATGGATGCTTTTTTCGTTATTTCTCTTCCAGGCTTGCATTATATGCTGCTATTACCTTTTCCGCTTTATCTCTTGGCAATTCTTCATATCTTGCAAACTCAAGAGTGAAAGAACCCCTTGCCTGTGTCATGGATCTGAGTGCGATTGCATAGTCAAACAGCTCACCTTCAGGTACCTCTGCATGGAGGAGCTGATTTCCGCCTTCCGCCTGATCCATTCCCATTACGACACCGCGTCTGTTAGGAAGATCTCCCATTACATCTCCAACAAATTCGTTAGGAACGCTGATTTCCATCTTCATGATAGGCTCGAGAAGACAAGGCTTTGCTTCGCTGATACCCTTCTTAAATGCCAGAGATGCCGCAATCTTAAACGAAACCTCATTTGAGTCTACTTCGTGGTATGATCCGTCATAGAGCACTGCTTTGATGTTCTGCACTTTGCATCCCGCAAGAGGTCCTTTATCCATACATTCAAGAAGTCCCTTCTCGACAGCAGGAACGTAGTTCTTAGGAACAGATCCTCCGAACAATTCTTCTGAGAACTCCAGTCCTTCCTCCTGCGACGGAGAGAATCTGATATGAACGTCTCCGTACTGCCCTGCGCCGCCGGACTGCTTCTTGTGTCTGCCTTGAACATCGGAAGTGCCTTTAATAGTTTCTCTATAAGCAATTCTCTGCGGAACAACATTTACCGATATCTTGTTTCTGTCCTTCAGCTTTGCCTGCATGATATTAAGCTGCATATCTCCCTGACCTGCAATCAAAGTCTGACGGGTTTCCGCATTTCTTACAAGTTCGAAAGTAGGATCTTCTTCTGAAAGTCTTATAAAGCCCTGTCCCATTTTCTCTTCGTCGTTCTTGTCTTCCGCCTCAACAGCCACAAAATAGCATGGCTTCGGGAACGCGATTTCAGGAAGACGAACCTGTTTGTTCTTATTGCAAAGCGTATCCCCTGTTTTGGTATTCTGGAGTTTTCCAAGTGCGACAATATCTCCTGCAAAGACTGTATCTGCCAGTTCCTGTGTCTTTCCTCTTACAAAGAATATCGACCCGAGTTTTTCGGATTTTTCAGAGCGCGGATTGTATAAATCGGCACCGGTCTTGAGGGTACCGGACACAACTTTAGCATATGAAATTCTTCCCAGGAACGGATCTGCAAGCATTTTGAATACATAAACAACCAGATCACCTTCAGGATCACAGACGATTTCTATGTCTTCACCCTTATCGTTCTTTGCAGGTGTCAGATACGCATCCGGTCTCGGAACATATTTACACAGAGAATCAAGAACCACGTCCACACCGTCACCTGTCAGGCTGCTCATGTCAAGAATCGGCATAATGTCTCCGGCTGAAATCCCTTTTGCCAGACCGTTCGCAAACTCCTCATCTGTAAAAGGCTCACCGTCGAAGAACTTTTCCATCAGCTCTTCATCAGCACTTGCAACGGCCTCATCAAGAGCGTCCTTGTCATCCAAAGTTACGCATGCCGGTCCGAAAGTATCCTTCAGTTCACTTACTACTTTTTGTACATCGGCATTTTCTTTATCTGTTTTGTTGATTATAAAGAAAGTCGGTGAATTGTTTTTCTTAACCAAATTCCAGGCTTTTTCAGTTCCTACCTGAATACCTGAAGAAGCATCTATCATAATAATAGCTGTTGCTCCTGTTGACAGAGCTGATATTGCCTCACCTGCAAAGTCAAAGAATCCCGGAGTATCTATAAAGTTCAACTTAGTGCCCTTATACTCTATCGGTACCAATGTCTGATTTATGGAGTATCCTTTGCTGATTTCCATCTTCTCATAGTCGGATACCGTATTCCCGTCTTCTACTCTGCCGAGTCTGCTGATAACCTTGGTGTTCAATAGAGCTGCCTCAAGAAAGGTTGTTTTGCCTACACCACCATGTCCCAGAATGACAATATTACGAATTTTATCGGTTGAATAGCCTTTCATTTGTTCCTCCTAACATGTTCTGTTTTATTTATATCTTATTGTTGTTTTTCTGTTATATTTTAATGTCTTAATTATTTTCTACTTGCTTTTTGCTGTTAAGTTTATTTAAAATTCAGCATTGCCCGGTGTTCTCGGGAACATCTGGACGTCTCTGATATTTCCCATACCTGTCATATACATAAGTATACGGTCAAAACCGAGTCCGTATCCCGAGTGCTTCACACCGCCGTATTTGCGTAGATCAAGATACCAGTCGTAAGTGGATTCATCAAGACCCATATCGCGGATTTTCTGAAGAAGAACATCATATCTTTCCTCTCTCTGGCTTCCGCCGATAATCTCGCCCACACCCGGAACGAGCATATCGCAGGCAGCTACTGTTTTGCCGTCCTCATTGAGTCTCATATAGAAAGCCTTGCATTCCTTCGGATAATCCGTTACGAAAATCGGCTTTTTATAAACTTCTTCTGTGAGATATCTCTCATGCTCTGTCTGAAGTTCCAGCCCCCACTCCACCGGATATTCGAACTCTTTGCCTGATTTCTGCAATATCTCGACAGCTTTTGTGTATGTTATTCTGTCGAAATCGGAATTCACGATATTGTCCAGCCTCTTCAAAAGTCCTTTGTCAACGAAGCTGTTGAAGAACTGCATTTCTTCAGGGCACTTCTCAAGGACATAGCTGATAATATATTTGATCATTGCCTCTGCAATATCCATATTTCCTTCCAGGTCGCAGAAAGCCATCTCCGGTTCTATCATCCAGAACTCGGATGCATGTCTTGCCGTATTTGAATTCTCCGCTCTGAAGGTAGGTCCGAATGTATATACATTGCGGAAAGCAAGAGCCATTACCTCTGCCTCAAGCTGTCCGGATACTGTCAGGCTTGCTTTCTTGCCAAAGAAATCCTGCGTATAGTCGATATTTCCGTCTTCGTCTCTCGGAATATTATCCAAGTCAAGCGTTGTTACATGGAACATATCACCGGCACCTTCCGCATCGCTACAAGTAATTACAGGCGAATGTGCATAGATGAAACCTTTGTCCTGGAAAAATTTATGTATTGCATACGCCGCAGCACTTCTGACTCTGTAGACAGCCGAAAAAGTATTGCTTCTCGGTCTTAAATGTGCTATCTCTCTGAGAAACTCCATTGAATGACGCTTCTTCTGGAGAGGATAGTCGGGATCCGAATCCGCTTCAAGGCGGATTTCAGTCGCTTTGATTTCAAAAGGCTGTTTTGCTTCCGGTGTAAGTTCAAGTATCCCCTTAACCTTGACAGCTGCACTTAAATGGTATTTCGAAACTTCATCATAGTTCTCCAATTTCTCTTTCTCATATACCACCTGCACAGGAGTAAAAAAAGTTCCGTCGTTCAGGGAAATAAAACCGAACTGATTGGAGCTTCTGTTCCCTCTCACCCAGCCGTAAACGGTTATTTCCTTACCGGCATACGATTCTTTATTCTTAAATATATCTCTTAGTTCAATGTCTTTCATTATTATCTACGTACCCTTCAAATAATTATAGGCTGACAATACATCAGCCTTAAAATTATAACACATAGAGCGATTCAATGTCATTATAAATAGGGATATTTTTATGGCCGCTTCAAGTACGGCTCCCGCCTCGCTTTCGTTTAACGCAGCGGTACTGACGAAGGCATTAAGCGATACTGTCGAAATATATAAAACCATTCTGGAATATAGTAAAAAGAATGACAATCTGAAGAAAATAAGGCTATTATTCACAAATTTATTGAGGCTTTCTGGTCAAATGTATTGCTATTCGCAATCAAGATTAATATAATTTGATTGAAAGGAAGTGATGTATATGGCAAGAACGTCTAATATATATGTAAGAGTAGAGCCCGAGGTAAAAAAACAGGCCGAGATTGTACTTGATAAACTTGGAATACCAATGTCAAATGCTGTATCTATATTTTTAAGACAGATAGTTATGCATAACGGATTGCCTTTTGATGTTAAAATACCAAATAAAAATCCTCTTGTTTTGTCGGATTTAACTGCTGAAGAATTTCACTCGGAAATGTTAAAAGCTCATAACGATTTTGAAAACGAAAGAACCTATAGTTTTGGTGAAGTTAAAAAAGCTTTAGAACAAGAATTAAAAAAATGAGCTATCAAGTAATATTTTCTGAGAATGCTAAAGACGACCTAATGAGCATTGGCAGGCTTTAGGACTGAGGGTTATGCCGGTAGAAAATTACCTTGTTTTTTTTTACCTGATGAAACAAAACATATCGTAAAAATATACCGTATTATTTATGGGAAAAGAGATATTGAAAAGCAATTCGAGGAAAACCTCGGCTCGGAAGTTTAATACGCATCTTTCCCGTAATCTCAATTATCGATTTTTGATATTTTTTAATTGAAATAAGCAATATTTATAGGACCTATAACTTTTTTTGGGGTGTGGTATATACCTATAACTTTGTTTGGGGTCAAATCCCGGCATGAAAAAAATCGCTGTAACTTTGTTTGGGGTCACAGCGATTTTCATTTTCCCTGTTTCATGTTAATTTCAATTTGCAACAAAAAAATTACAGAACAGGAGAAGATATGAAGGATATTATCACAAAGTTATTTAATTTAGAACCGGAAGATATACAGGATATTGAGATTTCATCTGCAGAGTATACACAGTTCGTCCTTATCACTTTAAGAGTCAAACCCCAAAAATGCCCTCGCTGCGGTTCGTACACCAAACGTATTCATGATTATTACCAAAGAACAATTGCGCATCAAATCATTGAAGGAGCTAATACTGTGCTTATATTTAATCAACGAAGATATCAATGCATGCTTTGTAACAAATCTTTTTCAGAGTCAAACCCATTTACAGGATCCGGTGCAAGAATTTCGAAGTACACCATTATGCGTACTATGCAACTGCTTAAATCTCCATCTATAACCTTTTCTACAGTATCAAAGCTTATGAAAGTTTCTACTACAACCATTGTTCGTATTTTTGACAATCACGCCGGAATAAATGCTATACCGATGCCCGAATGCATTTGTATCGATGAAATTTATGCAGTCAAATACAAGCAAAGAGCCTATGCTTGCGTTCTTGTAGACATGCATACCTGTCAGATCTTTGATCTCCTTCCCAACAGACATAAAAACGACATTGCATGCTATCTTTCTGCAATTCCCCGCCAGGAACGTGAAAAAGTTCAATATGTTTGTATGGATATGTGGGATATTTACCGTGATGTTTGCTCTTTGTATTTTTCTGAAGCAAAGATTTGTGTGGATAGTTTCCATGTTATTAAACTTATCAATCATGCTTTTAATCTTGTTAGGATAAGAGTTATGAATGGTTACGATAAAAACTCTGAAGAGTACCGTTTATTGAAACGTTTTCACTGGCTTTTAACCAAAAGTTCCTCCAAGATTAACCTTTCCGGGTCTATAGACTTAAGAAGGTACTATGCCATAACCGGAGGTAGATATATTCAAGCAATAGATCTTATTAAAAGATTGCTTTCTATTCATCCCGAATTAGAAGTAGCTTATTACCACAAAGAAAGTTATGCCTATTTTAACAAAACTTCAGACAGCAAAAATGCTGCTTACAGGCTGAATCAATTTATTACTGAATTATCCGCTAGTGGCATTAGTGAATTTCAACCTGTAAAAAGGTCTCTTCGTAAATGGAGAAAAGAAGTTGTCAACAGCTTCGATCGTCATGATGGTAAAAGAATATCCAACGGTCCTGTAGAGTCTGTTAACTCCAGACTTAAACTTATTAAAAGAAATGGGAATGGTTACAAGGATTTTGAAAGATTCAGGAAAAGAGCTCTCTATTCTCTTAACAATAACTCAAGCATAAAGTTGTAATTTATACTTTAAAAGAGGTCTTCTCTATGCGAAAAGACCTCTTATTTTTTCATTTTGACCCCAAACAAAGTTACAGCGTCATTTTGCTAAACCCCAAAAAAAGTTATAGAGCCTATTTATATATTCGCAAGAGGCTCTTTCGTAGCCGGCACTTAGCGATTGGCGAGCCGTAAGGCGAAGACAGAGCTTAGTACCGCTGCGTTAAGCGAAAGCGAGGCGGGAGCCGTACTCGAAGCGTGTATATAAATATTGCTTCTTATATTTTAAATTTTAAAATCGCTTATTGAGATTGCTATTTTTTCTTTTTGCTAAGGCGCCACTTCTTTATCGCCTCATACCTCTCTTTGAACTTCGGCTCGAACCCCTGATCAGTCGGATGATAGTATTCTTTTCCCTGAAGGGATTCCGGTAAGCAGTCCATATCCGCAATCTTTTCTTCGGTATCATGTGCATATACATAGCCTTTACCGTAATCAAGCTCTTTCATAAGGCTCGTAGGTGCATTCCTTATATGTAATGGCACCGGCTCGGCAAGCTGTTCATTCACATCTTTTGCCGCTTCCATATATGCAATTTCCATAGCGTTGGATTTCGGTGCAAGTGCATTATATATAACAGCCTCCGTAAGATGCACACTGCACTCCGGCATTCCTATCAAATGGCAGGCCTGAAAAGCTGCAACGGACAATTCCAGCGCTCTCGGATCAGCCAAGCCAACATCTTCAGCTGCAAACCTCGTCACCCGTCTTGCGATATATATAGGGTCTTCTCCCGATTCCAGCATTCTTGCAAGCCAGTAAACGGATGCGTCCGCATCGGAATTTCTCATCGACTTGTGAAGAGCGGAAATTAAATTGAAATGTTCTTCTCCGTGTTTGTCGTAAAGCAAAGACCTTTTTGAGGTGCACTGTTCAAAATCTTCTTCTGTCACTATTATGATTTCTTTGCCCGTAGAACTGTCAACTTCCGTGTCCCCGTTGAGTATCATCATGTCAAGTGTTGAAAGAGCCGTCCTGGCATCACCGTTTGCAAAAGCGGCAACCATATCGATCATCTTGTCATCTATTCTTATATCTTCATCTCCGAATCCCCGAGGGTCTTTAAGTGTATTTCGTAAAAGCTGTGCTATATTCTCCTGAGTGAGTTGCTTAAGAACAAACACCTTGCATCTGGACAGAAGAGCGCCGTTCACCTCAAAAGAAGGATTTTCCGTAGTCGCCCCTATCAAAATTATGCTTCCTTTTTCTACGAACGGCAAGAAAGCATCCTGTTGAGCTTTGTTGAATCTATGAATCTCATCAATAAATACAATCGTTCTTGCTCCCAGAGATGCCACCTTGTCAGCTTGTTGCATGACATTTTTTATTTCCTTAATGCCGCTTGTAACCGCACTGAATGTTATAAATTGTGCATCGGTTTTACCGGCGATTATTCGTGCAAGTGTGGTTTTGCCCACGCCCGGAGGACCCCAGAATATCATGGATGTTATTCTGTCCTGTTCTATGAGTTTCCTGAGTATTTTCCCCTCGCCAAGAAGATGCTCCTGGCCAACAAATTCACTCAGATCTCTCGGGCGCATCCTTTCTGCAAGAGGCTTGTTCTTATTATCGCTTTCAAAAAAAGTCAACTGACTCATGCTGCCTCCGGTGCTTATAGTTTCTTCTCCATCATAACAAGTTCAAGTCCTGGTATTCCGTTGAATACGGTTTGAACAGTTCCGACCTCTCTATATCCCTTAGTCGCATAGAAATGTCTTGCTATCTTGTTCCTTACGTTCGTATCCATTCTGAGAACTTTATAGCCTTCTTCTTTAGCCAGATTCTCCCAGTATTTTACAAACTCAGTTCCGATATTCTGTTTCCCTAATGAGGGCTCCACAACAAGGGTATGAAGGACAGAAACATCTTTATCTTCCGCTTCATACAGCCAGTTGCATTCTTTATAATATTCATCCTGTAAATTGTTGAGAATAGCAGAAGCCAGAATTTTTCCATCCGATTCACAGACATACAAATCTCCGCGCGAAAGTGCCTTCTCGGCTGTTTCTCTCACAGGATAAACACCCCTCTCCCAGCCGGTAGTAAAAACTCCCGCCTCCTCCATATCATGGATGTGATTATAGATAGTTTCTACTCCGTCAAGGTCTTCAACTGTTGCTTTGCGAAAAGTATATTCCATATTCTTCACCTACATTTCCACCGGAACTTCTACAGTCATTTCCTGCATCAGTGCTTCCGGATTTTCAAGCAAATACATTATAATTCTCAGTGATTTGGCAAAATAGAAACCGTCAGCAATTCTCTCATCGATAATAAATGTACAGTCAACCATGTCACGTTCCTCTTCGCTTCCATCCTGCATTTTTCTTTTTTCCTTATACATAGTTCCTATTGTCATCATGAGAGAACATGTGCCATAGTTGTTCAGATGATGGTAGGGTGCTCCGGCGCCTATAGATCCAAGATTGGAAAGCAGAACAGTAGAGTAATTAGGATCTCCTTCTGTAAGAAATTTTGGCATTATGCCGTTATATTCCAAAATCTTAAGAATTCCAAAAAGAGCTTCCAACATAAATCTCGGAAGTTTTCCTACAGTTCCCATCAGTTTATCCATATCGTTTGAATTCTCTTTGCGAACTTTTTTGACATCTCCCAAAATAGCCTTCGAAACAGCATCCAGATTCATTTCAGGTGTAACATCCAGAACCATAACGGACTCTTCCGAAGAGTCTTCAAACTTTCTTTTCACCACAAACGAAAGCGATACACCCTTCCTTTGAAAATATCTTTTACCGGCAACAAAAATGTTCAATTTAGGTCTCAGATATATTGTTCTGGCAATCGATGTGCACAGAGCGTGGAAAAGCTTAAGGTTAGTTCCTTCTTTTTCGTTCCTTTCCTCCATGTATCTGAGAAGATTTGTAATATCGAATTTCTCCGTTATTGATGCTTCAGCCTCTGTTCTCTTAGGCATTACATATGGCATTATCAAATGAACAGGATCAACATCTTTTATTCGCACTCCGTCTCTTCTGTTATTTCTCATACTTCTACCTCTTTAGGATTAAAATTTTCAAATATCGGTATACATCCGGCTTTGACTGCAGCTTTATAGGCTATAGGCGTTCTAATCGTCCAGGTCGCTTCTTGTATTCCCTGTTTATCAACTGCCCTTCTGAGTGCTCGATTATCTCTGTCAGCAAAATTATATGCTATAAAATCCGGCTTTGCCATAAAATTCAATGCTAGATTAGTAAGGAGGATAATCTGATATTTCGGAAGACCGCAAGGATCTCTGAAAAAGTTCTGCGAAAGCTGACCTCTTATTATATCCGGTCTTATCTTGCGCAATTCTATCAAAGCTCTCGGATCAAAGCTTTCAATAGCAAACCGGCCTTTGTAGCTTGCAAGTCTCTCGCAAGTCTTCTGAACCAAAGCTTTGTAATTTCCTCTTGCGACTTTCAGTTCAATAAGGAGCTCCAGTCCCGTATCTTCATACAAATCCAGAACCTCATCCAGGGTCGGGATTTTTTCATCGGTTTCATAAAGGTGCAGCCTTCTCAAACTTTCGATATCATAATCTTCTATCCGACCTTTAACACCCGTCATCCTTTCAAGCTCTTCATCGTGGAAAATTACAAGACTTCCATCAGCTATAAGATGAACATCCAGTTCAGAAGGCATCCCGTGCTCAACAGCTCTGCGAAAAGCAGCCATTGAATTTTCGGGTATATTTGTTTTATCGTGATAGCCTCTATGTGCATACATTTCGGCCAGGTTCAATTCTCTTGTTGTTTTTTCTTCTCTAATCATCCATCTCCTCAAAAGCTGCAATTCCCTTCTTTGCTTCCGGTATCGCATCTCCGTGCTTAACGAATGTCATAGTGACAAAGCTCAAAGCAACGAAAAGCGCTGCGTAAGGAAAGAGAACTTTGTAGCTTATATTCTTCATAAGAAATCCCGCCACTATCGGTGTAACAACCTGAGCTGCCATAGAAGCGGTATAATAATACCCTGTAAATTTACCTATGTCCGACCCCTTGCACATCTCAACAACCATAGGCAGAGAATTCACGTTGATTGCCGCCCATGCAAAGCCGACTATCGCAAACACGATAAACATCACCGCATTGATTTCGCTGTATGTCGTCGTCAGGAAGAATCCCGACAGGAAACAGGCTGCAAGAATAATAATACCCATCATTATTGTCTTCTTCCGGCCGATCTTTGACGCAAGACTCCCTATCGGTATGTAGGAAACAATCGCTCCGGCTGTTGCAATAAGAAGACATGTAGATGCCTCTCCCAGTCCCTGACCCATAACCTTGTCTACGTATGTTGTAAACCAGGTCGTAATTCCGTTGTAACCTATGAACCAAAGAGCAATAGAAGCGAGCAGGAATCCGAGGCTTCGCTTTACCTCAGCAGGTAAAATCTCACTCCCGCTCCCATCGTCCTGTGCCAGGTTCCATTCAGGATGTTCCGCTTCCAAAGCATGATTTTCCGCTACCAGTTTAGGTTCATCCACTTTCCTGAACAGTATAAACACGGAAGCCACCATTATCAAACCTACAATTATAAATAACGGCTGATAGTTTACATGGTCGAGACCCTGCACCTTTGAGCTTGGATACATTACCGCCGCAACAGCAAGGTAAATTATGCCTCCGACAGCACCCATAAGATTGATTATTGCGTTACCCTTCGACCTTAGCGGCTTCGGAGTTACGTCAGGCATAAGAGCTACTGCAGGCGACCTGTATGTCCCCATAGCTATGAGAAGCAAAGCAAGAATAACTATAAAAGCAAACATCTTCCCCGTAGACGGTGATGCATGATAGCTGTTGTCGATCAGAGGAAGAAGATTGAGGAGGACTACCGCTCCTGCCGTACCAAGCAAAATAAAAGGCATTCTCTTTCCTATCCTTGTGTTTGTGCGGTCCGATAAAGAACCGAAAAACGGAAGAAGGAATAATGCCAGTACATTGTCCGCCGCCATTATTGCCCCTGAAAGGGTTTCGCTTAGTTGAAATGTCTTTGTAAGGATTAAGGGTATTACATTGTCATACATCTGCCAGAACGAACATATTGACAGAAATGCAAGTCCCACAAAGATCGTTCTTTTGTTATTTAATTTCACGATTTACCTCCATTAATTAAAGATATCCCAGTTCTCTAAGAGTACCGGGCAGTTCATACATACTGTTGATTGCCGCATCCGGCTTTTTCACATTGCCAAAACCGTACTTCGCCCATATGAAAGGTATTCCCGCATATGAAGCTGCATCCGCATCGCTTTGTATATCACCGACATATACCGCTTTGCTTACTCCGTTCCTATCCATAACCAAGCGAATATTCTCTCCCTTTGGTCTCCCGGTGTTTCCCCATTCCTCAAAGTCACGAAAATATTCTGTCATTCCCATAGAAATCAGAAATGCATTGATATATCCTTTCTGGCAATTACTCACTATTGCCAGATTCTTACCCGCTTTGTACAGTTCGATAACAGTTTCTCTTACTCCCGGAAAAAGAAGTCCTCCCCGTTCTTTCAGATATTCGTTCTCATGCTCTTCACATTGCCTGAAAATTTCGTATCTCATCTCCGGTTCAATATCGTGAAGAAGAGCATCGGCAATATCGTCCATAGTAAGACCCATAACCTTCTCTACGTCCGATCCGGTTAGTCCCCTGTCTTTGCCGGTAATCTCGGATATTACATAATTCCACGACTCGGCAACCGAGCTGCTTGAATCCCATAATGTTCCGTCTAAATCAAAAATAATCATAACGTCTTTATTATACCGATTAATATTGAATAATTCTATAGTATAGAGCACCAAAGAAGTGTAAAATAGATTTTACAAACTATTCATTTTATAAATAACGGAGGTGCATATATGAGAATTGACGCAGGTGGCAAAGAATGCCCTATTCCTGTAATTATGGCAAAAAAAGAACTTGAGGCCGGAGCTCAGGATGTCGAGATAATCGTTGACGGTCCGACTCAGGTCGGCAATCTTGCCAGACTTGGAGATGTTCTGGGAAGACCGACCACCAGCGAACCTTTTGGCGACAAGTTTCTTGTAAAATTTGCTAACGGCGAAACAGTTGCCGGAGCTGCAGGCATAGACGACGGAAGCTATGCCGTCTTCTTTAACACAAACGCTATCGGAACCAACCAAACTGAGCTCGGATATAATCTTGCAAAGATGGCTATATTCACTCTCAGCGAATCTGAAAAGATTCCTTCATATGTTCTGTTTATGAACGAGGCAGTAAAGCTTCCTGCAGGTGATGAGCAGCAGATTATCGACAATCTGAATACTCTTATCGATAAAGGTACAAAAGTTCTAGTATGCGGAACCTGCCTGAACTTCCTCGGAATTACCGATCAGCTTAAAGTCGGCACAGTAAGCAATATGTATGATATTCTCGGTGCTATGCAGGAAGTCGGCAAAGTTATAAAGCTATAGGTATCAATAGATACAGAGTTCAATATAATAAGGTTATAAAGTTATCAAATGAAAGAATATTATCTTTTAACATTTGAATCGACACATGCGGCCATTGCGACAGATAAGCTCCTCAAGCCTGCGGAATGCATTGTTGTACCCGTGCCGAGATTTATATCCTCGAGCTGCGGCATATCCGTTCGCATCCGTTCCGACAAAAAAGAAGAAGCGGAGAAGCTTTTCAAAGCAGGAAGTAAATTAACCACGGATGAGTACACGTATTATCACGTGCAGATAAGTGCTAATGAGGATAAAGACGTCGTATGTAATCAGATTAGTATATAACTGCAAGATCCTGATTAATCAGCAGAGCCTTGACAAACTGTTTTAGCTGTCAAGGCTCTGTTTTTTTATTGTTTTAATTTTTCTAGGGCATATACCATTATTTCATCAATTTTTATGAATTCACAAAATAGCACTATTTTAATATACGTTCATGTAAACAATTTTAATGTTGTGTTCATTTGCATATCGCTCAGCATAAGACCCTTTGTCACAGTATATAGTTAGTCTCGGACAATTTTCAAAGGCATTATCTGAAATATATGAAACATTAGCTGGAATTTTTGCACTAAGAAGATTTGTACAGCCTGCAAAGGCGCGAGTGTTGATTCTTTCTAAACCTTTCTTCATTATTGCCGATTGCAAGTTTACACAATTTGCAAATGCCTCCTCACGCACTTCCCTTGTATGCAGACCCATACGAAAGCCCTCAAGGCTGGCGCAATTTTTAAACATTCTCTTTCCTATGTATGGGAATCCTACCGCTTTCACCTTTTTCAAATATGTATTTCCTTCAAAAGCTCCATCGACCATATTGTTTACCGGAAGTCCATGGATTTTCTCAGGTACAGTGCAAGAAACCGTTACGTAAGCTTCATCTATTCCGACAAAGCATACATCGTCCTCGTTTATTAAATAGTTAAAGAATCCATCGTTATATTCGACCGGAAACTCCTTAACTGTACTCAAGTTCAGCTCTTGAGGCCTTCTTCTACGCTTCTTTTTAATGTTGTCCTCAATCAAATCCTCTTTTACGAATCTCCTATTAACGGAAACGTCAAAACCGATTTCATTTTTTATTCTTTCAAGAGTCTTCGAAGCTTTCCTCCCCTTTGAATTTTCTTTTATAGGCAACACAACCAACTTCTTACCCTTATAACTCCCGCATGTATATATGGGTACATATGAACAATGGAGCTTTACATTTTTACGTTTTTTTTCAATCTCTATACAAGCAAGTGCAGATCTCGCTTTAATATTATTGTAATTCTGTGAAATAAAATTACCAAGCGAGAAAAACACAGGCATTTCTCTGTCAGCTATTTTAATGACCTCAAATTTCTGTAATACATGTGGGTGGGATCCTACAACGCAATCGTAGCCCATATATGCAAGCTGATTTGAGATTTTAATTTGATCTTTATGCACTTCCGTTTTATTTTCTTTACCCCAGTGCATATAGGCAATGACAATTTCTGCGCCGGCATTTCGCATTTCTTCTATTGCCGATCTCGCCGCTTCCTTTGTATAATCATTTAGAAGTTTTTCTATTCCTTCTGGTTTAATATTACATGAAAGTGCATTATGGTCTGTCGCATATGCTACAATCCCAACCCTAATCCCATTGACATCAAACAACTCATACCTTCTTTTATCTGTCTTGAATGTGCCAGTATGAATAAACCCGTACCTTTCAATATTATCTATGGTCTCTCCGAGCCCTACCGCTCCTGTATCAAGATCGTGATTATTAGCTGTTGTGACTACATCTATTCCCGATTTTTTTATTGCTGATAAAAACTCTAATGGAGCATTACAATAAAAATTCTCTTCAATGACAATCTTTTCAGATCTATACGGTGCTTCTGGAACAATTGCCGTTTCCAAGTTACCTACAACAAGATCTGCTTTTTTAAAAATAGGTTTTACTTGTTCAAATGCATACTCAAAATCATATCTATCACCAACTTGTGCTACTTCAAACTGTTTGTCAAAGCAGGCAATATCCCCTGTAAAAAGAATTGTCGCCTTTTTCTTTCCAAATAATCCCTTTTTCTTCTGTTTAGATACCCAAACTTCATCAGTAAGCTCGTAACGATGCGGATGCAACTGTTTTTTCTTCTCCGAGTTTCTTTTTTTAAAATCAATATCCGGACGTTTTATTTCATATTTTTCTAACCACTTATTGCTTTCTATTGACATTTACACCTCCTAAAATTAGAGATATGGATCTAAGATATGCTTCATTCCTTTTTTTTCAAGAACGTACGGTAACTGTAGCAATTCCATTCCAGGTGCGTTATTCCCCTCAATCAATATTGCTCCGTTCTCTGTTATTGCAATATCCCAGCCATAATATCCCTCAATATCGTATTTCTCACTAAAGTCAATTATAATCTGCTTTGCCTCTTTAAAAAATGGCACGTGAAATCCTTTTATCTTAGCTCCTGTTATCGGATGTGAATAACATATTCTGTTTGAGTAGTCGGTCCCTGGTGTTGTTAAGATTCCTGTATCAATATCTATTAATGCCATAAGACCGCCGCTAGAAAGATTGTCTGTATAACTGTCATCACTGCCCATTCTCATTGCACCATAAATAAAGTGAATTTTTCCTGTTTCTATACCCTTTTCCGGGTTGTTAGTGCGAATCGTTACTATTCTTAAAGTATTTACTGATTTCTTTGAAAACTGCTGCATATCCGGATGCTGATTAACAAACGACTCAATTACACCAAATGGAAGCTTCTCAATTTCTGAGTATGCTTTTCTCAGTGTTTCTTTGTTATCACAATTGAATACTTTAACTCCTTCTCCACCAAAATCTGCCTGTGGTTTGTAAATGATTTTTTTCTCTTCTGAGAAAATTTTATTGAACTGTTCCCAGTTCATATTTACTGTAGAAAGCCACTTTCTTCCGATAAACCCCTCAGCCTTATCCAGAAAGAAGTTCTTATGATAAAACATCATTCTATTAATTACAAATTCTTCACTATATTTTTCAGACAATTCTCTTCCGATGCCATTTGTAAAATATGTGGCCTGTTCTTCTTCGCTCAGTTCCCAAAATCTATATGCATAATATAACTTCGTGCTTACACCATTTGTTTCCCTCGCATGTCTTAGTTTTTCTAATGTATCAGACCTTGTCCAGCCTGATTCGTTCATTATTTTTTGAATATACTCATTATTTCTTTCTACTTTTGCAATTTCTTTTTGCCTATCAACTAACTTCTTTATTTCTCGCTCATTAATTATTTTTTCAGCAAAGTTCTTTCTTTCACACTCCGGTACTAAATAAAACTTATAAAGGAAATATTCTGACGGTCTTATTCTATAAATTTTTTTGAATCATCAACATCTGCAATTGCTTCCTTTATATTAAAATTTGCTTCCTTGATTGCAGCATTAACAGCATACTCTTTTACTGCTTTTCGATTTCGCTCCCTTTTTTTCTGGTTTTTATACTCCTCTTCTATTTTATTCTCATTTACTTTTGATAAGTTATATTTTTTGTATTCATTCAGCGTGATGCCATATTTTTCTTTTGCGACTTGTACTGAATGCTTAATCTCCGAGTATGATTTCCCGTTTTTCTTTGCAATTTCCTTAATGACCTTTTTACGATTAACGATATTTCTAATACGTTTAATTATTTGTTTGCTCATCCTTTACCCCCTCTCGAATGAATATAGTCATCGCTCTCAAAATGCTTCATAATACTCTTAGGTATTCCAAACGTCACACCTTTATAGAGTTCCGATATCCTTCAGCAATATAAAAAATATATATTGGGATGAAAACGGAGTACCATATCAAACCATCTACCTTATATGCTTTTTTTATTTACAGTTTTTTTTAGCCTTTTTTTCTTAGCCCAATTAATATATTTGAATGGCTGAGGATCTAAATCATTCTTGATAAAGAAGATATCCGCTTTATTAATAATATTTAACATCGTCTTTTTATCTATGTATCCTTCTTCGTATTCTTCAACAAGGATTTTTTCACTGACAAATGTCTTATCTCCTTTTATTTTCGACTCGTCAATTTTTGGCAGTTCTCCGTCTCTCATATACGACAGCATCATTTCAGGCAGATTATTTCCGCACTGTGTTATCGCATAACCAGACGCACCATATCTGAAATTTATTTCAATAAAGTATATATCACCATTTTCAGATTCAATCAGGTCAATATCAAAGAGTCCTGTATAATTTATTTTATTGAACAACGGTTTTACCATATCGAATATCATAATCGAATCCTCATAAGAAAGCATTCTTCCCTTTGCCGACACTCCTCTGCGTGCAGAATTTCCTGTCATCTCGGCCACAAATCCGCCAGCACAAAAAGCTTCTCCCGAACAACTGATTCCCAGAATGGATATTTCATTTTTTATCGGAATATATTCTTCTACCAATATATCCAGCTCAGTTTCAGCAGCAATGGAGTCCAGTTCTTCTTTAAGCTCCATTTGAGTATTACATACTCTCATTCTCTTTTTTGAAGTTCTCCTGCTTACATTCGGTTTTATGAAGCATGGATATGTAAGTTGTTGAGGAATTTCGTAAGAGCCGTTTGCGATTCTTATCATATAGCCTTCAGGCACATTGACTTCGCATTCGATTGCAATATCTTTTTGTAAGGCTTTATCCATAAATTTTATTATTTTGCCGGCTTGTTTATCAATATCAGGAAGATAATAGTACTCTTTAAGCTCGTCATAATGTTGATCCGCTATATATGCTGATACATCATCGGTCGGAAATAAACATTTCTTATGTTCCGTATCTGCAAGTTCCATTAACAGTTCAAAAACTCTTGTTCCGTTATTTGCCTGTGAGCAAGTATAGAAAGCCTTCGTGTATATACTATGTGCCTCCGGAAAGGACTGCCTAAAAAGATCTTTATATCGGATTCTTTTGCTTGTCAGTCTGATCATCTCAACTTCATGACCGGCAATTCCAAGAGATCTGGATATACACAAATTAGAAGAATAGTTTCGTCCAAACACAACAGCAAAGGTAACTTCTTTTTTGTTTTTGCGAAACGGATTCCTCTGCGGATAGCCTTTTATAAATTCCAGAACAGGAATTGCAATTTTTTTAACTGTCTTAAATGTATTTCTTTTAATTTTTTTAATGCGTTGATCTGTAATTTTCTTTTTTATTTCATCGTTAAACTTCTCAGTCGGAACAGTATCAGCCCTGCTTTCAAGAAGTTTATAATCAGCAGAAGACAGTAATTCCTTTACCTGACTAAATGAAAGATATCCGTTCAGACATTCTTTCCATGCTACATATTCATTTATAAACGTTTTTCCGAATTCCTTTATTTCCGTCTCCTCTTTTGTTATCTCCTCACCGTACAAATGCTTTGCGAATATATCCGCAAGGTTTACACCATTCAAAAAATAAGAGAAATACGGACCTCCGCTGCGAAAGTTTATTTCTCCGAAGTATATTTTTTCTCCTACTACATATAGTTCTAAATCAAACATACCGACAAAACCTGTCGATTTCAGCATTGTAATTACATTCTCTTTCACAGATTCAATTGCGGAAATCGGAAGTATGGTTCCTCCAAGAGTTACTCCTCTTTCATGTATGGCAATGTGGGATTTTTTAATCACTCCCGGAATTATGATTTTATCCCTTAAGCAGACTCCCGACATATCTATTTCATAATCTATATCGAGATATTCCTGAATAAGTACATCTCTGCCGGAAATTCTGTCCTTAAGAAACTGTAAATGTTTTTTCAGTTCCTCACGATTATTGCACTTTGCCATCTCTCCTTTATAACCCGAAACACTCTCATATGGTTTGCAGAAACAAGGAAACCCTATATCTTCCGGTATTAATATAGGATTTTCTAAATAGACTGATCTTGTTTCAGGAACATTTAAGCCCGCCTCTTCAGCCATTTTAATTTGTAGGGCTTTACTCATAAGCTCTGATATTGAATAAGGCTCATCCGAACGGACATAAGACATGAGAAAATAAGGACCCAGCTCTTCTTTGTGTTTGTCGATGAAATAAGCAACATAATCATCAGTAGGAAGAAGAACTGCCTTTTCCGTCTGCTCTCGTGCATACTCCAGCAGGTTGTTCATAATGAAAGGGTCGTCTGACTTTTTTACATTCCTCCATACTGACTCTTTATATTGCCTTACATATTTACTTGATGCTGCAATAGAAGCCCCTCCTTTTTCGGCAGAGCTCGCAAAAAAGTCGACATTATAACCAGCCGACCCAAGCGATCTTATAACGCTCAATCCAGTCGGCCAGTATCTGCTTATAACCAGTACAGTTTTGTTCTTATAACTATTCTCCAATAATCTATTGCATTCCCTTCACAACCATAACTGGTAAAGTCTATTGGCTTCCTCTCCCGGTTTTGGTTTTTAAGACTAATGATTTTGCCTTCCTTTATTTTCCTGCTCCTGTCTCTCTTTTTCCATTTGAATATTTGCTTTTCGTATCTTTCTCGCATACAATTTATGGATTTTCATGTGTCTGAAAGGTCCTTTATCTTTATCATCTTTAATAAACAGGATATCCGCCTGAGACATTATCTTTTTTCCTTGTTTATATGTAACTGTTCCTTCTATATAACTGTCGGAAATCACTTTTTCGCTTGCAAAGGTTTTGCTTTCAATAGGTTTATTGCTTTCTGTATCGATATTTATTCCCTTGAACACGTAGTCAGCAAGCATCGCAGGCAGATTATATCCGCTTGCGGTAAGAGCATATCCGGAAGCTCCGTATCTGAGATTAATCTCAGCAAAATATATTTTTCCGTCTTTTGCTTCTATAAGGTCGATGCCGAACAATCCTGTATATTTGATAGTTTTCATTAATTTTACAACCTTGTCCGCAAGGTTTCCCGCAGCTTCTGTAGGAAGCATTCTGCCGAGCATTGCAACTCCTCTGTGTTTACCTTCTCCTCCTACTACTGTCTCAAAGAAGCCCGGACAAATAATACCTTCCGGTGTGCTGAGACCAAGAAAGGAAAGTTCTCTGGAGATTTCAACATAATCCTCAACGAGAAGCTCAAAAGCTCTGCCTCTTCTTTCCATTAAAGTTTCCTTCAACTCGTCATAATTATCGCATTTCATCATTTGTGATTTTGAGCTGTTTCTGCTTATTTTCGGTTTAATAAAACACGGATAATTAACGCTATCAGGTATACGAATCTCGGGGTCACTTGAAGAAATAACGCAGCTGTTTAATATTGTGAAGCCTGCAGCTTCGGCAAGTTTCTTCTGATAACTTTTATCCATCATTCTGACAATTGCCCCGCGCTCATTATTTATATTAGGTAAATGATAATATTCACTCAAAATATCATAATTCTCATCCGCAACAAAAGCCACAAGATCGTCTGCCGGTATTAGAAGCATTTTCTTTTCTTTATCCGCAAGATCGATAAGTCTTTTGACAATTCTTGTGCTGTCTCTCATCGTGTTAAGCGAATAGTAGGCTTTTACATATTTGCTGTATGCCTCCGGTCTTAAAGTTTTTAAGATATTGTTTTTTCCGGGTCTTCTTTGGAAAATTCTCAATACTTCGGCTTCATATCCCGCCTCTCCCAAAGATTTTGCAATCGTCAGGTTTGAACAGTAATTCCGTCCGGCGACCAATACTCTTGGAACCTCACTCCTACTGTCTCTTCTGTTTTTTTTCTTAGTCTGAGGATATCCCAGAATTCTATGTCTTACAGGCCCCATATATTTTCTCAATACAGCCCTTGTTGCCGACACAATTGTTTTTTTACGAAACTGAAATGTTTCATCTTTCAGTTTCTTTTTGGAATGCTCGGTAGCCAGAAAATCTTCCTTATCTTCTAAAAGCCTTATATCAAATGAATCCAAAAGCTTTTTTAGTTTTCTTTTGCTGAAATATCCGTGCTTGTAGTCATTCCACGCAACTTTTTCATATATGAAAGTTTTACCTGTTTCTCCGATAGCCTCATCTCTTAATCGATGTCTTTCACCACTCAGCTCATCTACAATAAGCTTAGGCAGATTTACTCCGCTCATAAAGTATGCATAATTAGGTCCGCCGCTTCTGAGGTTCACTTCGTTAAAATAAAGCTTTCCCCCTGCAGTAATAAACTCTAAATCAAACATTCCGACATAACGATATTTTCGCATCATGTCGTGCACTTTATCTTTAATAGCGTTCAGCTCCGGAATATCTTCAAAGGTTACGACTTGTCCGGATAGGGTAACTCCTTTTTCATATTGTGCAACATCGATCTTCTTTATAACTGCCGGAATAATAATCTCCTGATTGAGAGCCACACCTGATATATCGATTTCCCCCTCTATATCAAGATATTCCTGAATAAATACATCTCTGTTAGGGTTTCTTGTTTTAAGCCATCTCAAATGCTCAATCAGCCCCTCCTGATTATCACATTTTGCCATTTCAATTTTAAAGCCTGAAACACTTTCAATCGGTTTGCAAAAACACGGATATACAATATTATCAGGCAGTGTAATTTCATCTTGAAGTGAAATAGTCACACTTAACGGTATCTCTATACCTGATTCTCGTGAAAGTTTTGCCTGAACTTCTTTGCTCATAAGCTCGGTTATTGAACCCGGCTCACCTCCGACTATATGCGGCATCTCAAATATTCCCTCAAGCTTATCTCTGTTTAAATCCATGACCATGGTTGTATAGTCGTCGGTTGGAAAAAGAATTATTTTATCATATTCACTGTCTTTATATTTCAGAAGTTCCTCTACAAGAGCCCAGTCTCCTCCGCTTTTCACTTTTCTGGAAACTATTTCACAGAAATTTCTTACATATTTACTGTTCCTGATAAATTCGGCATCTTCTTCTCTCCGCGAACTGGCGACAACATCAATATCATAACCTGCTGCTCCAAGAGATCTGACGATAGCTATTCCCGTAGTATGAACTCTTGTCATTACAACAACCAAAGGTTTCTTATATGTGCCGTTTTTCTTAGCCTCTCTTATTCTGAGTATTTCATCATATTTTTCTTTTTGCTCAGACTCAGACAACAAACAGAATTTTCTGATTCTGTAATCGTTATATGTTATACCTATCCGCTTTCTGGCATCCATTATACGATCGATAGCGTATTCTCTGTCCCAACCTGCTACTTCCATAGCTGATTCAATGCAGAGTTCCCGCCTCTCTCTGTTTTTTTCTTTAACTTCTCTAAGCCTCATACTCTCTTCGATCATAAATCTGCCCGGTTCAGGGTCATCTTCATCTTGGAGAAGAGGTACTTCCACGAAAGATATTATTTCTTTAGCCTTATCTTTGCTTATGTGACCATAGACATAATCTTCCCACACCAGCTTATCATATACAAACGTAGGTCCGGCAGATTCAAGTTTGTTTTCCTTTATCTCCCCTTCTGCGCCTGTAACATATTCAACAAACATAAGCGGTATATTGATGCCTTTTTTGCATAAAGCATAAGTATAACCGGAGGTTCTGAAATTAATTTCGCTGAAATAAACTTTATCCTTTACAATATTTAAATCCAGTCCGAAGTTTCCAACGAAATGCATTTTCTTCATCAAAGCGGTAACTTGTTCGCACACGGTTTCGTCCAGACTTTCAAAGGGAAGCCACACCCCTGTTTGCAATCCGCCTATTTCCCTTACTACACTGCTGGTCATTTCGGTAACACCGGGTATTGTAATTCTCTGATCAGAAGCATTGCCTATGACTGTTATTTCCTTATCTATTTCCAGATATTCCTGAATAAATACCTTTCTTTCCGAAAATTTGTTTTTCATTTTCTCCAGATGTGCAGCAAGTTCGTCTTTATCATCACAGCGTTTCATTTCTGTTTTGTATCCCTGTGTACTCATAATCGGTTTTACAAAACACGGAAAAACGATATTATCAGGAATTTGAATATATTCCTGATTCAAATTAACTATCCATTCTTTCGGTATCTCAAGACCTACGGATACAGCTTGCTGTGATTGACAGGTTTTATCCATAATTTTTAAAATATCATTGTTGCCGGGTTTTTCATTTGCTACATGCGGCAAGTGGAAATATTTTGAAAGTTCCTCCGTGTGCATGCTCACAATGATCGTCGTATAATCGTCAGCAGGAAACAGGACAGGTTTTTGATCATAGCCCTCAGAGTATTTCATGATTTCTGAAATAAGCTCCGGATCTCCTTCCTCAAACTCTATCTTGCGTGATTTGACCTGAACATATCGGTTAACGTATTTGCTTTTTGATGCTACACTTTCAGGGTCGTCTTTGGCTACACTTTCGATAAGGTCTATCTTATAGCCTTCTTTACCAAGGGCTCTTATAACTCCCAATCCTGTTGAATAGCTTCTCGACAATACAATTACCAAAGGTTTTTCTCTTTGTTCCATAAAAATTTACCTCTACTCTTGCGAAAGCAGTTTATTAAGAATTTTTTGTAGTGCTTCCGCTTCACTCTTTTCAAGTCTTATACAACCACCCATTTGATATGGAATTTCAATAGCTTTTTCCTTAAGCTTTTCCCCTTTATCAGTCAATTCCACATTAAGTACACGTCTGTCATCCTTATCTCTTGTCCTGGTAATCAAACCTTTTTTCTCAAGGCTTTTAAGCAGAGGCGTAAGGGTTCCGCTGTCCAGAAAAAGTCTCTCTCCGAGATCTTTAACATTTATCTTCCCCGTTTCCCACATAACTATCATCGCGATATACTGAGTGTATGTAAGTCCTATCTTATCCAGATACGGCTTATACTTCTTGATCATCTCTCTGGATGCGGCATACAGAGGGAAGCATAACTGATTCTCGAGCTTCAATGCGTCGAATTTAGCCATGTTATCAATCCTCCTGCATTTTATTTGTTATTTATTGATTGACATTGCCTGTCTGAAAACCTCTCCTATCGAATCCCTTATAACAATATCAGCACTGCTGTCTGCCTGAGTTGCAGTCTTATTTATCAAAACAAGCTTCTTTCCTCTGAAGTATCTCACGAGTCCCGCAGCAGGATAGACTATCAGCGTAGTTCCTCCTATTATAAGTGTATCAGCCGTCTCTATCGCACGAACCGCTCCGTTTATAACATCGGAGTCCAGTCCCTCTTCATAAAGTACAACATCCGGCCTTACGCGTCCGCCGCATTTATCACAAGTTGGAACTCCTTCCGATTCTAAAATTTTACTGAGGTCATATGATGTATGACATTTCTCGCAATAGTTCCTCAAAACAGATCCGTGAAGTTCGTATACCTTCTTACTTCCTGCCGCCTGATGAAGACCGTCGATGTTCTGAGTTATAACGGCTTTCAGTTTTCCTTCTTTCTCAAGCTCAGCGAGTGCATAATGACACGCATTCGGCTTTGCATCGGGATATATCAGTTTATCCCGATAGAAGGCAAAGAATTCATCAGGATGTTTAACGTAGAATGTGCGTGAAACCATTTCTTCGGGAGACACGTCCCTATTTAACTTCATACTGAATATACCTGTTGCACTTCTAAAATCAGGTATTCCGCTCTCCGTCGAAACTCCCGCTCCGCCGAAGAAGACTATATTCTTACTTTCATCTAATATCTTTCTAAGCTCGACAATATTTGTATCTTTTTCTGAGATTTTTGCATCCATCTGTTATCACATCCTTTATTTTTAATTACCTGATGCCATTTTGTATATCTCGTAAATATCTTCCGTTGTCAAAACTTTAAAGTTTCCAATAGTTCTCGTATCCTGGAAAGTTACACCGAGAGCCGCTCTTCGGCAGGCTTCATCGTCAAATTCAAGACCCAGACCGGCTATATCTACAGGCATATCGGCCGATTTAAAGAATTCCTCAAATTTCTCAACAGTCTTTATCGGGTCGCTTTCACCGAAAACTCCTTCTCCAAGCTTGGAGAACCTTGAAGGATCTGTATCCATGACATATCTCGCCCAGGATCCCCATATTGCCGCAAGACCGGCACCGTGTGCAACGTCATATTCAGCGGACAGTTCATGTTCAATCTGATGACATGCCCAGTCTCCTCTGTTTGCATTTCCTACAGCCATAAGTCCGTTATGAGACAATGTACCTGCCCACATAAGATTAGCTCTTGCTTCATAATTATTCGGATCCTCAAGTGCAACAGGAAGATATTTAATCACTGTCTTCAGCAATGTAAATGAAAGCTGATCGGTGAAGTCGAGCGACTCTCCGTTGAGAAAATATCTTTCCAAAGTATGCATCATAATGTCCACAGCTCCGCTTGCAGTCTGATATTTTGATACCGAATAGGTAAGTTCCGGATTGAGCAGTGCAACCTTTATCCTGCCAAAAGGAGTATTCACGCCACGCTTGAAAATAGGATCCGTCTCATCATTTGTTATAACGGAGGAGTCACTCATTTCCGAACCTGTAGCTGAGAGTGTCAGGATTGATCCGACCGGTACAGTGCCCTCAACTTTTCTCTTACCGCAGTAGAAGTCCCATACATCTCCGCCGCCGTAAACTCCGTATCCGATAGCCTTAGCACTGTCAAGAACGGAACCTCCACCGACAGCCAGTATAAAATCAACACCTTCCTTCTCGGCAAGCTCTATTCCCTTGCGTACAAGTGAAACTCTCGGATTAGGCACGACCCCGCCCAGTAAAACATACTCTATTCCGTTTTCTTGCAGATCTTTCTCGACCTTATCAAGAAGTCCCGAACGCTTTACCGAGCCCGTTCCGTAGTGTACCAAAACCTTTTTAACGCCGTAATCTTTTAGAATCTCTCCTACCTTATCCTCAGCACCTTTACCGAAATGCACATCGGTAGGTGTATAAAGTCCAACTGACATATTGTATACCTCCTTATCTGAATTCTATTTAAAATTATTTATTTTACTAACCGGTTCTTTCTGCTTATTTATTCTTTCCAATTGCTTCTTCAAACAATATTGCCTCATAAGGTCTGAGGGTCATAACTCTTGCTGTTTCCATATATTCATAATTTGTCAGAATAGCTTTAAGTCTGCTCGGATTGAAATCTGACGGAATCTCGTATTTTACCTCTTTCCCTGAGAAGTTTCCGATTACCAGCAGTCTGCCGTTCTCATCTGTCCTGCTGTAGGAAATCACCTTTCTATTCTTACGGTTAAATTCCTTAGTCCTTCCGTATATCGCTGTTTTATTGTTTTTCTTGATACCCAGCAATTTCTGATAAAACCTGTATATGGATTTAGGTGATGCTATATCATCCTCTGCGTTTACTTCATTATAGTTCGAGTTCATAGGCTGCCACGGTTCTGCTCCTTCATTAAAGCCGCCATTTACACCGCTGTTCCAGTGCATAGGTACACGTGCATTATCCCTGGCTCCTGTTTTTATGAAATTAAACGCAAGTTTCTTCGGCATTCCGTATTTCGTCGCCATATCGAAGACAAAGCGAGACACAGGGTCGCGCATATCTTCCATCGAGCCAAAATCGGAATTCGTCATTCCTATTTCTTCACCCTGATATATGAACGGTGTTCCCCATCCCATAAACGTTACGAGAGCAAGAAATGTCGATGCTTCGTAATGAAACTTCTTCGTGTCTATGCCAAAGCGACTGTTACTCCTTGACTGATCATGGTTCTCAAGTACGAGGGTATTCCATGCATCGTCAAAGTATCTTTTCTGCGGTTCAAAGAAACCCTTCTTAAATTGAACGAGATTGAAAGGTTTAGGAATATATTTTAACCCGCCCGCATTGTCTGCAGCAAGGTGTTCAAAATGGAATATTGTATCCAGTTCCTTGTTTTCCCTCTTTATATATTCATGTGCTTCATCATTATCCGGAAAATATGTCTCTCCGACCGTATATGAATCGTATTTGGAAAGTGCTTTTTCATTCATTTCCTTAAGGAATTCATGCATCCTCGGTCCATCGACGAAAAAAGGCATACCCTTCTGAAAACTTCCCTTTGTACGATCGTCCTTGAACGGATATACTTTGGAGAAGAGATTGAATACATCCAATCTGAATCCGTCTACTCCCCTGTCCATCCAGAATATCAAAATATCTGACACAGCCTCTCTGACCTCGGGATTTTCCCAGTTGAGATCCGGCTGTTCCTTTGTAAAAAGATGCAGATAAAATTCATCGGTTCCTTCAACTCTTTCCCATGCAGAGCCTGTAAAAGATGATGTCCAGTTTGTCGGCGGCAAGAGCTTATCACCCTTACGCCTTCCCTCGCGGAATATGTAATAGTCTCTGTAAGGCGAGTTTTTATCGGCAAGCGCCTTTTTAAACCATTCGTGTTGATCGCTTGTATGATTTACGACCAGATCCATTATCACCTTGATATCCCTTTTATGACACTCATCGATGAGCCTGTCAAAGTCCTCCATCATTCCGAATGAAGGATGTATGCCTTTATAATCTTCAATATCGTAACCGTAATCCTTCCAGGGTGATTTATAAAGCGGTGAGAACCAGATCGCGGTGATTCCAAGATCTTTTATATAATCCAGTTTGGAAATTATGCCTTCGATATCTCCGATTCCGTCATTGTTCGAATCCTTATAGCTGAAAGGATATATCTGATAGACAACAGCCTCTTTATACCAGTCTGTTTTTACTGCATTCCCTTTTTTCAGATTTTCTTTATTTGATTTTTTAGTCGCCATTTCTTCCTCTCTGATTTTTCACCTTTCTATTTAAGTTTAGCTTCTGTCCTCGCCATAAATTTATCATTTTGAATTATAAAACGTTCATGTTTTCCTTCCCCTATTAAACCGGCCTCGTCATAAGCTTTGACTTCAAACACGAGTCGCCTTCCATCAACCTCAACAAGATTGCTTTCACAGACTATATTTGCACCTATCGGGCTTGCCGACACATGCTTAATGTCAAGATAAGTTCCGACTGTCCCCATACCTTCTTCCATATAGGGTTCCACGCTTGACCATGCCGTTCTTTCCATAAGACCTACCATCATCGGTGTTCCGTATACGGGAAGTCCTCCGCTCTTTATGCCGACTGCAGAAACTTCATATGTAACTGTTTCTTCCAATCTGCCTTTGATACCTGTTTTAAGTTGTTGCATTTCTATATTCCTCTTCCGTTATGTTTTCTATCTTATATATTATACTAAAACACCTGAACTTCTGCGAGGTTAAATCTTCATAATAGTCTTGCTGTATAAAATCCGTTTTGACAGCATAAACTTCATATAGTATATTATGCAAAACGGAGGTGTGCATATGAAGGCTTTAACACAAATCAGAGACGTTTTTGATAAGGATATACTTATGACTGTTCTTGCATGTATTCTTGTAATCGTTACTTCAGTTGCAATTTACAAGATTCTTATCGCTATCATCAATAAAGGCGAGTCTATGCGAGATGCTAAATTAGGTGCCGGAAAGAAAAGCAAAACATATATCAGACTTGCAAAAAATCTCATTCGTCTTTTATTTATTACAGTAACTTCCCTTATTATACTCCAGCTCTTCGGTATGAATGTCTCTTCCGTACTTGCAGGACTTGGAATCTTCGGTATAGTTGCAGGACTTGCCCTTCAAGACTTTATTAAGGATATGGTCAGAGGAAGCATCATTCTTTCTGACAGTTATTTCTCTGTGGGCGATACAGTAAGATACGCCGGTGCCGGTGAAGTGATAGAAGGTGAAGTTCTTCTTATCGGTCTTATGACTACTAAGATTCGAGAATATGCTACCGGTAATATTGTTTCTATAGCCAACAGACGAATCGAGGAAGCAGCCCTTGTTTCGGAAAAACTGTATATAACGCTGCCTTTTCCATATAATCTGGATGTCGATATCTCTGAAAGAATTATTAACGAGGTAATAGCTCAGGCTAAACAAAACCGGAATATAATAGAATGTAAAAATCTCGGCATTTCTGAATTAGCTGATTTCGAAATAAATCACTTGCTCGAAGTTTCATGCAAACCTTCAAATAAGAATTCATCCAGAAGATTCGTGCTTGAATTATTTGTACTGGAAATGGAGAAGAGAAAAATCGATATCCCTTACAATAAGATATCGATTGTCAGACCGAAATAAACTTTGAATTTTTGATATTAAAAAGTTACTACTATTTCCGTTCCTTCTCCGGCAGCACTTTGCAAGCTGATTTCCGCAAAATGGATATCTGCAATGTGCTTTACTATTGCGAGCCCTAGACCTGTTCCTCCGGTTTCTCTTGAGCGACTTTTATCAACACGGTAAAAACGTTCAAAAACTCTGTCCTGCTCATCGGATTCTATCCCTATCCCTGTATCTCGCACAGAAATTTTGGGGTGACCTTTTTCTATAGTAACAATAACTTTTACTTTCCCGCCTTCCTTGTTATATCTTATGGCATTGTGGACAAGATTTTCAATCATCTCTCTAATCAAACTTCTGTCGGCAATTATTCCTGCCGAAACTCCTTCACATATAAGTGATATAGACTTCTTTTGAGCAAGGGCCTGCAGATCATTTACACACTCTCTCGCGGTTTCATATAAATCCAGCTGTTCGAAAGCTCTCGGTAATTCCCCATGATCGAGTTCTGACAGTCGAATTATGTCATTTATAAGTGAAAGAAGCCTGTCTGCATTATTATGTATCTGTCCCGCGATACGAGGTATCTCTCCGGAGTCCACCAGCTTATTCTCTATAAGTTCTGAATATCCCGATATAGTCGTTATAGGTGTTTTCAGTTCATGCGAAACATTTGCTGTAAAATCCTGTCTGCTTTTTGCCGCAGCAAGTATATTCTCATGCTGGGTTCTTATCTTTTCAGCAAACGGCGTTAATTCTGCATAAACAGGTTTTTGTCTGTTGTCATCAATATCTTCGGCCATCTGTTCAATGTTTCTGAGAAGATTTCTTGTAAGCAGATGACCTGTAAAGATACTGACAAGAAACATAATGACTGCAATTCCGATAATAACGGGAAGAGCAGTCATAAAGAAGTCTGCGATACTGTTTATTGATACATCGAAATTTTCCTGTTTCTTTGCTGCGAAGATATTATAGTAAATAAAAGTTGTACCGAAAGTCGTTAAAACAATTGCCAGAGCTGCGATAATAAGAAGACGAGTGTTGATTTTCTGCTTCATCATTCATCTCCAATCTCCGGGTTTATAGAATAGCCCACTCCCCTTATAGTGCGAATCTGTTTTCCGCATTCACCCAACTTTTGTCGCAAAGTCTTTATATGTACATCAACCGTTCTGGTCTCTCCTTCAAAGTCTATATCCCAAACAGAACGCATTATAGCCTCCCTCGTGAGAACAATTCCTTCGTTAAGCATAAGGTATCTGAGCAGCTCAAACTCCTTCAATGTCAGCTCTATGCTTTGTTCAGAGGCGGTAACTGAATATCTTTCATTATCCAGAACAATTTGTCCGACAACAAGCCTTCCGGGTTCTTCTTCTTTAGAAGATCTCCTTAATAACGCTCTCACCCGGGATATTAGTTCCATAACGGAAAAAGGCTTACGAATATAATCATCAGCACCATAATCCAAGCCTTTGACCATATCCAGTTCTGTAGTTTTCGCAGTTATCATTATTACCGGAATACGCCCGGTTCTCGGATTGCTTCTCAAATTGCGTACAATACTATAACCATCCTCATCCGGGAGCATTATATCTAAAAGAATTAAGTCGGGAAGTGTCTCTTCAAGCCCGGCATAGAATGTAGACGCTCTATCAAATGCCTGCACTTCATGATTGCTGTTCTTCAATGCAATAGTTTCAATCTCCTGTATGCCTGCATCATCTTCTACTATATATGCTAAAGCCATCCGCTCTCCTTCCCTCATTTATTTATTAAATCAGCAACAATCATTTCCCGGACCGGTACATCCTTATGCCTAATAATCTTACATTAAGGCAGTATATAGATACCTTTGAGTCTCCTGTACTCTTCTTTAAAGTATTCGCTGTCTCTGGCGATGATGCTGGTATATTCGTGCTTATCCATAGTATCAGACTCGGCCTCTATCATAGTTGCAGCGATATTGGAACAGTGATCTGAAACTCTCTCATAATTAGTCAGAAAGTCTTCTAAGATAAGTCCTGCGTCTATGGAGCAGGTTCCCGTACGCAGACGATAGATATGTCTTTGCTTCATCTCTCTGACAAGTTCGTTGATAACTGCCTCTAAAGGTTCTACAGCTACAGCTTTCATTAAATCTTCCTCTATAAAAGCAGTCTCCGTGATACCGATTATATCACGTACCGCAACGGTAAGACTATCAAGTTCACGCTGTGCAATATCAGACATTGTAATATTCTCATCATTGAGTCTTTGTGCAGCTTCTGTCACATTCACAGCATGGTCCGATATTCTTTCAAAATCTCCGATAGTATGAAGCAATACCGACAGCAGGTGGCTATCATCTATGCTTAAGTCTTTTCCTGCAAGCTTCACAAGATATGAGCCTAAAACATCTTCAAAATGATCTATCTGCTGTTCAATGGATATAATCTTATCAATCTTTGTTCCGGAATATTCTTTTGCAACCTCCATAGCCAGTAAAATAGATTCTTTTGAAAGTCTTGCCATCTCATCAACTGCGCTCTTACAAAGTCTCATTGCAAATGAAGGGCTTTCCAGGAAATGATCACTCAGCGCGGTGAGAACATCCGGCTCTTTGCTCTTCTTGACGTCCTCTTCACTTTCTCTTACGGTAAGGGTTGCAAGCTTTACCAGCCCCTTTGTAAACGGGAACAGGACTATCGAATTTCCTATATTAAACAAACTGTGAATTACAGCTATACCTGCAGCAGTTGCAAGAGTATTGAGGAAACTGAAATGAACAAAAGAGTTTATAGTATAGAAGCCTATAACAAAAATTATCGTTCCAATGAGATTAAAATAAAAATGTATAAATGCTGCTCGCTTTGCGTTTTTGCTTGTTCCTATCGATGAGATCAACGCTGTAACACAGGTTCCTATATTCTGACCCATAATAATAGGAATAGCCGCACCATAACTTATAACACCTGATATACATAGTGCCTGTAATATACCGACTGATGCGGAGGAACTCTGAATCACAGCTGTTAAAATTGCACCGGCAAGAATTCCGAGCAGAGGATTGGAAAAAGCAGTGAGCATGCCCGTAAAAGCAGGATTATCTCTAAGTGGTGATACTGCAGCACTCATAGTTTCCATTCCAAACATGAGAACTGCGAACCCTAGGAAGATATTGCCTACCGTTCTTTTCTTTGAGCCTTCTTGAGCAGTCATCATCATTATGACACCTATTGCGGCAAGAATCGGGGAGAAAGAACTTGGCTTAAGCAATTTTACGATCACATTACTTCCCTGAATTCCGCTGAGCGATAAAATCCATGAAGTAACGGTTGTGCCGATATTCGCTCCCATAATAACTCCCACTGCCTGCTCTAAATTCATGATGCTGGAGTTTACAAATCCTACGACCATAACCGTTGTTGCAGATGATGATTGTATAACGGCTGTTACCAACGTTCCTAAAAGAAGACCTTTTAACTTGTTATCAGTTAACTTTTCTAAAATCTTTTCCAACTTACCGCCGGAAAGCATTACCAGCGAGTCGCCCATCACTGTCATTCCATATAAGAAAAGAGCCAATCCTCCAAGGAGAGATAATATGCCAAAAATGTCCATTATTTATACCTCTGTTTCTTTGCTTATTAGAAATTTGTTAAAAAGCGGTTCATATCCTTCTGTATAATACGAGCGCTATGTAAAATTCTATGGGTGTTCTTTGTAAAAACAATGTAAAATTTTTGCAATCTTTATTAAATTATTGTTTTATTTTGTTTTTAAACCTTCTTTTTTATTTGAAACCGTATAAACGGTCAGGCGAATAGTCCGCCTGACCGTTCATTTTCTGCATTAATAATCTTAGGTTTCTCTATACTGCTTCATCATAGAAGCAAAGAGGTCTTTGGTCGATGGAGGGGTATATGTTATTGCATTGGCTCCCGCCTCAATCGTTGCCATTATGGAATCCTCCGTCTTCCCTCCTGATGCCATAATTGGAACATCTTCAAATTCCTTGCGAATTTTTTCTACTATATAAGGAGTATTTTCTGCCGCAGCAACATTCAATATTGCAGCACCTGCATCCAGTCTGTCTTGTATATTTGTATCTTCTTTTGTCACTGTAATTACTGACGGAATATCTACCGCTCTTGACACAGACGATAAATTTACATTAGAAATCGGTGCATTCAAAACAATTCCCATCGCTCCGCTCGCCTCTGCGTCCTTTGCAAGACCTACAGTTCGTATTCCCTTAGTTATAGCACCGCCTACTCCACAAAATACCGGGATATAGGAGTATTTAATAATTGCATCTCCTATAGCCTGCTGTGGACTGAAAGGATATACTGCCAAAACTGCATCCGCGTCACAATTACGTATAATCGCAAGATCAGTTGTAAATATAAGAGACTTTATCCTTCTTCCATAGATTATTATACCCGAAGCTTCTCTTATAACACCTGGAAGCCTTAGAATATTATGTCTGAGTTTGCTGTCAATTGTAGGTGTGGCTCTTCCTATTCTAATATCTTCCATTATTGAAAGCCTCCTTTTTCCGTTTTATACATATTTATACATAACAAAACATCGGAAAGTATATAGTATATTACTAATCTGAAGACAAATCTTCAGATTAGATTTATCCGTCTTGTTTATCTACAAGTCTCTCCAGGACCTTAATATCCAGTTTGGCAAGCTTGTTAATAAGTATCTGCTTTCTGATTTCTTCAAGCTCGGAAATACTGAGATTTCCTAATTCAGCAACAATGGCTGCTTTTGCCTCATCAGGCGGCAACTGCTTTGCAGGAGATACTGTCGCAGAAACCTCTCCGAGAGTCTTTGAGCCGCCTCCTCTAGGCAATGTAGTTACTATCGACAGGATTGAAAGCAACAAGAATACCAGAGAAACTCCTATTGCAACCATAGCTGCCATACGAACCTGAACGTTATCCGTTCTTCCCTGCATTCCTATAATATCCGGAACTTTAGAACCCATCAAACCATAGAACACGGCCAGTGAAATTGCTGTTCCGCTGGCACCTCCCAGAGATGAAGCCATCTTGAAGATACCTGCTCCTGATCCTGATTGATCTGCCGGTAGATTTGACAATGCAGCATCCGTAGCCGGAGTCGCATAAAACGCCAGACCTGTACCGAACAGGCAGTACGCAATAACTGCTAAAACGACATATTGTCCGATGAGAAGATGAGTTGACATAAGCAACATAGCCGCAACCATAACAATTGAGATTCCCCATATCATAGGTTTACGAGATCCGAATCTCTGCAGAAGTTTTTCTCCCATACGAATAAACGTTATTACACAAATTCCATAACCTATAGATAATATCCCCGACTGCATTGCTGTATAAGGAGTACCGGCTTTTGTCATTCCGGCCATCTGTATAAGCTGCTGCGAAACAATAAGTACTCCTATAGTCGTGTTGAGCAGGAAGTTTGATAGTGATGCACCTGTAAACGTTGTATTTTTGAAGAGGGAGAGGTCTATAAACGGATCTTTCTGTTTCTTCTCCCACTTGATAAATACAATATAGGCAACTATACCGAAAGCCGCAATTGCAAGTGTTGCCATCGATTTCCAGCCCAGCTTCGAGCCGTAGAGCAATACGATCATAATTGCCAGTGTTCCCGCTATAAAAGTAAGAAGTCCGACATAGTCAAATTTCTTGTGTTCGGTTTTATTTGATTTAATCTCAGGAGTTCCCTTTATAAGGAAAAGTGAAAGCAAAGCTACCGCGATTGAAGCGACAAATATGCCTCTCCACCCTATAAATGTAACAACGGTGCCTCCAAATACTGCTGACAGACCTGCTCCTCCCCATGAACCCATGGACCATATTGAAATTGCACGCTGACGTGCAGGGCCGGTCCAATAGGAGTTAACGATTGCAAGAGTTGCCGGCATAATACATGCCGAAGCCAGTCCCTGCAGAATACGTCCGACCAGAAGGAGCGGCAGTGCCAGTTTCCCTGCTGCAAAGATAAGAAGCAAAGATCCTGCAATATTTAAAAATATACCGATTCTGGTGAGTTTCATACGACCGAATCTGTCGGAAAATCCACCCGCAAGAACCGTAAATAATCCGGCAAACAAGCTGGTTAGCGTTACCGCCAGGTTTAATGACGCTGTATCAATGTAATTACCATTTGCATTTATATCGGCTAAAATTTGAGGTGCAATGGTTCCTGCCGAACCGGCAAAGAGCCAAAAGGTAAGAACCGCCAACAGCAAACCGATTAGCAGTCTGTCATTGCCTTGAAAACCCTTCGCCTGATCGACTGCAGCAGTTTGTGCCGGTGCTTTCGATTGATCTTTTTCTTTTGACATTTTTCTATACCACCTTTCCAAGATATGCCATCACCGCAAGGATTGCCGCTTGAGTACCGGTTGCGAGAGCAGGTTTAAGGCTCGGTGCAAAGCCCGGATTATGATTCGGCAGGACAGGCTGTCCTTCTTCAAATGCTCCAAAACCCCAGTACACATAAGGGATTCCGAAAGCGTTCGGAATATTCGAGAAATCCTCCGATGCTGTCATCGGTTTATAAGTTATAACTTTCTCATCGCCGAAGAAATTGCGGAAGGCCTTTTCGACCTTTGCAGTTTCCTCAGCATCATTGATCGTTGGTGGAAATTTATTAAAAATTTCAAACTCAGGTTCTTTCGGAGAACCGCTCGCTTCACACTCTCCTTTAACAATTCTCTTGATTCCTTCAACCAGCTTCTCTCTGACTTCATCTTTATAAGCACGTAAATTGAGAAGCAGTGTTGCCTCTTCCGGTATACTGTTTGCCGCAATACCGGCCTGAAGAGAACCTACAGTCAGAACAGCAAAATCGAAAGGATCGATTTCACGGGCGACTACACCTTGCAGTCTCATGACAATAGACGCTGCGAGAAGCAGGGTATCAACGCTCATATGTGGCATAGATCCGTGAGCTCCTTTGCCGTAAACGGTTATACGCATCGAAGCCGCTGTCGAAAGAAACGGTCCCGCACAAATCCCCACACTCCCCGCTTTAGGGGTGGCAAGAACGTGCTGGGACAAAGCGATATCCGGTTTAGGAATTTTGTCCGTAAGGCCATCGTCAATCATTGCCTGAGAACCGGATCCTGTTTCTTCGGCAGGTTGAAACAATGCTATATATGTGCCTGACCAGCCATCTTTGTTGTTAGCCATAGCCCAGGCTGCACCGATCCCTGTGGCCATATGCATATCATGACCGCAGGCATGCATAACAGGTGCTTTTATTCCATTAACCATGACTTCGACTTTTGATGCATACGGGAGACCTGTTGTTTCCTTAATCGGAACAGCATCCATATCGGCTCTGAACAAAACAACCGGTCCTTCTCCGTTCTTAAGGATGCCTGCGACACCTCCTCCAATATGCTGAACCTCGTAACCGAATTCTGTAAGCTTCTCCGCCATCAGTTTTGCCGTTTCGGTTTCCTCGAAAGACAGCTCCGGATGACTGTGTAAATATTTATACAGTTCTTCCTGCTTTTCGGCAATTTCATCAATTGATGAGATTATAGTTTTTATATCCATAGCTAACTCCTTAATCTCCCATAATAAAGATATGACTTATGACTGTTCTTTCAGAAAGAAATCGTTGTTTTTGAGATTATACTCCCTATATATCAAGTGATATATTTTTATCATTATACCCTATTTTAAAAACAAGTATTGTGAACTTTTATCAAAATCATGTTTTTAGTAAGTGCAAACTGTCCTTTTAAGGTGCAATTTGCTTTGACCATTAAAAAAACGCCGTAAACGGCATTTTAAAGATATGGTATAAGAAAGCGATCTCATTTTTTCAACGTCAGGATTATTTGTACTCGCAAGTGTCAGGCTTCCATAACCTACACTAATAAGCTCCCGGCCGGATTCCTTTTCAACCCGACATTTAGAATATTGGATTAAACAAAAGTCACTCCCATTAAGGCTTTAAACATCCAAGCGGAATCACATAAACACCGTCAGGTCTTCGATAGGCCATTTGAGTATTCGTTAATATCATAAGTAAAGACGGTTTAACAGTGGATATGTTTGCTAATTTTATTAAATTGGCACTTGCTTTATCAACTTCATTTTCTCCCAACTTTACTTCTATTCC
>DUVP01000002.1 GCA_012840975.1 Mogibacterium sp. | reverse complement strand
GTTTCCCAAGACGAGTAGAAACTTATGAATTATTACCAAAGATGAGTGAAATTCATTGTTGTCTTTCCCAACACGAGCAAAAGCAAGGAAATCAAACAGACATCAATCCTACGACCTCCACGCATGTAGAATGCGTTGTTCTTTTGAGCAACAAAAGCAGTACTTATTGAGGAAGAACAAGAATATATGGAATGTGAAATAAAACCTGATACGTTTATGTGAAAGGAGAGGTTATAAACTATGAATCGTGTTATTATCGGTTTGGCAGAACAGACGGAATGTTTTTATCTGTATGATGCGGGAAAAATAAAAGATCAGATACGAAAACTCAGAACCGCTTTCCCGCAAATCGACTTTCTTTATTCCATAAAGAGTAATTCTAACAAAGGTGTAATGAAGACCGTTTTTTCCTGTGGACTGGGTGCAGATGCGGCAAGTCTCGGAGAAGTGATGCTTGCTCAACAATCCGGTTTGAACAAAGAAAACATTTATTTTTCAGCTCCGGGAAAAACATCACAGGAAATAGAACAGGCAATTAACCGGGCGGAGATCATTGCGGACAGTCTTACTGAAATATCAAGAATTTCAGCTATTGCCGGAAAAACTCAGAGAAGTATAGGAATTCGTATCAACCCGGATTTTTCCTTTGACAGCACTGCCGGAACGGCATCGAAGTTCGGCATAGATGAAAAAGAAGCCTTAAGATATTTGCAGTCTGAGGTTCCTGATAATGTGCGAATTAACGGTATTCATGTGCATGTAAAAAGTCAGGAGCTTAATAGCGAAAAACTGAAGTCATACTATCGTAACATGCTGATGCTTGCGGAAAACGTGGAAGCGGTATTGGGCTATCAGCTGAATTATATCAATATGGGATCGGGAATCGGGATTGCATACTCTGAGACAGATACGGAAATTGACATAGATAGTCTGGGGAAGGAAACTGAAAATCTGTTTTCAGAATTTCGAAAAACACATCCAAATACAAGACTTATGATTGAAACCGGCAGATATGTTGTTTGTCAGAGCGGTGTATATGTTACACATGTGGTAGACCGTAAGGAATCCCATGGAAAAACATATATTATTCTCAAAAATACGCTGAATGGCTATGTAAGACCTTCATTGGCACGGATGGTTGATAAGTACGATAAAGAGAGCAGCATACCATGTGAACCGTTATATAGCGGTGCGGATTCATTCAGTTTTTATGCACCTTATCAGGATAGAGAGAAAGAAATTGTGTCATTGGTGGGAAATCTGTGTACTGCGGCAGATGTTATAGCGGAAGACATCACAATGCCATACCTTCAGACCGGAGATATATTGGTGATAAATAATGCCGGTGCTTATGCAGCTGTAATATCCCCAATACAGTTTTCCTCGCAAACTGCACCGACAGAATATTTGCTGCATGAGGATGGCAGTATAGAAACATATTTTCTGTGATTTTTAGCAACATGTACAGATGCTTCAGAGCAAAGTGACGTATGGAAATGAAGAAGCAATAGTTTACCTTTATTGTTTAGGAGAAAACGAAATGGTTAACGAATTTATAAGAACAAAAATAGTTTGTACTATAGGTCCTGCATCTGAGGATAGGGAAATACTTAACGAAATAATAGACAAAGGTATGAATGTATGCAGGCTTAATTTTTCACATGGAACACATGAAGAACATCAGAAGAGAATAGATATAATCAAAGAATTGAGAAGCCGTAAAGGTTTGCCTATAGCGATACTTTTAGATTTAAGAGGTCCGGAAATCAGGACAGGAAATTTTGAAGAAAAAGACATAATGCTTGAGATAGGTCAAAAATTTACTATAACTATGGATGATGTTTTAGGTAATAAGGAAAGGTGCACTGTAACTTATAAGGAGCTTATAAAAGATATAGCTATAGGAAATAGAATATTGATAGATGATGGTCTTATAGAGCTGTTAGTCAAAGAAATTACCGAAAAAGATATAATATGTGAAGTGATAAATTCAGGTATTATCAATAACAGGAAAGGCGTTAATGTTCCCGGAGTAAAGGTCAAATTGCCTGCTGTTTCAGACAAGGATAAAAACGATATAATATTCGGTATAGAAAACGACATAGATTATATAGCGGCATCTTTTGTAAGAAAAGCCGAGGACATAATTGAAATAAAAAAAATACTTGAAAAAAATGACGGCGAAAAAATAAAAATAATAGCAAAGATAGAAAATCAGGAAGGTGTAGATAATATTGCTGAAATACTTGAGGTTTCCGATGGCATAATGATAGCAAGGGGAGACTTAGGTGTGGAAGTACCTATTGAGCAGATGCCTATTTTACAAAGAGAAATTATAAAAGCATGCAATAAAACTTCTAAGCCGGTAATTATAGCTACACAGATGCTGGATTCTATGATGAGAAATCCAAGACCTACAAGAGCTGAAGTAACAGATGTTGCAAACGCAATATTTCACGGAACCGACGCGGTAATGCTTTCAGGAGAGACAGCTGCAGGTAAATATCCTATACAATCGGTAGAAACTATGTATAGAATCGCACGTGCTATAGAGAACACAATAGATTTTGATGAAAACCTTCGTAGTAAAAAACAGTATAAAGAAGTAACAGTAACAAATGCAATTTCGCATGCCACTTGTATTACGGCATCGGATTTGAAAGCAAAGGCTATAATTACAGCTACAGCAAGCGGATATACTGCACGTATGGTTTCATCATATAGACCTGAATCTCCTATAATTGCAGCAACTAATAATGATAAAACTTATATGCAAGTGAGTCTTTTATGGGGAGTAAAACCTATAAAAAGTCCTCACGTAACCGGTACCGAAGAATTGATACAAAGTTCTGTAGATGAGGCAATGTTGCATGGACATATCGATGATGGTGATCTGGTAGTAGTAACAGCGGGAGTTCCTGTCGGAGAATCAGGCAAGACAAACTTGATAAAAGTTCATATAGCGTAAGGCAATATACTTGTAGCTTCAAAAGGAGTGTTTGTAATATGTATAAAAGTGTAGGTATTTATTATCCGCAGGATGAAATGACTACTGTTTTATTGCCGGTAACAACAGGATGTTCGCATAACAAATGCGCATTCTGTTCGATGTATAAAGACGAAAAATACAGTGAAGTTGAATTTCCGGATATAGAAATGCAACTGATAAATGGAGACAGGTATACTGAAAAAGTATTTCTGACCGGTGCGGATCCTATTTCGATAGGGTTTGAGAAAATGAAAAAGCTGCTCGATATGATTCATAAATACTTGCCATATTGTGCTTGTGTGGCATCATATGCGTCTATAAGGAGTATTTCCGGATTTTCGCATGAAGAACTGTCTGTTCTTCATGATCTGGGGCTTAGGCTTTTATATGTCGGCTTTGAAACAGGTAGAGATGATATACTCAAATTGATCAATAAAGGTCATACGGTAAATGAAGCAGTAAAGCAGGCAAAAAAACTTAACGAAGCAAAAATACCTTTTAATGCAATTATTATTTATGGGATTGCCGGCAAAGGTCAATCTGAGGATAATGCAATTGCAACTGCGAAAATGATCAATACGTTTGCACCGAATTCGGTTATTACTATGAATTTAACAATATTTACCGGAACAGAATTACATAAGATGACAGAAAGAGGTGATTTTATTCCTCCGAGCGGTAGCGAACGGTTGATTGAAATAAAAACACTTTTAGAAAATATTGAGCCTGATCGGCCAATAATATTCGATACAACTCACCCGTCAAATATCATCAAGATAAAAGGCAGATTGCCAGATGATAAGGAGCGGTTAATTTATGAAGTGAAAAGTCGCATAATGGTATAAATAATTATTTGAAAATCATGAGCAGGATAAAACTTTCAACTACAGCAGCTATAGCCAGAAGCACAATAAATCGGGAATATTCTTTATACAGGGAGGAACTGTCCACTCCCGTATATTCCATGGTAAAGAGCTGGCAGAGATGCAGAGGCGAAAAGAAATATCCTATAAAACTCCAGGCAAAGGCTACATGAGCCAGGAATGCCATTCTTCCCACAGACAATGACATGCCGGCTATTACAGGGATGACTACTCCGATGGATGCCGGCTGGTAGCCGGTGGCAAGTCCGAAAAAGGCGGATATTCCTATAATGGCAGGAATCATAGCAGCGGGATTGGAGAGAAAAGATTCCAGTATTCTGTTAAATTCAGGGAAACTGCTTATGGTAGCCTGGATCAGATATACACCGAAAATTGTCAGGAATATATTTATTTTAATCCCTCCGATAAAGTCTTTTATAATAGTATTTTGAGGTTTTAAAAGGTAAAGAATCAGAATATTCAGCAGAACACCTATATAGAAGGGTAGGTTAAATACAATATTCAAAATTACGGCAAAATATATCGGTGATGTATACAGGAGTAGTTGTAAAAGATTTTTTGCTGCAGATTCTTTGCTGTTCCGGTGATTTTCGCTTTTGATATCTCTTATATAGGTAAAATACCCGATAGTTATGTAAATAACCACAAATATTATATTAAGCCCTATTACCTTGTAAACGCTGACTTGAGGAAGCAGTAATGCTACCAGTAGCAAAGAATTGGAATACGGCATAATATGCAGGGAAATATGACGGTAAATCAAATTGATTACTGCCCGTCGAGGTTTTTCAATATTCAACTCGTCGCCGATATTGTCGACAAATGGAGCTGAAATAATTGCTCCGCCGGGTACCACCAGAAGACCTATCAAAGCAGGCACAAACATAAGCTGGAGTTTTTTGCTGCTTACCACCTTGTTGAGCTTGTCAATGATTATATCTATAAAGCCGTATTTTTTGAGCAGGACTCCCAAGGCTCCGATTTCCAGAACCGTCAGGTATTGTCCGATTTTTTGAGGCTCCAGCATCGTGGATTTAAAGATGCCGCCTATGGCATTCAGATCCAGACCCGAAAGAAGCATCATAATCAGGGCGCTGATAAGAATTGAATAGGCGATTGGAACCTTCTTCTTTGTCAAAATAGGAATAAACGAAAAACCTATTATTACTGCCAGTATCTGTCTCACAAATAATCCCTTCTTTAGATTAATATATTAATTCTTTAAATAATTAAGCGGATGTTCTTATTATCTATTTAAAAAGGATTTTTTTCAATATGGAAATCCATTAAAAAATTTAGTAAGGTAATGGTAGAAGATTGATGTTACTTAGAATAAGATAAATTTAAACAGTGAAGATATGAAACAGAAAAGGAGGCAGTCATGAAAATAGCGATTATCGGTTCAGGAGCCATGGGCTTGCTCTTCGGAACAAAACTGGCATTGTCAGGAAAAGAGGTTACTATGGTGGATGTAGTTCCCGATGTTATAGAAGCGATCAATAAGAACGGAATCTCTCTGGATACTGATGAAGGAAGTTTTACGGTTCCGGTAAAAGCTTCGCGTGCTGAAGATATGAAAGAACCTGTAGATCTCGCCATACTCTTTACCAAGACTATCTATTCGCGTTTCGCACTTGAAGTCGCACACCATTATGTCGACGAAAACACGTGGTTTCTCACTATGCAGAACGGTTTGGGCAATATAGAGCTGATCGAAGAATTTGTCCCTAAGGAAAGAATAATAGCCGGCGTTACAACATGGTCAAGCGATTTAAAAGGACCCGGGCACGCAGCCACACATGGCAAGGGTTATTTGCGCATGGCAAGTGCAAACGGTGAGGTCACGGATGGCCTGATAGCCATAAAGGACGCATTGTCCGATGCGGGGCTGGGGAGTGAAATTTTTCCTGACGTCATGGTCGCTATCTGGGAGAAGGTCGCCTTTAATGCCGCGATAAATGCGACGACAGCAATCTGCAGAATTCCGTGCGGAGGTATGGGGAAGAGCGATCTGGCGGAAGAACTTCTCTACCTGATTTCCGACGAGGTTTGTGAAGTAGCAAACAGATCAGGGATCAAAGCAAGCGCAGAAGATGTCCGAAAGACACTGAAAAACACGCTGACCGAGCATTATCATCACTTCAGTTCCATGTCTCAGGACGTACTGGCAAAGAGGAAGACGGAAAATGAATTCATCTCGGGCGGTGTCGTCAAGAAAGCAAAAGAGTTAGGAATGGAAGTGCCTTATAATCAGGCAATGTATATGCTGCTCAATGCAATAGAGAATACCTATGATCTTGCAGAATAACACAAATCTTATAGTAATAATGGAATAGTCAATTATCCGATTTGTTTTTATAGAGATAAGCACGAAAATTAGAAATAAGGATCTCTAAAATGATAAGTGTTAAAAATTTAAATAAAAGATACGGTGATTTTACTGCTGTAGATAGTATTTCTTTTGAAGTTCAGAAAGGAGAAATATTCGGATTTTTAGGGCCCAATGGAGCAGGAAAAACATCTACAATAAATATGATGATAGGTCTGTCCCGACCTACAGCCGGGGAAATCATAATTAACGGGATAAATGTAAGAAAAGAAACAAAAAAAGCTCAAGCTATAATGGGAATTGTTGCTGATGAAAGTAACCTTTACAATGAAATGGACGGATTTGAAAATTTGTGTTTTTGTGCAGCCTTGTACGGTATGGAAAAAGATGAAAGAGAGGCAAAGGCCCGACACCTTTTAGAAGAATTTGCTTTGAAAGATGCCGGCAAAAGACCTTTTAAAGCATATTCCAAAGGAATGAAGCGAAAACTTACAATAGCCGCAGCCCTTATTCATTCACCGAAAATCCTATTTTTGGATGAACCGACAACCGGTATAGATGTGGAAAGCTCAAGACAAATTCGAAAAATGATAAAGGCTTTGAAAGCGCAAGGTACAACTGTCTTTCTCACTACTCACTATATAGAAGAAGCTGAACGTATATGTGACCGTGTTGCTTTTATTGCAAAAGGTCGGATAGTTGCTTCAGGCACTCTTCCTGAATTGATGGGTAGTGTCTCTCACGGTCATACAATCCAATTTGTCACAAGTAAATTAACTGAAAATCTTGCCTATGAACTTCAAAGCAATTTTAAGGGAAGCAAAGTTACTGTTCAAGCTGACAATATTATGACCGTGGAATCGGAAGAGCGAATTCCTCTACTATCGGTTATGAGCTTTCTACATCCTAAAGGAATAGAAGTATATGAGGCAAAGGAACTGCAGCCTTCTTTAGAAGATGTATTTGTCAATTTGACCGGCATAGAATCAGCTGAACTAAAAAGAGACGAAAAAAAAGGAAACCGCAAATGAGAAATTCTATAGCCTTTTGGAATATATTAAAAAAAGATATAAAAAATTATTACCTTAAACCGCCCAATATCAGCTGGGGAATCATATTTCCTCTTTCCTGGACCTTAATGCAACTTATACGCTCTCCGGGAGAAAATATATTGGAACTCTTACCGGGTCTGATGGCTATGAGTATTTTGTTCGGTACGACATCCATGCTGGCAGTCACCATCACTTTTGAACGCAGTGGAAGGTCCTTTGAACGTCTATTGCTGGCACCAATAAGCCTGAACCTTATGGTTTTAGCTAAAATAGCGGGAACTGTTTTATTCGGGATTTTTAACGCCTTTGTTCCGGTAATTTTTGCTGGCTTCTTTATAGACTTGAGAGGAGTTAATTTCGGGATAATATTTCCGGCTGTATTTATGATTGCGATAAGTTCAGCACTAATGGGACTGTTGATTGCAGTATCTGCAGAACAAGTATTTGAGGCTCAAACCCTATCTAACTTCTTCCGTTTTCCCATGCTCTTTCTTTGTGGACTCTTTCTGCCTGTTGCGGATTTGCCGGTATTTTTGCGACCTCTTTCCTACTGTCTGCCCCTTACTTACGGAGCGGATATACTCAAAGGAGCCATCACAGGAGGCTCCAGTATTTCTCCGGTATTGTCTTTCGGTATGTTGATGTTTTTCACAATAACATTATTTCTGTTTAGTAGACATAATATTAATCGAAAGTGGATTTTGTAAAAAATAAATGAGATTAAAGGACTATACATGTGCACCCGGAGCCGGATAAATCTTCGTTTGTATGAAAAATCAGAAATCAAAGTCTTTATAGAAGTTACGGAAGATACAAGTTTGTCATTTTATTATATGCGAAAGCAAAAAAATGATATATAATAACAAATAGGTGTCACATAAGACTTAGCATTATCAGGCTAACATGAAAAATTATAATAATCGCTAAGGAGAGGAAATGTAGAAATGATTAATTTTCCGGCTATATGTATTGCAAACGGAGCAGCAATAATGCTGTTAGCAATTATCCTGTTTAATCTAAAAAGATCGCTACGCCATGGATTTTTTGAAGAGAAGATATACTATGCGATGGTTATTTTAAATATCCTGCAATGTATTTTTGAAACGACTGTTTTTTTTGCGGATGGCAAACTGCTATACGGGTACCGCACTTTATCGATAGTGCTGAATACTGCTTTGTTTATTAACAATATAATACTTGCCTATCTCTGGACGATATATTCGGACTATAAATTGTTTACAAATATGAAAAGAATCAGGCGAATATATCCGTTTATGGCTATACCTGCCATGATAGTTATAATAGGCTCATTAATTAACCTGACAAGACCAGTGTTTTTTGTTGTAGATAAATATAATGTTTATCAGAGAACGGATTTGTTTAACATTCCATATGCTGTCACTTATTTTTATCTGTCATATGGGCTGATATTAATCTATCTATATCGCAAAAAGGTACATAAGTATCTGTTTCTCCCCGCTATTCTGTTTTTGATTCCTATTATAATTGCAAGTATGTTGCAGTTTTTCTTTTATGGATATTCCCTTGTGTGGCTCGGCGTATCTATAGGAATGACTGCATTATATATTAGTCTTCAAAATGAATCGGCTTATGTCGATGCGTTGTCGGGATTATTTAACAGACGTTACTTAAATAACATTTTATTATTACATAGCACAAAAGGGAGTACCGCCTCTACACTTGCCGGGATTCTGTTAGATATCGATGAATTCAAAAGTATAAACGACAGATTTGGACATATCGTAGGAGATGATGCTATTTCTT
>DUVP01000016.1 GCA_012840975.1 Mogibacterium sp. | reverse complement strand
GTGTGATAAACTATTCATGGCGATTGGGCTTTCCTTTCATTCATGTATTGTTTGGTCACAACACATTTTAAAGGACTCAATCGCTTTTGTATATCCCGGCGGTCTCACATCAATTGTAAACTAACATGCAGGAATATAAACTGATCTAAGATAATGGAAATACATTGTTAGTTGATGTAATATATTCTATCCGGAATTTGCAACGGATGGTTGACAAATTGAAAGCTTTGCATGGTGGTTTGCAACCGAAAAAAAGCACATACTTGAGCTAAGAAAAGACAACATTGTGTGCAAACTATGCAAAGGAGGAATATAAAATGATATTAGCAGATAAAATTATCGAAGAAAGAAAAAAGAACGGCTGGTCACAGGAAGAACTTGCAGACAAACTGGGCGTTTCCAGACAGGCTGTATCGAAATGGGAAAGTGCGGGATCAATTCCGGATTTGCAGAGAATTATTCAATTGTCAGAATTGTTCGAAGTAAGCACGGACTACTTGCTTAGAGAAGAGATAACTCCGGAATATACTGTACCTTATATTGATACAGAGGTAGGGACAAGCAAGCCCATCCGCAGAGTATCCATGGAAGAAGCGAACGATTTCCTGGATATCAAAAGAAAAGCGGCACCGCTAGTTGCAAATGCTGTAACGATGTGTATCACCGCTCCTGCACCTATGATTATACTTGCGGGTCTGGCTGAAAGTCGGAAGTTTAAAATCACAGAAACAATGTCCGTCGCAATCGGCATAACATTTCTGTTGCTGATGGTTGCAGCCGCGGTATTTATCTTCATCACCTGTGGAGGCAGGGCAAGCAAGATGGAGTACCTCGAGAAAGAAAGTTTTGAAACCGCGTACGGTGTAACCGGAATGGTCAAAGAAAGAAAAAGTTCATATGAAGCTGTTTTCACTAGAGGAATAGCAATCGGAGTTGTTCTTTGTATTCTGGCAGTAGTTCCTCTTATAGGTATCGGAATAATGTTTGAAGAAGAGGAATATATAATGGTTTTCTTTGTAGCTCTGCTTCTTGTTCTGGTCGGTATCGGTGTTAACTTGATTATTCGTGTAAGTACCGTAATGGACAGCTACAATGCATTGCTCCAGGAGGGAGACTTTACCGAATCGGAAAAACGCGTGAAAGAGAAACTGAAAGTTCTTCCCGGTGCGTATTGGTGTATCGCAACTGCAATTTATCTTGGCGTTAGCTTCTGGACGGGGCGTTGGGATATCTCATGGATTATCTGGCCGGTGGCAGGAGTATTGTTTCCTGCAGTCTTAGGAGCTGCAAAGCTGATAGTTAAGGATAAAGGGTAGGAAGTATGAGAATACTTTCAGAATCATAAACGTCTTGTACAATATTTATATTCATGATAAAATTTATATGGTAATAAATACCTTTAGAGAAGAGGCTATAATGTCGTTCTAATCAAAAAATGAGGAAATTAAACTTCATTTTGATAATGTTATAGCGATTGGCGATGCGAGAAAATGTATAAAAATAGCAACGGCGATCAAAAAAGGCTTTGAAGTGGCTTACTTGTTTCAGCAATAGGTCACTTTATTGTATGTCTAAATTAAAGCAAAATATGAAAGGAGAAAACGATGGCTAAAGAAATTAATTGGAAAGAACTAGGTTTTAATTATCTCAAAACTAATTGCATGTATGTCTCTTATTGGAAAGATGGTGTTTGGGATGATGGAGAATTAGTTGAAGATCATAAACTGTCGATCGATGCTTCCGCAACATCATTGCATTATGGGCAGCAGAGTTTTGAAGGAATGAAAGCTTATAGAGCTAAGGATGGCAGAATACTCTTATTCCGCCCTGAGATGAACGCAAGAAGAATGAACCGAACCGCTAAAAGGTTAATGATGCCGGAAATTCCTGAAGAGAAATATATTGATGCTGTGAAACAGGTAGTAAAAGCAAATGAAGAATTCATCCCGCCTTATGGAACAGGAGGATCGCTTTATATCAGACCAATGGAAATCGGTGTCGGAGCAAATCTTGGTGTTACCGCTGCACCTGAATACTTATTTGCAGTTTTCGTATCACCGGTAGGAGCATACTTTAAAGGCGGAATGACACCAATTGATCTCGTAACAACAGAGTATGATCGTGCAGCTACATATGGAACCGGTCAGGCTAAATGCGGAGGAAACTATGCTGCAAGCTTGTTGCCGCATAATGAGGCAGTTAAGGCAGGCTTTGCGGATTGCATTTACCTGGATCCGTTGACCCACACAAAAATCGACGAAGCCGGAGCAGCAAACTTCTTTGCAATAACTAAAGATAATAAATTTGTCACTCCGAAAAGCCCTTCAATTCTGGAATCTGTTACAAAAATCTCACTTCTTCAGGTTTGCTAAGGATTTGGGAATGGAAGCAGTTGAAGAAGATGTGTACATTGACAAACTCGATGATTATGCAGAAGCAGGGGCATGCGGAACAGCGGCTGTAATTTCTCCTATCGGTTCCGTTACACACAAAGGCAAAAAACATGTCTTCTATTCTGAAACGGAAGTAGGACCAAAGACAAAAGCTCTATATGATCGCTTGACCGGCATACAGTTCGGCGATGTAGAAGACATTCATGGCTGGGTTGTAGAAGTTTAGTCTCATATTACATAAAACCTGTATATAAGGACTTTTCAGCAAATAGTGTTGAAGAGCCGAAATAAAGATTTAAAGCAGTCTGATGTTTTGCATCAGGCTGTTTTTATTTAAGTTTAATATTATTTTCTACATGCATGTCTAGAGGATTGTTGCATATTTGCATGTTTTGCCAAACCTGTAATGCGTATTTGCAACTTTTAAGCAAATTTGTAATGCGTATTTGTAGTAAAAAGGCTTGTATGATAATGCGTATTTGTAGCATGATATATATAAACAAGCAGAGAAAAAGACTAAAGAATATTTTATAAGCTAAAAGAGGAGACAAACCATGAACCCGAACTATTACCCTGCAATTTTTAAGAGAAAGTCATTCCACTTATTCAGGAATGTGGGTTCGGCGGAAATCACTAAAGAAGAGCTTGACGGAATTCAAGCGGCTTATGATTCCTGCGAGAGATTATATACGGATATTCGCACGGCAATAAGGATAGTACCCGCAAAAAAGGTAAGTTTCAGACCTGATGCTGAGTATTGCATCCTTATTTACAGTGAGAAGAAAGATAACTATCTTATGAATGCCGGATATATAGGCGAGCAGCTGGATTTGCATCTCGTTTCCAATAATATCGGGAGCCTGTGGTTCGGCATAGGTAAGCCTGATAAGAAAACTTGTGACGGACTGGATTTCGTAATCATGATTGCGATACGCAAAATAGAAGATGAATCCTTGTTCAGAAATGATATGTTTCGGGCTAAACGTAAACCTCTTGAGGAAACTTGGGAAGGTGACACTCTCGGCGTTGCGGAAATTGCAAGATTTTCTCCAAGTGCCTGCAACTCCCAGCCTTGGTTTGTCAGGAATGATGGCAACAGTATTACGGTTTTCAGATATCGACAGTCCGGGATACAGAGAATGCTTCCCGCAGCGGTGATTGCGAAATATTTTAATAGGATCGATATTGGAATTTATCTTTGCATTCTTGAGATTTGCATGGCTGAGAAAAAAATAGAGTTTACGCGTGAACTGCATATCGACACCGGTGATGATAAAACCGAATACTCCAAAGTTGCCGTTTACAAACTGAAGTAATTTAAGCAAAACGTTATCATAAGTAGTATAATTAGTGTGGGCAGTAAAGAATGGATAATTGAAGATCAATTGACGAAAAGCTAACCAATAAAACTATTTAATGAAGAGGCTAATTAATAGTAAAAAGCTGACCGGTAAGGAGGGAGCTACTATGACATATCAACCAAAATTATCATCCGCATTTAATGATACCTTCCTTAGAAGTAATCATATTACGCCGCAGTCCGGTATGTGTTCATTCTGTACAGAAGAGTGTCCCGGAACATGCGAGATCGCTTTAGCGGCTGTCCTTGGAAAGCAGACGGTTTATCCGACAAATACAGGAAACAATCAGGTTGCCTCGGAGAAGGATTACCCGATTGATTTTTCGCATTTTAATATCAATGGCCGTGTATTCGGAGCTGTCGGAACCGACCCTAATTATGAAGACGCAACTATCTATAACGTAAAGCTGGAAAGAGAATACGGAGCATTCAATCCTGTT
>DUVP01000015.1 GCA_012840975.1 Mogibacterium sp. | reverse complement strand
TTCCCTCTGTTAGAGGTTTTACGTGATAAACGTCTTTTTTCTTTGCCATAATAATAGCCTCCTGTAGTATTTTGATTCTACCACAGAAGGCTTTTATAAAATTTACAGACTTTTTCTCACACTCTCTATTTAACAGGCAAATACGGTGCCAAAAGTCCTGCGATATGAGAGAGAGGCATAGTCTGTATATATATTTTCCCCGGTCCTTTAACAATCGTGTTAAACATACCTTCTCCTCCGAGAACAATATTCTTTACGCCTTTTACTGCAACTATATCCATTGTGCATGTGTCTTCCATTGCGGCAAGATGTCCGGTATCCAGAACCATTTCCTGGCCGGCTGCCAGATCATATTCTATAATACTGCCGTCGAATTCAAGAAAAACGATACCGTTGCCACTTAATTTCTGCATTATAAATCCTTCACCGCCAAAAAAACCTGCACCTAGCTTCTTATTTAAGTGAACAGACAGATCCACTGTTATTTCGCTTGCAAGAAAGGCAGATTTTTGAACGATGAGATTTTTTCCTGCATTGATTTCAAATGCTCTTATCTCACCCGGAAAGCTTGAAGCAAAAGCGATTTCACCGCTTGATCCGTTGCATGTATAAATATTATGAAAGATAGATTCACCGCTCATCATTTTTCCGAACATTTTGCCGATTCCGCCACCTGATGTTTCCATCGTGATGTTAGGTGACATCCACGACATACCGCCACCTTCTGTAATGATCTTCTCACCCGCTTCGAGTTCGCAGATTACAACAGGTAAATTACCGCCCTTGATTTCGTATTTCATTTAACACCTCCTCGCTTTTTTAATGAATACAACTATAATTCAATATAGACTTATTTACAAAATTATGCAATATGTCGGCTTTAAGTATAATAAATCGAACAATCTTAGTGCTTATAAGGAAAATTTACAGATTTTTGCGTTTTCAATAAAATGAGAAAGCTCTAACGCTTTCTCATATCATTTATTTTCTGTCTCGCTGTTATTGCAAGATATAAGATCTTATTTGCCGGAGTAGGTATACCGTGCTTTTCTCCAAGCCGGATAACGACACCGGCATATTCATCTATCTCGATCGGCCGCCCGGCTTCATAATCCTGAAGCATGGACATCTTCTTGTCAGGAGGGAAATTGATGAGCATTTCTATTATTTCGTCTCTGTCATCTTCCGTTATATTAATTCCTTCGGCTTTACCGATGGCAAGTATTTCGTCCATGAGCATTTTCATAAGATCTCGGATTTCTCCAACCTGTCCGAAGAAACCGCATTCCGCCTGCACTTCTACAGCAGTTTGACTGGCTCCGGTATTAAGCATCCATTTTCGCCATTGGGTTTTCAGCATGTCTTCGTATATACGGACATTTATCCCAAGCTCTTTGAGCCTGTCATAAGCGGCTTGAACTTCAGGTTCAACAATCCTATTGTCGGCATAGCCTATCTGCATTTCCCCCAAAGTAGTAAAGAAAACACGACGGCCCACTCTATGAGCATCGGTTCGTAGAACTATACCGTATAAAACTCTATTGTCAGGAAAAGCCTCTCGGAGGTGAGAGGTTGCGGTTATACCGTTCTCGATAGGGAGTATTATAGTTTTTTCGTTTATCAAAGGGCGTATGTCTTCTATAACATTCTTAAGGCTGTAAGTCTTAACAGCGATTATAAGAAGATCAAGGTTGATCTGCTGGGCAGGATCCGAATATACCTTCGGGAAAAAAGTAAGATTGTTTACAAAAATCCCTTTTCTTAAGAGCCTTTCGGCTCTTTTTCCGGTAGCGACAAGACAGACGTTTTCCGAATCCGATTGATACATTGCATACATCAAAGAACTGCCTACGGAACCGGCACCTGCTATACCGACGGTTTTAATCATTGGAAGAAGCCTCCTTAGAAATATTGTTTAAATCAGCGACATTATCATCGCGTTTGTGAGAATTATGGATTTCTCTGATAACGAATTGCGGATAATTTCCCATGGTTAGAAACATGCGTCCTATATATTCACCGACTACACCGAGTGTCAGGAGGACAATCCCCGAGAAAAAAATGATTATCATCATCGTGGATGTCCAGCCCAGTATTTTTGTGGAGTGAATAAGTTTTCTGAAAAGAAGCACTATTATTCCTACTAGACCCGCTAGAGAGATCAATACTCCGGCTCTTTTAGTCAACTGAAGAGGAACGATAGAAAAACCGGCAATATTAGACCAGAGGCCTATTAATTTCTTAATTGTGTAGTTTGATTCTCCATATGCTCTGTCAAAATGCTGTATAGGCACGCTGGTAATCTTATCGGAAGAAACCGCCCTGAGAATAAGTCCTTGAATTTGGGTGTAATGAGCAGGGTATTTTATTATACTGTCCCTTACATATTTGCGCATAACTACAAAACTTGATGTCTTGAGGTCTTTCGGTTTACCTATAAGAATGCGCACGCTCATATGAGTGAACCAGGAGCCGAACTTTCTGAAACCGGAATGTTTTTTGTCCGGATAATAACCATATACAACATCATAACCGCTATCTATTGCTGATAGAAGCTTATTAAGCTGTGAAGGGTGAGTTTGCATATCATCATCCATAAATATGATTACTTCCCCATCAGCATAATTCAAACCGGCGATAAGAGCGTTGTGTTGCCCCACATTTCGAGCCAGCTCTATAGACGTGACAAAATCATAATCCGCAGACAAAGCAATAAGCTCGTTAACGGTTTCTCCTCCGTCCGGGGAGAAGTCGTCAACGAGAATAAATTCATAAGGAGTCTTTGCAAGCCGATCAAGTTCCCTGCTCGTTTCTTCAACTACCTGTCTGATAGTGTGTGAGGATTTATAGCATGGAATTATAATTGAATATTTCATATACAAAACCTTCTTGTAATATAATCTGATTGGATGTTTATATAATTCGACAAAAGTATATCAATTTTAGTATGATTGAACAAGAAGGGGCAAGTCATATATTAAAAAATGTATAGATTCATTGAGAGAACAATTATTAACTGATAAAGTGTATTTGGGAAAAAGCGTGTTGATTAACAATTTATGGATAAATGGAGATGAAAAATGAAAAGAAAAACAAGAATTTTGGCAAGTATCCTTGTGGCCTTGATGTTGATTGGCGAGGCGGCGGTAAGAGTAGTTGCTCTTGACGGTACAGGCGGTGAAGAGCCCCCTGCTATAGAAAACGAAATGCCTATGGAAGGAGCAGGGGTGCAACAACAACCGGAGAATCCGGAGCCTGAGAATGGCGGTGCTCCGCTAGAAGGAGCAAACCAGGAAGAGCCGGCACCTCTTGCTGAAAATGATCTGTTTTTTGCAACAGCGACAATAGTTTTACCGTATAGCGTCAGGATTGAGTGGACTGACCTTGGTGAGGCTTACTCTTATACTATTACAGAGGAATCCAATCTCGTTGAAGCGGTAACTTTGGATGCACCGGCTACAGCTAATTTTTATGAATTTAAGGATCTTCAGGCAGGAGTTACTTATAAATTTATTGTAACCGCAAAAACTGAAGGAGATGAACAAAAAGCGGAAACGGAACCTGTAGTGCTTGCTCCGCAACCGGAAAAAGTTACAGGTTTTTATACATTTTCTTCATATAAGAGAATTGTTCTTGAATGGACTAAAGATGAGAATGCGACAGAATATGAGGTTTGGAGAAGGAGAAGCGACAGAAAAGAATATACAAAAGTCGGGACTGTTACGAATGAGGATTTAGTTCACGACAGACCTCATAAAGTTACGTTTATTGACAGAAATGTAGCAAATAGCAAAGAATATTTCTACTATATAAAAGCTATTGGGTCAGAGGATTATGAAGCTCCAAGGTCAGTCATAAAAAAAGACCATAGTGTAAAACGAATGAATATAAGAATTACATTCAGATACAGCAAGAAACTGAGATCTCACGACGCAGCCAAAAAGTTTCATACTTTCCGTAAAGGACAAAGAGTAACGGCCTGGGGATATGGTGGCGGAAAATACGTATTCACCTACAGAGGAAACAAGTATTATGTTTCCTACTTCAGAATAAGAAATCCAAAAGCTTACTATACGACAAAATTCAATTACACCTCAAGGGAAGCAGAGTATTTTGTAAATCAGAGAGGGCAGACGAGTAGAACAGATTGGCTGATATGGGTCAGCGAATATACTCAGCACTGTTACGTATTTAAAAAGAGCAAAGGTAAGTGGAAAATATATGATCGCTGGGAGATAGCTTCAGGAAAGGCATCAACTCCGACTCCAAAGGGCTTTAACAAGAGAGTGCACAACAAGGTACGAAAAAAGAACGGACACGGACCATGGACTTGTTTCCAGTCGTGGTCGTCGTTCCACGGAAAGCCTCATAGAAGAGCGAAATTCGGGAAACCGGCTTCAGGAGGGTGTGTAAGATGCCCTAACAAGAAAGCCTGGTGGATATATAATAAAATACCGATGAAAACATCGGTTATAATCCACTAACTAGATTAGAAAATACTGAAGAGGATCACCTCACACAGATAGTTTAGTTTGACAAATGTGTGAGGTGATTTTATTATGATAGAGATGTTAAATTATCTTAAGGGAAAATTTCTTACAACCAAGAATATCGCAAGGTCGAGTTATGCGTGGAACACAGTTTCAGGTATGCTGTTTGCCATGCAATCAGCTATCCTTCTGATGGTTATTACCAGAACTAACGGACTGGAAGATGCCGGTGTATTTTCGATTGCATATGCGATATCGAGTCTTATGTATTACATAGGAGAATTTGGAGTCAGGAAATATCAGATAACGGATATAAAAGAGAAGGCAAGTTTTCGGGATTATCATACACATAGGATTCTAACTTGTATAATTGCCCTTATTATCAGTGTATTTTATGCCGGTCAGGGTCGAATTACAGGATTATATTCGATAAACAAAAGCCTGGTCATATTGCTGGTTTGCTCTAAGAAAGTCGTAGAGGCATATTCGGACGTTTTTTTCTCCAGATTTCAGCAAAAAGGAAGGCTTGATGTTTCAGCAAAGACAAACACTTTCAGAATAAGCTTATCTTTATTGATGTGTATAATTTCACTGATAATTACTCATAACCTTCTTTTTTCAATGATAGTCTGGCTTGTGGCCGGAATAGCGACTTTTCTGATATCCTCTATATTAGTAGCACCTGAATTTTGTAAAATAGAATTCAAGATTGTGAAGAAACAGATGATTTTTATTACAAAGGAGTGCTTACCTCTTTTCATAGGAACTTTCCTGCTTCTATATGTGGGCAACGCTCCTAAGTATGCGATAGATGCCTGTATGACGGACACGGATCAGGCATGTTTTAACTTTATATTTATGCCTGTTTTCGTAATAGGATTATTGGCTAACTTTATATTTAATCCGATACTGGTAGAATTGACAAGGTCCTGGAACGAAGGAGATTTTAAGAAATTTAAAAGAATTATAGAAAGACAGCTTTTCATTATTTTAGGGATAACGCTGCTGGCGGTTGCGGTTGCATTAACATTCGGAGCACCTGTGCTGGGGATGCTCTTCAATGCGGATTTACAAGGGTATAAACCCCCTTTAACGATTCTGATGGTAGGAGGAGGAATGCTTGCACTGGCAAACTTCTTTACAGTAACTGTAACTGTGATAAGAGGCCAGAAGCATTTAATGATAGGTTATATTTCGATAGCAGTTGTTGCGAAATTGTTTTCAAATATCGTAGTAAAAGGCTACGGAATTATCGGAGCTGCATTGCTATATACAGTTTTGATGACATTAATTTCCGTATTCTTCTTTATAATATTTATAGTATGTGCAAAAAAAGGATATCGCGAGATTCAAAAGGAGACCAAATGAACAGAAAAAAAATTATAGGGATATTTTGTGTAGCTATGCTTTGCCTTAGCGTTTTCACAGGTTGTGTCAAGGACGAAGAGCCGGAAGTCATATATGATCCTGACGAAGTGGAAGAAGAATATGACAACGGGATTGCATATGAAGAGGAAGAAGAGGGTGCAGAACTGACATTTTCCGAATCTTCCGAAGATGCTTACATCGGAACATGGGAATCGACATCCGGAAAGGCAGCGTACCTTTACGGAAATATTGAAATTACAATAAAAAGCGATTACACATGGAAAGCCACAATAGCAGATGAACCGTTGTCAGGTAAATGGAAAGCAACGGAAAAATCAATAGAATTGACAAGTGAACTCTTTAACGCCTCTTTATCTTTTACAGACAAAGGAACACTGATACTGCAAGAAGACAGAGATGGTGAGGGAGAAGCTATCAATACGGTAATGACAAAAAAATAAAGAGGTATTATGAATATTCTTCAGAATAGAGTCCTTGCTAATATTGAAAGAGGCATTGGCGGCATTTTAATATTAGCAATGATTTTAATTTCAATAGCGGTTTATCGAGTAAACGTTGCGGCTTTAGCACTATTCTTTTTGTTTATTGCTTTTTATGTCCAAATACCGGGGCTTTTGATTGTCAAAACTGGAAGTATAAAAAGCGGACATGAATCCTCACAGCTGCTTATTTCATTTTTTGCGGGATGGATTCTTATTATCGCAGAATATTTTATGAGCGAGCTGATAAACTCGGATTTTCTGTTATATTTTATCGGACCGGTGATGTCCGTTATTTATTTTATAAAATACTCAAAAGAGTTTTCATTTAGAGACAAGTTGCATAAATTAGGGAAGCTTCCGCTCGGAACGGTAATATTTGCAGCACTCACAATGCTATATGTAATGCTGTATACACAATTTATGTTTCTTAATCCTGAGATAGTTGATTTTATTAATGTAAGCAAAGATAAGTTGTATCAAATGGGACTTATTAACGGTCTCGCAAAAGGATTTCCTCTTGCCAACCCGTGGATAGCCGGAAGATATGTGTACTACCATATTTTTTCTCAGATACTTTATTCTATACCGGTAAGAATTTTCAAGCAGGATTCTTGGTTTATGATTATGTCCTGCGCCCCTTATCTGACAACTTATTTGCTATCCCTTTCTTTCTATTCAATGCTGAGATATTTTTCCCGATTTAAACATAGAGCGGGAGTTTATTCTCTATCCGTGTTTTTATCACACATGTTTATAGCCAGAAGTGCAGTTGCTTCATATATATATAGAGTTGTCGTGGTAAATGATAATTTTGCTGCTTTCGGGGTTGCTGCAGCTATAGCCTGGGTAATAGTTCTGGATATTTTTGTAAAAAAATTAAACTTCAATAGAGACAAACTGATATCAAGTGAAAAAGATTCTTTAATTTGGGATATTATTCTACTCCTGGGAATTATGGCTCTGATGACGGGAATCAAAGCACCGATAGCACTGATAATGCTGGGAGCGATTATCGGAACTCAACTGCTCGCAATAATCCTGAAAAGGGCAAATCATCGGATGTCATTTATAGCGGTTGCGCTATTGGGAGCATTTTATTTAGTTTATAAGACGATAATAACTTCCGGAACGACATCCGGCAGCAGGAACGGAACTATTTTTGTATTCGGAAAAATGACAAATATATGTTTTTGGAAAAAGCCTTTAATAGAATTCCTGCAGGGCATAGGGGTTCCGTCACAAGTCAGACTTTTAGTGATATTGTTTTTCTTCTATATGTTTTTCTTTACGATCTATGCATTACCTGTGGCCGTTGGCTATATACGGGAATTATTTCTTGTCGTAAGCAAAAAGAAAGAATTTGATTTTGCCGGAGTGACTGTATATGCAGCACTTCTTGTAGGTTTCGTTATGATGATGTTCTTGTCGTATTCGGGACATAGCCAGGTGTATTTTGGAATAGTATCCGTTGCATTTGCTCCTATAGTTGCCTTCCGATTTTTTGAGGATGTTGAACTTGACAGCGAAAGAAAGTGGATGAAGAGCTTAGCGAAAGCCTTGAAAGTTATTTTCATTATTATACTTTGTTTTACGACACTCTCTTTGGCTGTCAGGATAAGCAGGCAGACAAAAATTGCTATTGCCCGTTCAAATCCGCACGCAAGCTACAATCCTTACAATAGTGTCTCTGCATATGAGTATGAAGGATTAAAGTGGATTAAAGAAAACACGCCCGAGGACTCTCTTCTGGCAACGGAAAAACATTCCAATTCCTCGCCTAAATATTATTCTTACGAGAACAGGTGGGTGAATTGTCATTTCCACTATGCGGTATATTCGAACAGGTCATTTTATATAGAAGGTGCCGGATTCAGCCTGGCTGACGAGAACTGGATGATACGCAAAGAGATGATTGAAACAAGCAATAAATTATTTGACGTGAGCAATGATAAAAGAGGAGACCTGGCAAGAAGTCTGGGGATCGACTATGTTGTCGTTTCGGAAAGTGTAGGTAAGATATCAAGTCTGGAAAATGAAGATTATAAACTTGTTTATTCCAATCCGGAGATGGAAATATATCAAATCAAATAATAAAGTCAATTTACAGCAGAGGAGTACTGATAAGCGCAAACCTTGTAAAGTATAGGGGTTTGCTATAAAATTAAAAAGATATAAAGACTTGGAAACAGGAGAGGATACTATGAATATTTTAGTTACAGGAGCTGCGGGCTTTATAGGAAGTAATTATGTTTTCTATATGCTGGATAAGCATCCGGAATACAACATCGTAGGGATGGACTCCCTGACCTATGCAGGAAATCTTGAAACGCTGGAGCCTGCTTTGAATAATCCGCGCTTCGATTTTGCCAAAATCGATATAACAGACAAGCTTGCAGTAGAGAAGATTTTTGAAGAAAAAAACTTTGACATAGTAGTTAATTTTGCGGCGGAGTCTCATGTTGACAGATCCATAGAGGATCCGGGCGTTTTCCTCAGAACCAATATACTGGGGACTCAGGTATTGATGGATGCCTCTCTTAAGTATGGAGTAAAAAGATTTCACCAGGTCGGTACAGACGAGGTTTACGGCGATCTGCCTTTGGACAGGCCGGATCTCCTTTTTGTTGAGACCATGCCTCTCGTAGCCTCAAGTCCATATTCGGCATCGAAGGCTTCGGCGGATTTGCTTGTCTTAGCATATAACAGAACTTTCGACTTACCGGTAACTATTAGCAGATGTTCAAATAACTACGGACCTTATCAGTTTCCGGAGAAACTGATTCCTCTTATGATTGCCAACGCAACAGCAGATAAACCATTGCCTGTATACGGAGAAGGTCTTAATGTGAGAGACTGGCTCTATGTAGAAGATCATTGCAGGGCAATTGATATGATAATCCATGACGGGAAAGACGGAGAGGTATATAACATCGGTGGGCATAACGAGAAAGCCAATATAGATGTCGTAAAAATTATATTGAAACAGCTTGGCAAACCGGAGAGCCTTATAACATATGTAACAGACAGAAAAGGTCATGATCAGAGATATGCCATAGATCCTACAAAAATACATGAGGAGCTCGGATGGCTTCCGACAACGATGTTTGAGGACGGGATTAAGATGACCATACAGTGGTATCTTGATAATGAATCCTGGTGGAAGAATATAATAAGCGGAGAATACCAGCAATATTATGAAAGAATGTACGGAAACAGATAATTTAATCGAATCAAGAGGAAATAAAAAAATCCGGATACTGACAGACTCTATATATGCTTTGTTTCTGGTATGGTTTGGCTATATTTTAGTCAACTTATTTTATAATCAAAGCATTAGGCTTAACGGAGACTATAATTCCGATACAAACTTTTATGCAAGAACAGCCAGAGTAAAAGACGGAACGAGGATGATAGCAAAGATTTTCCATCGGCTTTACAATTTATCAGGGGATAATTGGTTGATAGCAGTTTATATGGCTGTTGTCGTTGTAGCAACCATTCTGGTAAATTATTATTTGATAAAAACGCTGATTCAGACATATACATCCGCTCCTCCAAGGCAGGTAATTCAATTAGCTTCCATAGCAGCAATTTTTAGCGGAAGTATATATTTCCCGAGAATACACCCTACATTTTATAGGAGCAGCTGGTCATCTTATGCCTGGCACAGTCCGACTCAGCAGACGATGACATTGTTTGCTCTCATAGCTATTCTGGCTTTTATCAAAATATATGAAAATTATCTGGTAAAAATAAAGTTCTCTCATTGGCTTATTTTAGCGATTTCTGCGGGACTGGCTACCTGGAGTAAGCCTAATTTCCTGTTCGTTATGGCACCAACCGTTATCCTTTTGTTCCTGATAGAATTAACAAAAAACAAAGAATACAGTCTCTGGTATAAATTTAAAAGACTTGTAATGTTCGGATTAGCATATATTCCGGCAGGATTATATACAATTTCCTTCTACATGCAGTACTTTGGAGAAAGTGGCAGTGCCGGAGGGGGAGGTATAGGATTCGGTTTTAAGAAATTTGTAGAAGGTGACAATTTACGACTGATAATCAATATTTTCTTCGGACTTTTATTTCCTATAATAGTATTTGTATTTAATGCAAAAAAATTCAGGGATATGAGATATAAGTTATCGCTGACAATCTTCCTTATAAGTGTAGCTCAGGCTTTATTGTTTTACGAAGAAGGGATAAGGGCTAAACACGGAAATTTCGGCTGGGGAAAGATGATGGGAAGTTATTATTTCTTTCTCTGCGCTATTGCTTTCGCAATCGAGAATTTCTATGATAAGAAATTTATGAAAGGGAAAAAAATTCTCAGAGGACTCTATTTTATGATGTTGACAATAGCACTGGGCTTACATCTTGTATCACAGGTTTATTATTTCTCTGTTATTACAACAGGTCATACATACTTTTTCTAGAATTACAGGTATATTAAAATGATAAATTTCAACAACTCCCCGTTTACGGGCAAAGAAAAAGAATATATTTCGCAGGCAATAGATAGCGGCAAGATATGCGGCGACGGTAAATTCACCCATGCCTGCAACAAGTGGTTTGAAGAAAAAACCGGAGTGAGCAAGGTCTTACTCACGACATCCTGTTCATCCGCATTGGATATGTCGGCAATATTAGCAGATATTAAACCGGGAGATGAAGTTATTCTTCCGTCATTTACCTTTGTTTCTACTGCTAATGCTTTTGTATTGAGAGGAGCGAGTCTGGTCTTTGTGGATATAAGACCGGATACTCAGAATATCGATGAGAATCTTATTGAAGAAGCTATAACCGGCAAAACGAAAGTCATAGCACCCGTTCACTATGCAGGGGTGTCTTGCGAGATGGATAAGATAATTGACATTGCCAACAAGCATAACCTTATTGTTGTTGAAGATGCTGCTCAGGGCGTTATGTCAACATATAAGGGAAAAGCTCTGGGAAGCATAGGAGACTATGGTTGCTATAGTTTTCATGAAACAAAAAACTACAGTATGGGTGAAGGAGGAGCTTTGCTCATAAGAGATGCAGCTAATGTCGAAAAGGCGGAGATTATAAGAGAGAAGGGGACCAACAGAAGCAGATTTTTAAAAGGACAAGTAGATAAATATACCTGGGTAGATAAGGGGTCTTCATATCTGCCAAGCGATATTAATGCAGCTTTTTTGCTTGCTCAGCTTGAAAAGGCGGATGTTATTAATGATGCTAGAAGAAACTGCTGGTCAGCCTATTTTAATCATCTGAAAAATCTTCAGGAAGAAGAAAAAATAGAACTGCCGATTGTACCGGAAGAATGCGTGCACAACGCTCACATGTTTTACATTAAAACAGCAAATCTGGAAGAGAGATCGGAACTCAGTGCATATCTTAAGGAGCAGGGTATCGGTTCGGCTTTCCATTATGTTCCGCTTCACAGTTCGCCTGCCGGTAAACATTTTGGAAGATTTCACGCAGAGGACAAGTACACTACAGAAACTTATGAGAGACTATTGAGACTTCCGATGTACTATGGATTAAAGAAAGATCAGGTTGAATATATTTGCGATAAAATCAAAGAGTTTTATCAATAAGAAAAGCAATGAGAGGAGCCTGAAGATTCATCAAGTTTAAAGATAAAATCAAGAAAAATTTAAATAATATCAGCCCTTTTAAGAAGACGAAAAGCCAGATAAAAAAGCATATTCTGATTGAAATAGCTATTCTTGTGCCGATAGCCGTGATTCTTGTTGTATTTGTGTACTTTGATTACCATGAAAGACCGGGAATTCTTCACCATAGTGATATTAAAGCTCTGAATCGCGGAGTCAATAGCATTGAGCTTGAATGGGAAGAAACAAGAAATACGGATAAATATACTATTTACTACAAGAGAAAAGGAACAGAATATAAAGACTGGGCAAAATTAGTTCTTGACGCCTCCTCAAAAGAGGAAAATACCGACGATGAGAAAACAAAGAAACAGGCAAAAATTAAAGGTCTTGAGGAAGGTAAAGCTTATTGTTTTGTCGTAAGAGCGGATAACGAAGAAAGACAAGGTTTCAATACTGAAGGGGTATATTTCTCAACTCGAAATAATCAGAAGATTGAAGCCAGAGACAATATGACGGCGTTGAGTATAAGTAAAAAAATGAGGGTTGAAGCAAAAGCAAAGACCAAACTTAGCTTTGAAAGCAGCAACAAAAAGATTGCAGACGTAAATAAAAGAACCGGGAAACTCAAGATAAAGAAGGCGGGCAAAGTAGACATTACGATAAAAGCCAAAGAAACAAAAGATTATATAGGTGCGGAAAAGAAGGTTTCTTTAAAAATACTTCCTTCCAAACCTGTTTCATCTCATAAAGCGGGGGTGAATACTATCTATCGCCTGGACAGAAGCAATTGCAAGACACTCTTCTCTGTTTATTCGGGACCGACGCCACAGTCTTTGGCTTTTTCCGGAGATAAATATATGGTGGCTTATGATAATAGAGGTATAAGGGTTTTCTCAAAGGATGGAGATTTGATTAAGATTTCAAATTCATCAGGTATAGGGCATGCAAACGGATTAACATATTGTCATACAACGAAAGTCTGTTACAGCATGAGAGGCAACAGTAACAGGATAGATATTTATGACCCGGAAACAGGAAAATTTTCTTCAACTTCAGTGTTTTGCGGTGCTTCGGGAATAGCATACGACAGGGTTGAAGATGTTATATATATGAGTTCAAGAACCGGGATCAGAATGTTCAGCGGAGACGGAAAGTTTGACCACAAAAAAATTATAAGCAATGTAAACCGAAGCGGAAAAATATATACACAGGATTGTTGTGGTCACGGAGGGTTGGTCATAAGGTGTATTTCCCCACCTAATAAACACGGAATCAATTATCTCGATATTTATAATATTAAAAAAGGAACCTACCTTGGGACTATAGAAGTCGATCTCGGAGAGGTTGAAAGCGCAATAGTCGATAACGACGGATACCTTCAACTTCTTGTCAACACGAGAAATGATTATATTTGGAAAACAAATATAAATATAGATGATATTGCAAAAAGCTTAAATTGATGAAAGAGAAGTTTCTATGCAAGAAAAAAAATACCCTTTGATGGGGATTTTATCAGCAACCGTCACAGGAAATGAAAAAACATTAACAATGAAGGGACTGTGTATTCTCAAACTCAGAGGGAAAAAAGAGATTATTGACACGGAGCACCTTAGCATTGATGTGCCTGTAAAGAAGAATGCAGGTAAAATTTCCTTTCATAGCAGATATGGAAAGCATGTCGGGAAAGGATTCAGACTTAACAGATTTGTGCTGACATTCGATATCGAAGAGGCTCTGAATTATGATATTCAGAATAAAATTGAATTAGTATATAAGGGTAAATACAAAGGAAGAATACTGTATCGCACTACTGACTTAAAAAAAGGTAAGAACAGAAGGAGTCAAGTATTCATAAGAGAAGGCAGCATAATTTACTTCAGGCAAAGTTCGAAGAACTCTCTGTATCTGACGACAAGAGAAGCCAATATATACGATTATCCCGAAGGCGAAGAAAGAATCGAAAAGGCATACCGAAAGGCAAAGAAGAGTAGAAAAAACCTCATAATGATGTATGAGAAAAACTGCTCAAGGTATCAGGAAAGCGCCTCCATTCTGTATGAGAAGTTGATCGATGCGGGTTATGATAATGTTTATTATGTCGTAAATTCAGATAATAAAGAAATCCGAAACCTGGAAGAAAAATATAAGAAAAACTTAATAGCAAAGGACAGCGACGAGCATCTGGAACTGTTTTTTGCAAGCAATACATTTATTTCGACTGAAACTACTGATCATGCTTTGCAACTGAGAAGCACGAATAAAAAAGTAATCGAAAAACAAAATCACAAAGATCTGAAATATATATTCCTTCAACACGGAGTAATGTATATGGTTTCTCTAAATTCAGACAAGAGGGTCGGATTCAGAGAAAAAAAACATAAGTTCCAGAGGACTGTTGTTTCTTCTGAAGCGGAAGCAAGACATTTTATAGAGCTGGCAGGCATGCCGAGAGAAAAACTATATATTACAGGTCTGGCGAAATTCGACACGAGTTATCAACATGAGGATGCCGATAAAATTATTATCATGCCGACCTGGAGACGATGGGAGATGAACCGAGCGAAAGAGGATTTGCAGGGAACAGGTTATTATAAAATGATAAAGAAGATGTACGATGCTGTTCCGGAGAATCTCAAAGAAAAGGTGATAATACTGCCACACCCCCTGATGGCCGATGAATTCGCAGGAGAGGAAGCTTTCGGTAAACATCTCGTACTTGGTGAAAGCTATGATAAAATACTGAGATCCTGCGATCTGCTGATTACAGACTATTCTTCAGTTTCCTATGATGTTTTCCACAGGGGAGCCAATATAATTTTTTACTGGGCGGAAAAAGACGAATGTATGGAAAAGTACGGAGAAGGCACTTATCTGATGCTTAATAATGAAAATGTTTTTGGTGATATATGTATGGACGAAGAAGAAATAAGAAAAGCGATTCAAGCAAATTACAAGCAAAAACAACCTCAGAAATATGTAGACAGATATAATAAAATCGTCGAATTTCGCGACGGTCACAATACGGACAGGATAATAGATTGTCTGATTAAGGACGGAATAATCGAAGAGAAAGATATCGGAAATAAGGATACTGAATAAAAGGAGGTTTACATAAATGAAACTTCAAATAAATCTTGAAAATCTGAATATTGAGCCCGAAAAATTAGAAAAACATTTTGGCAGAGCGAAGAACATCCTGCAGGATCTTAAGCAAAAAAACGAACCTATGACGGGTTGGGTAAAGCAACCGGCCTCTTTGACAGAAGAGATGATTGCCGATATAGAAAAAACAGCAGAAGAGATTAAGTCCCTGTGCGAGGTTCTGGTTGTAATCGGTGTGGGCGGTTCATATATGGGAACGGCATGTATAGAACAGGCTCTGCAGGGAAGCAGGCCGGGATACCCTGAACTGGTCTATGCGGGACATAATTTCAGCGGGAATTATCTGTCGGATATAGTTGAAATTGTGCAGAATAAAGAAACATGCCTATGTGTCGTGTCAAAGTCAGGAAGCACAATGGAAACAAGCATAGCTTTTAACGTGCTTAAAGAAGCTTTGCAAATAAAATATGGAGACAAATCAAATAAAAGAATAATTGCCATAACAGATCCCGAAAGCGGGAAGCTAAGAAAGGAAGCTATAAAGGAAGGTTATAAGACATTTCCTATTCCTTCCGATATAGGGGGAAGATATTCAGCATTTACAGCGGGAATTTTGTTTCCCCTGGCCGTAACGGGAGCGGATATCAGAAAATTTATTAAAGGGGCTTCAGATATAGCAGTTGATTCCGAATTCTGGGAGAAAGAAGGTCTCCTTTACGCATTAGCCAGAAAAGCGCTTCTTGAAGCGGGAAAAACTGTTGAGGTTTTCGAATTCTACGATCCTTCTCTATCTCTTATAGGAGACTGGTGCGAGCAGTTGTTCGGAGAAAGTGAAGGCAAAGAAGGAAAAGGACTTTTCCCTGCAAAGATGATATTTTCAAGAGACCTTCATTCTATGGGACAGTTCTTACAGGAAGGAAATCAGATATTTTTCGAAACGATGATAAATGTTCAGAACTGGGATAAAGATGTTGTATTGCCGGAAACTGAAATAGCAAGACTGTCTTCCGGATCATTAAATGAGATCAACAAAATTGCAATGGAAGGTGTTATCGCTGCACACAGCAAAGCAGGAGTTCCTATCATTCTTATAGAAATAGAAGACAGTAAGGAATACTGTCTCGGACAGCTTCTTTACTTCTTTATGATGACTGCAGCAGTTACCGGGAAGCTCATGGGTATCAATCCGTTTAATCAGCCCGGTGTTGAAGGGTATAAATCGGAGATAAAAGAAAGGCTCGGCATAAAGTAAATCGCTTTGTACTGAAAAAGACTATTATGATGATAACTTTTTATCTTGAGAAAATATTAATCGTGGCTGCTATAGGGATAACTGTATCTGCGATAGCAACTCCTTTAAGTATCAAAGTTGCTAGAAGATTTGATATTATCGACAGGCCAAGAGACGACAGGAGAATCCATGATCGTCCGATTCCCCGTTTTGGAGGAATGGGGATATTTCTGGGAAGCATGGCCGCTATGATAATCCCTGCCGGCATGAGCGAAAAGATTATGACAGCAATGATCGGCGGGGTTCTGATGTACTTGCTTGGGGTTCTTGATGACCTTAAGGATTTAAGACCCGGATTAAAATTTACCGGTCAAATTGCTATAGCAACACTCATGTTCTCCAAGGGCCTGAAAATTACATTTATAGGTAATTATATTGCGTCAACATCTGCATCAATAGAAACGAAAGTTTTTCTCGGAACAGGGGCAGCATATATTGTCACTGTTCTATGGATTGTAGGTGTTACTAATGCGGTTAATCTTATGGATGGAATGGACGGACTGGCGGCGGGAAGCGTTGCTATTATGTCATTGTCCCTGGCATATGTTGCTTATATACACGGAGCCAGGCTTGGAACGATGCCCGTCTGTGTCGCTTTTGCAGCTCTGGCAGCAAGCTGTATCGGCTTTTTACCGTACAATATTTCGCCGGCAAAGACTTTTATGGGCGATGGGGGAGCTCTTTTTCTTGGCTATATGATAGCCATATTGTCCGTAATATCACCTCTGAAGCGAGTGACTTTCATCGGTACGATTATACCGATAGCCGCTTTGGCTGTTCCTATTTTTGACACCTTGTTTGCAATGATAAGAAGAATATCGCGAGGAGATTCGGTAATGAAGCCTGATAGGGAACATCTTCATCATCATCTGCTGGGTGCCGGCTTTGGACAGAGAAGATCGGTTCTTATTATGTACGGAATTGTGGGAATAATGGGAGAAGTTGCCGTTCTGTTCAGCAGGGAACTGTACAAAGATGCCTTTTTCATGTCCACTATCGCATGTCTGTACCTGCTGGTAATACTGGTTCCAAGGCAGCCATTCGAGAAGAGACAGGCAAGAATGGAGTATATGAGGAGAAAAAGAGAAGAAAGAAAGCAGAAGCAGAATGCAAATAATCAGGAAAATAAGGAATAAAAAAAACATAATTGAAGAATTTTCCTCATGGGGGCCGGTTTACAAAGGCTTGTCGGTTGCAATGACTTTGGCGGCCATCGCTTTTCTTGTGATGCTTATAGCAGTGGATGCTCTTCCGGCATCAATAACATTAACTTTCATAGGGTTTATGTTACTGTTGCTGGCGGGAGCAGGTCTGCTGTTTGGAAGGAAAAGAAAAGGACTCAGGATTATAGGAATATTTCTTGCAGTCTTTTTTGTAGTCATATACGGTACAGGAGCATACTATATGTCGACTACATATATTATGCTCGAGCGAATTTCAGTTGAAAGTCAAGAGGCTCAGGCATTGGCAAAAAAAGTCAATGTAGCAGAAGAACCTTTCAATGTGTATATAACGGGAATAGATCAGTGGGCCAAAGAGAAGGGACTGGACCTTGAAAGAAGCGATGTAAATATGATAATTACCGTTTCGCCAAAGACAAGAAAGATCCTGCTCACATCGATACCGAGAGACGCTTATGTTCCCCTTCATACAACTAAACGAATGGATAAACTGACACATACAGGTGTATATGGAGTCGATGAAACTCTGAAGACAGTTGAAGACTGGCTCGGCTTCGATATGAATTATTATATAAAAGCTAATTTTACTGCAGTTGTTAATATAGTAAACGCAATAGGATGTATAGATGTTTATTCACCTATGGAATTTAATCCGGTAAAGAGACCTCAGTGGACTGTAAAGAAGGGCTGGAATCGTATGAACGGCAGACAGGCAGTCGCCTTTGCAAGAGAAAGGGAGGCTTTTGAAGGTAAAGATTCGATAAGAGTAGAAAATCAACAAAGGGTCATCGAAGCCATTTTGAAAAAACTGATGTCCTCGTCGACTCTTCTCATTAAATACGGAGACATAATGGAAGCCGCCGGGGAAAGCCTCGAAACGAATATGCCGACTTCCGACATGAAAGCTCTTATCAAGATGCAGCTTGCCGATCTTGTTCCATGGGAAATTGAGACACAGAAAATAGATGGCGAGTATGATATGGATTATGTAGCCTCTCTGACTCAGGCAAGACAGTTTCAGGTATTCAGAACAGACCCTGCTTCGGTTGAAAAAGCAAAAAAAGCTATAGATAAAGTAATGAATCCGACATCTGCGGAAGTAGCGCAAGCGATGGCACAACGCCAGAAAAACTCCATGTTCAGTTTTTTCAGAAACATTTTCTCAGGAAAAAAATCAAAGAAGAAATAAACCTGCTATTGTCACTTTTAGTCTTATTGAGAATTGAGGATGAATAAAATGAGCACACTGAATATTCCCAAAAAAAGAATATACAAATATGACAATGTAAAGGCCCTGCTTATTCTTTTGGTAGTTATAGGGCATATGACAACAGATTATGTGTCGGATCAGGGAACGGTAAGATGGATCACTCTGTGGATATATTCATTTCACATGCCTGCATTTATATTTATTTCAGGTCTGATGCACAAGAGATATATCAGCGAAGAAAAAGCGGCAAAAGGCATCAGGGGAGAAACGCGACTGAGATGGGATAAAGTATGGGGCTTTTTCTTCTGTGCATACGGTCTTAAAATCTTTCTGCAGGTAACAAGGACAATGATGGGACAGAACCCGAACTGGCATTGGATCGCAGAGCCGGGCATACCATGGTACCTTTTCGTTATGGCGGAATATGAATTACTTTTCTATTTTACGAGAAAAATCGATGATAAGGTAAAGCCTTGGATCGTAATCTTAGTTGCATTTGCCGCCAGTGCAGTGGTCGGATATTTTCCGATAATCGGTGATACTTTCTGCCTGTCAAGAATGATAAATTTCCTTCCGATATATGCAATCGGTTATTACATGGACATGAAGTCAGCCCTGAATTGGTTCAGCAATAAGTGGGCGGCATGTGCCGGAGGAGTAGTCGTAATTATATCCATCCTTGTATGTAAATTCAGCAGCTGGGGAATGTACGGATGGAGAAAATGGTTTACCGGAAGAAGATCTTATGAATTTCTGGAAGATTTCTTCAAGAATGCAGTGCAAAACGGATGGTGGATAAGAATACTTGTCTGGCTCGTTGCTCTTATATTGACATTTGCGATAGTGGCTGTTATCCCGGATAAGGATTTGGGTTTCATCACGACAGTCGGAGCCAGAACTATCCAGGTTTACTTCTGGCACAGACCGGTTTGCTATTTATTAAGGGAGCCTCTTAGGTTTTTCCCGAAACTGGTCATGATGTTTGGCGGAACCTACGACCATGCATTAGTCGGACCGACACCCGGACATGCATTCGGGGGAAGCAGCTCGGCAATAATTTTTGCCCTGATTGTATATTTTGCGGTAGCGATAGCCATGACTGCGTTTTTCAGCTTAAAGATATTTGAGCATCCTACAAAGGAGCTGATGGCTCTCGGCAAGAAGCTGACGCAGAAGACCGGATAAAATACTTAGTATAGTAATTAAAAACAGAGAAGAGAGGTTGATTTACATGAAAGGAATAGTATTAGCAGGCGGAGCAGGCACAAGACTTTATCCGTTAACGATGGTAACAAGTAAGCAATTGTTGCCTGTTTATGACAAACCTATGATATATTATCCGCTGTCCACACTCATGCTGGCGGGCATAGATGATATACTCATCATTTCGACTCCTGAGGACACCCCGAGATTTGAGGATCTTCTGGGTGACGGTTCGGACTTTGGAATTAATCTTTCATATGCCGTTCAGCCTTCGCCGGATGGACTTGCACAGGCTTTTATCATCGGTGAAGAATTCATCGGAGACGATTCGGTCGTGATGATCCTCGGTGACAATATTTTCTACGGAAACGGATTCGGAAAAATCCTCAGGAAGGCAGTTGCCAAAGCTGAAGATGAAGAAAGAGCGACAGTTTTCGGCTATTTCGTAAACGATCCGGAGAGATTCGGCATCGTAGAGTTTGATGAGGCCGGCAAAGCCATATCGGTTGAGGAAAAGCCGAAGAATCCTAAGAGCAACTATGCTATAACCGGACTTTATTTCTATCCGAAGGGGGTCAGTGCCAAAGCGAAAGAGGTCAAGCCATCGTGGAGAGGAGAGTTGGAGATCACAAGTCTGAACGAAATGTATCTCAATGAAGGACTGCTTGATGTGCAGCTTCTGGGAAGGGGTTTTGCATGGCTTGATACGGGAACCATGGATACTTTAGTAGATGCTGCCGAGTTTGTAAGAACCCTTGAGAAAAGACAGAGTGTCAAAATCTCCGCTCCCGAGGAAATAGCTTACAGGAACGGCTGGATAGACAAGGACAGATTGCTCGCAGCAGCAAGCAGATACGGCAAAAGTCCTTACGGAGAGCATCTTAAAGCCGTTGCGGACGGAAGACTCAGATAGAAAAAAGAAAATAATTAAATGCAGATATTGTATGGTATAGAAAGTTTTATAAAAAACTTGATTTTATTTAAGGATTTAGTATAATTACTGGGCGTGTCAATTCGGACATGCAGACCTGCTACACCGGGTGAACCGGTGTCATAAGACCACAGGAGGAGACAAGATGAGAGAGTATGAACTTTTATTCGTGCTTGATCCGGCACTGGACGGGGATAAGAAGGATGAATTGGTGGAGACTGTAAAGTCGATCATCAATGAAGCGGGAGAAGCGGGAGAGGCTGATGTATGGGGAGAGAGAAGACTTGCCTATACGATCAATAACAGAACTACGGGATATTATGTAGTTTTGCCTTTCAAGGCTGAACCTGAACTTCCTAAAGAACTCGACAGAAGGCTTAAGATCAATGAGAATGTAATGAGACATATTATCGTCTGCGAAGACGAAGAGTAGTGAAAGGTAAGATCCGAAATGAATAATGTTGTACTTATAGGAAGACTTACAAAAGATCCGGAACTCAGTTACACACCTAATACGCAGACAGCAGTAACCCGTTTTACACTGGCGGTCGATAGACCGAGGAGAAGCGGAGAAGACGCGGGAGCGGATTTTATACGTATCACAGTCTGGGGAAGACAGGCAGAGACATGTGACAGATATCTTTCCAAGGGAAGACAGGTGGCTGTGCTTGGAAGAATCCAGACCGGAAGTTACAAGAACAGAGAAGGTGTGACTGTATACACTACAGATGTAGTTGCGGACAGAGTTGAGTTTCTTGGCAGCAGCCAGGGAGGCCAGACAGGCGGATCCATGGGAGGATTTTCAAGAGACAATAATGATACTGATGACACAACGGGAAGCGGATTCTCTCAGACTCAGGAGTTCGGTGATTTTGACGATGCACCGGACACATTCCAGGCAGTTGATGATGCTCTTCCGTTCTAGAAAGGGGAAGCACGAATGAATAACAGACCGGTTAGGCGCGTGATGTCGGACAGAAGACGTAGGAAAGTCTGTCAATTCTGCGCTGATAAAGAAAAGAAAATCGATTATAAGGATGCTGAAACTCTGAAGAAGTATATTACCGAAAGAGGTAAAATTCTTCCGAGAAGAGTTACAGGAACCTGTGCAATGCACCAGAGAGCAGTAGCTAAAGCTATCAAAAGAGCCAGAGTTGTGGCTATACTGCCGTTTGATGCAGAGCTGTAAAGAGAAGTTTTATCAGGGAGCTATATGACGAGAGTCATATAGCTCCTTTTTTTTCTGTATGTCTCAATCGAAATCATTAGCATCTCACATTCGAATTTGAGCATCTTACCGCTGATTGCGGGACAAAATTCCAATATTGCTGTAATATTTCATTGACAAAAGCAAGGAAAGGAGCCAAACATATGAAAGTGAACGTAGAAGTGTCTGAAGAATATTTTCCGCCGTATGCGGTAATATTTACAGATGCTGTAACAGATGAAATCCAAAAAATCATTGATATACTCGCTACCGATAATTCTCCGATTATTGCACAACAGGAAGACAGGATGGTTGTTATTAAGCCGGAAGAAGTCTATATGGTTCGTGTTGAAGGCGGCAATACTGTGATTTACACGGAAAAATCAAAGTACTATTCGAGGAAACGTTTGTATGAGCTAATCGAGCAGCTTGGAGCAGGCTTCATGCGGATCTCAAAACAGACCGTCATAAATCTTTCGTGTATACAAAGCGTAGAAGCGGGATTCAGCGGCACTCTGATTCTCAGGCTGAATAATAATATCAGCGATTACGTTTCGAGGAAATTCTTACCGGAATTAAAAAAATATTTAGGAATTTGAAGGGGGTAGTAGTCATGGAAAATAAAAAACATAATTTATTATTAAGCACAGTTATATCAATTGGAATTGCTGCAGCAATATTCTGTCTCTTCGGAGTGATATTCGATCTTGCATATAAAGGCAACTTTAAAATGGAAAATTATGCTTATACAAAAATGGTTATCGGGACACTGGTAATCGGGCTCGGTTTCGGGCTTCCGACACTTGTGTATGATAACGATAAAATGTCGGTTCGTGCTCAGTCGCTTATCCACATGGGTATAGGCTGCATCGTAATGACGATAACGGCATTTGCAGTCGGATGGATCCCGACGGAATACGGAATACTCACGGCTACAGGCATCGTATTAGCGGAAATTGTTGTGGCATTGATTATTTGGATGTTCTTCTATTCTCATAATAAGAAAATAGCAAAGCAAATGAATGAACGAATCAACGAATTAAACTCGTAGTTGTTCCCGCAGTAAACAAGCCCTGCTTTTGTGAAGTAAAATTCATAAAAGCAGGGCTTGTTTTGTGAGTTAAGTGTTTGTATATAAATTCGACCATATGCTATAATAAAAATGCTTATCTGAAAACAGTTGAATCGAAGGGTGTAATGATATGGAAATTCAAGAAAATAATATTCCTGAGAAGACAGAAGATAAGAAAGAAGAAAAGAAATCAAGAGCAAAAAGAATAAAAGATAGAAAACCGAGAGAAAAGAAGAAAAAAAAGACAGGGATATGCAAAGCCATTTGTAGGAATCATAGAAAAATTGCAGCAAGTCTGTTGATTATAGGTGTTTTTATGAGTCTCTTCGCTTTTGCAGCATCCAAATTCTTTTCTCTTTATCCTTATGCAATTACAGTGGATAATCAGCCTATTTGCTACGTTAAAAACGAAGCAGCTGCAGATGATGCTTTGAATAAAGTATATGATGAATATTCAAAAGAAAAAACAGATATAAAAGTTGTAAGCAGCAATAAAAGAATTAAGATTAAAAAAGCCGACAGCATCAAAGCGGATAGTCAGAAAATCGTGTCATCTGAAGAGGCCGCAGAATGCATCCGGGACAAGGTAAAAACAACAAAGAAAGAAAAAAGACCTGTAGAAATTATCGTTATAAGTGCAGATACTAAAGAAAAGGATTATATACCGAAACCGAATTATGAGAAAGATAAAACTATGCTTGCCGGTGAAGCTAAGATTAAAGTCAAGGGCAAGAAAGGAAGGCAGAAAATTTCCATTACATATAAATCAGTTAATGGAAAAATAGTTTCAAAAGAGCAGACAGCCAGAGAAATTCTGGATAAGGGATCAAAAGCAACTATTATAAAAGGAACTCTTGGATTGCCTGAAGGAGAGGATTGGAGAACTTATGATGGTGATCCGGTCTTTAAGGATGGAGCCGAGCTTGTTACTACAGCATCAAATTATATTGGAAAGGTAAGATATGTTTGGGGCGGAAGAAGCTTGAAAACAGGAGTCAGCTGTTTGGGACTTGTAAAAGCGATATATGCTAAATATGGCATCTATCTGCCAATGAGCCACCCGGGAATGAAACGTTCGGGCATAGGAGTTTCGTATTCTAAAGCCCAGAAAGGAGATATTATTTGCTATAAATCGCATGTAGGAATATATATCGGTAATGGCAAAATGATAGATGCAACATCGAAATTAGGTGTAAGTATAAGACCTGTAAGCAGAAAGAAACTTGTAACGGTGAGACGTATAGTCAGATAAAAAGATGTTAATCTAATATAAAATTATTGTTTCTTTGCAATATTCAGGAGAGATTTTATTCGAGAAGACAATACGAAAGCAAGCCATAATTTCAACAGATCCGGCAGGATAAAAGGAAGAACACATACCGATATGGCTGAAACTATGCCTTCTGTAGTGATAGACCCGGTGTAGATTTTCACAAACCAGAGCGTTCCGAAGGTATAACAGAAAAACAGTCCAAGCAGCAGTGCGGCAATTTGCCTGAACGGCTGCTTGTTTTTTTGCCAATCCGGTGTCCTAGACTCGATAATGTGATATACAAAACCGATGAGCAGGAATCCGACAATATAGCCCCCTGTAGGACCTGCCAGCACACCTATTCCCGAAGAGAAACCTGAAAAAACAGGAAGACCGAATGAACCCAGTAAAATATATATTAATATTGAAATCGTTCCCTGAAAGCCTCCCAAAACAAGCAAGGTTAAGAAGATCCCCATGGTTTGCATAGTGAAAGGAACCACAGACGGTATGGAAAGCATACCTGATATGGCTATTACTATTGCGAACATCGGGATCATAATCAAATCGATAGTTTCAAATAGTTTTTTCTGATTTTTTTTCATAAATTGATTTTTCGGCTGTATAAGATTTGATTTGTTGTAAGTTTTTACCTGCTGAGCTTACTTGCAGCGGCCTCATCCAGAAAAACATATACTTCAGGGTGGCTTTGCAGTATGCTTGCCGGACAGTCAGGTGACATTTCTCCTTCAAGCATTCCTTTGACAGCATCCGCTTTATTTTCACCTGTTGCTATCATTATGATTTTGCGTGCTTTAATAATGTTTGCAAGCCCCATTGTTACAGCCTGCTTTGGAACCTTGTCGATATCCCCGTCGAAGAACCTTGAGTTGTCCCTTCTCGTCCGCTCATTCAGGGTTGTAACACGGGTTACAGAATCAAAAGAAGACCCGGGCTCGTCAAAAGCTATATGCCCATCGGTTCCTACTCCAAGGACCTGGAGATCAATAGTGTATTTAGAAAGCTCTTCTTCATATGCTGCACAGTCCGCTTCAGGGTCTTCACCGTTACCGAATGGAATATGAATGTTTTCGGCGGGAATATCTATGTGATCGAACAAATGCTCGTGCATAAAAGCCCAATAGCTTTCCTTATGGCTCCTTGGAAGACCTATGTATTCATCCAAATTGAAAGTAATAATATCTTTATAACTGGTACCGTTTTCTATATGATCTTTGATCATATTCTTATAAAGTCCGACAGGACTGGAACCCGTAGCGAGACCCAGAACAGGGGAATGATCACCGTCCAGAACCTCTTTCATTACCTTAAAGGCTTCGTTTGAAAGCTCTTCATAGCTTTCACTTACTGTGATATGAAACATCGTTTTTTTCCTTGAATTTTATTTTTAAGTCGGTGTGTTAGTTTGCAACATGTCCTTTTGCTTTAATGACATCAATTATAGCAGCGACAGCCGATTCGCATGCATGATCTGTTTCAGCTTCTGCCATGACACGGATAACAGGCTCCGTACCGCTTTCCCTGACCAGGATTCTTCCGTCGTTACCAAGCTTATCGGACATTTTTTGTATTACTTCCCGGACATCCGGGTCGTTTAAAGCTTCAGGTTTGCTTTTCACCTTAACATTTTTAAGGACTTGAGGATAATAAATAACAGGTTCAGCGAGCTCGCTCAGCGGTTTGTCCTTGGCAAGTATTGCTTCCATTATTTTTAAGGAAGTAAGAACACCATCACCGGTTGAGGCATATTTAAGGAATATTATGTGACCGGATTGTTCTCCTCCGAGACGGTTTCCGGTTTCCTTCATATTTTCGTAAACATATTTGTCGCCGACATTTGTCGTATCGTATTCAATACCGACTTTATCTAACGCCTTATAAAGCCCGAAATTGCTCATTACAGTTGTTACGACTTTGTTGTTGATAAGCTTGTCTCTCTCTTTCATATAAAGACCATATATATAAATAATATGATCTCCTGTCAGTATATTTCCCTTTTCATCAACACAAAGGCATCGGTCGGCATCGCCGTCATAAGCAAATCCGACATCCAGTCCATTTTCCAGAACATACTGCTGTAGAACTTCCATGTGCGTAGATCCGCAGTCTTTGTTGATATTGAAACCGTTAGGAGAATTGTTGATTACATAGGTCTTTGCACCGAGTGCGTCGAAAACAGATTTTGCTATCGCCCACGCTGAACCGTTTGCAGCATCAAGACCTACCTTAACTCCCTTGAACGAATATTTTGACAAAGAGATTAGATAGCCTATGTATCTGTTACGCCCTTCTACATAGTCGATAGTTCTTCCGATATTTCTTGTTGCAAGAGGAATTTCGAAATTCCCGTCCAGGTATTCTTCAATCTTGAGAATGATTTCCTCTTCTATTTTTTCTCCGTCACTGTTCATAAGCTTGATTCCGTTATCATAATACGGATTGTGTGACGCGCTTATCATGATACCGCAGTCAAAACCATCGGTTCTGGTTATATAGGAGACGCTTGGAGTTGGAGTTACGTGCATTATGTAAGCGTCTCCACCGGAAGCTGTAATGCCGGCAGCAAGTGCATACTCAAACATGTATGAAGATCTTCTTGTATCTTTACCAATAAGAATTTTAGAGACCTTCTCTTCATTGACACCGTAATACCATCCGAGAAATCGTCCGATTTTGATTGCGTGTTCATATGTCAAATTAACATTTGCTTCTCCTCTGAAACCGTCTGTTCCGAAATATTTACCCATAGCTTAACCTTCTTTCTTTACAATAATTCCGGAGACTTTGTATATGCTGTTTTCCGGAACAACTTTCCGAACACAGCTTGTAGGATAGATGATGCTGTTTCTTCCGATTATTGTTCCCGGATTAAGAACAGCATTACAACCGATTTCAACATAATCCCCTATCATTGCTCCGATTTTTTTAAGACCTGTTTCTATCTTTTCTTCTCCGTTATGAATAGTAATGAGCTTCTTATCCGACCTTACATTAGATGTTATTGAGCCGGCACCCATATGTGCAAAATGCCCCAGGATAGAATCTCCGACATAATTAAAATGCGGTACCTGAACAGCATCAAAAAGAATGACATTCTTGAGCTCTGTAGAGTTACCTACAACACAATTTTGACCTACCAGAGCAGACCCCCTGATAAAAGCACAGTGTCGTACTTCAGACTCGGGACCTATTATGCAGGGAGCACCAATATAAGATGAAGAAAAAACTTTTGCCGTCTTATGCACCCAAACATTTTCAGAAATCTCTTCATAATTATTATCGAGTGAGGAACCCGTTTTAAGTATAAAGCTTTTGATTTCTTTAAGCGCTTTCCATGGATAGGTATATTGCGAAAGATAGTCTTTGGCTATCGTATGTTCAAGATTATAGAGATCATTTATTGTAAACATATTAATTTTCCTTTCGAATTCTTTCTATTAGAAAACCATATATTCTTAAACTGTACAATAACAAATTTTATTATCATTATAGAAAGTTGTCAAGAAAAGCATATGTCTAAAATAAAGAAAGGAGAAGGGCTATATACTATATGATAAATTCTCTATAACAACACAAAAGAAATATATCTTAAGGTATAATCACGACATGGCAAATTTATTATATCCGATAATATCGTGGATAACGAGAATTCATAACAAAATACTGACCCTTAACGACTCGAAAGAGCTGTACTTTAGTGACAAGCAGCTTCATTTTCTGGTAATCGGACTCCTTGGAATGGCACTGATTTTTGTGATCTACCCTATTTTTAAAGCACTGGCAAAGCGTGATTATATAATGACAATTACGTGGATATACGTATTCAGTCTGCTTATTGTAATTACATTTGCTATTGAGATAGGTCAATGGTACACGGGTACAGGAGCAGTCGAGCTTGCCGATGTTACATCGGGACTTGCAGGCTTTCTTTTTATGTTTTTAATCTTTGCTGTCATACGAAAGATTTGGCACATGATAAAAAGCTATATCAAAAATAAATCTAAACAACGTTTCTAAAGAAATATTTCATAACAGAAGAAATCCGAACGAAATCAACAAAAAGCTGTTTAAAGGAAGCACTTTTAAGCAAAATGAAGGTATTATTATAAGTACATTGAAAAAAGAGGCCATTTTATTTGAATATGCGTATAAGAAATGAGAAAATCACAATGGAAAAGATTGTGCTGTTTTTGATTGATGTTTTACGATGATGCTTTGATTAATACAAAAAGCAGAGAGAATAATGCGAGGAGGATAGCATGAGAAGAGTTGGAATAATAATGGGAAGTGACAGCGATTTGCCGGTAATCAACAAGACAGTAGATGTTTTAAAAGAGCTGGGTATCCCTTATGAGGTTCATGTTTATTCAGCACACAGAACACCGACAGAGGCCAGAGAGTGGTCTCTTGCAGCCAGAGAAAAAGGTATCGGGGTAATCATCGCTGCAGCGGGAATGGCGGCTCATCTGGCAGGAGCTTTGGCAGCAAATACAACTCTTCCTGTTATCGGTATACCTTGCAAAAGTGGAGCCCTTGACGGAATGGACGCTTTGCTCTCGACGGTTATGATGCCTAGCGGAATTCCCGTTGCGACAGTTGCTATCGACGGAGGAAAAAATGCGGCTTTGCTTGCTGCTGAAATTCTGGCAGTATCTGACAGTGAGCTTGCGAAAAAACTGGATGCAAAAAGAGCGGCTGAAGCGGAAGCTGTTCTGAAGAAAGATGCCAATATCGCCGAAAGACTATAGATTTGTAATTTAAATTTCAGGAAGAAAGGAAGATTATTTATGAAACTCGTACGTAACGGAAAGACAAAAGACGTATTTGAATTAGAGAACGGAAACTATCTTTTGAAATTTAAAGATGACTGCACCGGCAAAGACGGAGTTTTTGATCCCGGCGAAAACACCGTCGGGCTTACGATTGAAGGTGTCGGAGATTTTAATCTCAGAATGACGGATTATTATTTCAATAAAATTAATGAAGCGGGTATCAGAACTCATTTCGTAAAGGCCGATTTTAAAGAAACTGCAATGGAAGTTAAGCCTGCAAGAGTTTTCGGAAACGGGTTGGAAGTTATCTGCAGAAACAGAGCAGTAGGCAGCTTTATAAGAAGGTACGGCGAGTACATCAAATCGGGAACGATTCTTCCTTCGTATGTGGAAACAACATTTAAAAATGACGAACTTGGTGATCCTCTTGTAACAAAAGACGGACTTATTGTTCTTGGTATTATGACAGGGAAACAGTACGATGAACTCAAAGAAATGACACAGCAGATCACAAAGATCGTTGCAGATGATCTGAAGGAAAAAGGACTTGTGCTTTACGATATTAAATTTGAATTCGGTTACGACAGTGAAGGTAATGTAATGCTCATCGATGAGATTTCCTCCGGTAATATGAGGGTGTATAAGGATGATGAGTATGTAGATCCTATGAAGCTGAACAAAATGTTCTTTGTATAAGGAGTTGTAATGGGCGGTTTTTTCGGAATAACCTCGACTGAGGACTGTATATTGGATGTATATTTCGGTGTTGACTATCACTCACATCTTGGTACAAGAAGAGGCGGAATGGCAGCCATCGATAAAGAGAAGGGTTTCCAGAGGGCAATTCACAACATAGAAAATGCACCCTTCCGGACCAAGTTTGAGGGTATTGTTAATACTATGCACGGAACTGCGGCAATAGGTTGTATAAGCGATCTGGATCCGCAGCCTCTTTTGTTCAGATCGATCAGCGGAACATATGCGATTTCTACAGTAGGCAAGATTTGCAATATGGATGAAATAATTGACATCATTCTTAAAGAAGGTCACGGGCACCTTGAAGCAATGACAGCCGGCAGGATCAATCAGACAGAACTTGTAGCCGCTTTGATATCCGATAAAAATGATCTTGTTGAGGGTATAAAATATGCACAGGAAAAGATAGAAGGTACAGCAAGCATTCTGGTGCTCAAGGAAGACGGATCACTTATAGCGGCTCGCGATAAAAACGGAAGACTTCCGGTTAAAGTGGGAATAGGAGAAAATTCGAGTGCTGTATCTTTTGAATCATTTGCTTTGTCCAAAACGGGATATGAAGAGACAAAGGAGTTAGGTCCAGGTGAAATTGTCGAAGTCAGACCCGGACAATGCAGGCAGCTGGTACCTCCGCGAGACAAGATGAAAATGTGCGCGTTTTTGTGGAGTTATTACGGATATCCGACGACGACATATGAAGGCACTAATGTAGAAATTATGCGCTATGAGAACGGTCAGATACTTGCAAGAAATGATATGAAGAAAGGGTTTGATACATCGAATCTTGATTATGTCGGCGGAGTACCGGACTCGGGAACACCTCACGCTATAGGATATTCAAATGCAAGCAGGTTACCTTTCGCAAGAGCATTCATTAAATATACGCCGACCTGGGCAAGAAGCTTTTTGCCTCTTACTCAGGCGGAGCGCGAGAAGGTTGCCAAGATGAAACTGATTCCCGTAACTGAGCTTATTGAAGGAAAGAATCTTTTATTTGTCGACGATTCGATCGTACGGGGAACCCAGCTCAGAGAAACTGTTGACTTTTTATATGAAAACGGGGCAAAAACAGTACATATGAGGTCGGCCTGTCCGCCTATAATGTATGCATGTAAATTTTTGAATTTTGCAAGAAACAACAGCGATATGGATCTCCTGTCACGCAGAATAATAAAAGAGCTTGAAGGTGAAGAAGGAGAGAAACACATTGAAGAATACGCTGACGGTACAACGGAGAGAGGAAAAAAACTAAGAACCGCAATTGCCGAGAAGATGGGTTTCGAAAGTCTCGAGTTTCAGACTCTCGACGGGGTAATAAAAGCGATCGGCATAGACAGATGTAAGCTCTGCACTTACTGCTGGAACGGTGAAGAATAGATTTTCAGCACAGTTATATAACCCAGTCTGAAAATCTTTAAAATACGATAACTTGATAATCGGAAAGAGGTCTGAGATGAATACAAAATCTAAATCTGACAGTTATGCGGCTGCAGGTGTAGACATCACCGCCGGATATAAAGCGGTCGAACTTATGAAAAGTCATATTGCCAGGACAAAAGTTCCGGGCGTGATGTCCGCAATCGGCGGTTTCGGCGGCTTCTTTGAGCTTGACCTGGAGGGAATAAGCAAACCTGTACTTGTAAGCGGAACCGACGGAGTCGGAACAAAGCTTAAACTTGCTTTTATAATGGATAAGCACGACACAATCGGCGTCGACTGCGTTGCTATGTGTGTGAATGACATAATTTGTGCCGGAGCCAAACCGCTTTTTTTCCTCGACTATATTGCCTGTGGCAAGAATGTACCGGAAAGGATAGAGCAGATAGTTGCCGGCATATGTGACGGATGTGTTCAGTCGGGAGCGGCTCTGATTGGCGGAGAAACAGCTGAAATGCCGGGATTTTATTTGGAAGATGAGTATGATCTTGCCGGTTATTGCACGGGAATTGTGGATAAGGATAAGATAATCGACAATTCAAAAATGGAGGCAGGGGACAAAGTTATTGCTTTGCCTTCGAGTGGAGTTCATTCAAACGGTTTCTCCCTCGTTCGTAAGATTTTTAATCTGGACACAGTATCAAGGGAAGAGATTAGTAAACCGAACGAAAAACTGGGCGGCATATCTCTCGGTGAAGCGCTGATAAAACCTACGAGAATATACGTTAAGCCGATTCTTGATCTTCTTAAAAAAGTGAAAGTCAAAGGAATATCGCACATAACAGGTGGGGGCTTTTATGAAAACATACCGAGAAGTATTCCGGAAGGTCTTGGGGCTAAGATAGAAAAAAAGAAAGTTAAGGTTCTCCCGATTTTTGATCTTATAGCTGAGGCGGGAGAGATTTCGGAACATGACATGTTCAATACGTTCAACATGGGTGTCGGAATGTCGGTTGTTATCACGCCCGATGAGGAAGAGGCAGCTTTGAATATACTTAGAGAAAACGGCGAGGATGCATACACGATAGGTGAAATTGTTGAGTCGGAAGATAAGATTCAGATTGTATAGGGAATTTTAAATCGAGGAGATAACTGATGGCAAAAAAAGCAAAGATAGCTGTAATGGTAAGCGGGGGAGGAACGAATCTACAGGCTTTGATAGACGCTCAAAAGAGCGGAATAATCAAAAGCGGAGAAATTGTTTTGGTCATTTCGAATCGAGAAGACGCATATGCTCTTGAGCGTGCAAAAAATGCAGGAATAGAGGCTTATGTGGTAAGCAAAAAATCCTGCGGAGGACAGAGTGCTTTTGAAGAGAAGATGATAGAGATTATAGATGGAAGAGATATCGACCTTATAGTTCTTGCCGGCTTTCTTACAATCCTCAGTGAAGAATTTGTCAACCGTTATGACCGCAAGATAATAAATGTACATCCGGCTCTTATACCGTCATTCTGCGGGGAAGGATTTTACGGAATCAGACCACATGAAGCCGCCTTGGAGCGCGGAGTGAAAATCACAGGGGCAACAGTTCATTATGTAAATGAGATTGCCGACGGTGGAGAAATTATCGCACAGAAAGCCATAGAAGTCAGAGAAGGTGATACACCGGAGATTTTGCAGAGAAGAGTTATGGAAGAGGCGGAGTGGAAGATACTGCCCGAGGCGGTTGAGAAAATCTGCAGTAAAAATATTGGAGGTTCAGATATAGATGTTTATAAGGTTAGAAAATTCGAAGAAATTGTTGCGAGCAATTCTTATCCGGGACGTGGCATTGTAGTTGGTGAATCTGAGGATGGAACCAAAGCGGTGACCGCGTATTTTATTATGGGAAGATCTGCAAATTCGAGAAACAGAATTTTCAGGAAGAAAGAAGATGCTGTTTTTACAGAGGCCTTCGATGTTACAAAACTGGAAGATCCGAGTCTTATCATATATGCGGCTGTAAGAGAATATAAGAACCGTTTGATAGTGACTAACGGCAATCAGACAGATACAATCTATGAAGGTATTCAGAATGATATTGAATTCAGTAAAGCATTGGAGAGCAGAACTTTTGAGCCGGATGCACCTAATCTTACACCGAGAATAAGCTCAGAATTGATTTTCGATGAGACAGCGAACTTTACTTACAAAATGAGCATATTGAAAAGTGCCGATGCAGAGGGTTCAGCCTGCAATCGATTTACATACGATTATGTAGCTCTTCCGGGCATAGGTCATTTTATACATACATATGAATGTGACGGAAATCCTTTGCCGACTTTTCAGGGAGAGCCGAGAAGAATATCAGTCCCGGATGATATAGATGCATTTACAGATGAAATCTGGAATTCTCTTAATGAGGAAAACAAGATATCACTGTATGTAAGATATACTGATCTTATAGAGGGCAAAGTTGAAGAACGCATCGTGAATAAGAATCAATAAAAAGAGAGGAGCTAATTATGAAAGAGTTTGAACTTAAATATGGTTGCAATCCAAATCAAAAGCCGGCACGAATTTATATGGACAATGGAGAAGATCTGCCTCTTGAAATATTGAATGGAAGACCGGGATTTATAAATTTTCTCGATGCATTAAATTCATGGCAGCTAGTCAAGGAGATAAAGGAAGCTCTGGGAATGCCGGCCGCAACTTCGTTTAAACATGTAAGTCCGACAAGTGCGGCTGTCGGAATACCTCTCCCGGAGAAGCTTAAAAAGGCATGCTTTGTCGATGATGTTGAAGGTCTGGATGACTCTTCTCTTGCATGTGCATATGCAAGAGCAAGAGGAACAGACAGGATGTGTTCGTTCGGAGACTGGGTAGCTTTATCTGATGAATGCGACGCAACAACAGCGAAACTTATTAGAAGAGAAGTTTCCGACGGTGTTATTGCACCGGGATATTCGGAAGAAGCTCTTGAAATATTAAAGCAGAAGAAAAACGGAAATTATAATATTGTTAAAATAGATCCTGATTTTATTCCGCCTGAAAAAGAACTTAAGCAGGTGTTCGGTATTACATTCGAACAGGGACATAATTTCTTCGAAATAAGCGAAGATTTATTAAAGAATGTTGTAACTGAAAATAAAAATCTTCCTGAGGAAGCAATAAGAGATCTCATTGTAGCTCTTATTACATTAAAGTATACACAGTCTAATTCCGTCTGTTTTGCTTATGACGGACAGGCAATCGGAGTAGGTGCAGGGCAGCAATCGAGAGTTCACTGTACCAGACTGGCCGGAGGCAAAGCGGATACATGGTTCCTTCGTCAACACGACAAGGTTCTGAATCTTCCGTTTAAGCCTGAGATAAAGAGACCGGAAAGAGACAATGTAATAGACGCATATATTAACAAAAATGAAGAGGATTGCTGTGCAGACGGTATATGGGAAAAATACTTTACCGATAAGCCTGAAAGGTTTATTGAGGAAGAGCAGAGAGCATACCTTGACACGTTAACAGGAGTGACTTGTGCTTCAGATGCATTTTTCCCGTTCTACGATAACGTGCAAAGAGCGGCAGCTTCCGGAACGAGCTATATAGCACAGCCGGGAGGATCTATCAGAGATGATGCTGTTATCGAATGCTGTAACGAACTGGGAATAGTAATGGTGTTTACGGGGATGAGACTATTTCATCATTAGAACAGTGCATTATATTATGAAAAGTATCAATTTATTATGATGTTCAGGAGGCAGCTATGAAAATAATGGTGATTGGAGGAGGCGGCAGGGAGCACGCCATAATAAAAAAGATAAAAGAAAATAAAGCTGTTGAGAAAATATATGCTTTGCCGGGAAACGGCGGCATAGCAAAAGATGCGGAATGTTTTCCGATTAAAGCCACGGATATAGAAGGGATCGTGGATTTTGCAAAAAGAACTAAACCGGATTATGCGATCGTTGCACCGGATGATCCTCTGGCGGCAGGCTGTGTAGACTCCCTTGAGAACATAGGAGTACCGTGCTTTGGGCCGAAAGCCAATGCGGCTATCATTGAAAGCAGTAAAGTTTTCTCAAAAAATCTGATGAAGGAATATAATATCCCGACAGCCAGGTATGAGGTTTTCGACAATGCATATGCGGCTTTAGGCTATCTTGATGATGCACCTATACCTACAGTAGTCAAAGCGGACGGGCTGGCTCTGGGTAAGGGAGTAATAATTGCGGAAACAAGAGAAGAGGCAAAGACTGCGGTTCGTGAAATCATGGAAGACCACAAGTTCGGAAAGAGTGGCGACCGGATCGTAATTGAAGAATTCCTTGAAGGACCGGAAGTATCTGTCCTGAGTTTTACAGACAGCAAGACAGTTGTTCCGATGGTAAGTTCCATGGACCATAAGCGAATCGGAGACGGAGATACCGGACTGAATACCGGTGGAATGGGTGCTGTAGCACCGAACCCTTATTATACGGAGGAATTAGCGGAACAGTGCATGAAGGAAATCTTTATTCCGACTGTAGAGGCAATGAACGCGGAAGGCCGCCCGTTCAAAGGATGTCTTTACTTCGGACTTATGCTGACTGACGAGGGACCTAAGGTTATAGAGTATAATTGCAGATTCGGAGATCCGGAAACACAGGTCGTTCTTCCGCTGCTGAAGTCGGATCTGCTCGACATAATGCAAGCGGTTACGGAAGAAAAGCTGGCTGAGACGGATATTGAATGGTACGAGGATTCCGCGTGTTGTGTTGTAGCGGCATCTGACGGATATCCTGCAAAATATGAAAAAGGTTATGAAATAATAATTCCTGAGGATTTATGGGAGAATGTATATGTCGCAGGGGCTTCCGCTGAGGATGACAAGCTTGTGACATCGGGCGGCAGAGTACTCGGAGTAACTGCAAGGGCAAAGACTCTTGAAGAGGCTATAGAAAAAACCTACGGAATTTTAGATAGAATAGAATTCGGGAATAAATATTACAGAGTAGACATAGGGCAGAAAGCTCTCAAAGCACTGAAATAAGGAAGGAAGAGAATATGGTATATAGAATTTTTGTTGAAAAAAGACCTGAACTGGCAAATGAAGCGGCCGGACTTTTGAGCGAGGCGAGGACACTTCTGGGTATAGAGAGACTGGAGAATGTTCGAGTTATCAATCGTTATGATGTACAGAACATTGAAGAAAACTTGTTTGAAGAAAGCATTTCTAAGGTCTTTTCAGAGCCACAGGTGGATATAACAGCAAAAGATCTTTTTGACCTTATCGGTGAAGAGAACTGTTCATATGCTTTTGCAGTTGAATCTCTGCCCGGTCAATATGATCAAAGAGCAGACTCTGCAGAGCAGTGCATTCAGATAATATCGCAGGGAGAAAGGCCTCTTATTAGATGTGCTAAAGTATATGTCTTGTACGGAAATCTTGAAGAAGAGGATATTGAAACTATAAAATCACACTTGATCAATCCTGTAGAGGCGAGAGAAGCTGATATGGAAAAGCCGGATTCTCTTGAGATGAAATATGAGACACCGGAAAAAGTAGCTATTCTTACAGGTTTTATCAGTATGGATGAGAATGCAAGAAAGCTTTGCATTGAGAAATATGAGCTTGCTATGGATGAGGCTGACCTTGAATTTTGTCAGAATTATTTCGCTGAGACAGAGCAGAGAGATCCAACCATTACAGAACTTAGAATGATCGACACATACTGGTCGGATCACTGCAGACACACTACATTCAATACTATTATCGATGATGTAACTTTTGAGGATAAATTGCTTCAGAAGGCATATAAAGATTATCTTAATCTCAGAAAGAAACTGAAAAGAGAGAAGCCGATTACTCTTATGGATATAGCCACAATCGCGGTTAAGTATCTCAAGAGGGAAGGAAAGCTGGAAAAGCTCGACGAGTCGGAAGAAATAAATGCATGCACAGTCAAGATAAATGTTGATGTCGACGGAGAGACTCAGCCTTGGCTGTTGCTTTTCAAAAATGAAACACATAATCATCCTACGGAAATCGAACCTTTCGGCGGAGCGGCTACATGTCTGGGAGGTTGTATTAGAGACCCGTTGTCGGGAAGAGGATATGCATATGCTGCAATGAGAGTTACCGGAGCGGCAGATCCGCTGAAACCCATAGCTGAAACAATAAAAGGAAAACTCCCTCAGCGTTCCATAACAACTACGGCTGCAAAAGGATATTCGAGCTACGGTAATCAAATAGGAATTTGTGCAGGAATGGTAGACGAAATCTATCATCCCGGATATGTTGCGAAGAGGATGGAGGTAGGTGCGGTCATGGCAGCGGCACCTGCTGTGAACGTTCGTCGTGAAAAACCGGAACCGGGAGATGTTGTTATGCTTCTCGGAGGAGATACCGGAAGGGATGGAATAGGAGGAGCGACGGGCTCATCAAGGGCTCATGACGTAGATTCGGTTGAGAAGTGTGGTGCTGAAGTTCAGAAAGGAAATGCTCCCGAAGAGAGAAAAATCCAGAGACTGTTCAGGAACGGTGATGCGACACGCATGATAAAGCGATGCAATGACTTTGGGGCAGGCGGTGTATCAGTAGCTATAGGAGAACTTGCAGACGGCCTTGAAATAGACCTGGATGCCGTTCCTAAGAAATACGAAGGTCTCGACGGAACTGAACTTGCAATATCCGAGTCTCAGGAAAGAATGGCCTGCGTGGTATCGCCGGAAGATAAGTATCTGTTTATGAGGCTTGCCGCTGACGAAAATCTACAATGCGTACAGGTTGCTGTAGTAACTGAAGAGCCAAGGCTGGTTATGAAATGGGAAGGAGACACTATAGTAGATATATCCAGAGAATTTCTGAACTCTAACGGTGTTGATAAGCATATATCTATATCTCCGGAATCTCCGGGAGACTGGGCGAATACAGGTTTCTTTACAGAAGGAGAAAATTTTATAGAACTAAGTAAGAAAGTTGCTTCTAATCTGAATACATGTTCAAAAAAAGGACTATCTGAAAGGTTCGATTCAACCGTAGGAGCAGGAACAGTATTAATGCCGTTCGGAGGCAGAAATCAGCTGACACCGATTCAGTCTATGGTTCACAAGATACCGCTTATAGAGGGGGAAACGGAAGATTGCTCAATGATGGCATGGGGATATAATCCTTTCCTTTCTTCAGCTTCACCATACCACGGTGCATATCTTGCGGTAGTCGAGTCGGTAGCCAAACTGATTGCCACCGGAACAAAATTTGAGGATATATATCTTTCGTTCCAGGAGTATTTCGAATCTCCGCGTAAAGACGGACGCAGATGGGGCAAACCTTTGGCTGCTTTACTTGGTGCATTACAGGCACAGATGAGACTGGAGATAGGATCGATAGGAGGGAAAGACTCGATGAGCGGATCTTTCGAAAACATAGATGTACCTCCTACACTGATTTCTTTTGCCGTAACAATGGGTAAGGTGGGAGAAATTGTATCTCCTGAATTTAAAAAAGCTGATCATAAAGTGATAATGCTTTGTCCTGAAAAAGAAAAAGATAATAGAGGTCCGGGAGCCGGCCTTCCGAAAGCGTCTTCATTGATCAAAGCGTGGAATAAAGCATATGAATTAATTTCAACAGGAAATGCTGTTTCCGCTTACACTCCGGGAATCGGCGGTGTTGCGGATGCCATAATGAAAATGGCCTATGGAAACAGTATCGGTTTTGAGTATACAGCAGAGGTTGGGGGTGGACTTTCTCTTGCTGAAATATTCGGATACTCATATGGAAGCATTATTCTCGAACTTGCGGAAGATATCGAATTAAAAGAGACGGAATTCGAAGTTGTTGATCTCGGACGTACAAAAGTCGCTTCTGAAATAAACAGAGACGAAGAAACGGTAAGTCTGGAACAGCTGTTTATTCTCTACGAGAGCAAACTTGAAAGCGTTTTCCCGGCAAATATCGATAATAATTGCGGGCCGATGAAGAATTTTACATATAAGACAAAAGGCTGGGAAGTTCCTTTCTACAAAAGAGAAAAGCCACAGGTTCTGATTCCTGTGTTCCCGGGCACTAACTGTGAATATGATACCGCAAGAGCAATCAGGGAAGCCGGTGGAAAACCGGAAATAATCATTATTAAGAACAGATTATCGGAAGATATTAAAAGGACGGTTGAGACCTTCGCGAAATCTTTGAAGGAAACACAGATAGTGCTGATACCGGGAGGTTTTTCAGGCGGGGATGAGCCGGACGGATCGGGGAAATTCATCACAGCATTCTTCAGAAATGCCGCTATTAAAGAAGAGTTGACAGATCTTCTGGAGAAGAGAGACGGTCTGATGTGCGGTTTGTGCAACGGCTTTCAGGCTTTAATCAAACTTGGTCTTGTTCCGTACGGAAAGATAATTGAACCGGATGAAAATTGCCCTACACTTACCAATAATGCAATAGGTTGTCACCGGTCCGGAATTATAAGAGTAAGAGTGGCATCGAATAAATCTCCTTGGCTGAGATTCGCACAAGTCGGAGATATATATTCCGCACCGATATCCCATGGAGAGGGAAGATTTATAGCATCCGAAGAGCTTATCGATGAGCTTGCAGCGAACGGACAAATAGCAACTCAGTATGTTGACTTTGACGGCAATGCAACAGGAGATATAAGATTCAACCCGAACGGATCCATGTACGCTATTGAGGGAATAACATCTCCTGACGGAAGGATTATCGGGAAAATGGGACATGCAGAAAGAGTCGGTAAAGGACTTTACAAAAATGTAGAGGGCAATTATTTTATGAGGATGTTCGAAAGCGCAGTTCAATATTTCAAGTAGAAGCTTACATCCGGAGGCGCGGTGTAAGCACCAACGATGAATGAAACTCATTTATACAAAAAAAGTATAAATTCGAAAAAAGTGTAGATTTATACAAAAAATAAATGTACAATGGATATCAGCTAAAGAAGCAATGATAATACTGATGAGTATAAATATTAAAGAAGTGAGGGGAAAAGATATGAAATATGTATGTGATGTTTGTGGCTATGAGTATGATCCTGCAATAGGCGATCCTGATAACGGAATCGACCCGGGCACAACTTTTGAAGATCTGCCTGAAGATTGGGTATGCCCGCTTTGCAGTGTTGGTAAGGATCAGTTCAGCCCAGTGGAGTAATCTTAACATTTATTTAATAGTGAAAACTATCATTGCCCCCGGTATTGCCGGGGGTGTTATTTTGAAAAGTTTATATAATTACGTTTAAAAAATAATCCCTTTATAAAACGAGGGCTTTTTTTAAAAGATTTCTTAAGAACTTGAGAAAAAACAATCTATTTCGAAATAATGGGTTTTTCAACTGTTCCTAAATGGTAAAGTTGAAAAGATAGTGTTATAATAAGAAATATGATAAAATCAAAAAAGTGTTTTTGTTTTTGTGTTTACATAAGTGATCAAATAAGAAAGCAAATTTTTTAGTTCAGATATTTTGTTTAAATTCCAGAAAATTGATTGTGCGCAAAGAAATATATAAAACTATATTCTTGCTTGCAATCCAGAAAGGTGCGGTTCGAAGTGAGGAAATTTAATTTTAGAATTAAGAATGATTTACTAAAGCGATTCGTGGTCTTCTTATTGACCGGAGTTATATTTTCTGCCGGTTTGACTGCGAAAGTAGAGGCAGAAGGAGGATTCTACAGTACAAACTTTACATGGGATAAAGTTGAAGAGCCTTTAAATGAATGGCCTCTGGATGCAAATTTGACAAATAAGACTCGTGAGGGAATTGGTACAGCCGGTTTTTCATACAATCGATTTTACTGGAATGATCATGGACGTATTGTTCTGGAAATTGATTTAGGCATGTTTCCGGATGCGCTTAACAACGAGACATCAGGATACAGGACATTTAGAGAGCAATGGGATAAAGCAGTTCTTTTCATTGACCCTAGTCTTGTGACCAATGTCGATGTTGGGGAAAGCTTCTTCATGATGTCCTATCCTTTAGATTCCAAAAAGGAATTCCTGAATAGTGCGGAGATAACAGGTGTTGAGAATAATATCTTTAAACTGAGTGTAAATAATCTGTACCCTACTATGCCTGGGGCATCCGATTATATGAAATCGAAACTGTATTTAGTTTTAAAGGAAGGAGTTACAAGAGATCAACTGGATGAAGACTATGCTTTGGAATTGCGGTATACCAACAGTCAAGGTTCGGTTTATGAACAGAGAGGATCTCAGGGAGCTCAGGTTTTAGGAAATTATAATGAATATCCTTCTGTTCCGAATGCAACGGTCTATGATGCCGGTATTAACAACGATGATGTGACTCTAAAGACTATTGCTCCGTTTCAAACGGCATCCATGCCTAATACTATTCCTAATGTTGTCTTTCCTCCGGATATGATGAGAACAGTTGGTCAGGCGGTAATTTATGACAATATAAGAGGAAAACTGCACGTCTATTATAAGCAGGCTCCTAACCATTATATTCGTGGCAGCTATGCAGATAATGGGTCTTTTTTATCTTCAAAAATAGGAATCCGTCAGGTGATGGATGCAAGAATTTATGATGCTTTAAAACCTGATGCAGACGGGGTAGTAGGACAGATGATGATGCTTGATATGAATGGAGGATCATGGCCTGCCAATATACCTACAGATATCAAAAAGAACGAATTTTCATACAGTCAAACCATTAATGATGTAGGAATACGTTCATATATGATGGTTCCACAGGGTTTTAAGACTGATGTAACGGAAAAAGCCATTGCTCCTACCGGAGTAAATCTTAAAAACGTATATCTGCACGGTCATAGAAAAGAGGCAGATTATGTTCGTTTTATTTACGATGTCGACAAAAATAAAATGGATGCTTTGTTTAAAAATGCTAATAGCTCTACTTTCAGCATATCTACCTCGTATATTTCTGACCGTCCAACTGAAACCACCCAGACAGAATATCGTTTAAAGGCAGGTCAGGAAGGTATAATTATTCCTGAGGGAGCCAAAGTAGCTTTTGATGTACCTAAATCTTCCAGATCGGTTTTCAAGGCCGGTTTAGGTAATAACTATGAGCGTATCATCGGGAATATGGAGACCAAGCGACCTGTTAGTGAAATGAATCATTACGGTGTAAACCCTAGTGATTTTGGTAAGGCTTATACCATTACACCTTATATAGCTACTGATGGTGGTTATGTTTTGACTGCTGAAACAGGACTGACGGTTCAGGCAGAAGACTCTATCAGCCTCACTATGTTTGATTCTTCTTCACCGGAAACTGTTAAAATGACAGTTATTGTCGGAACAACAAGAACGGATTATATTTTAACTAAATATAAAACAAATGAAGATAAGCTCTATACTATGCCTAATGCCAATGTACGTTCGGGGATTATTATTAACAGAAGTGCAAATACTCCGCATGTAAATGAATTTTTCACGGACAGTATAAATATTACAGGTCACAGCAAGTATGCAAATGCTCTCGTTTCAGCAAGAGAGGCTAAGGCTGTAGCGACAGAGGAAGAGGTTTTTCAGGAAGCGTATTCTTCTACCGATATTAAATCCTTTAAAGCTGAAGGAGAAACATTAAACTTAGAGGGCTATCCTTTTACATTGGATATACCTTCAGGAATTCAGCTTAAAAAAGACATGGATCTACGTTTCTCCAATGCAGCACAGGGCTATTTTCGATCTGCTCCTTCTACCTATCGAACTCAAGCTAAGGTAATTTTTGATAAAAATGGAGGAGAAGGAGAGCCGGTAGAAAGAATTGTACCTCTCAATGAAAAAGCTTATGGAGAAGAAGGTTATACAGCCAATGGTTTTGAAGGCGAGAATATACTTTGGCTGGATGCAGACGGAAACAAGGTTCCGTCCACCGCCGATGAAAAATATCTTTCCGATTACGAAGGCAAGCCTATTAAGCTAGCATCAAGCGATGCATACATAAGCAGACAATTCTACAGCGAAGAACTTAACCGTGAAGGATATACCCTTCTTGGCTGGTCAACAAAAAAAGTGGAATCAATGTCAAAAGCGGATTTTGAAAATATGCCTGCACTGGATGATGTTTCAGAATGGAGCGAAGAAAATAATTATAGATTTACCGCAAATTCTCCTGTAGACCAAAATCAAACTGTCTATGCGGTCTGGGAGAAGAATGTAGATACATATCGTATAGTTTTTCATGATAATAATGACGAAAATGATATCACCTATACGCTAGACTTACCTCTTGCAAGTATAACAAATGGAAATACAGGAGAACTGACAGCCTATCTGAAAAAGGAGGGAAATGCTCTTTTTGATGCAGGTTTTGTAAAAGAAGGAGCTTATTTTGTCGGTTGGTCTGAAGGTAAGACAGTTTCCTCGGGAACTAAAGTTCACCAGCTTTATACTAATGCAAGCAAGGTTCGAATACATGAAGAAAAATTCCAGCTTCAATTAAATGAAGAACCTGTAGAGCCGGTAACTCATTTAAACCCATGGAAAAACTTCGAAACGGAAATTGTTAATAACAACGGAATTGCAACAGTCAATTTATATGCTCAATACAAGCCGTTGGTTAAAATGAAAGCGAAAAAAGCTTGGTATGATAAGGGTGCAAAGGAGGCATATGAAAAACATATCGCCGATCCGGAAAACAATCCGGCACCGCAGCCGAGTGTAAATCCGCATTTTGCCAATAGCAATGTTGCTATGGTTCTGATAAGAACTACAGAAGGCAAAACTCTGGATCCGACTAAATATGAGATTGTTGAAGGTTTTTATAGTGTGGGAGTAGACGGAGAAGACTGGCAATGGGAAGCTCAAGAAGGTCATGATGTTAACGGACGCAAATATTCCTATTTGATGACGGAGTTTAATGCCTTAAACAGTGAGTATACAGAGGAATCCATCATCAATCATTTTAACAAACATAAAACCTGGGCATCCATGTATATTACTATGATTGGTCAGAGTGACAATCTGTCCAAATACACGGCTATCAACTTATTAGATGGAGAAGAGATTAAGTCTTATATGGCGGTGGCTACAAGCAATCAGCCTGAAGCAGTATCGGAACAGTACGTTAATTCTACTGTGGACTACAATTTTGAATTAAAGAATTTTCAGGTTGATGTGTTGCCGGCGATTATACATCGAATCCAGACAAATCATAATCAGGTTGTAATCGACAGGCCGATAGACGATGCCAGATATCTTTATTTCAGGCTGTCTGAAACTGCGGAACCAGTTGTGTTTTATAAAGATGACGATGGTGAATGGGTTGTACACCCTGAGCAGCCTGAAACAGATATAGATATAGCTGACAATAAAGAGGAAGGGAAGTTGATTATTTCTTCTTCTACAGCAGAGCCTCTAAGTTTTGAGCACAGAGCAGGGCAAAGAGTTTATGCACTTTTTACCAATGAAAGGCAAGATCAGGACATTTCTAAATATGCTTCAAGGGAAATCAAGGCTTATGACCCGCTTCCGCTTCTTGAGAATATCAAACAGGAATCTCATATCAAAGATGAAAACGGTCAGATTACACATAATGTAATTTCTGCCAGGATTCCTGCAGGTTCTTATGCAGATGCAGAGTATACCCTGGGCTATATGGATGGAGAAAACTTCGTTGAGGTTATAGGTGCGGATGATGATCCTATTACCATAAAACCCGATACTACCGAAAAACTGACATTTAATGTACCGACAGGAAAACTGGATGAAACTACTAAATATATCATTCGCGGTATAGATCCTCTGGGGATTTATAAAGATAGAGATTTCGACGGACCGGATATAGATTTAACAGCACCTTCAATTGATGCATATGACCTCGAAATTGAAACAGGAGATGCTATCAGTGATGCGGCCGGGAAAGTAACCGTAGACGACCCTGCTGCAACTCTTAGTTATAAGGTTACAAAGGGTGGAGAAGAGGTCGCTTTACCTGAAGGAATTATTTTTGATTCAGTTACCAGGAAATTCTCCGGCAAAACGGCAGACAAGCTTCCGGCAGAAGTACTGGGCGAGTATATCATTACCTTCATGGCAGAGGATATTTATGGAAATGTTTCAACAAAGAAAATTTCTTTGACTATTAATCAAAAGCAGACTACAAATCCAATAACAAGCATAACCCAAAGTGAAAATGACCAAAACGGGAATGCGGTTCTCACCATTCAGGGTAAACAAAACGCGGTTATTAAGCTTTACAGTGAAAAAGACGGATCTTTCACGGAAGTTGAAATCCCGGAAGTGAGCGGAAGCAAGATTACAAATGAAGACGGTACCATAGAGGTTACTATATCTCAAGCTGATGTCAGTCGTTTTAACGGCGGGAAAATATATGTAACCCAAAAAATGTCAACCGAATTGGAATCGGATAAGGTTGATTTTACAGAAGAAACAATAAAAAGAGCAGAAAATAAGAAAATTGCCACCGGTGGTGCTATTGTTATCGATAATAAATCGCCTACACCGATTCAGATGCTTCAGCCTATAGAAGGAAGCAGTAATATGAAGATTATCAATGTTTCGGCCAATGAGCATGCAACAGATGTTAGGGATATTGACAGGGTTGATCTTCAGGTAGGTGAGGATCTTAGCTGCACCATATTGCGACAATATGATGAAACCGGAGAACCGACGGGGATATGGAAATGTACAACCAGAGAATTTACGGAAACCGAAGAAAAAGTTACAGTTATTGTCGATCCTAATACCGGAGAAACTGAAGAAAGGACTGTGGGAGTTCTGAATTATGTACTTCCGTTCGGAAAACAGTTTGATCCGCATCAAATCATAAAAGCCATATATTATGATTATTTAGGCAATGCTTCAATTCCTGTAACCACAACGGTCCGTAAACTGCCTGAACCGATAGCCCCTTATGATATGACGGCAATTAACAACAGTAAGGCTCATCCGGAGAAAACAGTTATTAACGGAAAAGCAGATCCGGGAGCAGAAGTTTCTGTAAAAATAGGCACTGAAACTTATACAGCTAATGTTGATGAGTTAGGCAAGTTTACTTTAGAAATTCCGAAACAGCCTCAAGGTAAGGAAATCGACGTGACTTCAAAACTCAATAATTATACAGCTACAGGAACAGTTGTCGTTAGAGACATTCAGGCGGGTGAATACACTCCGACAGTGAAAACCTTGACTATTGAAGAAAATGATACTTACGATCTGACAGAGAGTGTAAGTGTAGAGAACTATGCAGAAGATCCGAATTATCCCGGAAAGCCGAAATTTGAGGATGTTACTCCGTCAGGAGATATTGATGTATCCACACCGGGAACTTATACAGGAAAAGTGAAAGTAAGCTATCCTGACGGATCTTCAGAAGTGGTAGATGTTACCGTAGTTGTACAGGCTAAAGTTAAAGATGATGTTATCGATGTGACCGACGATCCGACTCAGGAAATACCGGAGGGTTATGTAAGAGTTACCGTAAGCACGGGCGAAGGAACTGAATTTGCCGACGGTCAGGAAAAGAAGTTTTACAATGTGAAACAGGGATCTTCCCTTACAGAATCTGACTATCCTGTGGTAGAGGTGACAGACGGCTATGAAGAACCTGTTACTTGGTCGATACCTTC
>DUVP01000014.1 GCA_012840975.1 Mogibacterium sp. | reverse complement strand
GAGCGGTTCTTGACATGTTTAAACGAATAAATTATATTGTTATTGTTCGTAAGGTCTGTCTGTTTAGACAGGTCTACTCTATTAAAGCCACAGAAGGCATATTTACAGAAAAATTCTCACACACTCGGAAACACTCTTTTCTTGTGAGTCGAAGTCTGAAAATAATATATCCTCCTATGGGATTTTGATCTTACCATAGGAGGATATTGTTTTACATTTACCGCTTTCTTATTACACTGTATGCCTGATTTCTGATTTATACTGCTGTGTATCCGCCGTCAACAGGTAGAATAACGCCTGTTACATAAGAAGCTTCGTCACTTGCAAAGAAGATAGCTGCTGCGTTGAGCTCGCCTTCTTTACCATATCTTCCCATAGGCACAGTGGCTTTCATATAAGCTTTAAACTCTTCTGTCTCCAATGTATCCAGAGTCAACTCAGTTGCAAAATATCCCGGGCATATTGCATTGCAGGTGATATTATATTTTGCCAATTCTGCTGAAACCGCACGTGTCATGTTTACAACACCGCCTTTGGATGCATGATAAGCTACAGTGTCTATCGCTGTGTTTCCAACCAGACCGTACATAGAAGCGATGTTGATAATACGACCATAGTTATTCTTCTTCATGATGTTTCCGAAAGCTCTTGTCACATAAAATACGCTGTCCAGATCTGCACTCATAGTGAAATCCCATTCTTCGTCTGTCATTACCAGAACGCCGGCGTTTTTCGCTGAGCCCGCACAATTTACCAGTACATCTACTTTGCCATATTCCGCCTCAGCTTTTGCTGCAGCTTCGTTGACCTGTGCCGGAACTGTTACGTCACACTGTAGTACCAGACATTTTACACCTTCAGCACGAATGTCTTCGGCAAGTTTCTCCAGTTTCTCTACACGTCTTGCCATGATTACCATATCTGCGCCTTGTTTTGCATAACCTCTCGACATCTGTGCACCCAGACCTGAAGAAGCACCGGATACAACTACAACTCTTCCTTTTAAATCAAACATAAATACCTCCTAAAGAACATTGAACTATAATGAACTAACTACATCATAAATAATATTGAATGTTAATAAATTAATAACATCAAAAGCAACAAAAAATACTACTAAATTAATTATAGCAGATTGTCAAAAAAATACCATGATTTATTTCAATATAATGTTTTTAATATATTCATGCGGTTAATTTAATCATCATCTTATTTCATGTAAAACCCCCTTTGCCGGAATTTGTCCGGTAAAGGGGGTAAATATCACTGTTATCTATAGTCTTCAGTGCATATTAAAATTTTCCTTAATAAGTAGTTAATCTTGATATCCTATATCTCGTCGATGTAAGGAACCGGCTCGTCATCAGCAAGTCCGATATCATTGATATACTTCTTAGTCTCCGAAACAATAACCGGTGAGAGGAGAAGAACTGCTATCAAGTTAGGAACAGTCATAAATGCGTTCAGAATGTCTGCTATAGTCCATACGATATCGAGTTTAACGATAGGAGCGATAGCTGATATCAGTATATAAATGACTCTGTAAGGAATAAGAGCCTTTGCCCCGCCAACATACTCGATACAACGTTCACCGTAGTATGCCCATCCGAGAATTGTTGAATAAGCGAATGTAATCAGACCAAGTGTCAGAACCGCAGGACCGATTACAGGAATCGTTGAGAATGCAGCTGATGTCATTTCTCCGCCGTTAGTGATATTATTCGTGTCGATCTCAGGGTACTTCATGAAAGAAGTAACAATAGTCAAACCTGTCATAGCACAAACAATTACTGTATCCCAGAATACCCCTGTTGAAGATACAAGAGCTTGTCTTACCGGGTTTCTTGTCTGAGCAGCAGCAGCAGCAATAGGAGCAGAACCCATACCTGACTCATTGGAGAACAGTCCTCTTGCAACTCCGTAACGGATAGCTGCTTTAAGACCTCCACCAACCAGACCGCCTGCTACAGCACCGGGTGTGAATGCCAGTGTGCCGATTGCTTTAAGAGCAGGAATGATGAAGTCGAAGTTCATAACCAGAATTACTGCACATCCGAGCACATAGAAGATTGCCATGAAAGGAACCAGCTTTTCGCATACAGCTGCAATCGACTTAATACCACCGAAAATTACAATAGCAGTCAGACCGGCGACTACAACACCAACAATCCAATAAGGAATACCGAAGTTAGTGTTAGCTACTGTGGCAATAGCGTTTACTTGTGTAGCATTTCCGATACCGAATGATGCAAGACCTCCAAACAGTGCAAAGAGGAATCCCAGTACAGGCATATTAAGACCTCTCTTGAGTGCGTACATAGCGCCGCCCTGCATACGACCGTCTCTGGTCTTAACTCTGTACTTAATAGCAATCAAAGACTCTGCGTACTTGGTTGCAATCCCGAAGCAGCCTGTCAGCCATACCCACAGAACGGCACCGGGACCGCCTAAAAATACAGCTGTACCGACACCGATAATATTACCTGTACCGATAGTAGCCGCCAAAGCTGTTGTCAGAGCTCCGAAGTTAGATACTTCTCCTTCGCCTTCCGTATCAGCTGTTACCGATAGCTTAATACCCTTAGTAATGGAAGGAATTTGGATAAATCCTGTTCTGAATGTCATATAAATATGAGTACCCAGAAGAAGGATAATCATCGGCCAGCCCCATACTATGCCTCCAAGTTTGTCTAAAAACATACTAAAAGCTTCCATAAAAACCTCCTTTTTTGCACATTGTGCATAGGTCCAATTCAAATGAACCTGTATTAAATGTTAGTGTTGATTATTCAAAATAATATACGTGTAATATGTGTGATATAAAATATTCGTGATATAGAATAAACGAGATATTAGATAAGTGTAAATTTATTTTAGAATATTAAATTTGATGTGTCAACAAAAAAAATATCAAAAGTTTACACAACCTTCACAGAATCTACACATAAACATTGAAATTTCAATGTGAACAATGTTTGTTAACAATAAATTAAGTATTGAAAAAATACAAAAAATAAATTAATTGTTTAAAAAATAACAAAAAGCAGCAGACTGTTTATTAAAATCTGTTGCCTTATCTGGCGGAGAGGGAGGGATTTGAACCCTCGCACGGGAGTTACCCGCCTGCTGGTATTCGAAGCCAGTCCCTTAAGCCTCTTGGGTACCTCTCCACAAGCTGTTATGTACTTTGCAACGCTAATCATTATAGCACGATGAGAACTTTGATAGCAAACATTAAGTCATATATTAAACTTATTAAAAAAGCGAGGTCGACAGGCTAAAGTCGACCTCGCATATTTAAATCGATCATTTTTATAATTCGGGCTAAGCTCTGGTTATGCTTTTGCATTCAATATAAAAACGCTTTTCGTTTGCCTTTCCTACGGAGAAAGTCTTTCGCGGAAGAGGCCCGTCTACTGCTACAGCATAGAACAGTTTTGACATGCTTTCGTCAGGAAGCAAAAAACCGACATTACCCTTTTCAAGGGCGAGAGCTTCGGTTGCATGCTTCCCATGTATATAATCTATATCGAAGCAGTCTTCTTCCTGATTTATGGAATTCAGTGCTCTCTGAAGACATTCAACTTCAAGACTCCAGCTTGGATTCTCTATTATAATTTGACCTTTGCGTTCTTTTGTGATGTACGAGAAATTTAATACATCTTCCGGTGCAACATAGTCGGAATCTGCAAGATACGCCTGACCGTTAGCTTTGTTAAGGTAATTAACAACTTTTTCGACAAGTTCCATGCCGGAAAGATTTTTCTTTGGAAAGAGTACTCTATGAATAGATTTGAATATCAGTCCCTCATCGTGGATATTAGCTATCTCGCATAAAGCAAATCGGGCAGGATGGTCTTCAATCTCATCAGGAGTTAATTTCTGTTTGAGATTCTCCCATGCGGCTTTAGCCGTTGCAAGGGAATGATTGCCGTCGCCGACAGCCATTAGAAAAGCTTTCCCTTTGCCGTATTTCTCTTCAGACTCATCAAACAGAACCGAAAGGCCTTGCCTGACTCCATCAAGATGTTTCTCGGATATGAATGAACCCGTTATATGCCCACCATCCATCATAAGGTCTGTATCATATATAACTTCTCTTGGCTGGTTTACCAGGGGTTCGATTACAGTCCTGTCCGGATCATCAATAAGTATTAGAATATGCGGACATTCAATCGGTGCACCTTCACGAATCTTAAGACGTGGAGGTATACGATGCGGTACTACTATTTCGGTTGGTCTTACAATTGAGTGTGAGCCGTGAGTAAAATCATAGGATTCAAGGTCTAATGCTATAACGAGACCAAGGTGAGAACGCCCCTCGGCTGTTCTTTTTATCAATATGCAACCGGGCTTCAGAGTTCGAAGAGTACCGTCTGAAAGATATTGCTGCATTTTATTTTGAACAGATTCAATTATTATATCTTCCTGATCGGTTTTAAGATACACCTCCGGAAGGATCAAATTAAGTGTTGAAGGAGAATCTCCTACAATTTCTTTGACCTTTGCCCAGTATCCCGGTTGTGAAGTATATTGGTCACAAGCTATAACCGCCCACCTGAAATAATCGGTGCCTTCTTTTGGCAACATAAGATTTGGAATATGTAGCCCTAAAGTTTCCCAACTGTGTATCATGATTTTGTTTCCTTTTCAGTTGCGGAAGATTCGTGCTCGTAGTCATTTGTAAGTTTAAATTTATCAAGGATATAAAACACAAGACCAAGCAGCATTCCGATTAGAGCGGCAAGACTCATTCCTCTCAGCTGACTTGAACCCAGGCTGATTGAAACGCCTGAAAGACCTACGACAAAGACTACTGATGTCAGGGCAAGATTTCTTGCTTTGGAATAATCGATTTTAGCATCGACCATAAGTCTGATTCCGGAAGCTCCGATCATACCGTAGAGAAGGAAGCTGACGCCACCCATTACAGGACCCGGGATAGTGCTTATTAATGCAGAAGCCTTACCTATAAATGAAAGGAAAATAGAGAAAAGTGCGGCTCCGCCTATTACCCATACGCTATATACTTTAGTGATAGCCATAACACCGATATTCTCACCGTAAGTTGTTGTCGGACAGGATCCGAACATACCGGAAAGGGCCGTTGAAAAACCGTCAGCAAACATAGACTTGTGAAGTCCCGGATCCTTAAGGAGATCCTTACCTACGATTTCAGATGTGACAACCTGATGTCCTATGTGTTCGGAAACAACGACAAGTGTTGCCGGTGCTGTGATAATTATTGCTTTCATACTCCAGAGAGGAGTCTGGAATTCCGGAAGTGCAAATATAGAGGCCTGTGAAACCAATGAGAAGTCCACAATCCCGACAAAGATAGCAACTATATACCCAACAATAATTGATATGAGTATAGCGATTGCCGAGGCAAATCCTCTATAAAGAACCCCTCCGAATATAGCAAGGAGCAATGTAATTAAGAACACGGCAGTTGCTTTAGGGTCATTGACAGGGGAGCCATCTGCAGCCATGATTCCACCCGTTTGTGCCGCACTGCCGGCAAGTTCAAGACCTATGAGTGCAACTACCGGTCCCATTGCAGCAGGTGGAAGTATGGCATCGATCCACTTTGTTCCTACAAATTTGATCAGGATGGCGATGATGCACATTAAAGCGCCTACTACAACAAATCCGCCAAGAGCATATCTATAGCCGAGACTAGGGTCGTTTATGATGAGTAATGCCGGTGATATGAAGGCGAATGAGGAGCCGAGATAGGCGGGAGCTTTACCGTTCGTAATGAGAATAAATAGAAGTGTTCCTATACCGTTCATCAGAAGTGCGATAGCGGGATCGATACCGAAAATATATGGAACAAGTACCGATGCACTGAACATTGCAAACGTGTGCTGAATTGAGAGAGGAATACCTTGTAGCAGAGGAACTTTCTCTGTTATCTGAATAATCTTTCTTTCCTTATCCATGCCTACTCCTTATTTTACAAAATTATAATTTTCCATAAACATTATACTTGCGGAGCGTCGACTTAACAACTCAAAAAGCACAATATATTGTATTAAATGAGATATTATATTAAATCTGCACAACAGATAGAGTATTGTGTATAATTAATATATATTTGCAAATCTATAACAATATAAATAAAATAGTAATAAATTGGATGAATCAGGTATTGATGATTGCAAGATTATAATAAAGATAAGAAGGGAATACAAAATTCATATGGATAATATAACCGATGAGGCAAAAATTCAGGAAGCATATGAAAAACTCGTGTGCGATATAACGCTGCCGGAACCGGAAAAAAAAGTACGTTTGACAGAGATGACTACTGCAGGAGGATGAGGCTCCAAAATAGGACCGGGAGTTCTATCGGAGATTTTATCAGGCTTGCCAAAAATTAAAGATCCGAAAATTCTAATCGGATTTGAAAGTAGTGACGATGCATGTGTATATATAGCTAATGAAGAGCTTGCTATTATAAATACAATAGACTTTTTCCCTCCGATTGTTGATGATCCGTATAGATTTGGACAGATTGCAGCAGCGAACTCATTGAGCGATGTTTATGCTATGGGAGGAGAGCCGAAGCTTGCCATGAATCTTCTGACTTTTCCGAACTGTCTTCCTTTGGATGCAGTCAAGGGAATTCTTGAGGGAGGAAACGATAAAGTCAATGAGGCCGGAGCAACGATTGTCGGCGGACATAGTATAGAAGATAATGAACCGAAATACGGTCTTTCCGTAACCGGCTTTGCACATCCTAAGGATATATTGAGTAACAGCGCCAAAGCGGGGAACCTGCTGGTAATAACTAAAAAAATAGGAACGGGAATACTTACAACAGCCGCCAAAGTCGACCTTTTGACAGATGAAGAAAACGATGAAATGGAAAAAACCATGTCGACTTTGAACAAGTACGGGTTTGAGGCCATGAAAGGAGTAAAAGCGGACGGTTGCACGGATATTACAGGATTCGGTCTTATCGGACATGCGGCTGAAATGGCAAAGTCAGGCAATGTGACTCTTGAATTGTTCAGCGGGAAAGTACCGATATTCCCCAAGGCGATTGAGATGGCAACCATGGGAATCATCCCGGCCGGAGCATATAGAAACAGAGATCATTTTTCTGAAGACGTTATAGAACTCCTTTCCAAAGATTCGAGTAAAGATATGATTTTAAGAGCAACAGTAGATTGCCTTTATGATCCTCAAACATCAGGGGGACTTCTAATAGCAGTAAACGAGAAAGAGATTCCGAGACTCGTTGATCAACTTGGAGAACTTGGCTGTGAATCGGCTGTCATAGGACGGTTCAAAGACAAGAAAGAGAAATTCATAGAAATACTGGACTAAAACAAATGACCTCGGAAAGATAAGCTTTCGGGGTCATTTTAACGCTATGTAAACTTTTTATAATTTTTGATTGATATGATTATTTAACAGAGTCCTTTACGAATTGAGCAAAGGCCTCTGCTGCGGGAGAAAGGGATGTCGATTTTAGCTGGATCATATAGAAGTCACGAGCATCCTTGAAATCATTTATTTCAACAATCGAAACCCTGTTGCCCAATGAAGAGGCAACTTTCTTTGATATAACAGCTACTCCGAGACCTGCCTCAACTGATCTGATGATTGCATCCATGTCGTCAAATAGTGCAGCTACCTCAAAAACATCTTTTTTGTATCCCAGTTCTAAAGCAGTGGCTTCGAATGTACTGCGAGTTGCGGAGCCGGTTTCTCTCCATATGAAAGGATATCCGACAGCTTCCGACATAGAGATGGATCCGTCCAGTCCATAGTTTTTCGGGGCAATCATAACAACCTGATCAGACGCGACTTTGGTCGTTAAAAAGGAGTTGTTACTCAGATCTATACCTATAAAACCGATCTCTCCACGCCTTTCACCTATATTATCGATGACAGCCTGAGTGTCTGATAAGGATACATAGTACTGAATGTCGGGATGCTTTTTTCTGAATCCGGCCATAAATTCAGGAAGAAAAGTAACACCGGGTATTGAAGAGGTTTGAATTTCCAGTATACCTTCTATTTTATCCGCACTGCCGCGAAGGGTTTCTATGGCGAGAGATCTTACATTGATCATTTCAACAGCATATTTATAGAATTTTGCTCCCTGCGGAGTCATTTCTACAACCCTGCTTCTACGATCAAGTAGCTGTACACCCAGTTCCTTCTCAAGGTTCCTTATATGCGTACTTATTGTAGGCTGTGTAAAAAATGTTGCATCAGCCGCCTTGCTGAAACTCTTGAATCTTACTACGTTTACAAATGCTTCAACTTGCTTGAAATCCATATCTAAATTCCCCCTCCTAATCCATTCCCAGCAATTGAACCTGAGAGACTCCGGACAGCTTGCCGATATTTTTAAGCATATCGTCAAGTGCTCCGGCATCGTCTCCGAGCTCAAGGGTTATGACTACGTTTGCCTTGGAATCAACAGGGGGGTTTTGTGTGATTGTCCACACACTGTATCCATGACCTGAAATAACTTGAAGTACTGCCGACAGGACACCGACTTTGTGCAAAGTCATAATTGATATAATGGCATGCCTTCCCATCGAAACGGTACTTATATCTTTAACTAAATCTTTATATTTGTAATAGGTGCTTCTGGAAATTCCTACCATTTTCACTGCTTCGCTGACATCTTTGGCCATTCCGGTATCGAGAAGCTCCCTGGCATCAGCGACTTTTTCGCAATAGCTCGGCAGGAGTGACTTGTCTACGATTACATATTTGCCTTGCATTCTATACTCCTATCGATTTTGCATAATCAACAACGTATTCTGCCATGTCAGAGGTTGGAATAACGTCTGTATGGCGTATTTCTTTGCTGAAGATATCAGCAAGTCCGGCCGGTATCGGAACTCCGGTGAGCTCCTGACACTTTACCATATTTGCCTGATCGCTGAATGCAGGCTCTGCTCCTATTGAAGTGAGCACAGACTGACAGAACTTATACGGAGAAGCTGTTGCGAGAACAACGTTTGTATATTCAGCATCTTCATCGTTTTCTGAATATGCCCAGGCTTTGTCCTTGAATTTCTCAAGGCATGACCATGCGATTGCAGTATGTGTATCCATAAGATAATTCCGATTCTTATATACACTGCCGATTGCTTCCGAAGCTTGAGTATCTGTTGCGGATATGCCTATAAATACCGACTTCAATTTTGCAAGCTCATCCGTTGTTATCTGGTATTCTCCATTTTCGGCAAGAGCTTTCATGTATTCAGCTGTATGTTCAGCTCCGCATATATAATGAAGAAGTCTTTCGAGGTTGCTGGAAACGAGGATATCCATTGAAGGAGATGTAGTTTTATGAAAAGTTCTCTTTCTGTCATAGTGTCCCGTTTCAAAGAACTCTGTCAGAACATCATTGCTGTTGGATGCACATATAAGTTTATTGACAGGAAGACCCATCTGAAGTGCAAAATAGCCGGCCATGATGTCACCGAAGTTTCCGGTAGGAACTATAAAGTTGACTTTAGAACCGTCTTTAATTGACTCCGTTTCCAATAGCTGCTTGTATGCCGAAAAATAATACACAATCTGAGGTACAAGTCTGCCTATATTGATTGAGTTTGCACTTGATAAAGCAACTCCTTTAGCAGGCTTCGGAATATCGTTGAAAAGCTTCTTAACTCCGGACTGTGCATCGTCGAAATTACCTTTGATGGCACATGCGCAAGCATTGGCTCCGGATGCGGTCACCATCTGAAGTCTCTGTGTCTCCGATACACCTCCGTCCGGATAGAATACAATTATACTCGTTCCCGGTACATCGCTGAATCCGTGTAAAGCAGCACTGCCCGTATCGCCGGAAGTGGCTGTAAGAATGAGAATCTCGTCTGTAAACGAGTTCATCTCTCTTGCCTTGGTTAAAAGATTAGGGAGAGCCGAAAGAGCAATATCTTTGAACGCAGCTGTAGGTCCATAATAGAGTTCAAGTACAAAGTCATTTCCGACCCCGGTTATAGGTGTGATTTTCTTGTTTGAGAATTTATTACTGTAACTTCTTTCGACAAGTTCATCTATTACATCCTTGCCGTAATCAGGGAAAAAGGTGTTCCATATGACCTTGGCCATACCTTTAAAGTCGTGCTTTATTACATCGTGATAGTCCAGTTTTATTGTATCAAGATTGTCAGGTACATAGAGACCGCCGTCAGGAGCCTGACCTTCCAATATCGCTTTTGAAGAAGAAACCTTTATTTCCGTATTTCTTGTACTGATATAATTAATCATTTATTATATTTCCTATGTTATAATTTATGCTTGAACAATTGAAAAAACAGCACATCTATGATACATTATTTCTATTTGAAAGACAAGTGTTTTCCTTCTGAGGACTACACCGGAAAACCTTGCAATTTTAAACTTCAGAGAGAAAAACTCTTAACAAAATATAAGAAATAAAATAGTTTTAGGAGGGTGAAAGTGAATATAGCGATTATGGGATTCGGAACGGTCGGAACCGGTGCATATGAGGTTGCAAAAACTGCATATGATATTAACGTAAAAAGAATTCTTGCACGCCATGGAAGAGAAGGGTATGAAAATTTAAAAGATATAATCACGAATGATATCGAGGATATTATCCGTGATAAAGATATAGACGTTGTAATCGAGTCAATGGGAGGAATCGAGCCTGCGAGGACATACGTTCTTGCATGTCTCAATGCCGGCAAGCATGTTGTAACGCCGAACAAGAATATGCTGAGTGCACATTTTGAAGAATTGACGGAAACGGCTGCTCAAAACGGAGTAGAACTGAGATTTACATCGACAGCAGGAGGCGGCATTCCGTGGCTGTTTAATTTAATGAGAACAAAAAGATGCGATACAATAACAGAGGTCAGGGGGATAGTAAACGGAACTTGCAATTATATATTGGATTCCATGTATGATAAGGGAGCCGATTTTGCTGAGATGCTGAAGATTGCACAGGATTTGGGATATGCTGAAGCGGATCCATCTTCCGATATTGAAGGTACGGATACTCTATGCAAGACGGTTATATCCGCCAATATCGCATTTGATGCTTTACTTAAGGAAAAAGATATTCCTTGTTATGGAATAGATACAATAGAAGCAAAAGATATATCTTATCTTAAAAACAAAGGCTACACTTGCAAGCTTCTGATGAATGCGAAGCTCTCAGACGGAAAGATTAAAGCCTGGGTTGAACCGGTCGCCTGCCCTTCGACTTCTCTTGAAGCAAATGTGAAGGCAAACAACAATATCATCACTTTAGTGGGAGAAAGCATCGGTACACAAAGCTTTTACGGACAGGGTGCGGGGATGTTGCCAACCGGAGAATCCGTAATTCAGGATGTAATAGATATCAGGGATGGAACTAAGATGAGATATCCTGCGAAACAGAACAATAAATACACAGCGGGTGAGTGTGATGAAGTTCGCAGGTATTATATAAGGCACAATAAATTATGTGAACGTATAATGTCGCTTGTTGACACATATGAAGAAAAAGACGGTGTGTTTTATTGTATGTCAAAGCCTGTAACTGTGATACAAATGCACAATACAGGAAATCACTGCAAAGAGAAAGCAAGTCCGATGTTCTTTGCAGCTATAATGGACTGAACAGATAAAACAGAGAGAGGTATATATGCTTAAGGTTGCGAAATTCGGAGGAACGAGCTTGAGTGACAGCAAGCAGTTCGCCAAGGTTAAAAGAATAGTAGAAGCAGACGAGTCAAGAAAGACTGTAGTTGTTTCCGCTCCGGGCAGGAGAAATGAAAAGGATAACAAGATTACAGACCTTCTGTATCTCTGCCATGCACACATCAAATACGATGTCGACTTTGATCGTGTCCTCGATATGATTAAAGAAAGATATATTGAGATTCGAAATGAGTGTTCTCTTAACATTGATATCGAAAATATAATCGAAAAGACTTTTGAAGAGATCGATAAAAACACATCTCAGGACTTTATAGCTTCGAGAGGCGAGTGTTTCAGTGCCATGCTTATGGCTGAGTATCTGGGTTATCAGTTCGTTGATGCAGCTGACTGGGTGACTTTCGGTTATGACGGCAGGCTTGACTATAGAGCGACTGAAGAGAAACTCAAAGATCTTCAGGGAATATACGAGAGAATCGTTACTCCGGGATTCTATGGAGCATATTCAAACGGGGAGATTAAAGCTTTTTCGAGAGGAGGTTCTGATATTACCGGAGCAATAGCAGCAGCTTTGCTGAGAGCTGATGTGTATGAGAACTGGACAGATGTTTCTGGTATCCTGATGGTGGACCCGAGGATTGTTAAGAACCCAAAAACGATAGCAAGGGTGACCTATGATGAGCTTAGAGAACTTAGCTATATGGGAGCATCCGTCCTCCACGAGGATGCGGTTTTCCCGTTACGAGTCAAGGACATACCTCTTAACATTAGAAATACTAATGATCCGGATAATCCCGGCACTATAATAAGGGAGTCTTTCGAGGAAGAACTTGAAGAGGAAAATGAAAGGTTCATAACCGGGATTGCAGGAAAGAAAGATTTTTCAATAATCAATATCTATAAAAACAGAATGGGCAGTGCCAAGAATAAGCTGTTGAGAGATGTTCTTGAATTATTTGAACAATATGATATTCCGATTGAGCAGATTCCGAGCGGTGTTGACAGCTTTTCGGTGCTTTTTCCGAGCGACTGTATTAAAACAAAAAAATATGATCTTATGTCGGCTTTAAGAAATCATGAAAATATTGATAGTTGTGATTTAAGTGAGGGTATAAGCCTCATAGCCATCGTAGGAAGACAGATGGCATATAGAGCAGGCATTTCAGGAAAAATTTTCAAAGCACTTGGAGATAATAATGTAAATATAAGAACAATTGAGCAGGGAGCGGATGAAATAAATATAATGGTTGGAGTATTTACAGAAGACTTCGAAGATGCAATTAGAATATTATATGAAAGTTTTGCAATATAGGATTCGTATTTGAAATTGCAATCAATATCAATTAATAAAACAGAAATAATAACTACAGGGAGAGATGTATGAAAAAATATAATGTGGGAATAATCGGAGCTACAGGAGCTGTAGGTCAGGAGATGATAGCAATTCTTAAAGAAAGGAAATTTCCTGTAGAAGAACTGAGGTGTCTGGCAAGTGAAAGATCAGAGGGAAAGACTTTATCGACACCTTTTGGAGATGTTGTTGTACAGAAAACTTCAAAAGATTCATTCGAAGGACTGGATATCGTCCTGGGAGCTTCCGATGATAACACTGCAAAAGAAATAGCACCTCATATAGTAGAAGCGGGAGCCGTATTTATAGATAATTCTGCAGCGTTCAGGATGGATGACGAAGTTCCTTTGATCGTGCCGGAAGTTAATCCCGGGGATGCTCTTAATCACAAGGGAATTATAAGTAATCCGAATTGTTCAACGACGATTACTCTTGTTGCTATTAATGCAATCAATAAGATGTCAAAAATTGAGAAGATATATGCTTCAACATATCAGGCGACAAGCGGAGCCGGGAATGCAGGACCTAAAGAAATGTATGAACAGTCGGAAGCTATTATCGCAGCTATGTCTGAAAGAGCTGACGGAATGAACCACGGGGCAGATATCCGACCTAAGGTTTTTCGGCATCAAATTGCATATAATCTGATACCTCAAATAGGCGGCTTTGATGAAAACGGATATACGTCGGAAGAAATGAAGCTGCAGTATGAAGGAAGGAAAATTATGCACCTGCCTGAGCTTAAAGTTTCGTGCACATGTGTAAGGGTTCCTGTTGAAAGATCGCATGCAATTTCCGCAAATATTATTACGGAAGAGAAGCTGTGCCTTGATGCTGTCAGAGAAGCCATTGCCTCAGCAGAAGGATGCAGGCTTTATGACGATCTTGAGAACGGCCTGTATCCTATGCCTGTAGTTACATCAAACCAGGATATTGTGTATGTGGGGAGACTCAGAAAGGATCTGGCGAACGAAAAAGGAATCAATCTGTGGTGCTGCGGTGACCAGGTGCGCAAGGGAGCTGCAACAAACGCAGTGCAGATAGCTGAGTTGTTGATAGAAAAATAGGCGAACGGGAGCAAACAATGGGTGAATCCTTGAGAAATAAAATAAAAGAAGCTTCGGAATATCTTAGAAGGCGGGGTCTTGAGGAACCTGAAACAGCAATTATCCTCGGCTCGGGACTTAATAATTATGCAGATCGGATAAAAAATGCGATTATCATACCTTACTCGGATATTCCGCACTTCAATATCGGCAAAGTGGAAGGGCACAGGGGACAATTAATTTACGGAGAACATCAGGGGAAAAAAATTGTGTGCCTGGCCGGACGCTTTCACTACTATGAATGCAATTCTATGGAACAGACGGTTTTTCCTGCGAGAGTTATGGTAGAAATGAAAGTTAAAAGATTTATAATTACGAATGCTGCCGGTTGTGTGAATACAGATTTTGAGACAGGGCAGTTGATGATTATCAGTGATCATATCAACCTGTCCGGTACCAACCCTCTTATCGGCGAGAACCTTGAAGAGTATGGATACAGATTTCCGGATATGACATATGTATATGATGCAAGATTGAGAGAAAAGCTTAAGAAAGAAGCAGCTGACCGGGGAATAGAACTTGCAGAGGGTGTATACACGATGATGTCCGGGCCTTCCTTCGAGACTCCTGCCGAGATAAGATACATTAGAGCTATCGGAGGAGACTGTGTGGGTATGTCGAGTGTCCCGGAGGCTATAATAGCCAACCATGCAGGCAAAGAAATTATAGGAATATCTTTGCTGTCAAATATGGCGGCAGGGATTCTTGATAAACCGCTGTCAGGGGCTGAAGTCACAGAGACGGCCAAAGGTGCAGAGAAAACTTTTGCACAAGTAGTAGATATCGCGATTAAAATTTAAGAGGAGTGTCAAAATGACAACAATTACAAGACAACAGGCATATGATTTGCTTAATAAATATGTTAAAGGAGATAACTATCTTACTCACAGCTATGCTGTGGAAGCTATAATGAGAGGACTAGCGAAAAGGCTGGCTCCGGAGGAAGAGGAATTTTGGGCAGTTTGCGGACTGCTCCACGATTTGGATGAAGAAACCGCACCTTGGAGAGATGACTTTGCCACACACGGACCGGTGTCTGTTGAGATCCTTAGAAAAGAAGGCTTTAATATTCCTGTACTGGAAAATGCTATTATGGCACACAATCCTATATGCGGGAAAAATCCTGAGACAACTCTGGAATATGCACTTATAGCGGCAGACCCGATGTCGGGATTTGTCAAGGCTGTAGCTCAGATCTATCCTGACAAGAAACTTGCAAGCGTTAAGAAGAAATCGATTACGAAAAGGTTCAAAGAGGCCAGATTTGCAGCTGGAGCCAACAGGCAGTACATGATGCTGATAGAAAAAACCGGAATATCATGGGACGAATTTGTTGACATTTCATTACAATCAATGCTTGAAATCGCAGACGAGATAGGTCTGTAGAAATTCATATATTTGAGGAGATAAATTATGTTTGTTTTTTATCCGGAGGGCGTTTGCTCTCAGATGATAGAGATCGACCTCGATGGAGATACAATTAAAAAGGTAATCTTTACAGGAGGCTGTGACGGAAATCTTAAAGCGATAAGTAAAATGATAGAAGGAAAAAAAACGGATGATGTCATTGAAATGTTTGACGGAATCACCTGTGGATTCAGAAAGACATCCTGTGTCGATCAGCTTTGCAGAGCTTTGAGACAGGCTATAAAAGTGATATAATATTACAATTGTTTGTGGGATTAGGCTAGGACATAGTCAGATAACTGTGTCCGTCCCTAATTCCACCAACTAATACATTTACTGATGTAGTAGGAGGTAATTTTATGATGAAAGAAGGCTTTAAGCCATATCTGGAGCCTGTTACTGAAACGATGCGGGAGATCGAATCGGACAGTAACGGACTCAGCAGCAAAGAAGCTGAAGAAAGGCTCAACAAGTTTGGTCCTAACAAGCTTATTGAAGCTAAGAAGAGAAGTATGATACTGAGATTCTTCGACCAGATGAGGGATCCTATGATACTTATACTCCTCGGGGCTGCAACTTTGTCTTTTATAACATCTCTCTATAAGAAGGAAAGCCCGACAGATGTATTCATTATTCTCTTCGTAGTCGTCTTGAACTCACTGCTCGGAGTTATTCAGGAGAGCAAGGCTGAGGAAGCGATCGAAGCCCTCAAGGAAATGACGGCAGCCAAGTCCAAGGTTCTCAGGGACGGACAGATTATGACACTGGAAAATGATCACCTTGTTGTAGGAGATGTCGTTTTGCTTGAAGCCGGAGACAGCATACCGGCAGACGGTAGAATCATAGAGGCGGCTTCCATGAAAGTAGAGGAAGCGGCTCTGACAGGTGAGTCCGTTCCCGTAACCAAGCAGGTTGAAGAGATTGTACTTGAAAAAGATGCAAAGGATGTTTCCCTCGGTGACCGGAAGAACATGATGTACATGGGAAGCACCGTGGTGTACGGAAGAGGCAAGGCTGTTGTTACCGGTACGGGAATGGCAACGGAAATGGGCAAAATAGCGGATGCTATTGCTCAGACGGAAGAGGAGCTGACACCTTTACAGATAAAGCTTACACAGCTTTCGAAGATACTTACTAAACTCGTACTCGCTATATGTGTCTTCATATTCGTGCTTGGAGTGTTTAAAGCCGGAGAACTCAGTATGGATGTAATGATCGATACATTCATGCTTGCTATTTCGCTCGCTGTTGCTGCAATTCCTGAAGGACTGGCAGCAGTTGTAACAATAGTGCTTTCAATCGGTGTGACCAAGATGTCGCGCCGTAATGCTGTAATAAGAAAACTTACCGCTGTTGAAACCCTAGGGTGTGCACAGATTATCTGTTCTGACAAGACAGGAACGCTTACTCAGAACAAGATGACAGTTGTAGATTATTTCGGCTCCGACAAAGATGTGCTGGCAGCCGGAATGGCACTTTGCTCCGATGCAGAGTTAAAAATTACAGATAAAGGAGAGGAAGTTATCGGAGAGCCTACAGAAGCAGCTCTTGTAGCCTATTCTTCCGCACAGTATCTGCCTAAGCCGGACCTGGTAAACCGGTTTCCGCGTATCGGAGAAGCTCCTTTTGACTCCGGTCGCAAGATGATGTCGACAGTGCATAAGAATGCGGAGAATTATGCTATAGCTGATGATGATACCGTATTGGGAAAAATCGTATGCAACTCTAAGACTATACAGTTCACTAAGGGTGCACCTGATATAGTTCTCGGAAAATCTACACATATGCTTACAGAAAGCGGTATCGTTCCTATGACAGATGAGCTTGCGGATAAGGTGCGCAAAGCAAACGCATCTATGGCAAGCAACGCACTTAGAGTTCTGGGACTCGGATTTAAAGTGTGTGAAGATAATATTTCCGACTTTTCAGATACTGCACTTGAGCACGATCTGGTAATGATCGGACTTGTAGGAATGATAGATCCGATAAGACCGGAAGTTAAGGACGCAGTCGCAGAATGTTGTGAGGCGGGAATCAGACCTATAATGATAACCGGCGATCAGCTGGATACAGCTGTAGCCATCGGTAAAGAGCTCGGCATTATTGACAGTGCGGACGATGCAATATTGGGAGCGGCTCTTGATGATATGTCCGATGAAGAGCTTTTGAACAAAGTCGGAACTTATTCGGTATACGCAAGAGTTCAGCCTGAGCATAAAGTAAGAATTGTCAGATCCTGGCGCGCCAACCACAAAGTTACCGCAATGACGGGTGACGGTGTAAACGACGCACCGGCTATAAAATCGGCAGACATCGGTGTAGGAATGGGAATTACGGGAACCGATGTTACAAAAAATGTTGCAGATATGATATTGGCAGACGATAACTTTGCAACCATAGTATCTGCTGTTGAAGAAGGAAGAAGGATATATGCAAATATCCGTAAGGCTATACAGTTTCTGCTTGCAAGTAACCTGAGTGAGGTTTTGTCGATTCTTATAGCGACAATGCTTAACTTCACAATATTAAAGCCTGTGCACCTTCTGTGGATTAACTTGATTACCGACTCGCTGCCGGCACTTGCCCTTGGCATGGAAGAGGGCGAAGAAGATGCCATGAAGCAGAAACCCAGAAATGCAAGAGAAGGTGTTTTTGCGGGCGGAATGGATAAGGATATCCTATATCAGGGAGTTTTTACAACCATCCTCGTTTTGACAGCATACTTCATAGGAGAGTATCTGGAAACGGGATCCTGGCATATTGTTGCAAGTAATGACGGCATTACCATGGCTTTCCTTACTATGTCGATGTGTGAAATATTCCACTCATTCAACATGAGGTCGAGAAGAAGCTCTATATTTACACTTCAAACACAGAATAAATGGCTGTGGGGTTCAGGCATATTGGCATTCATATTGACTACGATAGTAATAGAAGTGCCTCCGATTGCAGCTTTGTTTGAATTTGAGACAATAGGTTTTAAGCAATATATGATAGCCATGGGACTTGCGATATTGATTATCCCAATGGTCGAAATCGTTAAAGCATTACAGAGATCTGCAGACAGAAGAGCAGGCAGAGAAATAGTTGATTAGTAATAAGGATTCGGTGCAAAGAGAAATTTTTATCGAAGACAAGAGGGATTCGGACATAATGGGAACAGAGCCCGTACACGGGCTTATGCTCAGAATGTCCATCCCTCTCATGTTTTCGATGTTCGTAGTGGCACTTTACAATGTCGTCGATTCGATTTTTGTATCAAGAATAAACGAGAATGCACTGACAGCTGTAACCTTGTGCTTTCCTTTTCAAAGTCTCAAGATTTCTGTAGGCATAGGAACAGCTGTAGGCATGAGTGCTCTTCTCTCGAAATATATCGGTGCAAAGAAGTATGATAAAGCGGAAAAGGTAGCTCATAACGGGTTTATTCTCGTGATGATAAACTATCTTTTTTTCTTTATCATAGGCTGCTTTGCTCGTCCGATCATTGCAGCACAGACAGCCGATCCGCAGATAATTGAATATGGTACAACATATCTGCAAATCACTCAGTGGTTCTCATTTGCCGCGATATTACAGTTTATGCTTGAAAGGCTTCTTCAGGCTACGGGCAAAACCGGTCATATACTTGCAATGCAGGCAAGCGGCGCCATTTTCAATATCATTATGGATCCGATTCTGATATTCGGACTTTTGGGTTTTCCTGAAATGGGCGTGAAAGGCGCAGCAGTAGCAACTGTTTGCGGACAGATGCTCAGCTGCCTTATCGGTATCGTTTTAAATATCAGAATTAATCGGGAACTCGGTTTGTCTTTGAGCAAAATAATTCCGCATTGGCAGACAATCAGGGATATATATAAACTGGGTATTCCGGTAATAGTTCTTCAGTCGATGGGAGCTGTCATGAGCTTTTCTATAAATAAGATACTGATCGGATTTTCATCGACGGCTGTCGCAACATTCGGTGTTTATTTCAGGTTGCAAAATTTTGTGTTTATGCCTATATTCGGCATGAACAGTGCATCCGTTCCTATAATTGCATATAATTACGGTGCGAGAAACAGGGAAAGAGTTGAAAAAGTTATCTCTTTGGGGGTAAGGTACGGTATAATCATAATGTCCGTAGGAACTATGATTTTCTGGCTGATTCCCGAACAGCTTATGTCTCTGTTCGATGCATCACCGGAGATGACATCCTTAGGAGTCGTTGCACTTCACATAATGTCATTAAACTTTCCCTTTGCGGGATTTTGTATAATGAGAGGTGCAGCGTTTCAGGCACTTGGTAAAAGTGTTTACAGTATGAATATATCACTCGTCAGACAATTCGTAGTAATTCCCGTGGCATATATTTTTGCAAAAATCGGTGGCATAAATATGGTGTGGTGGGCATTTCCTCTAGCCGAAATCTTCGGTACAAGTATGAGTCTGGTGTATAGCAGAAGAATAAGGAAGCAGATAATAAGTAAGCTTTAGAAATATCGGTTTGTTCCGGATAAGACCGGGCTGCCGGTTTAAAATTTGATATTTTGATTATGAAGAAAAAAATAAATAAAAAAATTAATTATGAAGATGTAACTAATATAAAAGACCGAAAGCGATGGTGTCGCATACAGGCAGAGGAAGCACTCAAAAATCTCAAAGAAGGATACAGGAATGAGGCTTCAGAGCGAATAAGCGACAAACTGTATGACATGCCTGAGTATCAAAAGGCAAAGCTCGTACTCGCATATGCTTCAAAGGATAGAGAGGTTATGACTTTTCCGCTTGTAGCGGGTATGCTGGAACAGGGGAAAAGGGTTTGTTTACCGAGATGCATTCCGGCAAATCCAAGGGGCAATAACGTCCAAACGGAAAACATATTGGAAGCGAGGGAAATTAAATCAGGTTATCAACTTGTGACCGGTAAATATGGTATTTCCGAACCCGGAGCCGATGTGCCTCTCGTTGATCCGGAAGATATAGATCTGGTAATACTTCCCTGTGTGTCATGCGATAGAGATTGCAGAAGGATAGGGCATGGAAAGGGATATTACGATTCATATATAAAAAAACTGCGTCCTGACTGCTTCAAAGTTGCTTTGAGCTTTGAAGAGGTGCTTTCCGAACAGATACCATGTGAATTTCATGATGAACCGGTGGATGCGGTTATAACAGAGTCAAATTTATATCGGAGAACTGCCATGTGAAGGAAAAGCTCTTATATGACGACACAAAAAATACGATAGTTTGCTATTGGTGCATATAGAAAGGAAAAAAAGATGCAAAAGGAAAAGAAAAAAATAATGCTGACCGGAGACAGACCGACCGGAAGGCTGCATATAGGACATTATGTAGGATCTTTGAGACAGAGGCTGGAGATACAGGAGAGCGGAGAGTATGACAAGGTGTTTGTAATGCTTGCGGACGCACAGGCTCTGACTGACAATGCTGAAAATCCGGAAAAAGTAAAAGAAAGTGTTTTACAGGTGGCAATAGATTATCTGTCAGTCGGAATAGATCCGAAAAAGACACATATTCTGATCCAGTCGGAGATTCCGCAGCTGCATGAACTTACAGTTTATTACATGAATCTTGTAACGGTGAGCCGGGCTCAAAGAAACCCTACCGTTAAAGCCGAACTGAAAATGAGAGGCTTTGGAGGTGACAGCGTTCCGGTCGGCTTCCTCGCATATCCTATAAGTCAGGCAAGCGATATAACAGCTTTTAAGGCAACCATAGTTCCTGTCGGCGAAGATCAGGAACCTATGCTTGAGCAGTGCAGGGAGATCGTTCGTAAATTCAATTCAGTTTACGGAGAAGTTCTGGTTGAACCTGAGATATACCTTCCTCCAAACACAGCGTGCCAGAGACTTCCGGGAACAGACGGACAAGCGAAGATGTCAAAATCTCTCGGAAATATGATTTATTTATCCGATCCTGAGGAAGAGCTGAGAAAAAAGGTTATGTCGATGTTTACCGATCCCGGACACCTCAGAATCGAGGATCCCGGAAAAATTGAAGGCAATACGGTTTTTACCTATCTTGATGCGTTTGTTAAAGAAGATTCGTTTGAGAAACATCTGCCTGAATACAAGAACTTGGATGAGCTTAAGGCGCATTATCGAAGAGGCGGACTTGGCGATGTTAAAGTTAAGAAGTTTCTCTTTGCCGTGCTGAATGAGTTTCTGGCTCCTATAAGAGAAAAGAGGGCTTATTACGAAAAAAATATAGAAGAGGTAATTGAAGCTCTTGAAGAAGGAACGGCAGAGGCAAGAAGAGTTGCTGCACAGACTCTTGCTGATGTCAAAAGAGCGATGCAAATTAATTATTTTGAAGCATGGAATGAGGAATACGGCAGATCGTTTGAATAATATCCTGCCGGACTACCTTTAAATCTTCACATGAACTACTACAACACATGCACTTCAAATGCTACAATCTGTATATATAAAGTAATGTATACAAGATGTTAATTAGGCGATTGAGAAAATGATTAAGAGAGTTGTTGGTTTGTACTTCAGCCCTATGGGAAGAACAGCGAAAATAACGAGGCTTTTGGCGCAGGAAATCACTGATAAGATAAATGAGGAATGCCCAATACCTGTTTCGTGGAAGTGCATGGATATCAATAATGAGGACGCAAAAAATCTTATCTTTGACAAAGAAACCGTGGTAATAATCGGAATGCCGGTACATGTAGGTAAAATACCGCTCCATGGTTTAAAGGCGATAAAGAAGATTTGCGGTAACGGTACTATGACAATAGCTCTGGTTTCTTATGGCACAAAATCATACGGCAACGCACTTTATGAGCTGCAGCACTTTTCAGAGGAGCAGGGCTTTAAGGTAGTAGGTGCCTGTGCCTTTCCGACGACAGAAAAAGGAAAGATGTCCCGAGCATATTTGAGGGAATTAAATGAAGTTAAGGCTTTTGTTGATGCATCTTCAAATAAGCTTAAAAGATTATCGGGCTGTTCAATAGAAGGCTTAAGGGTTAAGCCGGCTCCTCTGCATATAGATGGTAATCTTCCTGTTCATAAAATAAGCAGAGTGTTCCCGAAAGCAGCCGAAGTAGCACAAAGATTATTTGAAAAGTTCTCGAATCATGAAGGAGAAGCGGAATGGTTCTTATAAAACCCGCGGATTGTATACAAAAAGACATAAAAATACGATATTTTCACAATGAATTACTTAATAATCCAAAAAAGATTCCGATGTATATGCACCTCGGAATCTTTTTTTATAAGAAAAACTGTCTAAAGGCTTGAAATTTCAAAAAAAGACAATATTTTGATTGACATAAAGAGCCTATGATAATAGAATTCAGGTATACAATTTATAAAAAAGGAGGAGAATCTCATGGAAAAAAAGAATGATACAAGAGATCGTAAAACCAGACTCAGTAAAAAAACCAACCTTCTTGAGATGGAGGCATATAACTATGAGGTGCAGGACGTTTCGGATCCACGACTTTTTAGAGAATTCTTTGAATACACAGAGATACCTAAAGTAGGATTTAACTTCAGAACAAGCCCGTTCGGGATGCCTGAACAAATATATATAACAGACTCTACTTTCAGAGACGGACAGCAATCAAGAGAGCCCTATACGACACAGCAGATTGTCGATCTTTTTAAGATGATATCGAGACTTTCAGGTCCTAACGGAATAATCAGACAGACGGAGTTTTTTACTTACAGCGATATAGACAAGGCCAATATAAGAGCCTGTCAGGATTTGGGTCTGGAGTTCCCTCAGATAACCACATGGATCAGAGCAAAAAAAGAAGACTTCGGAATTGTAAAAGAAATGGGAGTCAAAGAAACGGGAATACTCACAAGCTGCTCTGACTACCATATATTCTTTAAGTTAGGAATGACTCGTCAGCAGGCAATGGATCACTACCTGTCGGTCGTCCACGATGCATTCGAGGCGGGAATAGTTCCACGGTGTCACCTTGAAGATATAACAAGAGCCGATTTCTACGGCTTTGTCGTACCTTTTGTCAGGGCAATACAGGAAATGGCAGAGGAAGCGAAGATGCCGGCCAAGATCCGCCTTTGTGACACTATGGGTTACGGTGTCCCTTTCCCGGGAGTTGCTTTACCAAGGTCTGTATCGGGAATTATATACGGACTTCAGCAGTATGCCGGTGTGCCTAGCGAGTGCTTAGAATGGCACGGACATAACGATTTTTATAAAGCAGTAGCAAATGCTGCTACAGCATGGCTTTACGGATGCGGTATTGTAAATTGTACTCTTTTCGGAATAGGAGAGAGGACAGGAAATGTACCGGTTGAAGCTATGGTATTCGAATATGCTCAGTTAAAGGGAACTCTGGACGGTATGGATACTACTGTTATCACGGAAATGGCTGAATATTATGAAGAGCAGATCGGTTACACTTTGCCTGCACAGACTCCTTTTGCCGGAGCGAACTTTAATGTTACCAGAGCGGGAATACACGCCGACGGACTTCTCAAAAATGAAGAAATATATAATATTTTTGACACGGGCAAATTCCTTAACAGACCGCCGCTTGTCAATATCAATCAGTCTTCAGGAGCTGCCGGCATTGCTGTATGGATAAACAAACGCTACGGATTGACCGGAGACAAGCAGGTCGATAAGCAAAGCAATCTGGTGAAGTTTGTCAGGGATTGGATCGACAGCGAATATGCATCAGGTCGTGTTGCCGAGATCGGTGCAAGCGAGATACATAAAAAAATAAACGAATATTTGTCCAAACAGAGATAATGGTTGCAGGGGATACACAAATGGGAAAGACAATAGCACAGAAAATTATTGAGACTCACCTCCTGAGCGGAGATATGAAGCCGGGATCTGAAATAGGATTGAAAATAGACCAGACTTTAACACAGGACGCTACAGGGACGATGGCATATTTAGAATTCGAATCTATGGGGATTCCAAGAGTCAGAACAGAAAAATCTGTAGCATATATAGACCATAATATGCTTCAGGCGGGATTCATGAATGCCGATGACCATAAATACATTCAAAGCGTTGCTGCAAAATACGGAATCTGGTTTTCAGTGCCGGGGAACGGTATATGTCATCAGGTTCATTATGAGAGATTCGGAATACCGGGGAAAACCCTAATCGGATCGGACTCTCACACTCCGACCGGTGGCGGACTGGGAATGCTTGCTATGGGTGCAGGCGGAATGGACGTCGCGGTTGCAATGGGCGGAGGTGCTTATTATATAACGATGCCGAAGATGATAAAGGTCGAGCTTATGGGAAGACTGGGAGCCGGAGTTTCTGCCAAAGATGTCATTCTCGAAGTCTTAAGGCAACTGACCGTCAAGGGAGGAGTCGGGAGCATAGTCGAATACGGTGGTGAAGGAATCGATACTCTAACAGTTCCTCAAAGATGCACAATAACAAATATGGGTGCGGAACTGGGAGCGACGACATCGATATTCCCAAGCGATGAGATGACAAGGAAGTTTCTCAAAGCTCAGGGGCGTGAAGAGGATTGGATTCCGCTCGCAAGCGACCCTGATGCGAAATACGATAAAGTAATAAATATTGATATGAGTAGTCTCAAGCCTCTTGCAGCCTGTCCGCACAGTCCGGACAATGTCAAACCTGTGGAAGAACTGGGATCAATTAAGGTGGATCAGGTTTGCATAGGATCGTGCACAAATTCATCCCTTACAGATATGCTTTCGGTTGCAGCCATACTCAAAGGAAGAAAAATATCGGATAGTGTGAGCCTGTCGATATCTCCGGGCTCAAGACAGGTTTTCAGCATGATGGCAGAGTGCGGAGCTTTGACCGATCTTATAGATGCAGGTGCAAGGATTCTTGAATGTGCCTGCGGCCCGTGTATAGGTATGGGATTTTCACCAAGTTCCGGCGGAGTTTCGCTGAGGACATTTAACAGAAACTTTATCGGACGTTCCGGCACTAAAGACGGACAGGTTTATCTTGTTTCTCCTGAGACAGCTGCAGTTTCCGCATTGACCGGTTACATTACAGATCCTTCAACCTATGAGATAAAAGTTGATATTTCCGTATATAACGTTCCGGACGAGTTCAGGATCAATGACAGCGGACTTATTCCGCCTCTGAGTGAGAAAGATGCTGAGAATGCGGAAGTTGTTAAAGGACCTAATATTAAAAACTTCCCTGAAACATATCCGTTAGCGGATTCAATTGATACAGAAGTGCTGTTAAAAGTCGGCGATAATATAACTACAGACCATATAATGCCGGCGGGAGCTAAAATACTGCCTTATCGTTCTAATATTCCTTATATGGCCGGATTTTGTTTTGAAGTGGTAGATTCCGAATTTGCAGAAAGAGCAAGAAGGGCAGGTTCAGGTATTATTATCGGAGGACAAAACTATGGGCAGGGATCTTCAAGAGAACATGCTGCATTAGCCCCTCTTGAACTAGGCATCAAAGCGGTTATCGCTAAGAGCTTTGCACGTATACATGCTGCCAATCTTGTAAATGCGGGAATACTCCCTCTTATCTTTGAGGACACAAAAGATTATGATCTTATAGAACAAGGTATGAATATTGAAATAAAAGGAATACATGAAGGCATTAAAATTGACAGGGTTATAGCAAAAGTGGAAGGACAGGAGATTCCGTTGAAAATGGAACTTGCAGATCGTCAGAAGGAAATTCTTCTGAAAGGAGGACTTCTTAAGTACACGAAGGGATAGAAAATGATGACAAAAGATATAGAGAAACAAATCAGTGAAGCGACAGAGAAGTTTCGTATACTTCTTACCGAGCAGTATGAAAGAAACGCAAAAATTAAGGAAGGTTCAGGCGGAAAAAAAGAAAACAGTAAAAAAACAGCAGTTATCGGACTGGCTCCGGGAGACGGTATAGGCTCTATAATAATGAGGGAAACCAAAGCAGTCCTGAACGAACTTCTTGCCGATGAAATATCGGAAGGTAAAGTTGAATTAAAAGACATTACCGGATTCACTATTGAGGAGAGACTGGAAGCCGGAGAGACAGTACCGGAGGAGGTGCTTAAGCAGCTTGAAGTTTGTGATGTTTTCCTCAAAGGCCCTACAACAACACCTAATGCCTCTATGAGCGGGAAGAATCTTGAGAGTGCAAACGTTTTTCTTCGCAGAAAATTCGACCTCTTTGCCAACGTAAGACCTGTTAAAGTTGATGAAGAGGGGATAGACTGGATGTTCTTCCGTGAAAATACCGAGGGAGAATATGCTCTTGGCAGCAAAGGTATCAGGATAGGTGATGAGATTGCAGTAGATTTTAAAGTTACTACATACGAAGGTACAAAGAGAATCGCAAAAGCCGCTTTTGATTATGCCAAGGAAAACGGCAAAAAAAGAGTATCGATAGTTACAAAGGCGAATATCCTGAAAAAAACAGACGGAGATTTCCAGAAAATTTGCCTTGAGGTTGCCAAAGATTATCCGGACATTGAAGCGGACTGCTGGTTTATAGATATTATGGCAGCAAAACTTCTGGATACAAATTCAAGAAACAGATTCGAGGTATTTGTACTTCCTAATCTGTACGGAGATATTATTACCGATGAGGCTGCTCAGATTCAGGGAGGAGTCGGTACTGCAGGTTCTGCAAATATAGGAAGCAAATATGCTATGTTCGAGGCAATCCATGGCAGCGGGCTTCGTATGGTAGAAGAAGGAAGAGGAGAGTATGCTAATCCGTCCAGTCTTCTTACAGCTTCCGTAATGATGCTCAGACATATCGGATATCCTGAAAAAGCGACCCGCCTCGAAAAAGCTATTGAAAAAACTAATGGTGAGATCGGTGATAAGATGACAGGACTACCCGGAGCGGCAACTAGTACCGATTTCTCAAGTCTGGTAAGAAAATATCTTTAAATCACACCTGATAACTTACCCTTGTTAGTTAAACACAAAATAGGTACAATTAAAGCGTGTTATGTCGGAAATATCTGATATCTCACGCTTTTATTATGAAGAAATAAAAAACCGCCGATTAATTAAGAAAGAAAAGAGAGAAATGGGAGATTTAGTATTCGGCAGCACTCTGTTAGGTCTTGGACTGGCTATGGATGCTTTCTCGGTATCATTAACAAACGGACTTTGTGAACCCGAAATGAAAATGCCGAGAATGTTTCTGATGGCAGGTATATTTGGCGGCTTCCAGGGGATCATGCCTTTAATAGGTTGGGCCTGTGTTCATAGCATTGCAAAAACTTTTGAGGCGTTCAGGAAGTTTATACCGTGGATTGCACTTTTACTGCTGCTTTACATAGGCGGAAAGATGCTGAAAGAAGGATTGGAAGAAGATAGATCCAATAGGGAAAATAAGGCTGATCCGTCTTGCAAAGAGCTTCGGTGTGAAGAGGGTGTAAAGCTGACTACGGCAGCATTGCTGCTTCAGGGAATTGCAACTTCGATAGATGCTTTGTCGGTGGGTTTTTCTATAGCAGGCTATGGCCTTATCATGGCATTTACTTCAGCCGTAATAATAGGTGTTATAACACTGGCTATATGCTTTTCCGGAATTGCTTTAGGGAAGAGGTTTGGAACCAGACTAGCCGGAAAAGCAACAATTTTCGGCGGAATAATTCTTATTATTATAGGAATACAAATATGGGTCAAGGGAGTTTTTTTGTAGAATGTTAGAGGGGCTTACACTCAGACAGAAATATATTCGGTACATAGTGCCGTCTATTGCAGCACAAGTTGTTTTTACAGCATATACATTAGTTGACGGAATATTTGTCGCACGCGGCGTCGGTGAGATCGCTCTGGCGGCAGTCAATATTTCGGCTCCATATATAACATTGCTTTGGGCTTTATCTATAACTTTTGCCGTGGGTACATCCACTGCAGTCGCAAGGCTCAAAGGGGAAGGTAATAATGAAGAGGCTGGAAGAATCTTTACACGAAATATAGCTGCCATGGCTATCGTTGCTTTGATCCTTTCTGTTATGATAACCGTTTACAAAGAGAGTTTTGCTGATTTTCTCGGAGCTACTAAAGATACAAAGCCTTATGTTGTGACATATCTGGGGACAATAGCACCGTTTTCCGCAACTTTTCTTTTTTCATATACATTTGAGATACTTATGGCAACAGACGGACACCCGTCACTTGCCACAATAATTGTTTCAACAGGTGTTGTTACGAATTGCGTGCTTGATTATGTTTTTATTTTTATCCTGCATAAAGGTGTATTCGGAGCGGCAGCTGCAACGGTTATAGCTCAGCTGGTTATAATTCTTCTGTATCTTACACATTTTCTGTCCGGGCGTGCGACAATACGGTTCAGACGATTCAGATGGGATACAAAGAAAATTATCAGGTGCATTGGAAATGGAATACCTACAGGTATATCAGAACTTTCACCGGGTCTTGTAACATTCGTGTTTGTTCATTCAATAGAGAGATTTCTGTATGAAAAAGCACTCATAAGTTATTCTGCAATTGCCTATATCGCGCAATTGCTCGTGATTATTGCTATAGGAATAGGTCAGGGAACCCAGCCGCTAATCAGTTATTATAACGGAAGAGGAGAAAAAGATAAGATTCGGACATTAATGCAATATCAATTCAGGACAGCCATGATTATCGAAGCTTTTGCTGTTGTTTTAGTTATGATATTCGCAAAGCAAATTGCAGGAATTTTTATAACTTCCGATATTGGGCTTATTGAATATACAGCAAACGCATTGAGAATCTTTGTAATTGCAAGTGCGGTGACCGCCATAAACGTAATTTTGGCATCGGGATTCACCTCATTGGAGAAGCCTGCTTACGGCATCACAATTTCTCTGGGAAGATGTACATATATGCTTTTACCTGCAATACTGATTGCAGTCGTATTGCTTGGTGGAGAAGGCCTTTGGTGGGGGATGCTTATAGCGGAATTATTTACTTTAGTTGTCGGTATTTTAATATATAAAAAGGAAGTAGAATCAGGACAAGTATACAGAAGAGAAATAGGAGCAAGATAAATTGATAAAAATAATTAAAAATAAAATATTATGCGTTTTCCTGATTGCGATCATGCTGCTGACTATATCGGCATCGGTTTTTGCTGCAGATGAAATTTTCGCATTGCAAGATGCATCTTCCGCTGAAGCGATAGCTTTGGATCTTTACAAGAAAGATAAAGCAGACAGAGACTCTTCCGGCATATTTGATCCTGAGCTTGAGCCCGGTGCAAAAACTGTCGCTGAAGCCTATACCGGAAAATATGTGGCAAAAGAAGGGTGCTTTGAGCTTACAGATAAATCAAGGTTTTATATCGTGACGGATAAGCTTCCGACGGAAGAAATGTTGAATACTGTAAGACTGATGAATGCACAGTTTGCATCGGAGGAAATACCGGGAGGAACAGTCCTGCCGATTGTTTACGGCAAAGAGAAGTTTGCAGAAAAAGGAGATATTCTAATAATTTTGCTGAACAGTAATGAAGATAAAAAGGGGTTCAGTTTAGATGTAGATACATCGGACATTAAACAGTCATATATTTTAAAAGTTGAAGAAGACAGAATAAGCATTACTTCACCCGGCAAAGACGGAATTTATTACGGGATGATAACTCTCCTTCAGATGGCAAAGGAAAAAGAGAATGCGGACGGGAAAACAACTCTGGATTGTTGTTATATTGAGGATGGTCCCGATTCGCCTGAAAGAACCGTATTTCTGGATTGCGGAAGAAAATATTTTACAAGAGAATGGATAGAGAATTTTATAAGAAGATCTTCATTCCAAAGATATAACAGTATAGTGCTCCATTTTTCCGAAGCTGAGGGATTCAGGCTGGACTCGGAAATATTTCCCTGGATCACCGAAGGTATAGATTCGTTAAGCAGGGAAGATATGATAGAAATTGCCAAAGTGGCAAGAACGTATAATATGGAGATCATCCCGTCGCTTGACATACCGGGGCACAATAGATATCTCATTGAAAAATATGAGGAATACGTAAAAAAGAATCCGGACTTTTCCTTTACTTACAACGGTAAGATATACGACAGGGATACAAAGGGTTTCGGTTCCATTGCCAATCATTACAGCTACAGAGGAAAGACAAAGAAAACAAACGGTATCGGAATTGATGTTACAGATGAATATGATGTCGCTTTTATGGATGCATTGATTGACGATTATGCGGAATTCTTCCGCAGGCTCGGAAGCACAAGATTTGACATCGGTGGCGATGAAATTCTAGGATGGAATGAATTTGAACTCGCCGGTAAGCACTTCAATTATAGCAACCGTTGGGAGGCAATTGAGCATTGGGATAAATATGCTGTTCAGGAACTCGGGATAGAAAAAGGCACTGCAAGAGATACTTTTATCAACTATTTGAATGGTGTCAGTGAGAGGCTTGAAGGATACGGTTATAAGTGCAGGGTATTTAATGATGAGATTAAATATTATGCCGGCAGTCAGCGCAGCAGGCTTAGAGAATCGATAGATATCGTTTACTGGGCAGGAGGTGGAGTTTCGGCAGAAATCCATGCCAATAAAGGTCATACAGTCTATCACGATATATCAAAGTGGTGTTATTATGTTGTTGCCGACTGGGGCGACGGAGATATAATGACAAACAAATACAAAACGGTCAATTCCGCGAATATATACAACAAATGGGATCCCGGATCATTCTCAAGCAAGCCGAACAGCAATAAAACGGTTAGAGAGGATAAATTTGGAGGTGCATATTTCAGTATATGGTGCGATCAGCCGGATTACAAAAATGAGAAGACTATATGGAAAGAAACGGAATTAAGGACATGGGCAAACTCCGCCAAGATGTGGAATCCGGAAATAAATACTAAAGAATCGGGTATAGGAGCACCTGTTACCTATAATTATTTTAAAAAGTTTGCCGAATCGATGGGGTCTTTCCCGGGTTATAAAGGAGATCCGACAGAAGAAATAAATATGCCGGAGCCCCCGATTTTAAAGATAGAAGGAAGTTTCTGGCAAAAACTTATTTCCTTCTTCTAATGCACTCTAAATACACTCTTAAGGTTCACTAATTCTTCATATTTTAGGGTTATTATTTAGATACAGAAAGCGGACAGAAAATTCGCAACCTCCATATAATTTTCCATAAAATACATAGAAATATGACAAACTGAGGCGATGAGAAATCATCGCCTTTGTTATTTGCTTTTTTTGGATTATTGTGACTGATGAACAACATGTTTTCAGATTGAATTTCCCCTCATGAAAAATTATCGTGAAATCGTGAAGCGAAGGTCTTTATTTGTACGTAGAATGTTCGATAGTTTTCTCTTCTCAAGTTACCCTTATATCCACGAGACAAGATGTAATGATATAGAAAAAAGGGGGACTATCGATGTATAAAGAGAACAGCAAAGCGGAATCTTTAAAAGAAATAACAAAATCCGGACCACGGCTTATATGTTTTATTCTTCTTCTGACAATCATTTTGACGACTGGGGTTTTCAAGATGGAAGAAGCATATGCCGCTTCGGCTAAGATCACATCTGTAAAGGCTTTAAATGCAGGAGCTTCAACCGAACATATCGGCAGGATAAGCGGATTATCAGGATATTCGTATTGTATGGATACAGGTCGGGTTTTTCCGAAAAAAGGAGCAACAGGCACTTTGACAAAGATAAAACCGACATCATCGGCTAATGCCCGAAATGTGGCAAAATTATTGTATTACTATGCACATCTTCAGTCGGATAAATACACAAAGAAGGGCTCTGATGTCCGCATTTTGAGACTTGCAATGCATCTTGCTTATCATAATGGCGATAAATGGACAAAATGGCCTCATGCTAGTGTAATAACGCAGAAAGAAAGCAGTGCGGCACATAAGATATACAGAGATGCAAAGGCAAAGGCTTTTCCAAGTGATACAAACTTCGAAGCATATATATATTCACCGGATAATACAAAATTAAGCTATCAGAGGTTGGCAGCTTATAATGTAATTCCGATAGAGCCCGGCGAAGCTGAGCTGATAAAAGAGCTCTCGGACGACGGGATAAGAGATGAAGAGGGTAATCTGTGTGGGAGTACACAGGGATTTAAATTTGAATTTCGAAAAAAGAATAATTCTGAAATTGCTTATACTGCAAAAACAGACGAAAGCGGGAGCTTTACAATTTCCGGTATAGAGCCGGGCACCTATATTGTAAAAGAGATTTTAACGGAAGAGCAGCACAAAATTTATGAGTCTCTTACGGATAATCAAGAAATTGAAATAGTTGAGGGAGAGACGGCAGTTATAAAATGGATAAATCGTTACAGACCTCGTGTAGGGCTTACCATATTAAAAAAAGTCGATGATGAGGGAGGAGTTGCAGGTTTTCGATTTAAAATTTCCGGACGCCTTTTTAATAATCGTCCTCTTAGCGAAGAAAAACTCATAGAAGAGGCAGATCCGGAAGTTGAATACGATACGGGAATTTATATATTGGATGAATGGAAAGCGGATAAGGAAGATCTGGACGCATTGAATTCAGCTGCAAGGGATGGAAAGACAGGGGAATATTTTGTTCGGCTTACAAATAAATTGATTCCCTATGTTGATGAAGAAACGGAAGAAGAAAATATATCAGAGGATATGAATCCTGAAAAACCTGAGGAAGAAGCTGAAGGTTTAAGCTCAAATGATTCACAAGAACAAATAATAGCAATAAAAGTAAAAGTGAGACTTAAACCCAACAGCAATCAGGAGACTTCAACGGAGCCGGAAAGAATAGTGCAAAATGATGAAGTCTGCAAGATTCAAATAAGCAATTTTGATTTTCTCGGATCGGCAGGAAATTTTGAGGATGAGTTTGTAACCGCTGATACGGGAGAGAAGGTATATACGGACCTTGAACCCGGCGAGTACACGGTTACAGAGATTATGACTGATATTCAGAATAAAAGATATATGAAACCGGAATCGCAAACCGTTATATTGACTGATACAAATAAGGAAGCAGTATTTATTTTTGAGAATAAAGCGAAAAGAACACCGGTCATGCTGAAGAAAGAATATCCGGGCCTGAGTCCGGAGGGAATAGATTTCAGGCTTACAGGCAGGACGGACTTCGGAGTGGAGCTGGAGTTTACAAAGAAAACAGATGAAAACGGTATTATAGATTTCGGAAGGCTTTATGCCGGAAACTACAGAATAGAAGAAACAGGATTTGATTCTTCACATATGGTTAATATGTATAAATCAAAAGAAAGCGAATATCCGAGTTTTGATTTTAGAATCAGGGGAGATGAAAAAGGAACAGTGTGGCTTGGAGGTCCTAAGGGAGAAGGAGATGCAGGAACTGAGGAAAAAAGTTTCCTCAATGAAGAAAGACCCGTTATAGAAACGGAACTGCTCGACAGGAAAACCGGAGAACAAGAGGTTACTCTGTCAAAAGAAACCGTACTATATGATATTGTCAGTTTCCGAAATCTTATACCGGGGGAAGAATATACTTTGACGGGGAGGCTGGTAGATAAAGAAAGAGGAAAACCGATGGCAGACAACGGAAAGGAGATTCTCAGGACGATTAACTTTATCCCGAAGACATCCGACGATTCAATTGAGATGGACTTTAAGTTTGACAGCACAGCAATTGGATCGGAAGCGGTAGTAGCTTATCAGGAATTGTCGAGAGATGGAGAAGTTTTAGCTGTACATGCAGATATAGATAACGAGAAACAGACAGTAACCTTTAAGGAAGTACCCGGAAAATCACCACCTACGGGAAACAATTTATCCAAAATGCCGTTTATAGGATTTGTTTTGAGTATTCTTTCCTGTTTCGCTGTCGTAGCAGCAAAATTCAGACGTAGATAGAAACAGGTAATATACTGAAGAAATAGAGGACCGCTTGAAAAATTTCAAGCGGTCCATTTTTGTTATCGGTAATTTATTTTCGTTTTATCTTATTGATGAACTTTACAAATTCATACCACATTACTGCTATAATCGATATTCCGAAGACATATAAAAACTGCATGGAGTTTAGTGGTGCCAGTTTAAGGAATTCTGAAATTGGTGTATAAAGGATAGCCAGAAGCCCGATTAGTGTTAAAACATTTACTGCCCACATAACCTTGTCACCGGTGAGACGCTTAATGGACTGAAATACATAATCATGGTCTGAGCTGTTTACCTGAACAAGCAGGAGATTAGACAGTATTATTATTGAAAGTCCCATAGCTCGCGCAACAGTCGCATTTGATTCATTATTGCCGAGAACGATGAAATAAGTTGTAAAGGAAGCAGCAAATATTATAAGTCCCTGCATTATACTCTTAAGCAATATACTTCGAGTAAGCAGCTTCTCGCTTGTCGGACGTGGATTTCTTTCCATAATATCCCGCTCAGCGGGCTGTCTTTCAAGAACTATAGAACAGGTTGGATCTATTATAAGTTCAAGCAGAACAACATGGAGAGGCAGAAGGAAAAGCATTCCCGGTGCAATTCCAAGCATAGGGGCAAGAAGGGAAGAAAAGGCAATCGGTATATGAATGGTAAAGATATATCCGACGGATTTTCGTATGTTATCATATATTCTTCTGCCGTCTTTTATGGTTTCAACGATTGTTCTGAAATTATCGTCCATAAGAATCAAATCAGCGGCTTCTCTTGAAACCTCACTGCCTTTTTTACCCATTGCAATTCCTATATCTGCAGCTTTAAGAGCAGGAGCATCGTTGACTCCGTCACCTGTCATAGCCACAATTTCACAGTTATCCTGAAAGGCCTTCACTATTCGCATTTTATGTTCGGGAATTACTCGTGAGAAAATACTTACATCTTTGACTTTTTCACGCAGCTTCTCATCTGTCATATTATTCAGCATGTCACCGGTAATAATATTTTCATAGTTTAACATTCCGATCTTTTTTGCAATAGATGATGCGGTAATGCCGTTGTCTCCGGTAATCATAACCACTCGGATTCCTGCTTTATTACAAACGGCTATATCCTCTTGGATGCCCGGTCTTGGAGGATCGGCAAGACCGATCAGTCCAAGTAGTATGAGAGATGTATCGGTTATTGAAACAGGAATATCTTCGTCTTTATTCGGATACATAGCAGCTACTGCAATTACGCGCAGACCTGAAGCTGACATTTCATGATTCATCGCAAGCAGTCTTTCTCTTTCTTCATCGGCTATATCGCAAACAGAAAAAATCATTTCAGGGGATCCTTTGGCAGCAATTACAATTTTGCCGTCTCTACGCCAGACGTGACCCATCATCTTAAGTTCGTTTGTGAAAGGATATTCGGTTATGAGTTCACCGCTAAACAGATATTCGCGTGAGAACCCGTGACTTTCGCAGAATGATAGCATTGCTTTCTCCATGGGGTCATAAGTTTCGGTTTCACATGCCATTCCCATAGTTGAAATCAGCAAGTCTGTGCTTTTTTCAACAACCGGTCGGACTTCCTGAACCTGCATCTGATTCATTGTGATGGTTCCCGTTTTATCTACGCAAAGAACGGATATTGCACCCAGAGTCTCAACACTTGGCAAATTGTGTACTAGAGAGTTTTTCTTTGCAAGTCTCCAGGCTCCCATTGAAAGAAAAACAGTGAGAACTACAGGGAATTCCTCAGGTATCATCGCCATTGCAAGAGTTATACCGGAAAGGATGCTTTCTATTATTCTTTCCCGGATACTATGGTCGGGAATGTTTAAAAATGTGAATATACCTACAAGAATGAAGAGGACAGCAGCTAATATTGCAGATACCTTGACAAGAGTATCGGTTTGTTTCTGAAGAGGGGTTTTGTATTGCTTAACATCAACCAGGTGGGAACCGATTTTACCATACTCTGTAGATGTACCGATCGTATCGACAACAATATAACCGGAACCCTGCGTTACAAGTGTACCTGCATAGCAATAATTCTTCTTCCAATAGTCATCGGAATTGTAGCTATCCTCTATTGTCACTTTCCAGACACCTTCAGACTCTCCTGTCAGAGACGATTCATCCACGCATAGGTCGCTGCTCTTTATGACAAAGCCATCGGCCGGAATCTTATCTCCCTCATAGATAATCATCAAATCTCCAGGCACAAGATCGGTGCTTGCAATGGTTTGGTTTACCCCGTCTCTGATTACCTCAATGTGAGGTGCGGACAGTTCTTTGAGAGCGTTAAGAGTTCTGTCGGTTTTCCATTCCTGAATAACTTCGATACTTATTATTCCAACGACAAAAATCAGCATTATTGCACCGTCTCGCGGCTCGCCGAGGATAAAGTAAATAATCGCAGCTATCAGAAGAAGGATAAACATAGGCTCTCTGACAATATGCATGACTTTTCTGAAGAAGCTTTCCTTCTTTTGAGGAGTCAGCTCATTCCTTCCGTATGTTATCTGCAATTCTTGTGCTCGGGCGGTAGTTATACCTGCAGTGTTTAACTCTTTGCTTTTCATGATGATCTCCTTTTCGTTGACAGGTATCAGCGATTTTGGATGACTTTCTGTCCCGATATCTGATTATACAATCTTAAGAAGGTATAAAAAAATATCTGCGAGACATTTTGCTGTCCCGCAGATATACTAAAACGAAATCTGCTGCCGATTGCCGGCCCGGCTACGTACCATATTGGTAGCGCCTGTTCAGTTCAAAATCAATATCCAAATTCTGAAATTGAAAATTAAAAGTATTATAATATTTAGAGCATTATGTCTTAATTCTGATAGAATGTCAATAGGAAAATAAGAATAGGTATTAAAATATTGAGTTGAACAGATAACGAAAAACTAATGAGAGAAATGGGTAAATATATGGAAAGACAGGATAAAGAACTTGCATGGATGTTGCAGTTTGAGAATATTGCATGGTATGAAGACGGGATTGTCAGGATTCTGGATCGCAGAATATATCCCATCGAGGTTAGGTTTTGTGAGTGCAGAACGTATAAGGAAGTTGCCGGGGCGATTGCGGATATGGTCACCCAGAGTGCAGGACCATATGTCGCCGCCGCGATGGGCATGGCTCTTGCAGCTTACGAATGCCGCGGTCAGGGTGCGGCGGAGCAGCTGCAGTTTCTGACCGAGGCAGCTGCCGCAATCGCCCATGCAAGACCGACAACCTCAAAACGAATGCAGAGCATCACATCTTCCTGTATTGATATTGCACAGAAAGCTCTGGAAGAAGGAAAAAGCGATGTTTCTCAGAACATCAAAAAGCACGCCATAGAGATGAATAATATGAGATATCACAGAATCGGCATGGCTGCAAAATACCTGGCAGATAAATTTCCGGACAAGGGAAATATAATGACACAGTGCTTTGCCGAGACTATGGTCGGACAGATGCTTAAAGAAGCAAGAAAGCAAAACAAGGATATCAAAATCTTCTGTCCCGAAACGAGGCCGTATTTTCAAGGTTCCCGTTTAACTGCAAGCGTCGCCTATGACATGGGTTTCGATGTTACAGTCATAACCGATAACATGCCTGCAGCAGTAATGAAAAACGAAGGGATAGATATCTTCACATCGGCTGCTGATGTAATCTGCGGTGACGGCCATGTTGTAAATAAGGTCGGAACATATCAGATTGCAATTGCAGCAAAAGCACATGAAATTCCATACTATGTAACCGGTGCTCCGGATAAAGGGCATCCACACGTCGATACGGTTAAAATAGAGATGAGAAGTCCGGAATTTGTTTTACAGGCTATGGGAACACCGACAGCGAATCAGAAAGTCAAAGCTTATTATCCTGCATTCGATATAACCCCGCCGGAACTCGTAACAGGAGTTATCACCGATACAGGCATACTTTCTCCGTTTGAACTGGATAAATATCTTGTAACAGAAGAAAATTTTCTTGTTTAAAGAAAATTCATAAAAAGTCAGACCATATTTCAGATAAAAGAATTTCGTTGCTCACGCATCGGAATTCTTTTTTTTCGCATACTCTTTAAATTTATCAACAATAGATGGTAGAAAGATAGAAAGGATAATCAGGCACGATCCAAGGAAAATATTCCAGGTTATTTTTTCGCCCAGGAAAATCACACCGAGAGCTGATGCGGATAAGGGATTAAAAACAGCAAGCAGACCGGCTCTTTCCGGTGTTGTGTATTTCTGCCCAAGAGGCTGAAGAGTAAAACCTACACCGCTGCATATTAAAGCGAGTGCCAGTATAGCTCCCCACTCGGTTGTGCTTTGCGGAAGTCTTATGTCCTCCCAGATAAATGCACCCGCAAAAGCAAAAAGGGCTATGAATAGAAGCTGATAGATCGCAACTACCATAGGGTCGTCATTTTTCGCAGCCTTATCGGTAATCAGCACTGTAACAGAATACCAGGCAGCACTGCCGAGAATAAGGAGTTCCCCCGTCGTAAATCCGATATGTCCGCCTTTAAGTGTAAGAAACCCTACACCTATAAGGGCAATTATAGAAGTAATTACTACTATGCGGTTAGGAAGCTTCCTCGTTACAATACAGGTCAAAGCGGGAACGGTAATAACGACAGATCCTTCAAGAAAAGCGGTAACGGAAGCATCCGTGGTTTTAAGTCCGGTGAGCTCAAATGCCATCGACAGGAAGAAGAAAAAACCGAGTAGAGAACAATGCCATAGTTCTTTGCGTGTAACTTTTATTAAGTCTTTATAAAAAATGGCACCTATTACGACGAATGCAATCAGAAATCTCGTACCCATCAAAAGAAAAGGCCCCATCGTCCTTAGTGCAATTTTTCCAAAAAGAAGAGAAGAACCCCTGAGAGCAAGGGCCAGCCCGACCAAAAATTCACCTTTTCGTTCATTCATTTCAAACTTCATATATAGATTATATTTGATAAATATTGTAAAGTCACTAACATTAGAACGAAAAATATAAATATATTTAGGATACAACACATTAATTACATGGTATGATTATCGAAGAAGTTCTTTTTTTAAGAATTTAAACCCAAACGAAATGAAGGAAACTCAAGGATAATATAACTATGAAAAAGAAACTGATTTTTATTTTAGTAATTGCAATAATAGGCTCAATTGCATATCTGGTTTTTTTCTGGCCTAAATCAAGAGTCGTTCTCTCTGATGATTTACATGCAGAACTTAACTCCAAGGCAAAAGCCTCTGATTATATTGAAGAAGTAAAAAAAGGAAGTCTTGTAGAAGATGCTGATATAGATACATCAAAAACAGGAAAGGTTGAAGTTACCGTTTATGTAGATATACTTGGCAAAATCAGACCTTATAAGTTTAAGGTCAAAGTTTCCGATACACTTGCTCCGGAAATACAGACTCCCGAATCAATAAACTGTCTTTTGGGACAACCTTGCGAACTTTCTAAGGTGATCAGGGTAACCGATAATTCCAATGAAAAAATAAAAATCAATTTCAAGGGAAAAGTAGACTCCGAAAAGCCGGGTCTGTATGATGTTGAATGCTCGGCAGAGGATCAATCCGGCAATAAGTCAAATAAAAACATTCAAATCAATATCATTGATATAAATAAGAACAATGATGACATAAGCTTTGTTACCTCAAACGGATTTTCGGGAGAGAGAAAGGGCGGAATTACAAAAGTGAACGGGACTCTCATAGCTAACAAAACATTCACCCTGCCTTCAGGTTACGGACCGGGAGGATTGACGGGTAAAGCAGCCGCTGCATGGTCGGAGATGGAGAAAGCTGCCCGGAAAGACGGTATGAGTATAACCGTTGTGAGCGGCTACCGTTCATATGATACACAAAAATGGCTTTACAACAAGTATGTTGAAGAGGATGGAAAGAAAGAGGCTGATACATCTTCCGCAAGACCGGGACATTCGGAACATCAGACAGGTCTGGCTATCGACATCAACTCCGTCGAAGAAAAATTTGAAAATACTCCTGAAGGGAAATGGCTTAACAATAATGCATATAAGTATGGCTGGATATTGCGATATACAAAAGACGGACAGGAAGTAACAGGTTATATATTTGAACCTTGGCATTACAGATATGTAGGAAAGAAGTTAGCTCAGGAATTATATAATAACGGAGACTGGATAACGGTTGAAGATTATTTCGGTATTCCAAGCAAATATGCAGTAGAATAATTTTTCAAACGGGGCGAAATGAATAATAGGAAAAAAATAATAACAAAAATATTTCTGGCATTGTCTTTAATTATCGGAATCTCATCGACACCGATATCGACTTATGCTGCTTCGGAATTCAAAGCAAATTCCCCTTACGGCAGTACAGGGACTACCAGGTACACACATAAGGGCAAATTCAGCGGTCATCTGATAGCACACGGAGTAGATGTATCGACTTATCAGTCGGCATCTAGTGACTGGAATGAGGCAAAGAAGAAGAACGGTGTAGATTTCGCAATACTGAGAGTCACCTGGACCGGTTACGGATCATTAGGGAGTAAGCATAATGATGACAAATTCAAGACACACTATAAGAAAGCAAAAAAAGCAGGTCTGATGGTAGGCGCTTATGTATTCTCTCAGGCAAAAAATGAGGGAGAAGCGATTGCAGAGGCAAAAAAAGCTGTTGACAGACTGGAGGAATTGGGGATAGGACCTGAAGATCTTGATCTTCCGATATATATGGACTATGAATTTGCAGGACCATCTTCAGGTGATGATATCGGAAGGCTGTATGTAAAGCCAGCACTTGATAAGGAAATGGCGACAAAATGTGCTAAAGCGTTCTGCGATACCGTTAAAGCGGCCGGATATGAGGCAGGTATATATGCAAACACGACTTTCTTCAGAACCATGATCGATCATACAGAAATTGGAAGTAATGTAGACCTGTGGTGTGCACAGTACAACGACAAGTGTACTTCAAAAAAACCTTATAAAAAATGGCAGTTTACCAGCAGTGCGCTGATAAACGGGATTTATTCAAGCGGTACGGGACGGATAGGTCGTACGGACGGAAATTTCTGGTACATCAAGAGAAATCCTAAACCGACAGACAGCAGCGATATTGCAGGTTGTGATATTTACGGAGCTACCGACTTCAACTATACCGGTGATATTATTACTCCTGAGTTTGAAGTTATAAGTAAAGGCAAAAAGCTGGTTCAAGGCAAGGATTACACGATTGGATATATAAACAATGTAAAGAAAGGCAATCAGCAGGCATATGCGTATATAAGAGGTATCGGTAGTTATAAAGGGTATGCACTCATACCGTTTACAATCGGCAGTGGCTATATAAACCGTATCGGACTGAAAGACTGCAAGTATACGGACGAATCGGGAACAATTTGCTACATATTCAGAAATGTTCCGCCTGAGGCGGACGGAACGGATACGCTTGAAATTGCAAATACCCCTGAAACGCAAACAGATATTGAAGGTATAGAAGAAACACCTGATGCAGCAAATTCGGAAGACACGAATACATCCGCACAAACGGAGACGGTCGGTTCTACTGAGGAGACAGACCCGGCAGCAGAACCTTTATATGACTTTGAAATAGGGGATTCCTATGTAAGAAATGTGCCGACAGGATTGACCGTAAAGGAGTTCCTTGACAATCTCGGATTTGTAGAAGGTTATGAAAATTACAGTCTCTCCGTTATAAATACTCGCGGTAACAAGTTGTCCGGCACGAAAATCGTAAAAACGGGAGTTATGCTCGGTGTTTATAAAGACGGAGTTTTGATAGGAACTGCCGATATCACAGTAAATGGCGACAGAATTAAAAATCGTTTGGGTAAAGACCCGAGAAGACCGCTTATCAAAATCTCAACTTCAGGTACACGATTTTACTATACGGGCAGAGCAAGAAAGCCTTCAGTTAAGGCGTATTTTGACGGAGCTTATATAAATAACAGCAATGTAAGTATAAGATATTCACGCGGAAGCACAAGACCGGGCAGGTATAAAGTCTATGTTAAAGGCAAGACATATCCGGGGTATACATCACGTTCGTATTCTATCGTTATTAAGCCGGCAACAATATATAGGCTTAGCGCATTAAATAAAGGATTTAATGTCAGGGTAAATAAATATCCGCGAAACTATGTAAGCGGGTACCAGGTCAGATACAGTACAAATTCCGGGATGTCATCCTCTAAGACACGCACAATAGGAACATCATATAATAAAGTTTCGAGGAATATTAGAAGACTCAGAGGAAATAGAACCTATTACGTACAAGTTCGTTCATATAAGAAGATAGGAAGAAGCAGATATTACTCATCATGGAGTAAGGCTACTCCTATAAAGACGAAATAGAACGGAGAATATTAATATGATGTACAGATTATCAAGAGCGACAATTGTAGCGATTATATTTTTCATGGCAACAGCATCATCGACTGTTTATGCATTCAGGGAAAATCCGGAAGGTGAAGATGCCAGATCTCCTTCTATGTCAATTGAATCCGGAGAAGAACCGATAGAAGATGAGTCGGTAACCCTGGACATAATCGATTCGGAAAATTTTGAAGATGAGGATGCGGAAACAGTGAATGAGTCGGACGAACCGATAAAAAGTATTGAAGATTCCGATAGTTTACAGGAATCGGAAACTGAAGAAGGATCATTTTTCGGTTTGAAAAAAGAAGTTGCAATTCTTTTATTTATGTGTCTTGGTATAATGGCACTGTTTGTTTTAACATTGACAGGAATAAGAAGACGAAAGAAGAGGCGGAAAACGAAGAATAAATAAAAACAAAGAAAAGAAGAGAGATACGGTGAAGTTTCAACGAAAGCTGATAATTCACAGCAGCTCTCTTTTTAGGCAGGAAAAAAGCTCTATTCAGATCAATCCCCCCGAATAATCCAAATAAAGCCGTTTTCGCAAGGCACTATTCTAATCGTTTCAGCTTATTCTCCCCGTAGAATGGCGAATAGGCTTGTGTTGTCTGCAAGCATACCCTCTCGGGCTGAACTGACAGCCTGCAGTGCGAAACACCAATTACAATTAGATTATATTATTTGAAAAAAGAATATGTTATAATTTTATTAAGAATAATATAATTAAATTAGGATAAAGACTAATTTAATTATAAAAGAAGGCAGAGAGACTATGGCAAATAAACAAACGGTAAATCTGATTTTAAGTCGCACGAGACGAAATAATGTCTATCTTCCATATATAAAGAAGAAAGAGTATTTCGATGCGATTCAGGAAGGAAACACGGAAAGAATTTCCGATCTGGCAGAGAAGAATTACGAATATCCGACAGCACTTTTTAATAAGTGCGGCTCATATAGCGATGCTATGCAAAAGATGCATTACGAATCGATATGTGCAGCTTCGGAAATGTGCATGATTGCAATTCAGGCCGGCCTGCTTGATATGGTGGCGTATGATATCAGAGATGAATTCGTCAAGGAATTTAAGAAGGCCGTATCTTTACCGGATCTATATGATCTGGTACATGGCATGGCTCATGATTTTGCTACAAAAGTCAGATATGTATTAAAGAACAAGAAGCATTCAATGAGACTCGCGAGGATGATGACATACATAGAGGAACATCTTCATGAAAAGATAGAACTTGCGGAAATTGCAGAAGAGGTGAATTTGAGCAGAACATATGCATCCGCAATATTCAAAGAGGAGCTTGGAATTACAATAAGTGAATTTATTCTCAGAGAAAGAATAGCGGAAGCTAAGAGGCTGCTGATCGAAACCGACTTAACAATTGCCGAAATTTCAGAGCGTCTTGCTTTTTGTTCACAAAGTTATTTTACAAAGAGCTTTACAGAAGTTGAAGACATGACACCGGGTGAATATCGTAAGAATGTATTCTAATTTGAAACAGAAAATAATAGAAGAAGATCATATTGCAGATGAGAGCAGGGTGTACATCGCGATAGACCTCAAGTCTTTCTATGCTTCCGTTGAATGTGTTGAAAGAGGTCTTGATCCGATGACGACCGATTTGGTTGTTGCCGACCCGACGAGGACGGAGAAGACGATTTGTCTTGCAGTTTCACCATCTTTAAAGGCAAAGGGAGTAAGCGGAAGGGCGAGGGTGTTTGAGATACCGAAGCACCTGAAGTACATAATGGCAACCCCGAGAATGCAACTATATATAGAGTATGCTGTAAGAATTTATAAGATTTATCTCGACTATTTCTCCCCTCAGGATATACATGTGTATTCAATCGATGAGGTCTTTATAGATGTAACCGATTATCTCAAAGGATATGAACGTACTCCAAAGGAGATGGCGATATTTCTGATGCAGGAGATTCTTGACAGAGTCGGGGTAAGGGCTGCTGCCGGTATCGGAACAAATATGTATCTGGCAAAGATAGCTCTTGATATAACAGCAAAGAAGGCCAAGGATTTCATAGGATATCTTGATCAGGAAACCTATATATGCACGCTGTGGGAGCATAAGCCTTTAACGGATTTCTGGAGAATCGGCCCCGGCACTGCACGTAAACTGGAAAAAATAGGAATTACTACTATGAGAGATATAACCAAAGCCGATGAAGACCTTATGTATAAAATGTTCGGAATCGATGCGGAGCTTATTATCGACCATGCATGGGGAGTAGAAACCGCCACGATAGCAGATATAAAGGGGTATAAAAACAAGAGTCATTCGATTTCTCGCGGTCAGGTGTTAATGCGGGATTATAGTTATGAAGAAGGAGAGCTTATTGTAAAAGAAATGACAGAGCAGATATGTCTTGAGATGACAAAGATTAGAAAGGTAACCGCTAATGTTTCAATAGCGGTAGGATATTCTAACGCACTTAAACTCCCGATGGTAAAAGGTTCAGTCTCTTTCACTGTTCCGCTGAACGCTTCTACTATCATAGTTCCGAATGTAGCAGGTCTTTATCGGAAAATTGTAAATCCCGAATATCCGGTACGCCGTGTTTATATCAATTTCAATGATATCAAGGACATCGGTGCCGATAAACAGATAAATATATTTGAGTTAAGCTATGAAGAAGCAAAAGAAGAGGGGAAAACGATAGGAAAGATACGAAGTAAAGGATTAAAAGATCCGATAGCTGAGAAACATATACGAATAAAGAGAGACGAAGCTTTACAGACGACGGTTAATTCGATTAAGCGTAAGTTTGGAAAAAACGCGGTATTCAGAGGTATGGATCTTGAAGAAGCAGCTACGACTCTGGAGAGAAACAGGCAGATAGGCGGTCATAAGGAATAGGAGAATCATATGGATTGTAAGAACAATAAAAAGAAAAGGCCTAAAATGCCGAATTTACAAAGAGCAAAGCAGTTTGCTCCTTTTGACGCTTTGACAGGATTAACGGCGGCTTTAAAACAGGCGGAAATAGAACATGCAAAACAGTATGAAATTCAACTGGAAGTAGATCTGAAGGAGGATCAGGAAATATAAAAGAATCTATAGAAAATTTCTATATATATTTGATGAAGTATAAATCTACTCAATTGGTCTTGCACCTGAATGAGTCGTAAAATGATTATGGGAATAAATGATTTCCCTGTCAATAATAAATATTTCATAAATATATGGAGGAAAAAATATGAATAAGAAAAATGACAAGCTCGTGATGATTATCGTAGGTCTTGTTATTGGTGTCATTTCAGCAGCACTTGTCTATTTCGGAAACCCTAAGAATATGGGATTCTGTATAGCTTGCTTCATACGTGACACTGCCGGCGGACTCGGGTTACATAAAGCTCCGCCTGTACAGTACATAAGACCTGAAATCATCGGAATCGTTATCGGTGCTTTTGTTGCTGCTTTTGCAAAAAAAGAGTTCAGATCACAGGGCGGAAGTGCACCAATGACGAGATTCATTCTTGGATTCTTTGCAATGGTAGGATGCCTTATGTTCTTAGGCTGTCCTTATAGAATGATTCTCAGACTTGCAGGCGGTGACCTGAATGCTATAGCAGGACTGGTAGGTTTTGTAATCGGAATTCTCTGTGGAGTATTCTTCCTGAAGAACGGATATTCTCTCAAGAGAACATATACTTTGACTAAGGCAGAGGGATATATTTTACCGATTATACAGGTAGTATTTTTCGCACTTCTGCTGGTTAAACCGGCATACATTGCTTTCACAGAAGCAGGCGTAGGTCCCGGAGCAATGCACGCAGCTACAGGAGTTTCTTTGGCAGCAGGTCTTTTCGTCGGAGCTGCCGCTCAGAGAGTAAGACTTTGCATGGTAGGCGGAATAAGAGACCTGGTTCTTTTCAAAGAATCAAGATTGCTTTTAGGATTCCTTGCAATCGGAGTTGCTGCTCTTATTACTAATATTGCACTCGGGTCAACAGGAACACCTTACTTTGTACTTGGTGCGGAAGGTCAGCCTGTGGCTCACGTTGACGGCCTCTGGAATGCTCTGGGAATGCTCCTTGTCGGTTTCGCAGGTGTACTGCTCGGCGGATGCCCGCTCAGACAGCTCGTTCTTTCAGGAGAAGGAAATGCGGACAGTGCAGTTACAGTTATCGGACTTATGGTTGGTGCTGCATTCTGCCATAACTTCGGACTCGCATCAAGCGGAGAAGGTCCTACACCTGCAGGTAAAGCAGCAGTTATCATCGGAATAATTGTGGTTGCACTTATCGGCATTGTAAACACATATGTAAAGCAGGAAGCTAAGGCAGCAGCTGAGACAAAGTAGAGGGGGTATATTATGGTTGATGCAAGAGGACTTTCATGCCCGACACCTGTCATACTGACACAGAAGGCTATGAAGAGCAAAGAAGATTACTATGAGGTTTTGGTTGATGCAAATACACCTTGTGAAAACGTTACACGCTACGCGGAAAGTCAGGGATATAGCGTTGTGGTTGAGGAAAAAGACGGGGAATTCCTTCTCAAGATCTCGAAATAGTGCTATAGTACTACTATGAATACTTATATAGCAACATTCTTTATGCATTTTGGATCTGTAAGATACGAGAGGCTATGCAAATCAAAGGGATATGAGGCAAGGACTATGCCTGTTCCCAGGAATTTAAGCAGTAGCTGTGGTTCTTGTGTAAAGTATACGGCACCTGAACCGGTATTCGATCCTGAACATGACGAAATGGAGCTCATGGTAATCTGCAATGAGGATGGAAGTTATACAGAAATATATAAGGCGGAAGACCTTTAGTATAACGTATCATAATAACGGCACCTGATCTGTATGGTCAGGTGCCGTTTTCAGTGTATCGATATTTGTATAAACGAATTATAATACCGATGTTATAAATAGGATTAGAGGAATAACTCCTATATTCTGTAAACGGTGATATTGTCGATTTGTTCCAGTTCGGATTCGGGTCCGACTACACATATGCTGCCGGCTTCTGCAAGCTTCCGGAAAATACAGATCCATTTCTTCAAAGTATCCGGAGTAGTTTCAAGAATATCATTACGAAGACGTATTCTGTCATCGTTAGTAAGTCCCGACAGATAAAAATCATCGGCTATTCTTCCCTTTACTCCCGGGGAAACGAGAGGGTCGGTTTGGGAAAGTGTAGAAATTATAAACCCGTTCAGGCTGTTTCCGGGGTTGTCGATATACTCGCTCAAAAAGTTTGATATACCGGCAAATTTCTCAAGAGACCTTGACGGACTTGGATCTCTGTAAGTATGACAAAGAATGGCTCCGCTTCTGTTTGATGATATTGAAGCACCATATGCTCCGCCTTTTACTCTGATTTCATTCCATAGATAAGAAAAAGAAATAATGTTTGCTGCAACGGAAAGACTCCCGTCAGGCCTGATTTTATCCTGATTGAGATCGTAAGCGGAAACCGCATGAGAAACTGATGAAGGTACAGCAATTCCAAGCTTTTGCGGAAGAGCTGATGTATATTGTGCCGTTGCGGGCTTTGCCGGATTATCTGAAAAACGATCTATAAATCCGGACAAATCAATTTCCGTTGATGAGGTAACGCTCATGACAGTTCCATTTCTCCCGATGGACTTATTGACCCTGGAGATAAGATCGATGAATTCTGTGATATGCATGTCAAAGTTCGTGTTGAGTTTGTGCAGATAATTTAAAAATGAGTATCCGCTTGTTGCTTCTGAAACAGCAGCCTGTGATGAATAGTGGGATCTGGCAGCAACGGCTCCGAGTTTATTTCCGGATGAAACGGCAAAACGTTTTCCTTCTTCATCTATCTGAGCAACCAGCTCTCTGATTCTTTCAGTCTCATTAAGTTTAGTGTTGAATAAAATTTCATATATTAAATGTTCGGCTTGAGACAGATTTTTCTCGAGAAAAGCGGTTTGCACTTTTATACAAGGAGTACATGAAGATTTATCATCGTCCCGGGCATATGAGTCCACATCAAAACTTAGAAAGCCGATATATGTCTTTATTTCTTTTGCAAGATTAATTACGTCATAATTTTCTGTAGGAAGCTCTTTGTAAAGTTCAGGCATCAGCGAAAAGACTGTCAGCTCCTCAAGTGTAAGATCGGTCAGAGGAAAATAGCATGTGAGATATACTACACCATTCGATGGCAATTTGTGATATAGAATTTTTACTCCCGAAATCTCACTGACCTTTGTATCCGGGAATACAGGATTTTTATCAATATCATTTAGCTCAAGCCTTGGTATTGCTGCAAGGTTTGATTCATCATCGGGCTCGTGTTGCCATTTTTCAAGTTCAAGGTTCATTTTATCCAGGGAAGCTCTTTGTTCTGCGGACATCTCGGATAGAATGTTACCGAGTTTGTTCCTTTCCGCTTCATTCAATTCTTCACCCAGAGTCCGGGATGGCATGAGATAAAGTTTTGAGAAATCGGACATATCCGCAAAATATTCCCGTGCAAGGGTTTCAATGAAACCTTCATGAATAGAGTCTCTCAGCTCTGAAATCGCCTCTCCTGTTTTTATGTACAGAAGAGGATCACCCCCATAAAGCCAGGATGAAAGTGCGTATGAGGCTCTATATAATCCTTGAGGTTCAGGAAGTTGTCTCTGTCTGAATTCCATCTGATTAACTATTGCAGTTAAAGCATCTTGCGGTATTCCCTGCACAAGCACATCTCTTATAGCCTGTTCGGAAATCTCCCGGAGTTGTTTTGCATTTTCAGGTGATGTTCCTCTGAACATCATCATCAGATACGGCTGAGCTATTCCGTCTAAAAGGTAAAGCTCCATATCCTCAGCGAGACCGGAAGACAGGACCGCTCTTTTGAGCGGGGACTCGTTCGAGTCCGCAAGGTACTCGCATAGCACATGTGTAGCGAGCACCTTGCACCTGTCTTCCCAGCCGCATACGATTTTACCGAAGCAGACAACAGCCTTTGAGTCTTCGTCAGTCGCTTCAAACAGCATGGTATCTTCACCTGTTACAGGTTTCTGAATTGTTATTTCGGGAATATTATCAGATAGGTTGAATTCTTCCAGATATTCATTTATAAGCTCCAGTGTTTTTTTCAGGGGAACATCACCGTCAAGGTAGAAATACGAGTTTGACGGATGATAGGATCTTTTATATGCATCGATAAACATTTCATATGTAAGATCGGTTATATTTTCGGGATTTCCTCCTGAATTATATTGATAGCAATTGTCCGGGAAAAGCAGCTTGTCCATCCCCGCTTCTGCGATTCGGTCGACATCCGACATAGCCCCTTTCATTTCATTGAATACGACTCCTTTATATTTTGGCTTCTCCCCGGTTGTATCGATATGGTGTCCCTCCTGATAGAAAATCCTGCTGTCTTGAAGTATAAGAGGCCTGAAGACAGCATCCAGATATACTTCTGTCAAATTAAGATAGTCCTTTTCAATGCGGCTTGATACCGGATAAAGAGTCTTGTCGGGAAAAGTCATTGCATTAAGAAAAGTGTTCATTGAAGATTTAAGGAGTTCAACAAACGGTTCTTTGACAGGAAATTTTTCCGATCCGCAAAGGACCGAATGTTCAATAATATGAAAAACTCCTGTACTGTCTTCAGGTAAAGTCTTAAAACCGACAGAGAAGAGCTTGTTTTCCTCTCCATTATCCATCCAGCAAAGCCGGGCAGAGGTTTTATCGTGCTGCATTCGGATCAGTCTGCCGCCGGCATCAGGAGCCTCTTGTATATCCGTTACGGTAAATCCGTAAAGCCTGTCATTTAGTTTAAGTTTTGAATTCATATTGTTAGTCCATCCTATTAAATTTTGTATGTCATTATACCATTAAAATCCCTCGAAGGGTGTTTATCCTATGGTATAATTATTCAAAATTCATGTATAGTACATACGCCACAAACAAAGGAGGAAGCAGATGATTCGATATAATAACGACTACAATCACGGTGCACATCCGGAAATACTCAAAGTCCTCGTCGAAGACAATGATAACGCATACGGCGGATACGGTAAGGATGAGTGGTGCGAAAAAGCGTCAGCCATTATTAAAGACGTTGTGGGAGACGAGAATGCCAATATACATTTTATGGTAGCGGGAACGCAGACGAATTTTATCGTGCTGTCTGCTATGCTGAGACATCCTTTCAACTCTGTTATCTCTGTAGATTCAGGACATATTGTTGTTCACGAATCGGGAGCTGTTGAGAACACGGGACATAAGGTTGAGACAGTTCCGGGAGTTGAAGGTAAACTTAATGCCGCACAAGTAGAAGATATGATGGAAAATTGCAACAATTCACCGACGTATGAACATATTACACATCCGAAGGCGGTGTATATAAGCTACCCTACAGAATTCGGTACAATATATTCCCTTAAAGAACTTGAAGATCTTCGCAAAGTTTGTGACAAATACGGATTGTACCTTTATATAGACGGAGCAAGACTGGGGTACGGACTTGCCGCATCGAACTGCGACCTGACAATCAAAGACATTCATAGATTGTCCGATGCTTACTATATCGGCGGTACAAAATGCGGAAATTTCATGGGAGAAGCCGTTGTGATAAAATCGGAGGAGCTTAATGAAGATTTCAGAAATTATATGAAGATGAACGGAGCCCTATTGGCAAAAGGATGGCTTATAGGACTGCAATATGCTGTTCAATTCAGAAACGGGTTGTATTTTGATATAACGGAAGCTGCTGTGCGTAAAGCGGATAAAATTCAGGAGGCATTTGAAGAAGCGGGATTCGAGCTTTTTATAAAAGGAACGACAAACCAGCTTTTCTATGTATTGCCTAAGAAGGTAATGGATAAACTTGCCAAAGATTTTATATTTGAATTTAACCACTGGGTTGATGAAAATCATGGTTTGGTAAGATTCTGCACTTCATGGGCAACTACTGAGGAAGAGGCGGATGCCCTTATAAAAGCTGTAAGGTCTTTGTAATTGAAAAAATAAGCGTTTTTATGGGTTTTCAAAGAAAGACTGTATACATTTATACAAAAATCAAAATTATCTAGACACTTATTTGATGTTTTGATAGAATAACCACGTCATTATACAGGCTTGTTGACAGTGACAAGCATGCAAGTTTTAACTAAGATTGTCATATTTATGGAAAAGGAGAATATTTATGAGCGCTTTTGTTGGTTTTATGAATAACTGGCTTTATCAGCCGTTTGTTGTTCCTCTGTTACTGATTGGTGTAGGTATCTACTTTACAATCAGAACTTCTGCTGTTCAGGTTCGTCTGTTCCCTGAAATGTTCAAGGTTGTTATGGAGAAACCTGAGAATGAAGAAGGAATTTCGTCTTTCGGTGCGTTGATGATTTCAACGGCATCAAGAGTAGGTACAGGTAATATTATCGGTGTAGCTACTGCACTGGTATTGGGCGGACCGGGAGCTATTTTCTGGATGCAGATAACAGCTATTTTCGGCGGGGCAAACGCATTTATCGAGTCTACTCTCGCACAGATTTATAAGAAAAAAGCAGATGACGGTACTTATTACGGAGGACCTTCATATTACATGCAGAATGCTCTAGGTCAGAGATGGCTCGGAGTATTGTTCTCCGGACTGATTATATTCACATATGCAGTCGGATATAACATGCTTGCTGCATATAACCTTCAGTCAACATTTGCTGCTTTTGATTTTTACGGTGATAATACACCGAAAATTATAGGAGCTGTTCTTGCATTGCTGTTTGCAGCTATTGTAATCGGAGGAGCAAAAAGACTGTCAAAGGTTACAGAATTTCTTGTACCTATTATGGGAGCTATCTATGTCATAGTGTCCATTGTAGTTCTCGTATTGAATGCATCCAACCTCGGAGCTATGTTCAAACTTATAGTTGCAAGTGCATTTGATTTCAGAGCTATCTTTGGCGGATTTGCAGGATCTTGTCTCATGTGGGGACTTAAGAGAGGACTTTATTCCAACGAAGCCGGTATGGGTTCCGCTCCTAATGCTGCAGCCAGAGCAGATGTTGCACACCCGGTTAAGCAGGGTCTCGTACAGACATTGTCCGTATTCATTGACACACTTCTGATTTGTTCAGCTACGGCCTTTATGTGTCTGTCAACAACGAGCATTAGCCCGGCTGACTATGTTGTCGATGGTGCTCCTGATGCTGCAGGATATGTTCAGACCTGTATGCAAACTACACTTGGTAATTTCGGTCCGATTTTCATTGCCATATCAATGTCTCTGTTTGCATTCACTACACTGATAGGAAACTATGCTTACTGTGAAGGATGTCTTGCGTTTATTCTGAAAAGAGATGTAACAAAGGCAGAAGCTATGATATTCAGAATTGCAGCTACAGTACTTGTGTTCTTCGGTGCTATTGCACAGGCCGGTATCGTATGGGATACTGCGGATATGTGTCAGGGACTTATGGTAGTTTGCAACATCCCGACAATTGCTATACTTGGCGGAGTTGCTATTAAGAGTCTCAAAGATTATACTGATCAGAAGAAAGCCGGTATTGCACCTGTGTTTAAGGCTAAGAATATAGGACTTGATGAGAGCAAAGCGGATTGCTGGAAATAAAGCGGAAATTATCTGTATAAGCCGGCAGAAAAAAATCAATAAAATAATTATATTAAACCGGGGTTATATAACCTCGGTTTTTACTATTCTATGGTATTATATAGTCTATGGGGAAAATCATATATCTTGACGGGTTGTCTGTAGAAGTTACCCGCAAGCAAATAAAAAGAATTAATTTAAGGCTTAAAGAACCGGACGGAAGAGTTCTGGTAAGTGTTCCGTATCTTGTGACGGACGGAGAGATAATAAAGTTCGTAAGAAGCAAGCGAAACTGGATCGACAGAGGTATTGTAAGGATTAAAGAAAAAGCCGCTGCTCATCCGGCGCCGTCAACTCCGGCAGAGAAGGAACACCGTCGGGCTTCGCTGAAGCGAAGAATCGCCGAGAGACTTCCGGCGATCGAGCAGCGGACCGGACTCAAATGTTCAGGCTGGAAAGTCAGAGACATGCATACCAGGTGGGGCAGTTGCAATACTGAAACCCGCCGGATTAATTTGAGTTTAATGCTTGCTACCAGATCGGATGAAGAGCTGGATTATGTGATACTTCACGAACTTGTTCATACCCTGGTACCCAATCACGGTGACAAGTTCTATGAACTGATGTACAGGTTTATGCCGGACTGGAAAAGAGTCAGAAAGAAACTCAGATATTGAAGGTGACTGTATGGACTGGGAATTTGTAAAGGAATACCTTATACCCCCGTTAGTAGGAGGCGTCATAGGGTTAATAACCAACTACATAGCGGTTAAGATGATTTTCGTTCCGCGCACGGAAAAGAAGATATTCGGATTTACCGTGCCGTTTACACCGGGAGCAATTCCGAAGGGAAAGAAAAGGCTTGCGAAATCAGCAGGGAAAATAGTTGCAAACCAACTCTTCACCAAGGAAGACATATCCGACAAAATGCTTACCGAAGAAATAGAAAAACCTCTTATAGACAGGATGATGGATATTTTGTCAGAAGATATACGTAACACAGGAGAGATTCTTGTCGGAAATGCCGACAGGTACGATGAACTCGAAAGAAGCTTTACCGAACTTCTTACTGAAAAAATAATCGAAGCAATCAAGAATATGGATGTTCTGGAGATTATTCGCGTCGAGGGAGGAAAAATCACAAAAGAATCTCTTTCGGCATCAAGGTTTTTGAGTTTAATTGTATCTGACAGGATTGTTGATAGTATAATGAAGAACGTGAGTGACAAGATGGAGGTCTTTATTGATACTTGTGCCAAAGATATGGTAGAGGATGTAACCGGCACAAGAATCCGGGATCTCGGAGAAAGGACACCGCTCAATGTACTTGAACAGGCAGGATATGATAAGGAGTTTGTAAGAAAAAACTTATAGCAGTGTACAGAGAATCTGTTGTAAACGCTGTTAACTCGGCTCTCAGGAGAATAAATGTAGCAAGTGTAGTTGAAGACAAGATCAATTCGATGTCGGTAGAGGAACTTGAAAAAGGAGTCCTGTCAGTGATGAAGACAGAACTGGATATGATTGTAAATCTAGGCGGTCTGATCGGACTCGTTATAGGATGCATCAATATTTTAATTTAATAGCAAGACATACAGGTGTTAATTATGGATAGAGATAAAGAGATAGCAAGATTACAACGACTGATAAAAGCAACGGAAGCAGAGATAGCAAGAGAGCAAAGTCCGGATTTTGTTGTCTTCGATAAAGTCCGCAAAGTATATCATGTCGGAGAAATCGATATTGAAGCCCTTCGCGAGGCAAGCTTCACAGTAAAGAAAGGGGAACTGGCCATAGTTGTCGGTGAATCCGGAGCGGGCAAAACCACTCTGCTCAATATTCTGGGAGGAATGGATACCTTGACGGAGGGAAGGGTAATTCTCGACGGGCAGGACATAAGCAAGTTTAATCAAAAAGAACTTACGAGATACAGAAGATATGATATAGGCTTTGTTTTCCAATTTTATAATCTGGTGCAGAACCTGACGGCAATAGAAAATGTTTCACTTGCTACTCAAATCTGCAAGAATCCTCTTGATCCGGCGGAAACGCTTAAAGCTGTAGGTCTTGGAGAAAGAATGAAAAACTTCCCGGGACAACTTTCCGGCGGAGAACAGCAAAGAGTCGCTATTGCAAGGGCTCTTGCAAAAAATCCTAAACTTCTGCTTTGTGACGAGCCTACAGGAGCTCTGGATTATTATACAGGAAAGGCCATATTGCAATTACTGCAGAATCAGGCACATGAATCGGGAACTACTGTAATAATTATCACACACAACAAAGCGATAACACCTATGGCTGACAGAGTCATAAGTGTAAGAAACGGAATGGTACAGGAGGTTACCATAAATAACAATCCGACTCCTATCTCTGAAATTCAATGGTAGAAATTCATAAATGCTTAAGAAATCCACAATAAGAGAAATAAAAACATCAATAACTCGTTACCTTGCCATTTTGTCAATTGTGGCTCTTGGCGTGGGCTTTTTTGTCGGACTGAAAAACACCAAACCGTCGATGATCAAGACAACGGATATATATCTGAAATCTACGAACTTTTATGATTATCGTTTGCTTTCATCATACGGAATAGATGATAAAAGCATCAGGACGGCCAAAGCAGCGGAGGGAGTTGCTCATGCTGAAGGCTCGATAGATATTGATGTCATTCTGGAGAGAAACGGAGATCAGGAAGGAATTCTCAAAGCGATTTCTCTTCCCGATAAAATAAATAAGCTTGATCTTGTAGAAGGCAGGCTTCCGGAGAAGAAAGACGAGTGCGTGATAGATTGTTTTACTATTACGGGAGAAACCTACAGGATCGGAGATAAAGTCAAACTTTCATCCAACAACGATAAGGACACATTAAAGAAATTTAAGGTCAGAGAATTTACCATAGTAGGTGCGATCAACTCACCCGTTTATCTGGACGACCAAAGGGGTTCCACCGACATAGGAGACGGTTCCCTGGATGCTTTTTTCTACGTACGCGAAGATGCTTTTGATGTGGATTACTATACTTCTCTATATATTAAGCTCGACGGGGATGAAGAAATCCTTTCGGATGAACTTAATGCTAAACTAACGAAATACAAAAAACCTATGGAAGAACTCGCCGAGCAGATAACAGCAGCTCGCAGAACGACTGCAATGAAAGAAGCTCAGGAAGAACTCGACGAGAAAAAACAAGAATATGAAGACAATCTTGCCGAATTTGAGAAAAAGAAGGCTGATACCGAAAGGAAATTACGTTCGGCAGCAAATAAAATAAGCTCCGGTAAGAAGACGATAGCTTCCACGAAAAAGGATCTCAATAGAACAATAAAAGATTTGAAAACAAATAAGGCTCAGCTTGAGGCAGGAATAGGACAGGCTCAGGCAGGTCTTGCCGAGGCACAAGCGGCAAAACAGCAAATCGAAAATAATCTGGCAGGCTTGCCCGAAGAAGAATATCCTCCTGCTGCAATTGCTCAAATTAAACAAATTGAAGAAGAGATAGGTCATATTACTGCCACAATAAACGAGCTTAAAACAAACCTTGCAAAAGTTAATGCCGGTCTGAAGCAGGCACAGGAAGGTCTGAAAACGCTGAATAAAGAATCAAACAAATTGAAAAAAAATGAGAAAACTCTTAATTCACAGGAGAAAAAAGCTCAAAAAGAGTTTGCGGATGCTGAGAAGAAACTCGAGGATGCCAAAGAGAAACTCGACGAAGCACAAGAGAAGATCGACGAGATGGAAAAAGGTAATTCATACGCATTTTCCAGAAAAGAGAATGATGGGTATTCGACATTTGACAGCAACTCCAGCATTGTCGATAACATAGCTAAGATTTTCCCGGTATTCTTTTTCCTGATTGCCGCTCTCGTCTGTATGACAACGATGACCAGGATGATAGATGAGCAGAGAACGCAAATCGGAGTTTTAAGGGCACTTGGCTATAGCAACAGATCGATAGTGGCAAAATATATGTTCTATTCCGGAAGTGCAACCTTTATAGGTGCTGTGATCGGTTTTTTTGCGGGGAGCAAAGTCTTTCCGGTCGCAATATGGAATGCCTACACAATGATGTACGGATTCAGCGATACAGTTGAATATGTTATCAACTGGAAGTTCGGCCTGATTTCCCTTGTTGTGTCAGTAATCGGTTCAATGGGAGCGACCTGGATCGCCGTAGCTGCTGATTTTAAAGTTGTACCGGCGGAACTGATAAGACCGCGAGCTCCTAAGGCAGGTAAGAGAATTTTCCTTGAGCGTATAACGCCTGTATGGAACAGACTCAGTTTTCTGTATAAGGTTTCAATGAGGAATATTTTCCGGGACAAGAAGAGATTTCTTATGATGATTATAGGGGTCAGCGGTTGTACAGCTCTTCTGGTAGCAGGTTTCGGTGTAAAGACGAGTATATCTAAAGTAGCGGAATATCAGTTCAGTGAGATTTTCCTTTATGACTATCAGGTAGTATTCGACAAGAATATGCATTCTGAAAGACAGGAAAAATTTATAAATCATATGGATAAGGAAACGTATGGCAAAACAGGAGATGTTCTGTTCCTCCACACATCAAATATCGACATTATGTTTGACGATATGAAGGAAGAAGTAAATTGCTATGCGTCGAATGCTGCGGACTTTGATAAATTTATAAGTCTGAACAGAGGCGAAGAGAACATTGATTTTCCGGGTGAAGGAGAAGTCGTCATAGTAAAAAGATTACAGAGAGAAATGGGAATTAATCCCGGTGACAGAATCAAACTTAAAGACGGTTATAGAGAGATGACAGCTACTGTTTCGGCAGTAAGCGATAACTACGTATCTGACAATATATTTATGAGTTTAGAAACTTACGAAAAAGGATTCGGAAAGAAAGCGGAAAAAAAGAATGCACTTATAAATGCTCCGGAAGACTCGGATGAGACAGTTATAAGAAATCTGGCAACGGAAGCACAGGGATATGAACACTCAGTTGCTTCAGTTGTAAACATAGACGTTATGGACAGAGTTGCGAAGATGATGACGAGCCTTAACTCAGTTGTCTTTGTTATAATACTTTGTGCTGCATTGCTTGCATTTATAGTTATATACAACCTTACGAATATAAATATCACAGAGAGAACGCGCGAGATAGCAACTATAAAGGTTCTCGGTTTTAATCAGTTAGAGGTTTCACAATATGTTTTCCGGGAGAATATATTCCTGATAGGATTTGCCTCAATTGCCGGTTTAGCAGTCGGTAACCGGCTTCTCAGGTTCGTAATAGATAATATAAATGTAAAAGGAATATTTTTTGAACCGAGGTTAAATAACTCAGACTACATCTTTGCGATTTTACTGACTTTTGCATTTGCCTTTATAGTCAGTCTTGCGATGCAGAGAAGGCTGAGAAATATATCGATGACGGAATCATTAAAAGCAGTTGAGTAAGATTGCATAATCACGAAAATAAAATAAATTTAATTACGGAGGACAAGTATGAAAAAATTTACTATTGAAATGGAAGACGGACGCATAATGAGCGGAGAGCTGTATGAGGATATAGCACCTAAGACAGCGGAAAATTTTGAGAAACTTGCAAATGATAAATTCTATGACGGACTGATATTCCACAGAGTTATTCCCGGCTTTATGATCCAGGGAGGATGTCCTGACGGTACAGGTATGGGCGGTCCCGGATACTGTATCCCGGGTGAGTTTACATCAAACGGATTTAAGAATGATTTAAAGCATGAAAGAGGTGTTCTTTCTATGGCAAGAGCAATGGATCCGAATTCCGCCGGCTCCCAGTTTTTTATTATGACAACCACATCTCCGCACCTCGACGGACAGTATGCTGCTTTTGGCAAAGTTACGGAAGGTATGGATGTTGCAGATGAAATAGTAGGTACAAAGAGAAACAGAATGGATAAACCTCTGGAGGACCAGAAAATCAAGAGTATACGAGTAGAAAATTGATATGAATGAAAAGATACAGGCAGACAGAACGACAGTATGCTATATAGAATATAATAATGAGTTCCTGATGCTTTATCGTAATAAGAAGGAAAACGATATCAACGAAGGCAAATGGATAGGCATAGGAGGCAAGATAGAATCCGGCGAAAGCCCGGACGAATGCAATCTGCGTGAAGTCAGGGAGGAGGTCGGACTTGTCTTAAAGTCTTTTGATTTTCTCGGAGTGGTTAAATTCAGGTCTGATATGTACGGAGACGATGACATGCACCTGTACTATTCTGATGATTTCGAGCCGGAGGATCCTGATGCAAAGAGGATTTTTCAGGAAGGCGGAGGTTATACACCGCCGGAATGTGAGGAAGGCCTGTTGAAATGGATTAAGAAAGAAGATCTCATGACTTTACCGATGTGGGAAGGCGACAGATACTTCATCAGGAAAATCCTTGAAGGTGATAAGAATATCTCCATGACTATAAAATATGAAGGCGATAATTGCACGGTTATAAACGAATAGATTAAAAATCCCTGCTCCCGGACAATGCTGAGAGCAGGGATTCTCTATTGTAATATATACTTTGCTTAATCTATAAGGTTATTTTCCTTGAGCCAGTTTCTTGCTACATCTGCAGGCTCTTTACCTTCGACATCGACCTGATAGTTGAGTGAAATCATGACTTCATTTGTCAGAAGCGGTGACAGTTCGTTAGAAACATTTTCCAGCTCAGGATACTTATCGAGCGCGTCGGTCCTTATACAAGGAACCACATAGTAAGGAGGGAATACCTGATCAGTATCTTCGAGGATAATGATATCGAATTTGAGCAGCATCCCGTCCGTAGTCCACGCATCCGTAACATCGGTTTCCTTGTTTACAAGAGCTGTAAATCGAGGAGAACCGTCTATAGCTACCATTCTCTTGAATTTCATATTGTATTTATCTTTCAAGGCTACCATAGTATCGTTACGATTCTGGAACTCTATGGTGCTTCCGAGTACAAGCTGATGCGAAACCCGGTTCAAATCAGGAATGGTTTTTATATTATATTTTTCAGAGATTTCCGGAGTAACCGCAAGAGCATATGTATTATTGCAGTTACACTGATTAAGAAGAGTCACACCGTCCTTTGCATAATCTTCCTTGCACATGTCATAAACCGTCATCATGTCGGTTTCACCGGAATGATTATAAATACTGCCGTAAATAGTTCCCGTATAGTCTATATACATATCAATCTCACCGTTTGTTATAGCACTATAGGCGACATTACTGCCTCCGAGGTTTTCTTTTCTGTTGACCGTGATATCGGTCTTATCTTCTATATAGTCAGCGTACAGGTTGCAAAGTATCAACTGCTCTGTAAAGTCCTTGCCCGCTATCGAAATCTGTTTATCGCTTTTCTTTACTCCCAGTCCGCTGTTTGCAATCAGTATGATAATCAGGATGATTGCAGCTCCGGCGAGAGAGATTTTCTCGCGACGTCTTCGGTTTTTTAATTTTATATCTCCGTTACTGTCACCATGATCACCTTGCAGACTTATAGGTGTTACCAGTCTCTCGACATTTCCCATCAGGAAGTCGACAAGAAGAGCCAGAATACATGCCGGAACGGCTCCTGCCAGTATCTGCAGGTTGTTTACCGTTCGTATTCCCGCAAATATAGGGTATCCGAGACCGCCGGCACCGATATATGCAGCCATAGTCATAGTTCCGACAGCTGTTACAGAAGATATGCGTACTCCTGCCATGATTACAGGAAGAGCAAGAGGGAGTTTGACTTTCTGCAGAACCTGCCAATTGGTCATCCCGATTGCAGTTGCCGACTCTACCATAAGAGGTTCTATATTGGTTATTCCCGTATATGTATTTTTTATAATAGGAAGAAGGGAATATATAATTACCATTACGATAGCCGGAAGCTTGCCTATCCCGAGAAGAGGTATTACAAGACCCAGCAGAGCCATGCTTGGGACTGCCTGTATCAGGTTGGCCAAAGCTATTATCGGTTTGTCCAGAGCACGCACATAACTTATAAGAATCCCGAGAGGAATGCCGATAAGCATCGAGATACCGACAGCAATTGCTGTCATCTGGATATGCTCTACCAAAAATCCTAAAATCTGTTCAGCGTGTGATATAAAATAGCTGAAAAAGTCAATCATAATGCACTCACCTCCTCAGAATTCTCTTCACTGTTAATGAACTGGTTGCTGAGTGTGGAAACAAGGCAGCTGCTTGTGAGAAGTCCGGCCATTCGACCCTTATCATCTACAACAGGAACATTGTTAGTCTCAGTGTTCTGAATTGCAGTAAGTACATCCAGTATGCTGTCTTCTATATGAGCCGTATATTCGACAGGTTTCATTATGTCTCCGGCCTTCATTCCTTTGTGAAGTTTTTGGAAGAAGGACTTCTTGCCTATTATACCGAGCAGCTTTTTCTCATTATCGACAACAGGCAGTGTGTCTACACGATTAGAACGCATAATGCTTACGCATTTATATGCGGAAACATTGTCTTCGATGATAACAGGTTCTGTAATCATAAAGTCTTTTACTTTAATGTATTCAGGGGAGCTCCATATCCTGTTTGAACCCACGAAGCCTTCGACAAATGTATTAGCCGGATTTTTTAATATGTTTTCCGGGGTATCATATTGTAGAATACGACCGTCGTAGATTATGCAGATCCGATCGGCTATTTTTATGGCTTCATCCATGTCGTGTGTTACGAAAACCATAGTCTTGGCAACCTTGCTTCGGATTTCTATAAGCTGATCCTGCAGGGAGTTTCGCGTAATCGGATCGATAGCGGAAAAAGGTTCATCAAACAAAATAATGCCGGGATCAGTCGCAAAAGCACGCGCAACCCCGACTCGCTGCTGCTGACCTCCCGAAAGCTCTCGAGGATATCTGTTAAGGAATTCATCCGGTGGAAGATCAACCATTTCCATGAGCTCGATTGTTCGTGAGGAAATTTCTTCTTCAGGCATACCCTGAAGACGTTCGATTATTTCGATATTTTCCTTAATTGTCAGGTGCGGGAAAAGTCCGCCCTGTTGAATTACGTAACCCATACTTCTTCGTAAAGCTACCGGATCCATTGAAGAAATATCTTCACCGTTTACCTTGATAGTACCCGAGGTAGGTGCAAGCATTCTGTTGATCATCTTCAACATCGTTGTCTTGCCGCACCCGCTCGGTCCGATAAGTGCGGTAAGTTCTCCTTCTCTAAGCCTGATAGATATATCTTCCAGAACCTGATTATCCCCGAATGATTTGCTTACATTTGTAAATTCAATCATAGGAAACTTCCTTTCGTTATATTCAGTATAATAAATATTAAATTAATTACTGCTGAGAAATATTTTCTTTTTAATCGGAAGAGTTAACAATCAGTGTCGGCGAATGAGGATATTTTCATAAGACGATAAAATCCGTAAGTATTTTATCATAATAATAGAAAAACTCAAAATCCAAAGAAAAAGATGGTTGTTGCAACCATCCTTTTATTAAAGCTTATTCCATATTTTCGTCGTCTTTGAGAAGCCCTATTTCCTCTATACCTTTCTCGAACTCCGCCTGAGTTTTGTAGAAGTGAAGCTTACTTTCCTCATCTGCAAAGAAGAACAAATTATCGGTTTTGTTGTAGTTAAGAACCGAATCCATCGCATCGCCTATAACCTGACAAATCGGTCCCGGAGGAAGTCCTGCAAACTTACGCGTATTGTAAGGGTTATCGCTTTCAATCTGGCTGGCAAACAGTTCGACCCTATCCTCCTGGTATATATAACCTATTGTTACACAGCTTCCCAAAGATATATTCTGATTGAGTCTGTTTATAAACACACCCGCGACTTCAGGCTGATCCTCAAGCCTTGCCTCTTTAGTCACAATTGATGTGAGTGTAAGGAACTCGTGAACGGTAAAACCGGAAGCTTTGATCTGATCTTTTCTCGGAGTAAGTTCTTCATCCATCCTGTCGAGACACATCTCGGTAAACTCTTCGATAGAAGGCTCTTCCGCTGTGACAAAATATGTATCCGCATACAGATATCCTTCAAGAGGGAACATAACATCTTCAGACAGAATTTCATCGGTCAGGAACCAGTATTTATCTATCAGCGTCCTGACATATTTCTTATCGGACCACTTAGCCATAATCTCTTTGGCGGAAAAATCCAGCTCTTCCGACATTGCGGCTGCAACCTGATGAAGCCTTGCTCCGTCTGCAACTTGAATGGTTCTTTTTGAAATATATTCAAAACTTCCCTTATTAATCGCATTCATTATCTTAGGGAAAGACATTCCTTTATTAAAGATATAGGTATTAGCTTGCAGGCTGTTGTAGCCGCCTATTCTGGCATTGACTTTTGCGAAGAAAGTATTTCGCACCAGACCGGCATCGTCGAGAATATATACAAGCTGAGATGCGCCTGTTCCGTTCGGAACGGTAACGATGACTTCTTCATCATTTCCCGGATCGACGGGGCTCAGCCCGAAAGCATAAACTCCGCCGACAAGAACCAGAACCGAAAGAACGGCGATGATAATCGAGAGACGCTTTTTTTTCCTGTTTTTCTTATTTACTGAATTTATATTTTTAGTTAGTGACATAAAATACAATCTTCCTCTCTTATTGTGTTATACTAAACCTTGTATAATTGTTCACATATTACGGGCGGAAACTCAACATCCGTCCATATATATCACACAACTTTAATTATAAAGGAAAGAAGATAAAATGACAAAAGATTCTGTAAAAAAGTTCATGGAACGTAAGCAGATAGAGATCAGCGCAAAGAGATACGGCATAGATGCTATGTCCGCAATGGCGCAGGGTCTTTTTTGTTCGCTGCTTATAGGCACGATAATCGATACGCTTGGAACTCAATTTCACATTGAATTTCTGACAAATCCGATATTCATAGTGAAAGAAAACGCATATACTATCGGAGGGCTTGCAATGCTGATGACAGGACCCGCTATGGCAATTGCAATCGGATATGCCCTTAAAGCTCCTCCTCTCGTATTGTTCTCACTTGCAACCGTGGGCTTTGCCGCAAACAACCTTGGCGGGGCAGGAGGTCCTCTCGCTGTGCTTTTCGTAGCTATAATCACTGCAGAGATCGGAAAGGCTATATGCGGAGAGACAAAGGTCGACATACTTGTAACTCCGCTTGTGACTATAGGTTCGGGGATAGCACTGTCAGCCTGGTGGGCACCGGGACTCGGCGCGATAGCGATGGAAGTAGGAAGAATTGTAATGTGGGCTACCGACTTCAGACCTTTCGTGATGGGAATCATTGTTTCCGTTGTAGTCGGAGTCGCTCTTACGCTGCCGATATCTTCCGCGGCAATATGTGCCGCTCTCGGACTTACGGGACTGGCAGGCGGTGCCGCCGTGGCGGGCTGCTGTGCACAGATGGTCGGCTTTGCCGTAATGTCATTCAGAGAAAACAAATGGGGAGGACTTGTTTCACAGGGAATAGGAACGTCTATGCTTCAGATGGGAAATATAGTCAAAAATCCGCGAATATGGATTGCACCCACACTGACCGCGGCTATAACAGGGCCTATTGCCACATGCATATTTAAATTACAAATGAACGGTGCACCCCTTGCGAGCGGTATGGGAACATGCGGATTAGTCGGACAGATAGGAGTGTATACAGGCTGGGTCAATGATGTAGCTTCGGGAGCAAAAGCGGCAATTACAGGCATGGACTGGCTTGGTTTGATACTTATATCCTTCATATTACCTGCAATTATTGCTCCTGTTATAAATGCGGGTTGCCGTAAATTAGGATGGGTTAAAGACGGAGACTTAACATTATAAACATACCACGAACACATAGAAAACATATATTTAATATAAGTTAGAGGAGTTTAACAAATATATAAATACATCGAAACTAATATTAAAGTTTTCAAAGAAAGGAAATATATGAAAGACTATTCAGTAAGTGGTATGGGATGCGCGGCATGTTCGGCAAGGGTAGAGAAAGTCGTGTCGGCGATTGAAGGAGTTGAAAGCGTTTCGGTCAATCTGCTGACGAATTCGATGAAGGTTGAAGGTGACGTTGCGCCGGAAGTGATTATTAAAGCGGTTGAAGATGCCGGTTACGGGGCAACCTGTGACTCGGGCTCCTGTCCCAGTAGCAAATAAACCGGAAAATTACAGAGAAAAAATAATAAACAGATCAAAGGCTCTGGAAGATACGGAAACACCGAAGCTTAGGAGAAGACTAGTTAAATCAGTCGGACTTCTCCTGGTGTTGATGTATTTTTCCATGGGCTATTTTATGTGGGATTGGCCGATAGGATCGCTTGAAAAACTCGGTACCGACGGAATTGTTCTGATCCAGATGATACTTGCAACCGTGATACTTTATATCAACAGGGCATTTTTTGTGAACGGCTTCAAAGGAGCTTTGCGTTTGTCACCGAATATGGACACTTTAGTCGCAATGGGAGCGGGGGTTTCATACCTGTGGAGCGTATGGCATCTTTATCTGATGTTTACAAATAAAGCGGAAGGACCGCAGGGGATTCAGAATATATATTTTGAATCGGCTGCAATGATTGTAACTCTTATAACAGTAGGAAAGATGCTGGAAGCCTTTTCAAAGGGAAAAACGACGAATGCTCTTAAAGAGTTGATAGATCTGGTTCCTGAAACAGCTACTGTTGAAAGAGACGATGAGGAATTAATTGTAGGAACCGATTATATACGCCCCGGTGAAGTTGTGATCATAAAACCCGGAGAGAAGATACCGGTTGACGGTGAAATAATCGAAGGTCATGCCGCAGTAGATGAAGCAGCCCTCACGGGAGAAAGTCTGCCCGTAGATAAAGGTGTCGGTGACTCTGTTTCTGCAGCCACCATTAACAAATCAGGTTACATAAGAATTAAAACAAAAAGCATCGGTGAAGACACTATGCTTGCAAAAATTATCGATCTTGTGTCGGATGCGGCAGCGACAAAGGCACCTATATCCCGAACTGCTGATAAAATCGCGGGAATATTTGTGCCTGTAGTAATAGGAATAGCAATCCTGGTATTTGCAATTTGGATGATTTCAGGTCAGGATGCTTCCTATGCGCTTACAAGAGCCATAGCCGTACTCGTTATAAGCTGTCCGTGTGCACTGGGGCTGGCAACACCTGTTGCAATAATGGTAAGTACCGGAGTAGGAGCGAGAAACGGAATCCTTTTCAAGACGGCAGCTTCCATTGAGGAAACGGGACGAGTAGAGATTGTCGCTTTGGATAAAACGGGAACTATCACAGGGGGAGAGCCTGCGGTTACCGATGTATATACCTGTCGCGGAGTATCAAAGGATGAGCTCCTGATCATAGCAGCGGCATTAGAGGCAAGGTCGGATCATCCTATCGCCAAAGCGGTAAGCAGTTATTGCAGGAATACTACATTGAGAATAGCGGACTTCAAGGAAGTAGCCGGTAACGGGGTAAAGGCTTTTATTACAGAGGGAAGTACAGCGGTAAAAATTATCGGCGGTAATGCAGCATTCCTTATCAAGAATGAAATCGATAAAACAGAGCTTGAAAGAATTCAAAAAGAAACAGAAGAGTTTTCTTATGCAGGCAAAACATCGGTCTTCTTTGCGAAAGGCGGTCAGCTGCTCGGAGTTATTGCTGTGGCGGATTCAATCAGACCGGACAGCAGAGCGGCAATTTCCGAGCTTAAGGCAATGGGAATACATACTGTTATGCTTACAGGAGACAAACAAAGTACAGCTGAGGCGATTGCGTCCGAAACAGGTGTTGACGAGGTAATTGCGGAAGTTATGCCCGATGAAAAAGAAGAAGTTATCAGAGGCTTAATGGAGAACGGTAAAACAGCCATGGTCGGAGACGGTATAAACGATGCTCCGGCTTTAACACGGGCGGATGTGGGTATTGCAATCGGGGCGGGAACGGATGTAGCTGTCGAGTCTGCCGATGTAGTACTCGTCAACAGCAATATTACCGATGTAGTAAAGGCAATTAAGCTGGGACGTAAAACTCTTAAAAATATTTATGAAAATCTTTTCTGGGCATTTTTCTATAATATTCTCCTGATACCTCTGGCAGCGGGAGCTTTCACCTCGCTGTTCGGAGGATGGAATATAAGTCCGATGTGGGCGGCAGGAGCGATGAGCATTTCGTCGTTCTGTGTATGCATGAATGCTCTGAGAATAAATTTAATAAAATTTTAATTCATACCTTGACAGTAGGAATTAAACATGCTATTATCAACTCATAAGTTAGATGTGCCTAACTTATTCGAAAGAGAATTAACGCTTTGATTTTTTTAAAAGTGTGTAAACTCTTTTGCCCATAATACTTTCATCCCCTTAACAATCTATGACAAAAAACACAGACCCGGACAGGATCTGTGTTTTTTGTACTGATAACTCGGTGGTAAATTCGCAAAGTAAGTTCCGGTCATACTGGAAGTTGCTTTTACCTTGAGAAATCAACGGACTTTAGTCTAAGAAAGGACAAAATGTGTATCAAGATTAGGATGTTTCGAGTCTCTTTTCCCT
>DUVP01000013.1 GCA_012840975.1 Mogibacterium sp. | reverse complement strand
TTCCCTCTGTTAGAGGTTTTACGTGATAAACGTCTTTTTTCTTTGCCATAATAATAGCCTCCTGTAGTATTTTGATTCTACCACAGAAGGCTTTTATAAAATTTACAGACTTTTTCTCACACTCTCTCTTTAATTTAAAAGATGATTATAAAATAACGCCTGCAGTTAACGCAGGCGTTTATGTTAATTGTAGTAATTATTGATTATATTGATGTGTTAATTCTCGTAGATTTTATTTACGAGAACTTCGTCTTGGAAGGTGTAGTTTATTACTATTCGAATACCGTCAATTTCGGTTTCCTCCTCAAGGGTATCAACTACACTTACAAAAGTTCCTTTCTGGGTATCCTGAGCTTTTTCAAGTTCTGTCTTCAAATTATCATCAACCATGTCTTTTGTAACACCGAGAGTTTCTATATCAAAGGTATATATAACATCGTTACCTTTAATCTCAACACCGAGACCGCTATCCTCGCCGATCTGCTGAATTTTTTCTTTCAAGTCTTTGTCGCTGTTGACGTAACTCTCAAGAGTTTTGTCCTCTTCTCCGCAGCTTGTAAGAACCAGGCTGATGAGCAGAACAGCTACTGCTAAAATGCTGAATAAACTTTTCTTTTTCATAATTTTTCCTCCATCCATTAGGTTGCTAATTTTTAATTAAAATTAATATAATTATATTTTCTGCAAAATTGCAGGTTATACCTATCTAAAACGAGTCAGTGGTGTTATTGTCAGTATTTGCGTTATCGTCTTTGAACAGCTCTCCGAATAAATTGCCGGATTGATTTTCATTTTCCGTGGTATTCGGCAGGTTTGCAGCCTGATTAGCTTCCCTTGCTGCCTTAAGCTCTTTCTGAGCTGAAGTCATAACTTTGGAGATATCTTCGTTAAAATCAAACATAATCTCGTACGCTTCCTTACGGGTTTTTGCGATTTCGAGGTCTTTTTTCGCTTTTTCAATATAATCCTGAACTGTAGGAGCATCAATATTGTCATAGTCGGCAAGGTCTACTCTCTCAATAACTTTATTAGCTTCGCGAACAGCCATTTTTCCATCGAGGACTCTGTAAGCATAAGCACCGCCTGCTGCCGAGGCAAGCATAAGTATAAGAATCAAGACAAATTTTGTTCCAAATCCACCTTTTTTGTTATTCATAATAGTTCTCCAATCATGTAGAGTAAAGATTGTACAGCGGTAATTAATACCTGTCCGCATAGACATGAACATTATACCATAATAGAATAAAATTAGGGTATAATTAAAGTAAATTGTGGTTTAATTGAAATAGAAAATGGAGCAATACTCAATGAGGATAGAAAGAATACACCTTGAGAATTTCAGAAATTATAAGCATGTGGAAATTTTTCCGGATAAAAGTCGCAATATTATAGTCGGAGAAAATGCTCAAGGGAAAACTAACCTTATAGAAGCTATATATATGGCTGCTTTTGCAAAATCTTTTCGCACGAATAATGCGGCGGAAATGGTTTCATTCGGTGCAAAACAGGGACGAATAGGAATAGATATATTCAGTGAAGAGCTCGAAAAAAATATAAACATAACCATACGAACTGATGGAAAGAAAATGATACAGAAAGACGGTAAAGCCATCAGAAAGATAGCGGATCTTCTTAACACCGTTGTTGTAATAATTTTTTCACCTGATGATTTGCGTATCATTAAGGACAGTCCGGACAGAAGAAGGACTTTTCTTAACAGCGAAATCTCTCAGATACGTCCGAGATACTATGAAGTTTTGAGAGAATATAATGAAACTCTTAGACAGAAGAACGCTTTACTCAAAGGGTATTTTAATGTAAGCAGGAAAACCTTCACAAGAGCGGATAATCTGATGCTGAACGAAGCGAGCCGCTTTGATAACAGCCGGAAGTTCAACGAGGAAATGTTGGATATCTATGATAGAAAACTGGCAGATTCAGCCTACGAGATCGTCAGATATAGAAAGGATTTTGTAGAAATGCTTTCCACAGAAGCTGAAGAGATAGTAAGGAAAATTTCCGGAGACAGAGAACAGCTGAAGATAAAATATAAAACAACTTGTGATTTCGTAACAGCACCCGAGGGTAGAGATATTATTTATGAGCAGTTTTACAATCGAAGGGATAAGGATATCTATGCGGGCAGTGCTACAGCTGGTCCGCACAGGGATGATATTGAGTTTTATATTAACGGAGAGGATGCAAAAAAGTACGGGTCTCAGGGACAGCAAAGGACGATAGCTCTTGCTCTGAAGTTGGCTGAGATAAGGATGGCAAAAATCTTTCTTGAGGAAAGTCCGATACTCTTGCTGGACGATGTTTTGTCGGAGCTGGATTTAGACAGGCAGAGATTTCTGGTGAGCGAAATCGATGATGTTCAGCTTTTCATAACATCGGCGGAAATCAACGAGGAAGTTATAAAATATCTTAAAGGAGGAACCCTTTTAAGGGTGGAGGAAGGTTCGATAACCAGAGTTGATAAATACTGAACCGGATACAACGGAAAACTACAAAAAAACAGCATTTTGCGTATAAAACGCAAAAATCTTCGATTTAAGGGCTTTTTGCAAAAACACAACATGCTGTTATTTTATTGCACAAAAATCGCTTATATGGTAAAATAACGGCGTTAAAATGAAAACTGCAAAAATTTGATATCTTTAATGTGAGATTTTTCCGAATATCAAAAAAACAAAAAAGCACTTTAATAAAACAAGAAAAGGAAGTAAAGAATGAAACAAAAACAGGAATACGGTGCCAGTCAGATAGAGGTCCTGGAAGGCTTAAAACCGGTACGTTTAAGACCGGGTATGTATATAGGAAGTACGGGACCCGCCGGACTGCATCATCTGGTTTATGAAATTGTAGATAATTCGGTTGACGAGGCTCTTGCAGGATACTGCAAGAATATTACTGTATCTATAGAGGCGGATAACTCTATAATCGTTCAGGATGACGGACGGGGAATGCCTGTAGACCTTCATCCTAAGATGGGGATACCTGCTGTAGAAGTGATACATACTAAGCTACATGCGGGAGGTAAGTTCGGAGGCGACGGAGGATATAAGGTCTCCGGCGGATTGCACGGAGTCGGAGCATCCGTGGTTAATGCTCTCTCAACACGCATGACCGTTCAGGTAAAAAGAGATAAAAAAATCTATGAACAGGAGTATTTCAGAGGAGAGGAATCTACGGAACTTAAGGTTGTCGGGGAATATAAGACGGGGAAAACAGGATCAAAGACACAGTTCTGGCCTGATCCGACGATATTCGACGAAGTCGTTTTTGAATATGAAATACTGCAGCGCCGTTTAAGGGAGATGGCATTCCTGAGCAAAGGTCTTGCGATTACTCTTGAGGACAAGAGAGTCAGTCCTTACAGGAAAGACCGTTTCCACTATGAAGGCGGAATAAAAGAGTTTATTCAATACCTTAATAAGAATAAGGATCCTATCAACAAATCCATTTTTTACTATGAAGTCAAGCAAAAAGGCTATGAAGTCGAGGTCGCTTTGCAGTACACGGACAGATACAGTGAACTCATCCTTTCGTATGCAAATAATATTCATACAAATGAAGGCGGCTATCACGAGACAGGTCTTAAATCGGCATTGACAAGGGCTATTAACGACTACGCAAAGAAAAATAAATTCATCAAGGAAAATGATGATTCTTTCAGCGGGGAAGACGTAAGAGAAGGACTTACGGCTATCGTTTCAGTCAAGCTGACTTCACCGCAGTTTGAGGGGCAGACTAAGGCAAAGCTCGGAAACTCTGAAATGAAAGGTTTTGTTGAAACCAATACAGTCGAGCAGCTGACATATTTCTTGGAAGAGAAGCCTAAGCAGGCGGAACTGATAATGAAGAAGTGCCTTACCGCACAGAGAGCTCGTGAAGCGGCAAGAAGAGCAAGAGAAATAACTCGCCAGACATCGGCGCTGGAAACAACCTCTTTGCCGGGCAAGCTGGCGGACTGCTCAGAGAAGGATCCTGCTTTATCGGAGATCTTTCTTGTCGAGGGAGACTCTGCGGGCGGAAGCGCTAAGCAGGGCAGGGACAGAAGAAGACAGGCTATTTTGCCACTCAGAGGAAAAATCCTGAATGTCGAGAAGGCGAGATCGGACAGGGTCCTCGCTTCCGAAGAAATAAAAAATATGATAACAGCTTTCGGTTGTAATTTCGGCGATGAATTCGACATAAACAAGTTGAGATATCACAAGATAATTATCATGACCGACGCCGACGTTGACGGTGCTCATATCAGAACGTTGCTCCTGACTTTCTTCTTTAGATATATGAAGCCTCTGGTTGAAGGCGGATACATATATGCGGCACAGCCGCCACTCTTCAAGGTGAAGCAGGGAAAGAAGGAGTGGTATACATATTCAGATGCGGAACAGGAGAAACTTCTGGCTGATCTGAAAGAAGAAAACCCTAATGCCAAAGTAGAAATACAGCGATATAAGGGTCTCGGAGAAATGGATTTTAATCAACTATGGGATACGACGATGGATTTCAACAAACGTACACTGGTGAGGATAACAGTGGATGATGCCCAGGCAGCTGATGAAATATTCACGACGCTGATGGGGGATAAAGTACCACCGAGAAAAGCTTTCATTGAAGATAATGCAAAATACGTAAGAAACCTCGACATTTAAAAAATAAGGAATATAAAATGGCAGATTTATTAGATAACAGCACAATTATTGAAAAAGATATATACGATGAGATGAAAACATCGTATATAGATTATGCGATGAGCGTAATCGTCGGCCGTGCATTACCGGACGTAAGAGACGGACTTAAGCCTGTACATAGAAGAATTCTGTACGGAATGCAGCAGTTGGGCACGACACCGGATAAACCATACAAAAAATCCGCAAGAATCGTCGGAGAAGTAATGGGTAAATTCCACCCTCACGGAGACAGTTCGATATACGACGCTATGGTTAAGCTCGCACAGGATTTCAGTACCAGATATCCGCTTGTGGACGGACACGGCAACTTCGGCTCTGTAGACGGGGACGGAGCAGCGGCAATGCGATATACAGAAGCAAGAATGTCACCGTTTTCTATGCAGATGTTGAGAGATATCGACAAAGATACAGTCGACTTTGTCGACAACTTTGACGGTGAAGAGCAGGAGCCGGAAGTTCTCCCATCCAGAGTTCCAAACCTGCTGATTAACGGGTCAAACGGTATTGCTGTCGGAATGGCGACATCGATACCACCTCATAATCTGAGCGATACGATAGATGCGTGCGTCAAGCTGATTGATGACCCGGACAGCACTGTTGAAGATCTGATTAAGATAATCAAGGGGCCGGACTTTCCGACAGGAGCTATCATTCTTGGCAAGAATGCGGCAAAAGAAGCTTATCGTACCGGAACGGGAAGGATAAAAGTCAGAGCCGTTTGCGATATTGAGGAATCCTCAAAAGGAAAGATAAAGATTGTTATAACCGAGATCCCTTTTCAGGTTAACAAGGCGAGACTTATTGAATCGATGGCCGACCTCGTTAAAGCAAAAAGAGTTGAAGGTATATCGGCAATAAGAGACGAATCCAACCGCGAAGGAACAAGGATCGTCATAGAACTTAAGAAAGATGTAAACCCGAACATAATTCTGAATCGTCTTTATAAACACACAGCACTTCAGGCGACATTCTCTATGATAATGCTTGCTCTTGTGGACGGAGAACCTAAGGTGCTCAATCTGCGGGAGATGCTCGACGAATATCTCAAGCATCAGAAGATCGTTGTAACGAGAAGAACCAGATTTGACCTTGCAAAAGCGGAAGCAAGAGCTCATATTTTAGAAGGTCTTATCATTGCTCTTGATAATATTGATGAAGTTATCAAGACGATAAGGAGCTCTTATAACGATGCCAGAGAAAAGCTGATGGTAAGATTCGGATTGTCAGTAATTCAGGCTCAGGCGATACTCGATATGAGACTTGCCAGATTGCAAGGACTGGAAAGAGAAAAAATTGAAGCAGAGTATGAAGATTTGCAGAAGAAGATTGCTTATTACAAGAAAATTCTTGCAGATGAGAATCTGTTAATGGGAGTAATCAAGGACGAACTTCTTGAGATTAAGGATAAATGGGGAGATTCAAGAAGGACAAAAATCGTCGCAGATGAAGGAGAGCTCGATGAAGAGGCCCTCATAGACGAAGAAGATGTAGCCGTTACGCTGACACATCTTGGATACGTCAAGAGAGTTCCTGCAGATACATATAAAGCTCAACGAAGAGGCGGAAAAGGAATAGTCGGTCTTACTACGAGAGATAACGATTTTGTACGAGACTTGATAATAACAAGTACTCACGATTACCTTATGTTCTTTACAGATATGGGCAGGGTATACAAAATCAAAGCTTACGAGATTCCTGAAGCATCAAGAACGGCAAGGGGAACTCCGGTGATTAACTTCCTCCACCTTAACAGCACAGAAAGAGTGACAGCAGTTATTCCGATTAAGGAATTTGCGACTGATGACTGTCTGGTTATGGTGACGAAGAAAGGAACTATTAAAAAGACACCTTTGTCCGAGTTTGATACAAATCGCAAAGCAGGCCTTATAGCTATTAATCTCAAAGACGGAGACAAGCTGATAGCAGTAGCTCCTGCAAACGGCAAAGAAAACATCATTGTTGTAACCAGGCAAGGCAAAGCAATCGCTTTCTCAGAGGATGATGTAAGACCTATGGGAAGAAATGCGGGTGGAGTCAGAGCTATTCTTCTTGAGAAGGATGACGAAGTCGTTTCAATGAGCCTGGACATAGATCAAACCAGAAAAATGCTTGTTATAACAGAAAAGGGCTTTGGCAAGAGAACAAATCTCGAAGAATACAGACTGCAGGCTCGCGGCGGCAAGGGAGTTGCTACATATGACAGAAACAAGTTTGAGAGGACAGGCTATCTTGTAGGAGCAACCCTTGTAAATGATGACGATGAGATAATGGTCATTAATTCGGACGGAGTTATTATAAGAATAAAGGCGGGTGAAGTGAGCTGCTCCGGAAGGACGACACAGGGCGTTAAGATAATGAGAGTCGATAAAAAAACTCAGATTGTATCTTTCGCGAAGGTTGTCGATGAAGAGGATGCGGTCAAGCCGGAGAAATCAAAACGCGGATCAAATTCCAATATAGGAAAAGACGGTAATGAGCAGCTGACAATAAACACAAAATAAGAGGAGATTTAATAAATGAAATTTGTAATTCAGAGAGTCAGCCGTGCATCGGTAACTGTAGGCGAAGAGGTAGTAGGAAAAATCGACAGAGGCTATATGGTTCTGATCGGTGTCAGCGATTCAGATAACGAAGCAATAGCGGACAAGATGGTCGATAAAATGATCAAGCTCAGAATAAATGAGGACGAGAACGGAAAAACCAACCTGAGCCTTGCAGATGTTGAGGGGCAACTGCTCCTGATATCACAGTTTACCTTGTATGCAAATTGCAAGAAAGGAAACAGACCTTCGTTCATAGAAGCCGGTGCTCCGGACAAAGCTAATGCTTTGTACGAATACATTATAGACAGATGTTCCAAGCAGGTGCCGGTCGTTCAAAGAGGGATGTTTGGGGAAGACATGAAAGTAGAAATTGTCAATGACGGACCTTTTACATTGATTCTTGACTCTGATCAGATGTAGAGACCGGATATAAAAAAGGACGTGGAAATCATGGCAGGCAAAGGAAAAGAAAAAAGGCTGAATGATAAAGATTCCTTGAGCGGAAAGCTGATATCAAGAATAACGAGCTTTGCTTTTGCCGTGTTGATGGTCTTGAGTTCGTTCAGTGTTGCCTTTGGTCAGTCACAAGCAGTTTCTTCCGTAGAAAACCTTGAGCAGAGCATGTCATTTTATGAAGAGGAGAGTCCTTTACAAGAGAATGCTGAGGAGCCCCTGCCCCACGAACATGAATGGGAAATCATAGAAAAGATCGAAGCCACATGCACGGAGGACGGGGAAATTACATATAAGTGTAAGGTTCCGGAATGTGAAGAAGAGAAAACGGAAGTAATTCCAATGACAGGTCACTCATGGAATCAATGGACTGTAATCAAACCGGCAACCTATATTTCTCAGGGAAAAAAGGAAAGAACCTGTGCCGTATGCGGTACGAAGGAGACAGCGTCAATAGCCAAGCGAAAAGCCTATTATAAATGGGTGACAGTAAATAATCGTAAATATTATTTGAACGGAAAAGGGAATCCTGTTAAAGGCTGGAACAAGATCAGAATAAGCAATCGAAAAACTGCTTCAAGAAGATGGTGTTATTTTAATAAGTATGGTGTCTTCAGAAAAAGCATAAGAGCCAATACGAGCAGAAAATGGATCCGAATCGGTACGAAGAAATTTTATTTCACATCAAAGAAGAGACCTGCAAGATCCGGTTTCAGACTGATTAGAAACAAACTATATTATATAGGCTCGGACAGAGCCATAGTGACAGGTACATTCAAAGCAAAAAATGGCAAGACATATACAACGCGAAAAGACGGAAGTATCGGCGGAATCCCTTTCTATAAGGTAAAATACAGGACTTTTGTGCTTGTAGATATTTCAGATCAAGAGCTTTATTACTATAAAGACAAAAAGCGTATTATGAAAACCGAAGTGATTACGGGTACAAAAAATAAATATAATACACCGACAGGAACATACAAGATAAGGTCGAAAAGAAGAAATATATATCTTATCGGTCCGACATGGAGAAAAAAAGTTCAATACTGGATGGCTTTTATAGGCATAGAATACGGCTTTCACGATGTGGGATGGAGGGATGAAAAGGATTTTGACGATAGTACAACATATATTAAGAACGGGTCTTTCGGCTGCGTTAATATGAGGACAGATGATGTAGCAGAACTTTACAGTAACATTGCAAAAGGAACGAAAGTAATAATAAGAAAATAATGTTAAAAATTATTCTCAAGAGCACTTTTTATGGATTCTTCTATCTGTATAGCCGCCTCTGCCTGCTCTTTCCTGTTCATCTTATCAAAAGGAACGAGAGGATGAACTGTTATTTTGATATTACAAGGCTGGAAAGTTCCCTTTTCTTCAAACATTTTATATCCGCCATCCACGGTAATAGGGAGAATAGGAACTTTCCCTTTTTGTGCAAACTTAAAAGCACCGGCCTTGAAATCGCCCATCTTTCCGGACTTTGAGCGGGTTCCTTCAGGATATATAAGAAGGGAAAAGCCCAGCTTCAAGTAATCAGAGGCCTGCTGTATGGATCTGATAGCTTCCCTTCCGCTATCTCTGACGAGAAAGACGGATCGAGTGTATTCTATGGCATCGGCAAGAATTTTAATTTTTTTCCACTCGCTTTTAGCAACAAACCCTATTTGAAAGTGGTTACGCATCAGATAGAGAGCGGAAAAAATATCAGCGAAACTCTGGTGATTGGAATAGATCATTACAGGACCTTGTTCAGGAATATTCTCTTCCCCTTTGATTTCGTAGGTCAGATTCAGCTTTGCACTGACAGCCTCAATCCAGCGCTTTTCTCCCTGTAGAATCAAAGCACGTTCTTCTTCAATTTTGCCTTCGCTGCGAAGTTTTTTAAAAGCCGAGATATTTGCAACGTATTTCCGGGCTTCCAGGTAAACTGTGAATAAAGCGGGAATAGTTTTGAAAGGATTCATATAAACTCCTGAAAATATTAAAAAGCTAAAAAGTCATATGAAACAGGAATTGTTTCAATTTCACAAGGCGATTATATCATAGTTGGATAAGTATGCTATAATGAAAAACCGTAAGAATCCAATAAGAAGCCGGTTTATACAAATACAACGAAAAAATATACGAAAAAAAGAAATGAATTTGAAGAGAAGAATTAAAAAGCTTTTCAATAAAGCCGAGAAAAAAGGTAGTTTAACAGGAAGAATATATACTGCTTTGATAAAAACAAAGAGGAATCTGCGCTACGCAAAGTATAGTAAACTTCCGGTAGAGAAAAACCTTATAATCTTTGAGTCTTTTATGGGCAGAAAATATACTGACAGTCCTAAGGCAATATACGAATATATGCTGAATAGCAGCGAGTATACGGAGTATAATTTTGTCTGGGCTTTTCGAGACAGTGTAATAGAAGATTTTAAGCAGCTGGAAAATAACGAAAGAACTCATCTGGTCAGATGGGGATCGGACGAATACTATAGAACTTATGCGACAGCCGGATACTGGATTGTAAATACAAGAATCCCTCAATCGATAAAACGCAAACAAGGACAGGAGTATATACAGTGCTGGCACGGCACCCCGTTTAAGAAACTGGGTTGCGATATTGTGGGAGAAACTACGGAGTCTGCAGACACAAGAAAAAAAGTCATATATGAAGATGTGAAAAGATATACTTATTTGTTATCTCCATCTTCATATTTTACTGAGATAATGACATCGGCATTGGCTCTCAACTCTTTAAAAAAGAAGCCGGTCATTGTTGAAAAGGGTTATCCTCGAAATGACAGTATTACCAATCGCGATGAAAAAAAAGCAAACAGAATAAGAAAGGAACTGCGTATTCCGGAAGGGAAGAAAGTGATTCTCTATGCACCTACATATCGTGAGGACAAAAGAGGAGAAGCATACGAATATAGATACAAAGAGAGTCTTGATTTACTAAGGCTGAGAGAGGCTATCGGAGATAAATATATCGTTATGCATCGTTCTCATTATTATATAAAGGCTCAGGACCAGACCGGTGATATAGGAAACTTTGTTATAGATGTTTCCGACTATCCTGAAATCAACGATTTATACATAGTGGCAGATATATTGGTAACGGATTATTCCAGCGTGTTTTTCGACTTTGGAATCCTTAAGAGACCGGTAATTTTTTATATGTATGATTTGGATTATTATAAAGACAGCCTCAGGGGGCTTTATCTGGATTTGGATGATCTGCCGGGACCTATTGCGAAAACACAAAAGGAACTGGAAGAACTTCTGCTCACGCTGGAAACCTGGAGCAGGGAAAACATATGGAAGAAAAGGTATCAGGATTTTTCCGACAGATTCACATATAATGAAGACGGGAAAACAACGGAAAAAGTAGTCAATGTAATTTTTAAATAAGACTTATGCTATAATAAATCTCATGGAAACACTAAAATTAATCATAGAAGAACATATATCTTTCAAAAGTCAATTGATAAAACTGGCAAAATCAGACTTGTTGAAGACATACCGGGGAGCGGCTCTCGGTTGGTGGTGGGCAGTTATAAAGCCGATGATGACAGTTTTTGTATTCTGGTTTGCATTCACTGTAGGCTTGAGATCGGGAAAGCCTATAAACGGATATCCGTATTTTCTGTGGCTGATATCGGGATTTCTTCCCTGGTTTTATATGTCGGACATGATAACACAGGGAGCCGGTTCTATCAGGAAGTACAGCTATCTTGTTACCAAGATGAAGTTCCCTATTTCGATAATCCCAACTTATGTTTCACTGTCAAAGCTCTTTGTACATTGGGTATTATTGGCAGTAACGGTAACGATATTTGCAATTTTCGGATTCAAGCCGGATATATATTATCTACAGATACCGATATATATGCTTATGATGTTTGTTTTCTTCACCGTCTGGGGACTCTTCAGCGGTATGCTGTCATCATTAAGTAAGGATTTTATGAATTTAGTAAGATCCACTACACACGCAATTTTCTGGCTGTCAGGCGTTATATATGATATAGAAAGAATAAAAAACCCGACAATAAGATTTTTATATAACTTTAATCCTATAACCGTCATAGCAAGAGGTTACAGAAATATATTCATTTATAAACAGTGGTTCTTTGAAGATAGAACTGCATTGATGGGGTTTTCGGTGACTTTGCTGGTACTCCTTTTCCTGGCTCTGTGGTCCTTCAAAAGCCTTCGTAAGGATATACCTGACGTTCTGTAGTTTAGCTGGAGTTTATAAGTATGGAAAAAGAAGAAAAAAAACCGGTAATAACCTTCAAAAATGTTTCGAAGGAATACAAATTATATAAAAGTGAACAAGAAAGATTTAAGGCATTGTTCTTCAAGTCCGTTCCGCACAAAGTCAATCATGCTGTAAAAAACATGTCTTTCCAGATAAGACAGGGGGAATCGGTTGCTCTTCTCGGCCGTAACGGAGCAGGAAAGTCTACGATTCTAAAGATGATTACAGGTGTCAGCTTTCCTACAGATGGAGAGATCATAGTGGATGGTCAAGTAAGTGCTTTGCTGGAACTTACATCAGGCTTTGACAGAGAAGGAACCGGCAGAGAGAATATATATCTTAAGTGCGGGCTTATGGGGATGACACATGAAGAGATAGAAGCTATAGAGGAAACTATTACTGATTTTGCGGAAATCGGTGACTATATGGATCAGCCAATCAGATCCTATTCAAGCGGTATGAAAGCAAGACTGGGATTCGCAATCAATGTCAATGCAAATCCGGACATACTTATTGTAGACGAGGCCCTTAGTGTCGGAGATCAGGCTTTCAGAAAAAAATGCAGACAAAAAGTTGAAGAGGTAATGGCTGATGAAAAAGTTACACTTCTCTTTGTGACACATTCGCTGGCAACAGCACAGGACTTCTGCGAAAGAGGAATCGTTCTTGAAAGAGGAAAAAAGATTTTTGACGGAGAAATAATAGAAGCCATAGATTTTTATGCCGCAAAAAACTGATAATAATCTGCAAAGCATTAACAAATGTAAAGAAAACTTGACACTAATAATCATAGCGATTAGAATGTATTCGTAATATAGTCATAAAATCTACCAAAGGAGATACTGATGTTTGATAAGAAGACATTAATTAATCGCTTTTTTATTGGAATAATTTGTTTTGTTATGACTTTTGCTTTGGCATTCGCTTCATTCTCTTTTGAAGCTTATGCAGCAAGATCCGTTATTATGGGTCATGCTGCAAAGGGAGAATCAGGACTGAAAGGTCAAAGAGCCGGAGATCAGACCGGCAGAGAAGTGTATATGACGCCTTGGTCGTATACAAAGAGAGTAACGTCACGTAACTGGACTGTTGTAGCCAGAGCGAAAGATCCTGCCAGAGCGAAAGCAATGGCGAAGATTATGAGAGATACATGTGCAAACGACAATGTCGGTTATGATGCAGGATCAAAAAGCGACACTATGAGTTTTTTCTATGCTTTAGAAGCTGCAGGCTGGGATGCAAGTAAAATTGACAAACCTGTAGAAACATCATGTACACCTTTAATCGGAGCGTGCGTATATGCAACAGGACTGAATATAAATACATATCGCACAGCCTCCGGGCTATATAAAGAACTTCAAAAGACCGGAGAGTTTGAATTCTTTACCGGCAGTGATTATGTTGCATCAAGCAGCAAGCTGCAGGTGGGAGACATTCTATTATCTACCAGGAAAGCCCATGGAGCAATGATAGTCAGCGTTGACGGATTAACAAACCCTACTTATAAAGCAATTGCATCGAGCAAAAAAAATATACTGGCGGCATCTGTGAACAACGCGACAAAGAGTAAATTTAAAGTTGGTAAGGATTATCAGCTCAAAGACGTTATGAATGTACGAAAAGGACCGGGTACAAGTTATGCGATAAAGAAGTACAGCTCTTTGACTGATTCTGCAAAGATGTATTCAATCGATAAATCCAAAGCTATTTTGAATAAAGGTACTGTTGTTACATGTTTGCGTACAAAGGGAAACTGGATCCAGATACCTAGCGGCTGGATTTGCGGGCAAAGCGGAAAGACAAGTTATCTGACGGAATTCAAGGGAACAAAAGCACAGAAAGCTCTTGAAGAGAAAGCAAAGGCAGTAGCTAAACCGACAGTAAAAAAGACTGAAACAAAGGTGAATACGAAAAAAGCAACGACAGCAAAAGCAACAACTACAAAGAAAAAGACAACAAAAAAAACAACTACGAAGAAAAAGACAACAAAGGCTACAAGCAGTAAGAAAAAAACTGTTGTTGTAAAGAAATGGAAAGATTATTCTATTCGAAAGGACTTGAATGTGCGAACAGGACCGGGTACAAATTATACAATAAAGAGCAGGAAGTCCCTTACGAAAGACGCAATGAAAAACTCGGTTAAGGGAACGAAAAAAGCAGTTTTGAAAAAAGGCACAGTAGTAACCTGCCTTGACGTAAAAGGAGACTGGATGCTTATTCCAAGCGGCTGGATATGCTGTAAGCCGGGGAATGTATCGTATGCATCATAAATATAAAATAAGAATAAAAGGGGCAAAAGATAGATACCCTCTTTTCCGGGCAACCGGGAGAGAGGGCCTTTTTTTATAGAAGTTGTATCGCAACTTCGGGTAGACTTCTACCACAGACGGTAACGATTCATTGAGAAAAGCTGCTTCACGTGTTAAAATAAACTGGTTAAGTATGTAAATATCTATAAAGATTATCGCGAGAGAAAATGGCAAAATCCGGAAGAAAAGTATCGATAATAAGCAGAGAAAATGATTATAAATCTCTTGATATCAGACTTATTGAGAAAGAACTGGTAAAGAGAGGGATTGAGGTTGAAACTTTAACAAGGAGACTGACCAAAGATATCTCTCTCAGGAATCTTGGATATTTAGGGCACATAGCCAGGCAGATCAAGAGTATAGCCGGATCCAAAGTTGTTCTGATTGATACATATTGTATTCCTATAAGCATGTTGCCGGTTAGTAAGAAAACGACCGTAATACAGATGTGGCATGCATTAGGTGCGATTAAAAAATTCGGATGGCAGACAGTAGGAAAGAAGAACGGGACGAGGAAAGAAATTGCCGGGCTCATGAGAATGCACAGAGGTTACGATGAAGTATTAGCTTCAAGCGATGTGACGGCCAAATTTTTCTGTGAGGCTTTTGATTGTACAGAAGATAAGATAGTCAAGATAGGGCTTCCGAGGATAGATTATATATTGCAGAAAAATACTGAAGTTGAGGAAAGCATATACAAGCAATATCCGGTTTTGAAAAAAAAGAAAAACATTCTCTACGCTCCGACATTTCGCGGAGGAAAGGCAGTTGATACCGAGAGTCTTACGGGAGCTGTTGATTTCTCGAAATACAACCTGGTGGTAAAGCTACATCCCATAGATAAATTGAGAACAGAAAAAATCGATAAGCCGGGCATAATTTACGATGATATCTATGATACATATGACATGCTCAAAGTCGCCGACATTATAATAAGCGACTATTCGGCCTTCGTAATAGAAGCGAGTCTAGCTCAAAAGCCTCTCTACTTGTACACCTATGACGAGGAAGATTACAGGGAGACAACAGGACTTAATGTCAATTTATCTGAAGAGGCGATCGGCAAATATTCTTTCAGCAAAGCAAAGGATTTATTAAAAGAAATAGAAAAGGATTATGATTATGAGGCTCTTGCAGAGTTTCGCAATAAATATATAGATATTGATACAAATAATTGTACGAAACAACTGGCAGATCATATTGAGGAAATTTTAGATAGTTAGAATAGAAAAATAAAAGAAAAACTGAAAAATGAGTATAGGAAAAAAAATAAAAAAGAAAATTTTTGATATAGCAAAAAAGAACAAGACTTTCCGGATAGCCGCACGGAGAAGCCGGGATATGCTTTATCATGCAAAGATGGTTTTAGATGAACCGATCGGCAGGGTCGATGAAAAAAAAGTTTATTTTCAGACTTTTTCCGGCCGGGGCTACAGCGATTCACCTAAAGCAATCTATGAGTATATGATGGCAGCTCCGGAATATAGAGATTACAGTTTTGTGTGGAGCTTCAAAGAGCCTGTAAATTTTCAATTTCTGGAGAATGAAAGAACGAAAATAGTGAAATTCCGCTCAAAGGAAGATAATAAGGAGCTGAGAACCGCAAAATACTGGATTTCAAACTATAGAATGCTTGATCATCAGCATCCGCGCAAAAAGCAGGTGTATGTCCAGTGCTGGCACGGTACACCGCTCAAGAGACTCGGCTATGATCTTATCAAAAGCGATAACTCAATGAACTCTCTGGAGGAAATCAGAGAAAAATACAGAACGGATGCGGCTAAATTCAGTTATATAATTTCACCGTCACCTTTTACAACGGAAAAATTTACGACTGCCTGGAACCTCGAAGAAACCGGACAGACGCACAAGATAATAGAGGAAGGCTACCCTCGAAATGACAGGCTAATCAATACGACTCCGGAAGAGAGAAAAGCTTTAAGAGAGAAAAAGGGTGTAGAAGGTAAGAAAGTAATTCTGTATGCACCGACATGGAGAGATAATCAGCATACAAGCGGAGAGGGATACACTTATAAATCGGAAGTGGATTTCGATAAGCTGTACTCAGATCTCGGGGATGAATATATAATACTTTTTAGAGCACACTACCTTGTTGCAAACAGTTTTGATTTTGACCGCTATAAAGGTTTTGTCAGAGACGTGTCCGGATACAATGAGATCAACGATTTATATATAGTTTCAGACATATTGATTACAGATTATTCGAGCGTATTTTTCGACTTTGCGAATTTGAGAAAACCGATGATTTTCTACATGTATGACCTTGAGGAATATGCTAATGAACTGAGAGGCTTTTATATAGATTTGGAAGAACTTCCGGGACCGATTATTACAGACGGAGCTTTACTCGCGGAAGAAATAAGAAAGTGCGTCGATAAAAAAGCAGACGAGAAGTACGAAAGATTTTGCAAAAAATATAATCCGAAAGATGACGGGAAAGCCACACAGAGGGTTTTAAAAAAAATAATTAACGGATAAATAATCGGAATAACAGAGGAATCAGAGAATAATGAAGAAGAAAATAGCAATTATTGGAGCGTCTCGTTTTCAGGATGCTGTAATCCTCAAAGCTAAAGAAATGGGCCTGGAAACACATGTGTTCGCGTGGAAGACGGGCGATGTGGGAGAGTCTTTTGCTGATTATTTTTATCCGATAAGTACCAGAGACAAAGACGCAATACTCGCAAAGTGTAGAGAAATAGAAGTAGATGGAGTGATAAGCATCGGCTCAGATCTTGCTACGGAAGCTGTAAACTACATAGCTGATAAAATGGGCCTTATAGGAAACTCTTCGGAAGCTACGAAAAGAAGCAGAAATAAGCATCTGATGAGAAAGGCTTTTGAAGAAAACGGTGACCCAAGCCCAAGAAGCATACTCGTCGATGAGAATACCGATATTGATGAACTGTCGGATCTGGAATATCCGGTTATAGTAAAGCCGACGGATAGAAGCGGGAGCCGCGGGATCAATAAAATAAAAAGCCCGGAAGAGCTGCTGAATGCGCTTAAAATTGCATTTGAAGAAGGCTTTGAAAAAAAAGCTCTTGTCGAGGAGTTTGCGGAAGGCGATGAATATAGTATTGAGTATATATCCTGTAGAGGAAAACACTATCTGCTCGCCGTGACACAGAAGTTCACATCAGGAGAACCTCGCTATATTGAAACCGGACATATACAGCCTGCTCCGATAAGTGAAAAACTTAAAGAAAAGATTCGCAAAGTGTCGGAACATGCACTCGATACTCTTATGCTTACTGACGGAGCTTCTCATGTCGAACTTAAAGTGGATGATAATAAAAACATTAAACTTATAGAAATCGGAGGGAGAATGGGAGGAGGTTTTATAGGCAGTGACCTTGTACCTCTATCAACGGGATATGATTATGTCGGAAATGTTATTAGAATTGCGATGGGAGAAGAGATTGGAGAACCTGTAATACGCCAAATAAGAACCGTTGGAATAAGCTTTATGACAAAAGAAAATATCGAAAAATATCGTGACTTGATGAAAAACAATCCTGACAGGATAATCAAGGAGAAAGTTGACAGAAAATTTTTAGATACCGAAAACCCTGCGGATCTTTGTGACAGGAGCGGATATTATATATACGAAATATCAAAATAAAAGTTAGGAGAAAAAATGCTTATATCATTCGTAATACCATGCTACAAGTCTGAAAATACGATAGCAAAAGTAGTTGAGACAATTCAATACACGGTAAACCGCAGAAGCGGATTTACCTCGGAAATTATACTGGTTAATGATAATTCCCCTGACGATACCTGGGGAAGTATAAAGACCCTGACAGAAAAATACGATAATGTTATCGGAATCGACCTTGCAAAAAACAGCGGTCAGCAGTGTGCGATAATGGCCGGACTGAGATACTCAAAAGGAGATTTTGTTGCGGTAAGCGATGATGACGGACAAACTCCGATTGAAACCGTGTTCGAATTCTATGACAAAATGGAGGAGGGAGAATACGATGTTGTCTGTGCGAGATACGTTGACAGAGGAAAGAGGAGTGCTTTTAGAAGATTTGGCTCATGGGTAAATAAAAAAATGGTGAAATTCTTCCTTGAGAAACCGGACGGTATAAATACTTCTGTTTATTTTCTTGCGAAAAGATTCGTAGTGGATGAAATCGTCAAATATAATAATGCATACCCTCATATGGGAGGTCTTCTCCTGAGAACTACATATAATATTGGAAATGTTGAGGTTAAACAGAAAGAAAGACTGGAAGGAACTTCGGGCTATAATTTCAAAAAACTTCTATCAATATGGTCAAACGGATTGACGACTTTTTCAATAAAACCTCTGAGAATAGCGACTATTTTCGGAATGATTATGGCATTTGTCGGCTTTATAATCATTCTTGCTCTGGTTTTCATTAAATTAACAAACGAAAATATTGCTCTCGGCTGGACATCCATGATAGCAACAACAATTTTAATTGGCGGAATGATAATGATCGTACTGGGCGTTATCGGAGAATATGTCGGCAGAATATATCTGACATTAAACGAAAACCCTCAGTATGTCATACGGTCAGTGATAGATAAAACCGGGAAGAACAGTACGGAGAAATAAAATGGAAAAAATACTCATATTGGGTGCAGGTCCGTTTCAGTTACCTTTGATCAAAAAAGCCAAGGAAATGGGGGTGTATGTTGTTGTTATCGCTCCTCATGAAAAATATCCGGGAATTAGTGTAGCAGATAAAGCATACTTTCATGATGCCAAGGATGAAGAATTTGCCTTTGAAGTTGCAAAGAAAGAAAAAGTAAATGGTGTAATTTCAGATCAGGGAGAAATATTCGTGAGGGCAGTTGCCTATGCTGCGGAAAAAGCAGGACTTCCGGGTAACCCTTATAAAACCGCATTGATTTATACAAATAAATATAAAATGAGAGAGAAATCTCGAGAACTGGGATTGGCAACTATCGACAGCAGAAAAGCAAGAACTTTGGAAGAAACTATTAAAGCTTTTAAGGAGTTTGACGGCAATGCTATTATAAAGCCTGTTGACAGCAGTGCCAGTAGGGGAATTTTCAAGATAGAAAATGAAAATGAACTCAGGGCTCATTTTGAAGAAACGATGAGTTTTTCAATGAGTGGAGAGTTGATAATTGAGGAATTTATTGAGGGACCACAACTTGAGGTTAACTCGATAGCTGTTGGAGGAAAAATAAAACCTTTGATGTATGCAGATTTGGAAGATTTCAGCATTCCGAATGTTTTTTCATCTAAAAAGAGACTTTATCCTTCAGCAGCTGATAAAGAAGTAGTAAATAGACTTCTGGAATACAATCAAAAAATCAATGAAGGATTCGGTATGATTCAGGGCCTTTCTCATAATGAATACGTTATGGACGGCAAGACAGGAGAGATATATCTTATCGAAGCAGCTCTGAGAGGAGGAGGTAATTTTGTCGGCTCGGATATAGCACCTCTTCAAACAGGTCTTGATATGGAAGAGTTTTTGGTAAATGTTTCTTTGGGAAAACTTCAAGAAGTGCCGGAGTTCGAGATGAACCAATGTCATTGTGCTGTGGTGAGTTTCTATATGCCATATGGAGAGATTATATCTATGGACGGAACAGACGAAGTTGAGTCACTGGAATATGTTGTAAACACGAAATTTAATCTTTTTAAAGAGGGAAACCATACAGATAAAATCTCGGACAAAAGACAGCGCTGCACCATAGTTCTTTATGGGAACAGCAGGAAACAGATACTGGAAAGAATAGAAGAAATCAAAGGCAAACTTGATATAAAAGTTAGAACGGACGAAGGAGAAATTCGAGGTCCTATTTGGGACTAAGGAGAATTGCATGGATAAACTGTTGGTGTTAGGAGCGGGTTCTTTTCAGTTACCTCTTATTCAAAAGGCTCGTGAGATGGGAGTATATGTTGTAGCTATTACTCCGGAGGGCAATTATCCGGGAATAGATGAAGCCGATAAGGTGTATTTTCACGATGCTAAGGATGAGAAATATGCTCTCGAGGTTGCGAAGAAAGAAAGCGTAGACGGAATAATTTCCGATCAGGGCGAAATTTTTGTAAAACCAATCGCTTATGCTACGGGGAAACTGGGTCTGCCGGGCAACAGATATGAGACTGCTGTTATCTATACCGATAAATACAAAATGCGAGAAAAGGCAAGGGAGCTGGGATTGCCTACAATCGAAAGCATAAAGGTAAGAACTTTAGAAGAAGCTATTCAGGCATTTCGCAAAATTAGCGGAACCGCAATTATAAAGCCAGTCGACAACAGCAGCAGTCGGGGTATTTCGAAAATACCGACAGAAGAGGAACTGATTGCTAAATTCGACGAAGCGAAGCGATACTCAAGAGGCGGAGATCTTATAGTCGAGAAATTTATCGAAGGACCGCAATTTGAAGTGGATTCTATTGCGGCAGGCGGAAACATTGAACCGTTGATGTATGCTGACCTGCAGGAATTTAAGATTCCAAACGTCTTCTCTTCCATGACGAGGCTCTATCCGTCGGTCGCCGACGATAAAATAATAGAAAAGCTGCTGGATTACGATCGCAAAATCAATGAAGGTTTCGGAATGATTCAGGGAATAACGCATAATGAATACATACTTGACGAGGAAACCGGAGAAATATATCTGATTGAGGCGGCTCTCAGAGGAGGCGGAACATTTATTGCGACTCATATAGCAAAGATGCAGACGGGAATTGATACCTCTGAGTTCCTGGTAAATGTTGCTCTGGGAAGAATTAAGGATGTACCGGAGTTTGAAATGAATCAGTGTCATTGCGGTTATGTCTGCTGCTATTTGCCACATGGAGAGATAATCTCGATGGATGGAGCCGGAGAAGTCGAGGATTTGAGTTATGTTGTTAAGACGAATTTGAATTTATTTGATGTCGGACAGAAGACGGAGCTGATTACAGATAAAAACAACAGGATTGCCATAGTTCTCTATGGAGATAGCAGGAAAGAAATGCTTGAGCGTATTGAAGAGATAAGAGAAACGCTCAAAATAAAAGTTAAAACAGATAAAGGCGATGTGAGGGGACCTATCTGGGAATAACCCGTCAGGGAACCGATCTGAATTCGATCCGGTGATAAACCGGAAGAGGAGGCTGAATTTTGAAAAGAGTAATAACCTACGGAACATTCGACCTGTTGCATTACGGTCATGTAAACCTTCTTCAGAGAGCAAAGGCTCTTGGGGATTATCTTATAGTTGCAATTTCTACCGATGAGTTCAACTGGGACATGAAAGGAAAAAAGTGCTATTTTTCCTATGATGAAAGAAAGCGATTGGTAGAGGCAATAAGATATGTAGATCTTGTAATACCTGAAGAATCCTGGGAACAGAAGGTAAGTGATGCCAGAGAATATCATATTGATACCTTTGTTATCGGAGACGACTGGGAAGGCAAATTCGATTTTCTTAAAGACGAAGGGGTAGAAGTTGTCTACCTTGCCAGGACACCGGAGATATCGACAACACAAATCAAAAAGGACCTTAATACCGATAATAAATAAAAAGATAGGGACAAAATGAAGAAAAAAATTTTAATTTTGGGAGCGGGCAATGCTCAAATAGATGCCATTGAATATTGTAAACAGGCAGGATATGAAGTGGTCGGCTGCAGTTACACAACAGTTGACAGCGGTATACCACACCTCGACTATTTTGAACAGGTCGATATCAAAAATATAGAAGGGGTTGTCTCGCTGGCAGAAAAATATGAAGTATCGGCTATATATTCGGTCGGCTCGGATCTTGCTATGCCCACAGTAATGAAGGTCAGCGAACGATTAGGGTTACCGCATTTCATATCTCCAAAAACAGCTGAAATATGTCATTCTAAGAATAAAATGAGGGAGGCTTTAGGCAGTAACTTTGAGGGGAATGCAAAATATATAGTTTGTGAGAATCTTGAAGAGGCTCTCAAGTATGAAGCTTTTCCCGGAATGATGAAACCTGTAGATTCTCAGGGACAGAGAGGATGCTTCAGAGTCGATACATCTGAGGATATAAGAGATAATTTTGAAAAATCTCTAAGCTTCTCCTTTGAGAAAAAAGTCATAATAGAGGAATATATAGAAGGTCCTGAAATTTCGATAAATGCATATATACAGGATGGAGAGTTAAAATTTGCTATCGTTTCAGACCGATATGCTTTTACCGAATATCCGGGAGGAATAATTAAAGAGCACAGGATTCCGTCAAGTTTTGCCGATGATGCCGCAAAAGAAAAAGCGATAGACCTGGCAAAAAGAATAGCCGAAAAAACAGGTATAACAGACGGACCATGCTATTATCAGATTAAGCTGAAAAACAATAAAGAGCCTGTAATACTTGAAGTTACTCCAAGGCTGGACGGATGTCATATGTGGAATCTGATTAAACACTATTGCGAGGCAGATCTTCTTGATGCTACATTCAAACACCTCCTCAAAGGTGAAGATGTTCTTAAAAAAGATTATACGTTTAAGAAAGAGGAGTATCAGCTGGCATTCCTGAGCAGGGAACCGAATACCACATTCTGCAAGTCGGATTTTGATGTTACCGGTTCGGAGTATGTTTGTTATTACTATAAAGACGGGGACAGAGTTCTCAAGATAAACGGATATATCGAAAAATGCGGATATATCATCAGAAAAACCGGAAGAATTATATAAAGAAAAACTATTAATAAGATGGAGGAGATATCATTGAGCTTACAGAAAAAACTCAAGAATTTTTATACCGTAGGGTATCTTTTGACACTCAAAAAATCGCTGGATGGGGATGCAAAGAAAATAAAAGCCAATCAGAACAGAAAGATAAGAAAACTTATGAAGAGGGCTTATAAAATCCCGGTCTACAGAAAAAAATTCGAGGAAACCGGAACGAAACCTTCTGACTATCGTTGCAGTGAGGATCTTGCTAAGTTCCCGACTTTGACTAAGGCTGAACTGAGAAACTGGATGCAGGAGGAATGGGATAACAATCCGGAAAAGCAGAAGGATCTTAATATACTCAGTACCAGCGGATCGTCAGGAACCCCTCTTAAGATGCTTTATACGCAAAAAGAGCAGGCATGCAGCGATGCCAACTGGGCGAGAGTACTCAGTTCGGCGGGATACAATGCTTTCTTCGGAAAAATGTATTCCTTTGCCACCAGCCATAAAGGACCGAGAAAAAACAACAGAGACTCAATCATACAGAGTCTGGGATTTATGAGGAGAAGAGTTGTCGGAGAGGATCATGCAGTCGGCGACGGTTTAGCAGAAGTGATAGATGATATTAACGAATATAAGCCGGATCTGCTTTGTCTAAGGAGAAATGTCTTGGTAAGGCTGGTTAATTACGCGGAAAAGAATAATCTGGAAATATGGAAGCCTAAATTCTATGCACCTATAAGCGAAATGATAGATGAACCGACAAGGCAGACGCTTGCGAAGGCTTTCGGACCGGGGTTGATAGATGCTTACGGTGTATCCGAAATGGGAAGCTTCATATACCAGTTTCCGGGCAAAGACTTCTATTTTGTGGCTAATGATATCGCAGTAGCAAATGTGCTCGATGACGATGATAACCTGGCTGATGAAGGAAGAATCGTTGTGACTTCACTGTATAAGCATACATATCCGCTTATCAATTATGAGACAGAGGATTTAGGAAGTTCTTATGTTAAAGACGGACTGAGATACTTTACTAAGATTCACGGCAGAATGAACGACCTCGTCAAACACGAAAAGGGAGCGGATTCTTCAGCTCTTCAACTGATGAGAATAGCCAACCATACGGTAGGGCTTTCGCAGTTCAGATTTGTACAGAAAAGTTACCATGACATGCTCATACAGCTGGTCAGAGATCCTTTCAACCTCACTCTTACGAATGAGGAAATAGAGGAGCACTTTATCACAGAGGTTCAGAAGCTGTACGGTGATGAATTTGATATTAAGATAGAATGGCTTGAAGAACTTCCGCCGGAAAAAACAGGAAAACAGAGGTGTTTTGTCTGTGAGGTCGAGTAGATAAACCGGATAATATAGCCGGCAGGAGCGGACAGTACAATAAGGAGAAAAATGAGAATAGCTATAACAGGGGCGAGCGGATTTATCGGAAACGAACTGATAAAGGAGCTTCTGCAAAATACAGATGTTAAAATAACAGCTTTGACAAGGGGGTGCAGTCCAAAGAATCCGGAAGCTTTAGGGTTACCGGAGAGCGAAAAAAACCGTGTTTCATGGCGAGCCACTGACTATTCAAAAACCGGACTTGAAGATGTTCTTGCCGGTGCAGATATAGCAGTTCATCTGGCAGCCGTTAGAGGCACGACAGATCGCAGGGAAGATTATGTTGTCAATGAGGAGATAACTGAAAATATCCTAAATTCGATGACAGTCTGCGGAGTTAAAAGAATAATATTCGCATCCTCTATATCCGTATATGATGATGTGATGCAGATTCCCTGGAAAGAGAACAGCCCTTTGCAACCGAGAACTATGTACGGGGCATCGAAGATAGAATGTGAGAGATTAATAAGAGAACTCGCAGAAGAAAAAGATTTCAAATTCTCGATATTGAGAATAGCACAGGTCTTAGGACTTAAAGAAACAAGAAGAGGGATGATGAATGTTTTCCTTGACACGGCTGCAGTTAAAGGACAGATTAAGGTAATCGGAGAAAGCAAGGCAAAAAGACAATACATCTACGTGGATGACCTGATTAAAATAATTACCATGCTCATTGAAAGAGAAGTAAAAGAGTCGGAAAAAAAAGGCTCTGAAATTATCAATGTAGGTATGCCTGAAGCATATACAAATCTGGAAATTGCTCAAATCGTTAACGAAGTTTTTGAAAATCCGACGCCGATAGACTATGATAATTCAAAACCGGAGACTATCAAACCGTCGGAGATGGACATAGGATATCTAAAAGAAAAAATTAAATATATGCCGAGAGATATGAAAGAATCTATAGAAGATATAAAAATGAGAAAGCTTTAATGCTTTCTCATTTTTATATCTCATAAGAATTCAGATTCCGTCGTTCAGAGGTCTTTCTGACGCATCTGCCTATTTAACGAGTGTGTGAGAATTTTTCTGTAAATATGCCTTCTGTGGCTTTAATAGAGTAGACCTGTCTAAACAGACAGACCTTACGAACAATAACAATATAATTTATTCGTTTAAACATGTCAAGAACCGCTC
>DUVP01000012.1 GCA_012840975.1 Mogibacterium sp. | reverse complement strand
TCGGATTGCCTTCGCAATACCCGTAAAGATTCAGACTTAGCGGATTACCTATTTCTCCCCTGTAGCTGTCCATGGAGATGAAGCGTCCGCTTTGTGCATCATAATAACGGGAGCTGAGATATAAAAGACCCGTGCTCTCGTCATATACGGCTCCCGTATACATTATCTCGTTATAAAGACCGTCCCTGTTTTATGTTTATTATATTTTGTGATGCATTCTCTATTCTTTCAGTTCCAATACTTTTTCAAAATATTCTTTTTCTTCAGGGTCGATATACATGTCCTTTATAGAATCAGCCATATAATCATAGACAGTCTTACCATTGTTATCCTTAATATTTAAATCAGCACCATTTTCTATCAGGAATTCGCAGATAGCCTCTCTATCAAAACCGAGAACAGCATTATGAAGCGGTGTTTTCCCTTCTTCATCTCTACTATTTATATCTTTTATATCGAAATATTTCTTAAATATGCCAAACCTTGCTCTTTTCGCAAGATAGCTTGCCTGACTTCCATTAAGCTTCGGTATATCCGCTTCAGAATAATAACCGTTATCCATCAGATACTGTACCGCTTCTCTATTATCATATACTATCGCTGCATCAAGCAATGAAGTATAATGATAAAAAACATCTTTATATTCCGGCACATCAAGACTTTTGCAATTCTTAAGAAGATAAATAAAAAGCTCCATTTGCTCCCGCTTTACTTCTTTAGTACGTTTTTCGGGTCTATAGTATTGCTTTAGGCATAAGGTCAAAGCAACTTCTCCACGCCAGTTTCTATGATTTATATTTGCCCCGTTATCTATAAGAAACTTTGCGATTTTAAAGCGATTTTTGTCATTTTCTTCCGATAACTTCACCAGTAACGGTGAGTTTAACATATATCCGAAGTCAATCTTATTCACATTCGCCCCATGCTCCACTAACATTTGAACAACTTCATAATTATCTCGAAAACAGGCAGAATGCAAAGGGTATTGATTTACATCTGCATATAGCTCTCCCAATGCAGGAATAAATGAAGGAATAATAAACGGTCTTGTGTTAACGCCATTTATAGGCCTTGGCATTCTTAGAATCGACTCGACTTTTTCATTATCCCGAAAGTAAATAGCTCGGTTCATATTATATGCGTTTACACAGTTGACCAGCTTCAATACGAGCAATATTAATAATATGACAGTTATTTCTTTTTTTCTTTTTTTAACTAAATTCTTTATAATAAGTTTTTTACCTTCTTCTTTTTGCATAATATTCGTTTCTTCTCCCTTTGTAATAATTTTCAGTATTCGTTGGGCTATTTCCCCATTGCCAATAAGGCACCATATCTTCTTGAAGATGTCCTATACCCAAGAGAGTATAACTCTTATCCGAATAATTATATGTACCTCCATTAATCGGATCTTTTACTATAAATTTTTTACCATTATCTTTTTCTCCTATAATTATTTCATAGGAGGATCCGTCTTCATTTACCTTTAAGTATTTTTTATTCTTTGATGCTGATTCCCCTTGTGGAGAAAAAACATTTCTATGATATACATTGGCAAGCCAACTGGCTTTTTCCCATCCATTTTTACCTTCTATTGCATCATCTATCATCTGTGCTTCACCACCGGGATAATTTTTATTAAATTCTTCTTGAATCCTTATTCTGTCAAAATGCTTCTTTTTTGCTTTTTTTGTGGCCTCCCTTGTTTTCTTCTTATTTAGATTCCACTTCCTTTTTTCTTCTTTTGCTGTCTTTTTAAACCATTTAGCAATTTTTGTTTTCTTGATTTTAACAGTTTTTGATCGCTTAATAGTTTTCGGTAGATTTGACCTGGTATATCTCACAGGTTTAAAGAGATGCTTTTTTGCAAATTTCACTATTTTATTTATAAATTTTGGCCAGGTTCCGGCTCTATCGGTATATTTTATCGGATTGCCTTCGCAATACCCGTAAAGATTCAGACTTAGCGGATTACCTATTTCTCCCCTGTAGCTGTCCATGGAGATGAAGCGTCCGCTTTGTGCATCATAATAACGGGAGC
>DUVP01000011.1 GCA_012840975.1 Mogibacterium sp. | reverse complement strand
TCGGATTGCCTTCGCAATACCCGTAAAGATTCAGACTTAGCGGATTACCTATTTCTCCCCTGTAGCTGTCCATGGAGATGAAGCGTCCGCTTTGTGCATCATAATAACGGGAGCTGAGATATAAAAGTCCCGTGCTCTCGTCATATACGACTCCCGTATACATTATCTCGTTATAAAGACCGTCCTGCTTCCATATCTCAGGTTCGCCGTAAACATCATAGTAATATACGCAGGATGAATTACCTGCATCGTCAATTATAGATGCAGTACTTCCTCTGAGGTCACCTGTATAAATATATCTTGTGTCATCATTACCGCGAAGTGTAACGATTATATTCCCGTCAAGACCGTAAATGTTCTCAGAGGATATAATCATCGAATTACCGGTTGAACTGTTTTCCTCCTCGGAATATGTAGCAAGAACACTGCCGCCCGAGACAAGATAGTTCGTTGTATCAAAGCTCATAATGTCGCCACCGGCATTCTTCTTTGTGACAATCTTTGCTATTCTCGTGCCGCTGCCGTCATATGTGTTTGTTGTAGTAAGAACCTCACCTGTACCGGTATTTCGTACTTTAGCTGATAAAAGCTCTCCGGCAACGTTATAAGTGTATGCGATTTCAGTACCGGCTTCATTATCTTTAAGTAATATAAGATTGCCCGCGTCATCATAATCATATATTTTCGTCTTAGCGTTATTGCTGTCACCTTCTACCGTAACCTTCGTAAGCTGGTTAAGTCCGTCTTCGTCATACGTATATATAGACTTAACTCCGTCTATCTTTTCACTCTTTCGGCTTCCGATCTTATCATATGTATACTCTGTTTGATGCAGAAGTTCATCAAGTGCAGTCTCCCCGTCTCCGGATACAGCGTACTCAAGCACCTTTGTCATCTCGGACAGTTCATTGTATGTATAATCTCTTCTGATGTTATAAGAACCGTCGTGAGCTATGTACTTTGAAGGTTCATCCAAATTTTCAGGGTCGGGATCCTCACTTTCTTCTCCTGTGTTGTCACCGCCTCCAGTTCCGGAAGCATCAGATGCATGCATCTTTTCTTCCGATGTTATATTGTTACACTTATCATATGTGTACTTGAATGACTCTATCTTCCTGTTACCATTGCTGTCATATGCTTCTATAGAGGTGCAGCGACCAAGATCGTCATAATCGAAAGTCTTCCTTACATGATGATTGTTTGAACTGTAGTCTTTTACCTCAGATACTCTGTTATCCGGTTTATACTTATACTCTCTTACCAATTTCTCGTTGTTTGATCCGCCTGATTTCATCTTGACAGAAGTAACCCTGTTATATGAATCGTATGTATAAGAGACATTATCTATATGCAGGAAGTTAGGATACTGTATATCCGTAAGGTTACCGTCTATATCATAGCCGTACTGTATCCAGTCCGGCTGTTCTCCTGAATTTACAGGTTCGCCCCTATAGTATTTTATAAGTCTCTTTAAGCTATCGTATTCGAAGAAAGCTTCTCTTTCAAGATCATTTCCGATGTAATCCTTCCTCGATGTCATCATGCCGAACCGGTCGTAAGTATATGTACTCTTTTCAGTAGAAGTTGTTTCTCCTGCTGTTGTATTGAATACACACTCGGTCATATTGTTCATTGAGTCATATGAGTATAGTTTTGTACCGTTAGCATTGATTTCTTTCTTGAGGTTGCCAAGAGCATCATACTCTAAAGTTACTTCAATTCTTCTTCCGCCCGGATGACCGAGCCCTATATCCGAAATACGAACAACATTACCTGCAGGATCTGTTTCTGTTTCAGGCCTCTGACCCATCGCGTTTGTAACAGAGGTTATAGTATTACCCGATGATGTTTGAATGTCATATTTTACTTTAGTGACAGCATTTTCAGATTCATCTCCTGTACCTGCGGAGGTAGTTGTAGATGTTATCCGAAATTATTTATCACAATACAAATCATTGCCGCTATTATCAATAATCTTTCGAATTTTCCATTCCTTACTGTCTTTCTTTGTCAATGTCCACGTCCACACTTCCTCAATATCAGATAACAAGTCTTCGCTTTCTCTATAGTTAAGTGTGATGATTCTCGCAGCCTTTGAATCTTCATATTTCTGAGCAATTGTAATGCTTTCATAGGCTTTCATATTTTGCAAATCAGAGGATTCCATTTTCCATTCAGTAAAATACATATTTAAAAACTTTTCTACACATCCCTCTGCCGCGGCTTCCTCGTCTATAGAATAATCGATAATATCCATGCTATCTTCTATTATCCACAGCTTATTTTTCATTAAATCATATATCAAAACGATCTTTGAAAAATCATCAGAGATAACACAGTACCGGCATTCAGAAAAATCCATGTGGTAAAAAATACTATCTATGCCATATTTAAAAAAATTATCTCCAATAATTTCAGATAAATTTTTATCAGGCTTTTTTAGATTATTTTTTTTAATTATATATTTTTTACTTATACTCATCGTTGTAAGTGAGGTTATTGTTACATCATTTTCTTTGTCACCCCTAAAACAAGCTTCTTCTACCTTTTTTCTACAACCATATGGAATTTTTATCCCGGAAAGTCGAAAACTGAATCTATAATTAAAAGTATTTATTACTGCAAAAGCCGAGAGCAACAACGGAAATATACCAAACAATAATAACCCTATTATCTTTTTATCCTTTTTTATAGGTAACATGTCGTTTTTATATTTACATATTTGATTATCGTCATTCTTAATATCAAGAAACCTTATACCAAAAATGCTTTTATGGCAACAGAATACTACTTCATCACCAACTTCAATAGAATTATATTCCGGCCAATTTACATCAATAAGATTAAAAGGTTCTTCTTCGCTACCTATAGAATAACGGGGAATACGACTACCTGCCATTTTTTCTTTAAAATCAATGACAACATGCTTATTGACTGCTTCCGAAAAATAAACATTTGCACTAAAGCTCATTATTATACACACACATACTATAGTCATGTAAGACAATTTAGAGGTTGAGTTTCCTTTAAAGAAGTTGATTATAATTGACGGTACAATCCATATAATTAAATAAAATATGTACTGTAAAATATTTGCTAAACCATAGTCAGTAAAAAAAAATCCAAAGATTGTTGCCGGCATTCCCGTGTCAATAAAGGCAAAAGCAAATAGTAAAACTATCAAAACTTCGTTAATTACAAACAGTATATTAGATAGACCAAGACAAATATCCGATGCCTCTGATGTCATGGTCTCATTTATTGTTTCAGGATTTTTCATTGGCATATTATATATAACTCTATATATTGTTGTTGTAACAAATATTACTGTTGTTATTGAAAGTAACAATTCATAATTTCCGGCACCGCGCTGAGGATTTAAAAAAAGTATGATGCCTTTAAAAGTAGCCACTTGCGATATGATGGACAACAAAAGTAAAGATGTACTATAAATTGCTTTTTTCATTATTTATGTCTCCTTTATCGCTTTACTGTTTTTCTATACATAATTGAGACGATAAAACCTCTGGCTTTATCTCGTGCTTGCTTAAAAAACTGCTTTACTTTCGGTTTATTAACAATTCTTCTAATAGTTTTATATGCTTTTACAACTTTTATTTTTGCTTTTTTATGAAAAGTTTTTAAAATTTTTCCACTCTTTTTTTTCATTTTGATTATTTTTTTTGTGATATGCTTCTTTGGCTTTATCTTTTTTGCTGACTTTTTTATTGTTTTTGAAAAAGTTTTTTCCCCAGCCTTGAACACCTTGCCTCCTAATGTACCAATTACCTCTCCTCCAATCGCGCCTACTGCGGCTTCACCTAAATCTTGTACTGCTATTTTTCCATTATCATTGTCAATAATATTACATGCAACGTTTTCCAACATACCAACATTAAAATCAACTATCATCCCAGCTCCAGGAGGGATGCCCATACCTGCCATTGCTCCGGATATAGCTCCCCCTAATCCTCGCACAACCACTTTTTTCCAGTTTATTTTTTCCTTTTCAATAAAATGCTGTGTGATTATTTCTGCACCAGCACCAAGTACTGCTCCAAAAATTGCCCCAGCAACAACCGGACTAGTTCCCTGGCGATCTGTATACTTAATCGGATTATTAACGCAGTATCCATAAAGATTCATACTGAGCGGATCTTCAACGTTTCCTCTTACACTGTCCATAGACAGGAACCTACCCGTTGTATTGTCATAATATCTTGAGCTCAAATAATACAGCCCTGTTGATTCATCATATACAGCCCCGGTATACAGAATTTCATTGTAAAGGTTATCTTTTCCATAAACATTAGGTTCACCATATACATCATATCTGCAGACCTGAATAATACTGCCAGCTGAGTCTACGATTGAGGTTGTGCTTCCTCTAAGGTCTCCATTATATACATATACCGCTCCGTTACTTCTCACGGTCTGTATTATCTTGCCATCTATTCCAAATACATTCTCTGATGTTACATTTTTGTTACCGTTATTATTTACGGTATATGTTGCAAGCAAAGTGCTTCCGGATATTAAATAGTTTGTTGTATTACCATTGACGCTCTTTGACACTCTTGTTCCTGTTCCGTCATATTTGTTTTCCGTAATTGAGGCTGTTGCACTTTCACCTTCACCTTCGGTTACAGTCGCTCTCGTGAGCTGTCCATATGCATCATATTCGTATTTGGTGTCCGTTTCGCTTTCATTGTCTACAATACGTTTAAGTGCTCCGGCCTCATTATATGTATATATCTTGGTCTTTGTTTCTTCAGTATCACCTTCAACTTCTGTCTTTACAAGTTGCTCAAGTCCGTACTCATCATACGTGTATAACGTTTTCTCTCCGTCTACTGTTTCACTTGTTCTGTTACCCGTCTTGTCGAATGTATATGAAATCTCATGAACGAGAGCTTCATCCGGTACTTCTCCTTCTACCACTTCTCCAATTTCATATTCTTTAACATTGCTCAACTGATTCAGAACATCGTAGGTATAGTCACGCCGTATATGATAGGCACCTGCCGCATCAAAATCCGTACCGTTATTATTTCCGACAGTAGCACCTTTATTCATCATTTCTTCAGATGTAATGTTTCCGTTCTTATCATATGAATATGAATGACTTTCGATTATCTCGTCCCGTCCTGAATCATGTATGCTGATTCCTGTTGTCCTTCCTATATGATCATATTCGAAACTCTTCTCAAGATATTCAGAATCTTTGCGGTAATCCCATACTGAAGATACACGGTTATCATCTCGATAGAAATATTTTCTTGCAAGATAATTCTCGTTGCCTTTCCGAACTCTTACTTCCTGTAGCCTGTCGTATTTGCCATATGAGTAGTTAACCTCATCAATTTGGGTATACGCAGGATACTTGATTTTAGTCAAATTCTCTTCTATATCGTAGCTATACTCTATCCAGTCTACATTCACATATGAGCCGTTACTGTCTTTGCTCGGTTCTTCCCCCTGATAATACTTAACTAAGCGTTTGAGATTGTCATACTTAAACAATGCAATACGTTCAAGTGTACCGTCCCTATAGTCTTTTCTGGAAGTCAAGGTACCGAAATTGTCATATGTATAAGTGCTGTAATCAAGATCTTGATGTTCAGAATCTCTCCTGCTTACAGATTTCGTCATGTTATTCATATCATCATACGAATACCATTTCGTTCCGTTTGCATCGGTTTCGCTTACCAGGTTTCCAAGGGCATCATATTTGAATGTAGTTTCAATTGACTTCCCTTTTCCGAGTCCCTTATCCGTTATTCTTACTACATTCCCATTCGGATCTGTTTCCGTTTCACTTACACGGCTTTCTGCATCCGTCACTTCTGTTAAAGTGTTCCCATTAGCTCCCTGTATATCATATTTTACTCTGGTGATAGCCGTTTCTGCCGAATCTCCATATCCGATCCCCGTAGTAACGGAAGTTATCTGACCGTTACTGTCATACTTACTCGAGATTGTGTGCCCGAGCGGGTCTGTAACCTTTCTTGCATTACCCAGAGAGTCATATTCATATCGCATTACCGATGTCTCTTCATCGATAAAATAGTTTCCGGATTCGCTGTCATACCCCGGAGCCAGAATATTTGCTATGTTATCTCCATGCTTATTATATGAAGCCAGGACTGTTATTCCCGTGCTTGCCCCTTGATTATCACTATCCTTTCCAACGGTATATAGTTCTATTATCTCTCCGTCCTTATTGTAACGGTAAGATGTTGAAATCCCCTTTTCAACGTTCTTTACAATGTTCCCCGCTTTATCAGTATAACTAACAGAGACTTCCTCGCCTTCAGCATTTTTTACTATGGTTATTGAAGCATTCTCGACCATAACATTTCCACTCACGAAAAATCTGTCAACATCCCCGACCGTATAATTGTAGGTCCAATAAATGGATTCCTCACCTTTCGTTACTGTCTTTCTTGTGACTCTATCCATATTATCATATGTATATGTAGTTACCCTTCCCTCACGGTCTGTTTCACTCAGTATATTTCCGTTTTTGTCATATGTTGTTTCTTCAATTACATTTGCAGCACCACTCTTCCACGATTCAACTTCAGCCCTTGTAAAATTGTCTTTATATTCTGATGTGTAATATACGGTTTTTTCTTCTCTGTCGAGAACATCATAAATATGTTCGGTAACAAAGTTGCGACTATCCTTTTCATATATCACTCTTCCATAGTTATCATATATGTATTTATCGTTCGAATTCGGGCTACTTCCGTTGGTAGATTTTTCTTCCAGTATATTCCCCTGTGCATCATAGGTGAAGACAGTCGAATCTGTCAGGTTACCACCTGTACCGTAGAATGATTCCTTTATGACCTGACCACTGCTGTCATATGTATATTTGACCGATTCTCCGGTATCGTCGTCATGTGCCTCAAGCAGATTGCCATAGTCGTCATATTTAAAGGACTCGTTCATATCCTTACCGTCAGCAGCATCTGTTTTTATGGATGTCGGGTTTGCGGCATTTGCAGATTTTGTTTGAGCATAGGAATATTTAGTAATATTACCTGCTGAATCTTTTTCGGTTTTTATATTACCTTTTGTACTTCCGATCTTCGAGGCAACGGTCTCTGTATCAGGAATGGCATCATATGTTGTTTCATTTGCTACCCGTTCGATACGATGAGATATGATTCCGTTATCTCCTATATCATATACATCAACATCACCATATGATTTAACTTCAAGCCCCAGCCTGTATTCGGTCTGTATAATCCTGCCCTCTATATCTTCACTCCATGTTATATTACCGTCAGCATTGTATCTGTACTTCGATTCTCCTATCTTCGGAGCAAAAAGACCTTTCTTTACATAAACCGATTCTGTCGTTTCATCATAAAGCTGAGTTTCATCATCTGCTTTAATATAGGAATATTCCACTTTATCTTCATTAGGATATATAACCTCCTCGCATCTTCCGCGAGCTGTTTCATCAACTTTAAGTTTTACTCTACTTTCATTTTTGTTAGGATCAATGAGTTTTGTCATCAGAGGGATCCTTCCCTCAAGGAAAGTTGTCGTGTAATCGTAACTTGTCTCTATCGCAGGCTCCAGGTTTGTGAGGTTATCGATGTCAACTGCACTACCATCGCCTCTGCCATATAACTTGCTTGACCTTAGCATTTTCTTGTCAGTATATTCATATTTTACAATTTGACCGTTAGGCAGTGTTATATACCTGATAAGCTCATTTGAAAGCTCCTGATTACCTTCTTCCGAATAGTGGAATGTGATTTTCGGTTTGTTGCCGGCAGGATTTTCAACCTCTGTCAGTCTGCCCGTTTCATCATATTTATAGTTTATTACATTGTTATTTGAATCTTTATAGCTGCTGATTTGGCTGTTTCTGTTGAATGTATATACATCGCCGGATAAAGTTTGGATAGTATAGTTTATGTCAACTACTTCCTCTTTATCTCCATCCTGATCTGCATCATCTATATCGAGCATTTCGATCTTCGTAAGATGTATGTACACGCCAAGCGGACTCCTGTAGTGGGTTTTAATCTTCTCGATTTCTTCTGTACCCTCTTTTGTGATTGTTTCCGTGGCTACTTCAGACTTTATAGACAGAAATGTATATATAGTTCCTTCTCCGTCTTTAAATAAAATACCCGTGTTGTCTCCGTAGCTGTCGTATGTTTCAAGAAGTATCGGGTTAAACGAAAAATCCCAGCTGTAACCCAGTGGAGTCATACCTGTGGACATACTGTTGTAAGTTCGTTCCATCGACAAGTCAAGAGCTTTGCCCTTGACATAAGCATCCGTTTCCGAATATACAAAGTTACCTGTGCTTTGCTCGACCATAGCGGTGCCTGCTCCTATATCGTGATCTGAATAACCCCAATATCCTTTGTTACCGAGTCTCTTGGTGTATTCGTTCATCGATGGGAGCATAACTCCCGAACCCTCGGTACCGCTACTCTTCCTTACATCTTCGCCGAATGCTTTTACGGCAACTACTTTGTAGTAAAAGTCCGCATTAGGAATTTTACCTGATTTTGCACTACTTCCTTCGTGATTATTGGCATTGTTTTCCCTGTCTATGAGAGTGTAGTTATCGTACCAGCTTGTGTCTGTAACTCCTTCCTGTACCAAAACTGTATTGGAGTCCGAAAAGTCCTCGCTTGTGCTTCTATATATTTCATAAGTTAGACCTTCCGTATCTATACCTTCCGGCATCTCCCAGCTGATCTTAACCTTATAATTCAGTTTAGGAATTTCGGTCACACTGACAGGATTGTATTTATCCATGAGACCTATTCTGAAGATATCTCCGTTAAGAGACCTTGCCGATACGGATAAAGTGCTAATCGAAGGAAGTGTATCTGCCGTATTCTTTTTTAATACCGCCTTTACAGAGATATTCTTTCCCCTGAGGCTTCCGGATGCGTAAGGCTCTTCTGTCAGCAGTATATCTTTTCCGGTTTCAGTCTCTATATATTCACCATCTTCTACTTTGATATAGTATTTGATTTCAGAGCCTACAGGCTTAGTTTCAACCGAATCTATATAAATCGACATTACATCTTCATTAGATACAATGTTTTTTTCATATACATATTCGGTATTCGTTTCATTCCCCCTTATATTCTCAGCACTAAAAAGCATATACTCCATGCTCGGAACACCGTAGGCAATATCCCCGTTATCAACCTTATCGTAAACTCCAATGCTATGTATAGAATCGTCAGGATATTTTGCAATGTCCGAGAAATCAAGCTTTCCCTCAGCATCAGGTGATGCTTTTTCACCGTCTATATACCATGTAGGGGAATTTGCTGTGTATGATGCACCGTCTTTTACAAGTGCGAATCCTTCCTCTTGGTTTGATACTGTCAGTTTACCGTTCTCACCTTTTTGTATTTCAAAATCCGCAGGATGCATTATTGCTTCTCGTTTAGTTACGGTTCTATATGCAGTTGCTCTGTTTCCGTTTTTGTCCTGTGCGTCTATACGGATTGTTACTATGCTTCCGGAAGGGTACCGATTATCATCAGATATATCTACAAAGCCGAGAAGACCTTGTACTTTATCTGCTTCTTTTGGATTATCAAAGGTATATACGTTTTCGAAAGCATCGTTTTGTGTTGTCTCACCTTGTGCAATTGAAATATCGTATGACCTGAGGTATGTATCGCTTATTGTTCCATCTACTTTTATGTATCCGAGATATTCGCCTTCATCCTTAGGACTTTCCAAATTTATAACCGGATCAGTATCATCCACAACATAACGAGCTCTTCTTACCTTACCCTTATTCCCGGATGCATCTACAGCACGAATACATAGTTCATATATTCCGTCAGGTAAATCTCCCGGGGTGAAGGATGTCTCACCACCGGTGCCGGGTTCTTGGAGTTCAAGATCTGTATAATCAGCGTCGAGAGGTTCTTTACCCGGGGCTACAAGAGCCGCTTCGAGCTTTACTACCTTGCTTGTACTACTGTCTCCTGCCGGATATGAATATGTAAATTCTATAGGGTCATCCGGTCCTCCATATGACTCTTTCAGAACAATCTTCGGAGTAGGAGCAGGGTTGAAAATCGTATATGCTCTTTCAACAGTAGTACTGTTTCCCGCCCTGTCTTCTTGTGTAACTCGGATCGTATATTCTCCATCGTCATACTCTGTTGTATTGAAGTTGTATACCTGTTCGCTCTCGGTAAGAGTCTTGTATGTCCCTTCAATACCAATAAGTGCAACTTCCGCATTTCCAAGATCTCCATTAGTATCTTTTGCACCATAAGATACTTGAACCATACCGGTTAGCGGTTCTTCTGTGTCCAGCATTATATATTTCGGATCGGAATTAGGGTCTGCCTGCTCAATCGGTATAAATTTAGGAGCTGTATTATCTATATATAATGGAAGTTCCTTTGTTCTTGCAGCCGGTTCCGTTTCATTCATTTCACTTTCAGGATAGAAGGAAAACACCACCTTATATTTTCCTTCTGCCAGCTTTGTCAGATCAAACAGCTTGTCCAACCTGAAATTACTGTGCTTCTTCGGATATTCACTTTCTACAAGAACATCCTTTGCATTGAATTCTTCACCGACTACGGTATCATCTTCATTTAATATCCCGGCTGTAATCCTCCCTAGTTTGCCGTCATATTCCGCATCCCAGGAAACTGTTGTATACGTCTTCTTCTTAGACCTCCATGGATTTGTTTCCAGGTTGGATTCGAAACTGCCGGTCGCATCAAAATTTGGAAGAAGCACATTTTTAACGTTCACTGTATTAGATGTATATACTTCACTCGCGTTTCCCACCTTGTCTAAGGTTTTTACTTTGACATATATCCTTTTATGATCCGGTGTGACATCTGTAAAGTCGATCAAGTTTGTTGTAGTATCTTTACTTTCTATCAGTTGATTGCTGTTCGCATCAAAGAGTTCAACGGTGTGTTTCCCAATCCCTGAAGCGGTTCCGGTCGGTAAATCAACGCCCGGTGTAATATCGACAGTTACTTTGACTTTTTCTATATTCTCCTGATTATCCTGTCTGGATGTATTTATAGCGACCGATTTTGGTTTCTCCGGGCCGGTTTCATCTACTGTGAATTTTACTGTTCCCGCCGTTCCTGTTTTATCAAGTTTATCTATACCTCTGACATATACGGTATATACCCCTTCCGCTAAACCTGAAGTGTCAATTGTGTATGAGCCGGTTTCTCCCCCTGTAATATTTTTATAGTCGAAAACTCCGCCAACTTTTATCTGAGCTGACTTTAATATGTTTGTATTAAGACCGCTCCATGACACAACAACATTTCCTGTTCCTTTTTTAATATACGGCTTATCTACAGATACCGTCGGTTTAGTAGGAGCTGTGTGAGACGGTTTTATATAGTCTACAGTTAATACAGGTCTGTAACTTGCTGTACTGTACCTGCTTCCGTACAAAGCACAGAAATTGCGAACTGAAGATGATTCGCTTGTTGCTTTAAGCACTACTCCATAATTTGAATAACTGCCTTTTGCCCAGCCTCTTACGAGAGACGTAAGAGTAAGAGTATGTGAATTTGTTCCTCCTTTTAATGCACAGGTTGCCGAAGCTGTACTGCTCCGTGTAGGCTGATTTTTATATGTTATTTTAGATAAACTCCAGCTTTTTAGCACCCTGTATATTCCAAGCTTTGCGTAAGGCTTTGTATTGTGTCTTTCTTTAACCTTAAGCGTAGCTTTGCTAATATATGCTCCGGAAATTACACTATTAAGGTTCGGGAATTTTACATATGTCCTGCAATATCCATCATAGCTTCCATAGCCTATACACATCTGTGTTACTCCGCTACTATAGAAGTTTGTCCCACTTTTTTTACTAAGAACATAAGCATCCTGTAATTTATCTTTGTTGTTTGCCGTATATGTGGATCTATTATTACAGGATATACCCTGTCTTTATCTGTAAGGTAATCTTTACTTACTGTAAGATCTACTCTATATATTCCCTTATCTTCATCTAAAGTGTTAATACTGTATTCAAGTTCTTCGCTGTATCCTTGGTTTTCCGTATTTGATGAATCGGTCATAAAGGGTTCCTGAATTGTACCTTTTACTTTTCCCGTATTTATATCCTTAAAGACGATTCCTCTTTGCTGCTTTTCAAGATACTGTCCTTTTGCTTTTATTACAAAAGAAAAGACATTGGAATCAGGATTCGCTTCAAGGATTATATTCTCCTTAACTCCACTGTCTATCGGAATATATTCTATAAAGACATTAGAATCAGGTGTTTCATATCTGATTCCTGTCTGTTTTTCTTCTGTTTGATTATATAAGTCTGTTACTTCATCTTTCAAGATTGTATCTGTTAATAATTCTTCCACTCCTTCAACTTCTATGATGGTCGCTGCTTCCTGAATGTCGGTTTTTTCTAAAGAAACAGATTCTGCTTCAACAGCATTTTCATCAACATCTACGCTGTCTTGAGCAATTCCTTCTGTTGTACTTTTATCAATATACGGACTTTCTTGAGAAGCGGCTTCTTTAATATTTGCTTTACCGAAAATCGGCAAAAACATTATTGACTCCGCCCCGTTCTCCACACAAATCGGCTTATCCGCTGAAAGTGTTTCCGGCAAAGTTACATCGACAAAGCCGTTTACATTTGTATATATGGTTTCTCCGTCTTTAACCTTTTTTTCAAGTGTATTATCTATATCTTCGAGCTTACCGTCTTCTCCCTCTACTCGTACATCTCCGGTATACATCTGGAGAGTTTCTGTACCGTCTGCATGCTCAAAGATTGTATAGTTTTCTCCTTTTTCCGTAACTTTTGCTTCTCTGAGTTCTTGATTCGTGGCAGGTTCTTCCTGTGGATCTTTATCATAGCCCATAACGATGACCGGACTAAGAATCATTTCAAGAAACAGTGTGATTGCCAGTATAACTGCAATAGTTTTATTCTTCGCTGTTTTTGTCATGTTAATCTTTCCTTTCGAGGATGTTTTGGAATTCAGGTAAGAGATTAACATTTATTAACTTTTTTGTCACTACCCTTGCCGATTCTTTTCTCTACATTGTAAAATATGGCTTCGCCAACCCTTTATTTTACTATGAACGATTTCCGCAACCTTAGATTTTGGCGATTTTACCAACTTTCTATCTTACAGTTAGGATTTTCCGCAACTTGATTTTTTTTGAAAACAACCGTCTATTTTACATATCCCTCTAATTATTGATGAGTAATGAGTCAATTTAAGAACCGCTCTGAAAATGAGCGGTTCTTGACCTATTTAAACGAATAAATCATATCTTTTATGATACTTAGCCCTCTCCATAGTACCTAGCAAATTTTAGTGGGCCGAAATGATATACTATCCACGTAGTTAAGACTCCTTGCGTAGCCTCCTCTACAGGTGCATTTTTTGTTATAATATATAAATCTTTTCCTTCACCCTTGTCATCCGCTGCTTTATACTCCATCGTTATTGCACTCCTCGGTGAGTGGGTGAATACAGCGACCCTTAACATTAACTCTGTCGAACTCATTAAAGAAACGACTATAATTGCAACAATCCCAAACAGACAAATCGTTCTCTTCTTCTTAGCCATACTATCTCCTCATAAAATAGTGTCCACGATTATACAAAAAACACTTTAATCTTTTTTCCTGGCAGATGCAATTGAATTTGTAAGAGTTAAAATAATTAATGCGACCATTACCGAAATAAAATGCTCAGCGAATGTAAAACCCCAAGTAGGAAATGTCTTGGTGTCATTAAAGTATGGAAACAAATTGAAAATTAAGTTAACAGCCAAAACAAACACTACAACCCATGACTTGTTACTCTCATTATTAATATAATTTTGAATGAATAAAACAACAATTATAAATGCCGCAATTATTAAACCCTCTGCTATATATTGCCGAACGACGAGACTAATTCCCGAACCTAACGCTTCTTGCCTCATAATAATTGTAACTTTTTCAATCGTTCCTATCAAACCTGCTGATACGTTCGGTATTATTAGTACCACTAATGCACATATATAAACTCTAATTTTATTTTTTTTATTTTTGATACTCATGACATTTTTCCTAAGCGACACTTGCATAAACAGAAATTGTGTAGCTACTACCACCAATTGTGTATTTTGCTGTAAACCTTGTAGTAACCCTTCCAGACCCCGAAAAGACATTGAAGTATCCTGTTCTATTCAGGGTTTGTGTCTGTAAAGTCATATAATTGGCTAAATTAAAACTTTTTGAGGTTGTATATCCATCAGAGAAGCCATAAGAACCTGACTTTGTCACAAAAGGTCCCGCTTCATGATATGTTCCTTTTATTTTTTTTACCTTTGCAGCGGCTTGTTTATAATTGACTTTCCCACCATAATATCTGCCTTTTACATATGGTATATTTTGATAATTCCACCTTTCATAACCTAAAACAGTAGTGACACATACCCTGCCATCTTTTGTTTCTGTTACCGATCCATATGCTTTCGAATTAATTCCAACATCTGCAATTATCATTCGCTCCGATAAAGTATCGGTAACATCATAATCTACGATATATACATCTGTATTGTTAAAATCTACTCCTTCTGAATTCTTTAAAATATTATTTGTCTTTGTTTTATAAACCGTAACTTTATTTTAATTTGAATTCGCCTTTTTCACGTTCAAATCAATCTGCGAATTAGCCTCAGCCTCAGTGCCCGCTTTGGTTTTTGGTGATTCTACTAAAACTTTGTTTTTGTCGTTTCCGTCAGATTCAATAATATATAAAACTGTCCCGACTTCAAATTCTTCACTTTAAAAACATTCTTTATTTTGTAACTTTCCCGTTAATATCGAATCCTGCCCATATTTGTCCTTCCCCGGGATAAGGAGATTGAAAGAAAAGTCTATATCTGCCACTGCCTTTATTCCAGGTTTTACTCTTACTGCCAATGCCTTTTAAACTGAAAGAATCTCCAGTGTATGAATATGATAAACCATTTTTTCGTTGTAAATATATAATCAACTTATAATTATCTGGCGATGTTGTCCCAATATAGCGAACAGCAGTAGTGTTATGTTTTACGGTTATACTTGTAGTTTTACTTAAGCTAAAGGAATTAACGGATGGTTTTTGCCTGATTCCCTCTCCATTATAAGTCATGATAGTGGTTACCGCATATGCAAATATAGTGTTAATAGATATAAAAATGCAACATAAAAACAAAGTTATTTTAGTTCTATTTTTTTTGGATAATATCATTTCAGCCTCCTCGTATAATACTTTTCAGGCACAATTTCTTTCCATAAATGTGTCATACAATAACTTATTCAACCTTGGATGTCCTGATGGTAAAATGTCTTTAATAGATATTTTACAAAGGTACGTCTTGCGCCTCCTTACAGCACTTATTGTGACTGCTTAGAAAGCTTTACGCCTGACCTTGATGTCATATTCTGCTTACACAGATGTTTCATCCTTTGGGGAGGGTTTGCCGGCAACTATACCCTCAAAAGTGAATGCTAATTATGCGAGGTTTCAGTTAGCATCAAGACTCAGGATAATCCTTTGTTGATATCTCCATCTTTTTTTATATTATTATTTATACGAAGAACCGGAATCTTCAGGTTCTTCATTATCAAACCGTAACAACTTTTCAATATCGATTTTTTTAAAAATATATCTTCCAAGCAAAATCCCCAGAATATATAGAATGCAGTCAAAGGTATCGAAAAATCCTAATTTAAAAAAATATTGAATAGTTTCAATTCCTAAACTTAACAACAGAGCCGTAATAAATGTTTCTTTCATTTTTTTATTTCTAAACAAATATCCCATCGGAACAAAAATAATTATATTCAAGAGACTTTGTTTTAACATTTCGGAATCACTTATAACATCCAAAACTCCTACGAACGGATTAATAATTAAATATCTTTCAAAAGTATGTCTAAAAAACAATATAGCAGTTAACAGGATGAAATACATAATAAAGAGACATATAACCATACTTTTTGAGAGATGTTTATTAAATAAGATTTGAAAAATAATATAAAAAAGTATTATTGTTGCAAAAAGTGTCATATAAAGAACTAGCGGATATACAAAACCGGTAGTTCCAATATAAACAGGAATTACTTCGGAAAAAACTTCTAATGTTAATATGTATCCACTTATAGTACTGAGGAGTATGCATAGTATGTTTTTATTTCTTGTTTTGATTTTCTTCATTCTTATCTGTTTTTATTTTTTTTTATGCGAAATTGAATAACCGAGAAAATAACAATAAAGAATTACAATGCTAAAGCTTGAACTTCAACAACTTAGTTAGAGTTTACACTTTAATCAAATATATTGTCAATATATATTTAGTTTTTCTATATATATTATTTTTTTCATATTTAATGTATAATTTAATATAAGAAGATGTATAATTTAGCAAAAAAAAGGAGAACTTTCTAATGGCAATAGAGCGTAACAATTTTAAAATGGGTACAGTCGAAATGCTCGTTTTGTCATTATTGAATCAAAAAGATCTTTACGGTTATGAAATATCCTTATTATTTAAAAATATTTCCGAGGAGAATTTTGTTGTGCCCGAAGGCAGTCTCTATCCCGTATTGTACAAACTGGAGGATAACCATTACATTACTTCTAAAGAAGTTCGTACCGGAAAAAGAAGAATTAGAAAGTATTATCATATTGAAGATAAAGGAAAAATCAGACTGGAAATTCTTTTATCCGACTACAAATTGATATCAGAGGCTATTGAGAAGATTTTATCTGCTGAGATTTCTAAAACGGAGGATTAAGAATAATGAACAGGCAAACCGAATTAAAAGAATATCTGCACCGGATTAAAATACTCCTGCCGATTTACAAGAAAACCGAAAAAAAATTTATATCTGAATTGTCTCAAAGTATAAATGACTATTTAGAAGATAACCCTGATACAACAATGCTAGAGATAGAAGAGCAATTCGGTTCCCCGATGGAAATAGCTCAAAGCTATATGAATTCAATGGATACAGATGTGTTAATTAAACGGTTGTCTGTTGTGAGAGTTTTACGGCAAATACTGGCAGTTGTTGTTGTATGTTCAGTTACAGCTTTGTTTATGTTCTCCGCTTTGATATATAAAGCCTATATTGATGCAAAGGAAACAATTATAACAATAGAAGAAACTATAATTACCGATGACTAAATTCATTTAGATTGAAAGGAGTTTTAAATGAAAAAAACAATTACATTTATGTTAGTAGCTATGCTTTTATTTATATCGTCTTCCAGTGCTGCTTTTGCAAACTCCTCTAACGACAATAATAGTATCGAAATGTTTGATGACGGTAGTTATTTTGAGACGATTATCACGGATGAACCCTTAAATCCTGAAACAGATACAGAACCGACTGCTAAAGGTCGCATTACAGTAAATAAATCTAAAACAACTTATTATAAAAATGCTTCAGGACAGGTAATGTGGTATGTGAAAGTAACCGGTAATTTTACTTATGGCAATGGGTCGGCTGTATGTAATTCTGCAACCGTAAAGGCCGAATCTAATTCAACAGCATGGAAAATTTCAAATCGTTCCTCATCAAAGTACGGAAATAAAGCTACAGCAAAAGCTACCGGGAAAAAATATGTACAAGGAGTTATGGTACATACAATAACCAAGAAAGTAACATTGACTTGTAGCCCTACAGGTCAGTTTTCATAAACTTTTATAAATATAACTTCAAAAGGTCGTCTCATTGCGAGGCGACCTTTTCCTTTGAACTTCGCCAACCCTCTGTCTTACTGTGAGCGTTTCTCGCAACTGAGTTTTGGACATTTTTACCAACTTTCTATCTTACAGTTAAGATTTTCCGTAACTTCTTTTTATCTACAATCAACCGTCTATTTTACATATCCTGAAATTTTTTTAAAGGTTTGTCTTAATCAAAAAAAATGTTATTTTTGTTAGGATAGAAAAATATAGACAAGCTAAATAAAATCTCTTGAATAGAAAATTTAAACGTCTAAAAAATGATGTTTTTAGATAACTCTTCAAAAAGCAAAAAAGTCCCTGAATCATTTAAGATGCAGAGACTTTATAGATTTAATCCAGAATATTACCATTCTAAACATTTGCGGATAAGATAGTTCATCAAGTCTATGTCTTTATAAAAAGAAGATATACTGGCTTGTATCATATCATCATCGGAAACGTGTGAGAAATTAATATCATATCCGTTGTATCGGACAAGTAGTTTTATAAACTCTCTCTGCGTCCGACCATTTCCTTCTCGAAATAGTTGCAATGCATTGATATCCGAAAACAGAGCCGATAGTTTTAATATAAAGTTGTCACGATCAAGATTATTAAGATACTTATCCTGTTTTAGTCTTGAGAAAATATCATTTGCATAAGCGGGAATTTGCATTGCCATGCAAAAGGAATTTTCTTTATGTATTTCTAACGTACGTAACTCGCCAGCCCATTCATAGATATCTTGGAATATGAATCTATGAATTGCTTGTAAGTGAAGCAGGTCAAAGTTCCCGGTGATAGGAGTTTTTTCCATCTGGTGGATTCTTAGTGATGAAAGCTTTCCTTCAACTTCAGATAAAACACTGCTATCTTTTATATTAAGCTTGTTAATTAAAACGTTGGTACCTGGATAACAATATATGTTATCCATTCTCAACCTCTCGGATTACTTCCTTAACGGCTTCTTCGGTAGTCATTTCGCCGGCTTCAACGGCAAGAAGGCGTTGGATTTGTTTCTCTGAAAGTGAAATGCCTTCTAAAGCCATCGTGGCTATGGTGTGTTGGACAGCTTTTGGTATAGCTTCCTGTTTTAGAGTAACATTAAAGGGTAGACCTTTCTGTATGATAATTTGTTTTAGAAGCATATTAACGGCTGTAGAAAGGTTTGTGCCTGCAGCGTTTAAAATGGCAGTTGCCTCTGCTTTGTCATCGCTATTTACACGAGTTGTTAATGTTGCATTTGCTTTTCTCATGTTATACCTCTCTCCTTCTATTGTTCTGTTAACTTAATAATAGAAATGAGACCTGAAACGCCTCTGGTATAATGGAATCGCACAAAACACATTACCTACCAGAAAGGAGCGTTCAAGTCTCATGATTATTATACCATCAAACGTAGTATGTCCAAGGTGCTTTTCGAAAAAACTTCACCGGTTTGGTAAGGATAGAGATGGATTTCAAAAATATTAATGTCAATTATGTAAACGTCAGTTTACTCCTGATGAGATTATAAATCCAAGAAAATATCCTGATTGCCCTAATTGTGGTAAAGCGATATTCCTGCACCATGATTATACTTATTACTCAAACTTCCGTTGCTGTAATAAAAAATGTAACCATTCTTTTCGAGTTCCCAAGTTGATTAATGTACAACCACCATCTTCCGAATTGAAGCCCGAAACTTTTTCTTTTAAAGGAATGCACCACTCTCTTCACATTGTTCTTTGTGCCTTAAATTACTACTTTTGCGGTAATTCGACCACTCGTAAAGTGTCACAAACTTTACTCATGGTACATCAGATTAAGGTTTCTCATGTCACTATCTCTAAGTGGATTAAGCGCTTTACTCCGGTATTCCAGAGGATTTCATCTGATAAGCTTTTAGGCGTTAATCTTTGTGATTCTGACGAATGGCATTTCGATGAAGCTTACATCAAGATTTCAGGCAAAGACTATTACCTATGGCTTGCTTTTGATTCCGAGACCAGGCTGGTTATTGACTTTCATCTTTCGCCTAATCGTGATTCAGATGCAGCACACAATCTCTTGGCAAACTGTAGAAGAAAGTTCGGACAACCTCGGTCTGTCATTATTTCTGACAGGTACTATGCATATCAACAGCCGGCTTCTCTTTGCTGTTTAGGTTTCCATATTTATGCATTAAAAAGATGTCATATTTTAAATCAGACATCTTTTTTTTCACTATCTATCCTTTGTTGTTAAATCAAACTTTTCACTGCTTCAACAATATCATCCGCTGTCATTCCGTACTTCTTCAGCAGTTCGGCAGGTTTTCCGGACTCCCCGAATGTATCTTTCTGTCCCACCATTGCCATCTTGCACGGATAGTTGCAAGCCAGTGTTTCGGCAACAGCTCCTCCCAAACCTCCGATGATCGAATGTTCCTCTGCAGTTACGACAGCTTTGCAATCTTTCGCGGATTGAATAACGGCTTCTTTATCAATAGGCTTAATTGTATGCATATCGAGGATTCGGATATTTATTCCTTCTTTGCTCAATATTTCAGCTGCATCCATAGCCTCCGATACCATCAGACCTGTAGCTATTACAACGGCATCGCTTCCTTCTCTGACGATATTAGCCTTTCCAATCCTGATATCTGCATCTTCATCATATATCACAGGCACGCCCGATCTCCCGAGTCTCACATAAGCCGGTCCCTTTGTCTCAAACAGCTCTCTGAGAAGAATCTTGGTGCTTACAGCATCGGCAGGATTAATCACAGTCATATTAGGAATGACCCTCATCAAAGCTAAGTCCTCAAAGGTCTGATGTGAAGCTCCGTCCTCTCCAACGGTAATTCCTCCGTGAGTCGCACATACTTTAACATTAGCTTTGGTATAAGCAATAGAATTTCTTATAATCTCATATGCTCTGCCTGCAGCAAACATTGCAAATGTGCTTGCTGCAACAACATTACCCATATGGGCTATCCCGGCAGCCTCTGCAAACATATCCTGCTCGGATATTCCCGCCTGTATGAACCTGTCGGGAAAAGCTTTTTCAAATCCGTCCGTTTTGTTCGATCCTGAAAGATCGGCACTCATGGCTATCAGAGATTCTCTTTCTTCTCCATATTCAACAAGGAATTGTCCGTAAGCATCCCTTGTTGCTATTTTCTTTTTAACATCCGCCATTATATATCTCCTTCCAATTCTTTGAGAGCTGCCTCGAACTGTTCATCGTTAGGAGCTTTACCATGCCATCCGGCTGCGTCTTTCATGAAAGAAACACCCTGACCTTTATGTGTCTTTGCAACGATTACTACCGGATATCCTTTAATGCTTTTCGCCTCTTCAAAAGCATTAAGTATTTCCGGGATATTATGTCCGTCGCACATTATTGTCTTCCATCCGAAAGCTTCGAATTTCTTATCTATCGGAGCTACTTTCTTGACATTATCGACTATTCCGTCGATTTGTAAATTGTTCCAGTCCACAACAGCAATCAGATTATCGAGCTTATTCTTAGAAGCCGACATTGCCGCTTCCCAGATTATTCCCTCCTGGAGTTCGCCGTCTCCTGTTATTACATATATATAACCGGGATTTTTGTTTATCATTGCCGCTATCGCCATTCCCACAGCAGCACTGAATCCCTGTCCGAGCGAACCTGTTGACATATCGATTCCCGGGCACATCTTCATACTCGGATGTCCCTGCAGCTTTGAGCCGATTTTTCTGAATGTCAGGAGATCTTCCGGCGGGAAATATCCTCTCTCCGCAAGAGTTGCATAGAGTGCGGGACAGGCATGACCTTTTGACAAAACAAAGCGATCTCTGTTTTTCATATTAGGATTATCAGGATCTATATTCATTATATTGAAGTACAGCGGAACAAGTATGTCCGCTATAGAAAGCGATCCTCCCGGATGTCCTGACTGTGCCGCATGAATTCCCCTGAGAGCATTAATCCTGACTTTGCGAGCCAGATCTTCGAGCTCCTTTACAGTTTTCAATTTCTTTTCCTCCGTTTTTTATAAATATAAAATGTTATATCTTTCGTTTTTTATATATTCCTTTTATATATTCAGCAAGAGTCCTGCCATAATAAAGTATGTTGTCAGAGATATCATATCTGTAAGTGATGCCATCATCGGTCCTGCCATAAGAGCAGGGTCCATTCCTATTTTCTTTGCAAACATAGGAAGTGTCGCACCTATTATCTTGGCTATTGTTACTATAAATACCATTGAGATGCATACGGTCAATGCAACCATCGGCGGATTATGATCCAGATAAACTATCCTGAAGAAATTAATAAAGCTTAAGCAAAGCCCGACTATAATACTTACTCTGATTTCTTTCCATATAACCTTAAATACGTCTCCCAGTTCTATCTCACCTGTTGCCATTCCGCGAATGACCAGTGTCGATGACTGTGAACCCGAGTTTCCGCCGGTACCCATCAGCATAGGCATGTATATTACAAGACTGATTACTTTTGAAAGTGCTTCCTGGAATGAATCTATAATACCTCCGGTGATAAAATACGAAAACATAAGAAGCATCAGCCATGGCAGTCTCGCTTTGACATGATGCGTTACAGACATATCAAGATAGTCTTTGTTTGCCGAGTCGATAACACCTCCCATACGCTCGATGTCCTCTGTTGTTTCTTCTTCTATTACGTCCAGAATGTCGTCGACCGTTACGATACCGACAAGTCTGAATTCGTTGTCAACTACCGGAATAGCCAGATATCCGTATCGCGTAAAGAGGTCGGATACTTCCTCCTGGTCATCGTCAACGTGACAGACGACCGGGTCATCGTGCATTAAATCACTAACTATCGCATTGTCCGGAGACACAACCAGAGTTCTTAGCGATATTACTCCTATGAGTTTTCTTCCTCCGTCAAGAACGTAGTTTGTATATATTGTTTCCGAATCGAGTCCGACTTCTTTGATATGCTTAAGGGCTTCTTCTATTGTCCAGTTCTTCCTGAGGTTGATATACTCAGGTGTCATCAGAGAGCCTGCACTGTCTTCCTTATACTTAAGGAAGTTATTGATTAGTTTACGCTCACTCTTTGGCGTTTTGTCGAGGATCTTGTCTACGATATTTGCAGGCAGGTCTTCCAGAACGTCGATCATATCGTCAAAGTCGAGCTCATTGATTATATACTTTACCTCGGGATCCGTAATTATATTAATTATATCTATTCTGTCATCATTATCGAGTTCGGCAAATACATCGACGCTTATATCCTTCGGAAGTGCTCTGAACAAAACTACCATCCTTTGCAGGTCAAATCTTCTTCTGATATCGACGAGCATCTCCGCAATTTCTACTTCGTTGTGTTTGAGCAGTTCATCTCTGCTCCGAAAATATTTTTTCTGTTCAATATATTCAAATATTTTCTCAAGGGATTCCCTATAAGCTATATCCATATCAAAAAGTGCGTTTTCCATAGGCATCCCTCCTTTCTATAATCCGAGAATTTCCCGGATTTCTTCTTCTGAAATAATTTTTACACCGAGTTTCTGTGCCGCTTTATTCTTGGACGAACCTGATGTCTTATCATTAGTAATTAAATAATCCGTATTTTTCGAAACCGATCCGGCAACTTTGCCGCCTTCGTTTTCAATCTGTGTCTTTAACTCTTTTCTGCCCGCATAATGCTCAAGACTGCCGGTTATAACGAATGTCTTTCCCTCTAAAGCCTTGCCGCTTTCCTTGAAACTTTCATCCAGATTAATCTTGGCAAGCAGTTCATCCATCATTCTGCTGTTATCCGGATTCGCAAAATATTCTATATAATCTCGGGAAAGCACTTCTCCGATCCCTTCTATTTCTTTGAGATCTTCCTCGTTTAAATTCTGAATTCTCTGCCAATCATTGCGACACGCCTTTGCAATCGTATTTGATATCGCCACACCTATACCGGGAATACCAAGGCTGTAAAGCAATCTGGCAGGTGTCGTATTTCTCGACCTTTCAATTGAAGCTGTCAGGTTTGCGAAAGATTTCTCGCCATAACCTTCCATAACGATTATACCTTCTTTGTGTTCCGCAAGGTCAAATATGTCAGGCAGCGATTTCAGGAATCCTTTACCTATAAATTTGAGCAAGCCCGCTTCCGACAAACCCTCTATATTCATGGCATCTCTTGAGACAAACAGCGAAAATCTCTTAACGTGCTTCGCAATACAGTCGGGATTTGTACATATAAGAGTCCTGGTTCCATTCTCATCTCTAATTTTGGTCTGACCTCCACACACAGGACAGTTCTCAGGTATTTCGATATTGCCGCTTCTTGTAAGATTATCGCTTATCTGCGGTATTATCATATTTGCCTTGTAGACCATTATAGTATCATCGATACCGAGTTCCAAGTCCTCCATTATACTGATATTATGAACGGAGGCTCTACTGACTGTAGTACCTTCCAGCTCTACAGAATCAAAAATTGCGATAGGATTAAGGAGACCCGTCCTCGAAGGACTCCACTCTATCTCTCTGAGAACCGTTTCCGCCTGCTGATCTCTCCACTTGAATGCAATCGCATCCCGCGGAAATTTTGCCGTCTCACCCAGGCGGCTCGAATATTCCAAATCTTCAAATGCCAAAACCAATCCGTCTGAAGGAATATCAAAATCCGCAACCTGCAGCTCATAGTTTTCAACTTCTCTCTCAATGTTACTGCTGTCCACCGTAACATAATCTACTATATCAAGCCCTTGTTTTTTGAGCCATTCCATGCCAAAGCTTCGGCTGTTATGGAAATCCAATCCTTCCGCCGAGTTAAGCGAAAATGCATAGAAGTTTATATTGCGTTCAGCCGTAACTTTAGGGTCTAATTGTCTCAAACTTCCACTGCAGAGGTTCCTAGGATTTTTATACTTCGCGTTGGCATCGTCTATAGCATCGTTGATTTTCTTAAAATCCGAATACTTTATTACTGCCTCGCCTCTAATTACAACTCTTCCCTGATATTCAATTTTTGCAGGCAGATTTTTAATTGTGAGAGCATTTGCTGTTATAAGTTCACCCTGGACTCCGTTTCCTCTCGTAACCGCCTGTGACAAACTCCCGTTATTGTATGTAACAACTACTGTAAGCCCGTCCAGTTTCCATGAAAGAAGTCCTTTATGCTCTCCAAGCCAGGCTTTCAGTTCCTCCCTGCTTTTTGTCTTGTCGAGAGAAAGCATCTTTTTCTCATGTGTGACCTTAGGCAAACCCGACCTTGTTTCGAAGCCAACATTGATCGACGGACTGTCATCTCTGACATAACCCGTTTCCGCTTCGAGTGCGAGAAGTTCATCATAAAGCTCGTCAAACTCATAATTACTCATGATCTCTTCCGCATCATCGTAATATGCCTTCGATGCTTCATTAAGCTTTATAACAAGTTCGTCTATTCTCTTCTTTAATATATCAACTGCCATAATTATCTGACCTTTTCCATTTTGACAAACCCTTTGCCGAGTTTCTTCTGACCGACCTCGTCAAAAATTATCGTCATAGTTCTTTCATCCTGTTCGATCAGCATTCCTTCACCAAACTTAGGATGCCTCAGTATATCGCCGATTTCATAGTTTTCTATAATCTTTTTCTCTGTCGACTGCTTCGATTTCTTCAAGCTGTCAAATGGTTTTGATGCTGCCCGGCCCGAATATCCATCAGCCGTCCCATGAGTTCTTCCCCCGAAGAAGTAATCACCAAAGAGACCCTGCTCTCCTCGCAGGCCTCCGCCGGAAGCGACTTTATCCTTGGTTGTTTTGTCGCCATCCATAAACTTCTTATCCATCTCTTCAAGAAAGATGGATTCCGTCTGATAATCAGTTCTTCCATACAATGTCCTAAGCTGAGCCCCTGTTAAATATAGTTTCTTCTTCGCACGGGTAACCCCTACATAGCAAAGCCTTCTTTCTTCCTCCATTTTAGATGTTTCTTCAAAGGCTCCGGCACCGGGGAAAACACCATTTTCCATTCCCGGCATGAAGACTACAGGGAACTCAAGACCTTTAGCAGAGTGAAGTGTCATAAGAACGACAGCGTTCTCATCCGCATCGTGGTTATCGATATCTGCCATCAGAGTTATTCTTTCGAGGAAGGCCGCCAGCATTGTCGGTTCACCGGTCTCGATTCCTTCGCCTTTAAGCATTCTCCTCTCTTCTTCCAGCTCTTCTCTAAAAGCCTCAACACTTCCGTCATCTATGCCTTTCTCAAACTCCGCTATAACGGATTTGAACTCCATTATATTCTCTATCCTGCTGTCCGCTTCCACTGTATTGGCATTTTCCAGTGCTTCAAGATAGCCCGATCTGTTAAGAAGATTATCATATATATCCGCAATTGTGAGATTGTCCTGTTCTTCCCGGATATCTTTTACCATATCAACGAGTTCCTTAATCAGAACTCTCGTCTTGCTGCCCAGAGACATCTGAAGCTCGGACTCACACAATGCCTGATACAGGCTTATCCCGAAATTTCGTGCATATTCCTGCACGGAAGCAACTGTTTTCGCCCCCATGCCTCTTTTCGGTTCATTAACAATCCTGAGCATCGATTCATCATCGTCCGGATTCTCAATGATTCTGAGATATGCCATCATATCCTTAATTTCTTTACGGTCATAATATCTTAGACCGGCAAGAACCCTATATGGTGTACCGCGAAAGCTGAACTTCTCCTCAAAGCTTCTTGACTGAGCGTTCTTTCTGTATAAAATAGCAATATCGCTATAGTTATATCCTTCTGAGACTAATTTATCTATCTCGTCGCCTATCCACCATGCTTCTCTTTTCTCATCATCAAGCCTTCTGTACGTAACCTTTTCACCTGAAGGTCTGTCTGTCCAGAGCTTTTTAGACTTTCTTTCTCTGTTGTTCCTGATAACGGAATTCGCAAGTCCGAGAATATTGGCATCTGACCTGTAATTCTGCTCCAGCTTAACAGTGAAAACGTTCCTGAAATCCTGCTCAAAATCCAGGATATTTCTAATATCCGCACCTCGCCACTGGTAGATGCTCTGGTCATCATCACCGACGACACAGAGATTACCGTGCTTCGATGCGAGGATTTTTATAAGTTTATACTGTAAATAGTTGGTGTCCTGATACTCATCCACCATAATATATTTAAATCTTTCCGTGTAATATTCGCGGGCAACTCTGTTCGTTTCAAGAAGTTTAACTCCATTCCATAAAAGGTCATCGAAATCCATTGCATTGTTAGCCATGAGACTTTCCTGATATCTTAAATAGACGCTATACATCATCCGGTTAATACCGGTTTTTAAGCTTCCTGACAGATATTCTTCGGGACCTTCTTCATTTTCTTTGCATTTACTTATAGTTCCTATAATAGAGGAAACAGGCAGTGCCTTTTCGTCAACGCTCAACTCTTTGCAGATCCTCTTAATAAGCGATTTTTTATCGGTCTCGTCATATACAGTAAATCCTGTCTTATATCCGAGACTTTCGGCAGAATACCTGAGCATACGAAGACACATAGAGTGAAATGTCATAATCCACATTCCTCTTGTGTTTCCTACAAGGTTTGCAACCCTTTCTCTCATTTCACCGGCCGCTTTATTGGTGAAAGTAACCGCAAGTATGCTGTGAGGATCTATGCCCTGCTCGACCATATATGCCATACGATGAGTCATCGTAGCTGTTTTTCCTGATCCTGCACCTGCCAGTATGAGAACCGGTCCGTCAATATGTTTTACCGCTCTATTCTGTTCTTTGTTTAATTTGATTCGCATAACAGTGTAATTTTATCATAATCAAGGCTCTAATAAAACTTTGCAGACACTCAAAATTGTCTTAATTTCTGAAACAAAAATCTTCCGACCGTCACATAGACCATCAGAAGATTTCCTTTCGTAACATCAATATTTTTATTTGAAGTTGGTTATATCCTTTATTCGAAATCAACAGTAATCTCTGTTCCCATCTCCGGTTCGCTGTAGATTGATATAGTTCCTCCCATATATTCAACAGCATGCTTTACTATTGAAAGACCGAGTCCGGATCCGTCGACTTCGCGAGAATGACTCTTGTCTGCACGGTAGAATCTCTCGAATATGTGATTCTGATCCTCCGGAGATATGCCTATTCCCGTGTCTTTTACGGTAACAAATGTTTCACCTACAGTAATATTTACTTTGCCACCGTCAACATTGTATTTAATAGCGTTCTCGCACAGATTATAGACAATCTCATTAAGTAGCTGACGAACACCGTACACAACTGTTTTTTCTCCGCTTACTTCTATTGATATTCCTCTTTCGTCAGCAACATTTTGCAATGATATTGCAACATTAGTTACAAGTTCGAGCAGTTCGACATCTTCAAAACTTATTTCTTTTTTTTCATCGAGCTGCGAAAGTCGGATAATATCTTCAATCATATCGAGTAATCGGCTTGATTCATATTGGATTCTTTCTACAAATGTATAGTAATCTTCCTTTTTTACAAGATTGTTTTGTAACAGTTCTGCACTACCCATAATCGTCTGCAAAGGCGTCTTTAACTCATGAGAAACATTTGCAGTAAATTCTCTTCTGTTTCTCTCCGCAAAGATACGTTCCGTGTTGTCGAATACAAGGAGAACGAATCCTCCGTTTGCATCTTCTTCTCTGCTGATACGAAGAATATATTCTCTTCCTTTTCGACTTACCTGGATTTCGGCATAACCTTCCTTTTCCGCTTTGTCTATTGCGTCCGTTATTTCAACGGTACGCTCGATTTCGATGAAATTCTTTCCCTTAGATCTTCCATCTGTTTCGAAAAAACTTTCAGCTGCCGGATTGATGCTCAGAATATCACGTTTATTGCTGAGAAGAACCAGACCCTCGTTCATCTTTCTGATTATCGACGAAAATTCGCTTTCCTTTTCTTCCAGTTCCTTTTGTTTATTCTTGATTTCCCTATGCTGACTTTCCATATGTGTGAGTACAGGTGCAAGTTCATCATAAGTCTCGCTCTCTATCGGCTCATCGTAATTTATGGCTTCCAGAGGCTTTAGAATTTCCTTTGAGAATTTTGATGCAAGATACCATGAAAGTATAATTGCTACCAGAATTACTATCGCTATCGGCTGGAGCATCGCTAAAACAAGAGAAAGTATTGTCATATGGCTGATGGATACTCGTAAAACCGAACCGTCATTAAGACGATTTGCAAAGTATGTGGTTTTTTCCATCATAGTTGAAGAATATCTGGAACTTTCTCCCTTGCCTGTTGACAATGCTTCTTTTATTTCTTCGCGGTCGGCATGGTTTTCCATTTTTGCCGGGTCATTTCTATTATCAAACAGGACTTTTCCATTCTTATCAATCCAGGTGATTCTGTTATCCGTATTATTCAGACCTTCAAGATAATCCATTCCCATAGCTTCAGTACCTGCAGAGACAAAAGAAAGCTCATTCTTAAGCTGCTTTGCCTGTATCTCTCCAAAGTACTCATAAAGGACTCCCAGAAACAGTCCAAAACAAGCTATCAAAACAGCAAGTGCCACCGCTATAATGGATCGAAAAATTCGTTTTGTCATTTTTCTACCTCCATTCGATAACCTACATTCCGTACAGTTTCGATATTCTCACCATATCTTCCTATTTTTTTTCGTAATGTACGTATATGCATATCAACTGTACGACTCTCAGCAATATGATCCATTTCCCATACAATGGAAAACAATTGCTCTCTGGTAAACACTTTACCCAGGTTGTTAAGGAAAAGATGCAGAAGCTCATATTCTTTGTATGTAAGCTGTATTCTTTCATCGTCAATGGTCACTGTTCTTTCGTCAAGATTCATAACAAGTCCGCCTAATTCCAGAATATGCTTAACCGGTGACGGTTTGTAGCGACGCAAGACAGCCTTAACTCTGCTGACCATTTCCATCATTCCAAACGGCTTTACAAGATAGTCATCAGCTCCAAGGTCAAGGCTTTGGATTTTATCGTACTCGCTTCCTTTTGCTGTTGCCATAATAACAGGAATTTCCGATGTATCTTTCCCGATTCTGAGTCGTTTAAGTATCTCCACTCCGTCTTCATTCGGAAGCATGATATCAAGTATTATAAGATCAGGTTTTTCGGATTCCAGAGCTTCAAACATTTCTTCTCCGCATGAAAAACCCCTCGCCTCAAAACCTGTAGACTTTAATGTATATACCTCTATATCTCTTATGCTTGTATCGTCTTCCACACACCAAATCATTCTTCTTCCCCTTCGTGAGATCCTGTAATTGCAAACTCTACCCACTCGGCAACATTCGTAGCATGATCGCCAATACGCTCAAAGTATTTCGCTATCATCAGCAAATCCAAAGCATATTCACCATCTGTACTGTCTTTTTCAATCATCTTTATAAGATTTTTTTTGACACTTGCAAAATAATCATCTACTACGTCATCATATTTTATAACCGACCTGGCCAGCTCAAGATCTCTGTTAATAAAAGCATCAACACTTTCGACAACCATTCTTATTGTCGCTCTGGACATTGCCTGAATAGAGGCACATTCCCCGCCGGTACGTCCTCCCAGATCAGGAATTATTTCAACGATATCAGTCGCTTGATCGCCGATTCTTTCCATATCTGTTATCATCTTAAGAGCAGCCGATATCAGTCTGAGATCCCTAGCAACCGGTTGCTGCTGCAATAAAAGCCTCAGACAGAGATCTTCGATTTTTCTTTCCAGCTCATCGATTTCTCTATCAAACTTCAGAGCTTTTTCACCAATATCCGGATCTCCTTCAATAAGTGCTTTTGCCGCTATTTCGATAGCCTCCTCGCACAAAGCTCCCATTCTGGCAAGATCACTATTCAGTTGTCTCAACTGTTCGTCGAATCTGTTACGCATTATCCAAACCTCCCCGTTATATAATCTTCGGTACGCTGATCCACCGGGTTACCGAAAATAGTCTCTGTTTTGCCGTACTCTATCAAATCTCCAAGCAGGAAGAATGCAGTCTGGTCGGAAATTCTTACGGCTTGCTGCATATTATGAGTTACTATAACTATAGTATAATCCTTTTTGAGCTCTTGTACCAAGTCTTCTATTTTTGAAGTTGAAATAGGGTCAAGAGCACTCGTAGGTTCGTCCATAAGGAGAACGTCAGGCTCAACAGCCAGGGCTCTTGCAATGCAGATTCTCTGTTGCTGACCGCCTGAAACTCCAAGCGCGTTTTTCTTGAGTCTGTCTTTAACCTCATCCCATATTGCTGCACCCCTAAGAGACTTTTCTACAATGGTGTCAAGCTTTGCTTTATTAGTTATTCCGTGAGTACGTGGTCCATATGCTATATTATCATATATACTCATCGGAAACGGGTTAGGTTTTTGAAATACCATACCGATGTTCTTTCTAAGTTCATTGACATTTACATTCTTATCGTATATATCCTGTCCCCTGTAATTTACAGTGCCTGTGATTTTGACTTCAGGAATAAGATCGTTCATTCGATTCAGAGTCTTAATGAACGTCGATTTTCCGCAACCTGACGGACCGATAAAGGCAGTTATACTCCTTTCCGGTATATCTATGTTTATATTATTCAACGCCTGTGAATTACCATACCACAGACATAAATCTTTTACTGAAATTATATCGCTCATTAACCTCTCCTTTTTTCAAAAAATTTCCCTACCATAGTAGCAGATAAGTTTATTGTTACCGTCAATACCATCAGTATTGCAGCAATAGCAAAAGCTACCTCGAACTCACCCTGCTCTTTGGCATATACATACAAAGCTACTGTAAGCGATGCTCCCGGGCTTGTAACACCCTCGAAGAACCCGTTGAGTGCATGTGCAAAGCCTGCGGTAAACAGGAGTGCTGCTGATTCTCCGACAATACGTCCTACAGTCAAAATACATCCTGTTATTATGCCGTCTATACATCCCGGCAATACTACAGTTCGGATTACTCGCCATCTGCCGGCTCCCAGTCCGAAGCCTCCTTCTCTATAGCTTTGCGGTACTGTTTTCAAGCTCTCCTGCGTGGTACGCATAATAGTCGGGAGGTTCATTATTACAAGGGTAAGAGCCCCGGCAAGAATTGATGTTTTTAAACTCATAAACTGACAGAATAAAAGCATTCCTACCAGACCGTATATTATGGACGGAATACCCGATAAAGTTTCGGCTGCATATTCGATTACTGCCACAACTTTTTTATTTGTGGCATATTCCGTTAAATATATAGCTGCTCCGACTCCCAGCGGCAACACAAACACCAGTGTTGTTATTACGAGATACACTGTGTTGAGAATATCCGGCAAAATACCTATAGTACCGCTCAGATAACTCGGCTTGGTTGACAAAAATTCCCAGGTTATATTCGGAATTCCTCTGATAAGCACGTAGCCTATTATTGCAACTATCAAAGCACATGTCAGAAAAACCGAGGCTCCCATTAAAAACTTCATGGTTTTTATGTACCTGTTTCGTTTTGATCCTAATGATTCCTTCATTACTATTTCCTTTATTTCCTTTATAAATTCTCGATATTTCTTTATATTTCGCTTTAATTGGTTTTATCCCGTTTAAGGAAGAAGTTGAGACAGGCATTTATCAGCATTATAAAGAAGAAGAGTACCAGGGCTATTGAGAAAAGTGCCTGCTGGTGAAGACTTCCCGCACTGACATATGACATCTCACTTGAAACCGCTGTAGTAAGAAACCTTACACTTTGGAAAAGGCTCGGCATATTGGCAACGTTACCTGATACCATTATTACCGCCATCGCCTCTCCGATAGCTCTGCCGACTCCAAGGACAATTGCAGCAACTATTCCGCTCTTTGCTGCAGTAACGGAAACTCTGAAGTATGTTTCAACAGGTGTTGCTCCCAATGCAAACGACCCTTCTTCATATTCCGGCGGAACCGCTTCAAGCGATGTCATAGATACCTTTATTATTGAAGGCAGTATCATTATTGCAAGTATGATGATTGCTGCAAACAGACTCGCTCCGTCCGGGAGATTGAAGACTTTTCGCACAGCCGGAACCAATACTATCATACCCACAAGGCCGTATACGACTGAAGGTATTCCGGCCAAAAGGCTGACTGCAGTTTCTACAATTTTCTTCATCTTGGGTGATGCAAATTTTGCAAGATATACGGAGGTAAAAAAACCTACAGGAACACCTAATATAATTGCTCCGGATGTTCCATACACACTTGTCAGGATAAACGGAAGTATTCCGTAAGCCGGTTCGGATGCTGTCGGTGCCCATTTAGTTCCAAACATAAATTTCATAAATCCGATTTTATTGATTGCCGGTATACCTGCAACCAGCAAGTATATCGTTATAACTAAAACACAAGCGACCGTTATTAATCCGAGAATCAGGAAGACTCCGTGTATTATGTTTTCTATTAATTGCTTTTTACTCTTCAAGTATAGATTCCTCCCAAAATAATAGGTGGTCTCCCTTTCGGCAGACCACCTTAGCTATAAGTTTCTTAGTTTGCCGGAACAACTCCCGCTTCCACGATAATTGCGTTTGCGTCTGGTCCTGTGATGTAGTCAAAGAATGCCTGTGCAACATCTGAAAGGTCTGTTCCTTCTTTTGTAACCAGTACGAACGGTCTCTGGATTGCATATGTTGCGTCCTTTATTGTCTCTTCTGAAGGAGAAACTCCACCGACTTTGAGTGCTTTAACTTCATCACTGATTGAAGCCAGCGATGCATATCCGATAGCATTTGGATTACCTGCTACTGTTGTAATTACATCACCTGTTGAAGTAAGCTCCTGACGATATGCACAAGCTTCTTCTGTTTCTGTAATCGACTCAAATCCGTCACGCGTACCGCTTCCTGCTTCTCTACCAATCAGTACGATTTCACCGTCAGCTCCGCCAACATCTTTCCAGTTTGTAATCTTTCCGGTAAAGATATCTGCTATCTGCTCCATTGTAAGGTCTTCTACCGGGTTTTCCGGATTGACTATAACAGCAATTCCGTCATATGCGAGAACTGTCTCAACAAGACCTTCTGCTTTTTCTTCATCTTTCAAGCTTCTGCTTGCAAGACCGATGTCGCAACGTCCTTCAGCTACAGCTGTGATTCCGCTTCCTGATCCTGTCGGATTGTAGGTAAATGTTACACCCTCATTATTTCCTTCGAAGGATTCTCCAAGTGCTCCGATAACCTTCTCCATGGAAGTCGAACCGTCAGTTGAAACTGTTCCGCTTAGCTCCTCACCGCCACCGCCGCATCCTGTCAGCATTGAAATTGCCATAATTGCGGACAGTGTAAAAATAATTGCTTTTTTCATTTTTCTCATTATGATTATTCTCCTTTACTAAAAATAGCTTTTATAATGTTTAATCCGATATTAAGTTGTCTTATCTACATTGAATTATATGAGTTGAATGTAAAGTGCAAGACCATCCCATTGTCAAATCTATGTAAAGAATTTACATAAATCAAAAAGAGCCTTTAATTCTTATGCCTGCTGAAGCTAATCTTCCAAAACAGCATAATTTCGCGGCCCTTTTTAATTATAAGTATCTTATAAAAATGAAAAGAAATGATTTATAAAATTATTATTTGTTTTTATTTGCATTGCAACCTGTGTCGGGGTTGTTCCTATAAGGACAACTTCCACTGCTCGGACAACCTACACAAGCTTTTCCCTTTTTCTTCGAAACGTAAATATATCTTAATGCTGAAAATATTATAAAGGCTACTATTAAGCCGACTATAATGTCTGCCATTATTTTATACGACCTCTGCTTTCTTCATATTTATACAGTAGTAATTACAAATCAATTGTAAACTAACAATAAACGATTTTCAAAGTATCATTCTGTATGTTTTCCTTAAAGGTAATATGATAAAATGTTTTATTATGAATATAAGGAAAACCAACGAACGAATATCAGCCTTTATATGCGGGCTTCTGACCCTCTATATCTTTCTGATTACATCTGCTCAGATTGTGTGTTTTAATGTGCCGGACTGGTGGCGAAACGAATACATTAAATATAATACCACTCAATACGTAACCGGCGAAATGTCGCTTGACGATGCAGTATATGTAACCGAACAGATGCTTGAGTATTGCATTGGCAGACTCGATAGTCTTGATGATGTAAATGCAACAATTGACGGTACTACATCTCCATTCTTTACAGAAAGAGAAAAGCTGCATCTGATAGATTGCCGAAATATTTTTTTAAATGCCTTGAGATTTAGATCTTTATCTCTGATTATAACTACCGGTCTTCTGTTTTTCCTTTTCTTCTCGATACGAAAAAGAAATGTGAACTCTTCATCTTCTGAATTCGCACGATTGATTTCCGGTGGTTATCTTCTTGCTTTGGCAGTCATCATAATTCTGGCTTTTATTATTCTGATTATAGGCTCGATAAATTTCACCTATCTTTTTACAGAATTCCATGAGCTGTTTTTTGATAACGATTTGTGGATCCTGAATCCCGCAGTTGATAATCTTGTAAATATTATGCAAGAGCAGGTATTCGCAGATACAGCATTACTAATACTGAAAGTTTTTATTCTGATATCTTCGCTTTTTGCATTGACCGGCTTAATTGTTTTGAAAAAAACACGTAGCCGATCAAATCACAAGAGACATTGAATATCAACATTAAAAGCAATCTTTAACTATAAAGTTCCTGTATTCAACGTGTATTCCGAAGCCATCTTTTTCTTAGTATTATTAATCAGGTATATGATCACTCCCGCAAATACCAGAACTGCAATCAGTCCACCGACAAAGCCGGGTCCGAAAGATCCTGTTGTGACCAGAGTTCCTATCTGATAAACAAGGTATCCTATCGTATAACCTGTTCCCATCTGAAGGCCGATTGCTCCCCATAACCATTTTTTACTTCTAAGCTCTGAATTCATAGCTCCTATAGCTGCAAAGCAAGGCGGTGTGTACAGGTTAAACATAAGATATGCCAGAGCAGCGATTTTAGTTATTGCAAAAACTGCCGCTACATCTTCTCCCGCTCCTTCCATAAGAGCAAACTCTTCAGTATCGATAAGGTTTTGAAGTCCTACAAACGTAACCGCCAAAGTGCCTACAACATTCTCTTTTGCTATAAGTCCCGTAATCGCCGCAGCTGCCAGTTGCCAACTTAGAACACCGACTATAGGAATAAGCAAATATGCGAACGGATGAGCAATGGATGCGAGTATTGAGTCTCCTGCTACTTCAACAACATCGAAACTCCAGGTGAAACTCTGCATAAGTTGTACGGCTGTATTACAAACCAGTATTATGGTAGCCGCTTTAACAATATATGCCCAGCCGCGATTAAGCATTGACAAAAATGCAACCTTCAAACTAGGAACTTTATATTCGGGAAGTTCTATTATGAAAAATGATTTTCTATTTTTATATCCTGTAACAGCATTTATCAGAAGCGCTCCGAAGAAAATCAGTGCAATTCCTACAAAATACATTAACGGACCAACCCACGTCTCATCTGAGAAAAATGCACCTGCAAACAATGCAATAACAGGTAGTTTCGCTCCGCAAGGCATGAATGATGCAAGGACAGCAGTAGATCTTCTCTCTCGCTCATTGCGGATTGTACGGCATGCCATTATCGCCGGAATAGAGCACCCCGTTCCGATTACAAAAGGAATTACCGATTTCCCGGAAAGACCGACCTTCTTAAATATAGGATCAAGAACAACAGCTGCTCGTGACATGTATCCGCAATCTTCCAAAAGTGCAATAAGGAAAAACATTACCATAATAAGCGGTAAGAAACCTATAACAGCTCCGACTCCGCCAATTATACCGTCTACTACCAGTGCATATAAGAACGGGCTTGAACCCGCCATTAAAGATCCGATATACTCTTGGAAAGTTTCAATCCAGCCTACCAGCGTGTCTGCAAGGAAAGGTCCTACTTTTGCCTGAGATATCCAAAACACTAAAAACATCACGCCGGCAAATATTACCAGACCTCCGACAGGATTTGTCAGAACTGCGTCAATATAATCACCTTTATTTATTTCTTTAGTCAAGACCGTACGCGTTTCAACCTTTGAAACTATGCTGTCCACAAACTCAAAACGCTTACGATCCGCTTCTTCAACTGATTTTTTATCCGAAAGATTCACTCCCTTTTCCGAATAAGGTGCCTTCTGCTCTTTTCCGAAAAGGGATACAGCCGCTTCCATCATTTCTTTCAGACCTTTGTTTTCTGTTGCCACTGTCTTAACCACAGGACATCCTAGAAGAACACTTAGTTTCTCAATATCAATTTTATTCTTCTTGCTTTCGTTGATATCACTCTTATTAAGAGCAACTACGACAGGAATTCCCAGTTCAAGTAACTGAGTCGTCAAGAATAAACTTCTTCTTAAATTTGTGGCATCTGTAATATTGATAATTACATCAGGTTTTTCATCCTTGATATATTTACTTGTTATACTCTCCTCCGAGGTATAGGGCGACATCGAATATGCTCCCGGAAGATCCACAGCTATTAATTCTTCTCTCCCCGAATAGTATTCCTTCTTGATTGGAAACTCTTTTTTCTCGATAGTAACTCCTGCCCAGTTACCTACACGTTCCATTCGTCCGGTAACAGCATTATAGACTGTCGTTTTTCCGCTATTCGGGTTACCCGCCATTGCAATTCTCATAACAAATTCCTCCATTTAACTTCTTTATTTATTATCTATTTATTATCTGTTTTCTCAAACGATTATTGCTTCTGCCAGATGATTATCTATGTTGTATCTGGCGTCCTTAATCGCGACAACACAATTTTTATTCTTGCGGGATATTACTGTTATATTTTCTCCTGCATAGCATCCTAATCTGAAAAGAAATGCACTCAAATCCTCATCCTCAATATGAACGTCCTTAATAATGTAGTCTTTGCACACTTCTGCTTCTGCCAACGTCATTTTTCTCTCCATTTCAGCTTCCTTTTTTACACATATATATATTATTTATAAAAAGAATATAGCATTTTTAGTTAGCTATGTCAAACTAAATTAGCTAATCCTAATTTTTGTTTTTTACTTCAAAGCTTTTTATATTTCAGTCTTTAATTTTAGGCAATCCTCAGTTTTTGCACTAAAAACATCCCCTTTCGAGGATGCCTTTCGATAATCAATTTTTAGTTTAGTTGCTAAAGTTTTCCGTATATTCGTCGTACGATGCTACTTTAAAATTATAGTATCTTCCAAAGTTGCCGGCTCTTCTGCCATTTTCTTGAGGCTATCGGATAAATCCGACAAAGTCGCTTTTTCCGGCTCTGCTGTCACCGGCATTCTGCTCTCCTGAGAAATATTCTCTTTTTCCGGAACCACAAGGGTAGGTGCTTTGTGCTCATCTTCTTTTTCTTCCGGTTTCAGCTCTTTCTCTATAGCTGCAAGGTCGCTCCTGTCAAGATCCGGAAGTAGTGAGAACTCATCCTCAGTAAGTCTTGAAATTTCCGTCTCAAGCATCCTTTTGAAGTTTTCTCTAAGTCTCTCCACTTTATTCTTAAGAACAATATGTTCATCGTTAAGTTTTCTAACCGATACCTTTGCATCAAGAAGCATGTTTTCCGCCTCAAGCTCAGCATCTCTCATTATCAGCTCCGCCCGTCTCTCTGCACTTGCAGAAATATCTGCCATGAGCTTTTTTGCTGTTTCTAGAGTTTCAATCATCGCTGTATCCGATTTCTGAGCCTCCTGCAGCTGCTTTTCAAGAGATTTTATCTTGTGTGCCATAGACCTGTTGTCATTAAGAACTTTTTCATAGTCGATGGCGATAAGATCCAGAAATTCATCTACCTCTCTTGAATTGTATCCTCTTTTGTCCCGGCTGAATTCCTTCTTATCGATATCAATTGGCATAATCATAATATAAAACCCTACCTTTCTACGTATATATTTGTTTTCCTAAACCCTGCTTTCTTGTTCTATTTCCACGGATTGGAGTTTTCCGGCTTTCCGGCATCCGTTGCTCTGTCAAGCTTTGCATTTATGTTAACATTTTTAGGTGCAAATACAAAGATGTTCTGATTTACCCTCTGCACTGTTCCCTGCAAAGCTGTCGTTGCTCCTCCAAGGAAGTCAAACATCCTGCGTGCCAATTCGGTCTCCACCCTTTCAAGATTAACTATGACCGGCTTACGGGCTCTCAGATTATCTATCAGCTTCTTGCACTCTTCAATATTCTTCGGTTCTATTACTATCATCTTAAACGGACCTGACTGATTCATAGAAGCCTTGTTATCAGTATTATAATTATTGGATGCCGATATAGGCGGTGCTACCTCTGTAAATGCCATCTGACTTATACCCGCGTTAAGCGGTTCTTCTCTACTCATATATTCCGGCATCGATTCATTCGCTTTTCGCTTAAAACGATCAATCTCTTCTTGTGTAATTTCAAAATCCTCATCAAAGTCATCTTCGATTCCAATGAGATCTTTCATTTTATCCATGAACCCCATATCTGTTCCCTCCATTTGTTTTTAGTAATATCTTGAAGATTTATTTATAATTCCTCGGCCCGAATATTGAGCTTCCGACTCTTATCATCGTCGATCCTTCCTCAATAGCAACCTGAAAATCTCCCGACATGCCCATCGATATATGGGTCGGTGACAGCTTGCTCCGGGGAAAGTCCCACATTTTCATATTTTCAAGCAAAGTTTTCATTTCTTTAAAATATGGCCTTGAATCCTCCGGATTCTCTGCAATCGGCGGAATGCACATAAGCCCGCAAATACGGACATTATCACATTCATCAATAATATCTGCAACCATGGATTTAAGTTCCTTCGGATGTATGCCGGTCTTTGTATCCTCCATAGCAGAATTAACCTGGATCAGAATATCCATTCGTTTTCCTGCCATCTTTGCTCTTTTATCTATTTCTCTAGCCAATCTGATCGAGTCGACAGAATGTATCATTTCCACTTTATCAATAATGCTTTTGACTTTATTGGTTTGAAGCTTTCCGATAAAATGCCAGCGAACCGGCTTGACATCATTATATTTCTCAAGAAGTTCCTGAGCCCTGTTTTCGCCGATATCCGTTATCCCGGCATCTATAGCCTGATTAATTTCTTCAGCAGGATGTGTTTTTGTAACTCCGATCAGTATAATTTCTTCGCCTGATCTGCCGCTTCTTACTGTCGCTTCTTCTTTGAGTTTCAATACTTGCAAGTATCTTTCTTTTATATCCATTTTCTTTGTTTTTAAAAAAGATTTACTAAGTTGATTCTTCAATAACTTTTTCCGTCGGATTTTCTACGATTTCATCGTAGACGTTTACCGTCTCCACATAATGTCCGTTCTTATCGACATAGATATCGGAATATATAACACTTTGTTCTCCATCTGCCGCCTTAACAGAAATAGGTTTAAATATGTGTTCATCCAATTTATTTTTTACTATAACTCCCCTTTGACCTTTCTTCTCGACAATGCTGGAGTTTCTTATCAGAAGACCTTCTCCTCTTTCATATGTAACCGTTGTGTCCAGCCTTCTTATTTTAAGCAGTCCCACAAAATAGCTCTTGCATGAAAGAATAATTTTCGATTGTTTCCTGCCGTGAACAACAGAATGCACTTTAACAGCTATGTCTTCGCCGTTCATATTTATGCTTACAACTTTACCTTCAGTATACTTTTCAGCTCTATCTTTATCCAGATAGAAAACAAGAAACCATTTTGCATTTCTCGATACTTTAAATAAAGGATCTCCTGCCGCACATTTACCCTTTGCTGTTGCTTTCATAGGTAAATCAGTAAGAGCTGTAAGATCGGATTTCTTTAGATTATCCAGATTATCCGTCGTAAGTTTTCCCTCTGCACCATCTACATAATAACTTATATAGCCGGCCTCTTCAGAAATTCCGTCTTTTGTTTTTTTTGCTGATTTTCCTAAATTTGATTTTATAACAGTATATCTTTTGCTTTCTGTTTCAAGGCCTTCTCCGCTTATATCAACGACTCTGGTTCCCCCTTTGACAAGCTTGTCAGAATCCGCAAGTCTGCTGATTGTGCTTGCACGGCCTGCCAGATACACAGTTTCGTCTCGAACAATAAAGGCCTCGACATCATCTGTAACGGAAATTTCTCCGCTTTCTGTGATATATGTCTTTTCCAAAAGTCCCTTGACTGATGGCACTATATATATAACCAGGGCACACAGAGCTATTAGTGTCAGATATATTATTAATGATACCAACCACTTTTTTTTCATATATGCCTCTCCGATTGATTATACAATACTAAAACCCTCGAATACAATATGTATTCAGTTAAAGGCTTTTCTTTACTACATACGGTATTTTTCCAGGATTTCTTTTTCTTTTTTACTAAGTTTGAGATTCATGTCCAGATATTTTTTAAAAAGATCCGGGCGCTTTTCTTTGGTCAGCTTCAACGACTGTTCCCATCTCCACAAGTCTATCTCTTGATGATTGCCCGAGAGCAAAACGCTCGGTACTTCTTTACCTTCATATTCTCTCGGTTTAGAGTATTGCGGATATTCGAGCAGTCCTGAGTAAATCGACTCGTCTAATGCAGACTCTTCGCTTGCAAGCACTCCGTCGACAAAGCGTGCTACCGTATCAATCAGTACCATCGCAGGTATTTCTCCTCCGGTAAGCACATAATCCCCTATTGAAATCTCCCTTGCATTGAGGATTTCTATCGCTCTTTCATCTACCCCTTCATAGTGTCCGCAAAGAATAGTAATTTCAGATTTTTTTGATAACTCCATAGCTATCTCACCTGACAAGATTTCCCCCCTAGGTGACATGTATAGTATCTCACCTGAAAATTTGCTTTTTCTGCAGGCATCAAGAATAGGCTGCACCTGCATTACCATACCGGCACCTCCACCGTAAGGAGTGTCATCGACTCTTTTGTGCTTATCCTCGGTATATTCCCTTATATCAACTATATTGATATCAAGTATTCCGTTTTGCCTTGCCCGTCCCAGCATGCTCATATTAAGAGGTTCGAACATCTCCGGGAAAATCGTAAGTATGTTTATCTTCATTAAATAAATCCCGGTATAAGTTCTACTTCTATAACTTTATTATCTACGTCAATTTTTTTCATAAAAGCTTCGACTGCAGGAATCAGTACCTGCTTGTTTTTTTCAGTTTTAATATCCAGAATGCTTTGAGATGTATTTTGAATTACATCCTGAAGTATTCCTATACTTTTCCCGCTGGAAAGATCGATAACCTCAAATCCGATGATATCTCTCACATAATACTCTCCTTCAGGTAAATCCTCGAGTTCTTCAGCCTTTATGAATATCTCCATTCCTTTGAGCCCTTCTGCTGTATTTCTGTCATCGATACCGTCGAGTTTTATAACGGGGCGATCTTTATGGAACCTGATTTTTTCTACTGTAAGGTTTATAAATTCGTTTTCTTCAATACTAATATCAGTTTCTTTCTCTACATGCCCAAGAAGGAGGACTTTGCCCTCCTTCAAATTGTTAGAATCATATGCACAAGGAAGTACTCTTAATTCTCCTCGTATTCCTACTGCCGAAGTGATTCTGCCGATATTAACTACACCTGATTGTTCTTTAGTCTTCAATTATTTCAACCGTAACCATCAAGTCCTGTTTGATTGCGGCAGCCTTGACGACAGTCCTAAGTGCCTTTGCAATACGTCCTGATTTGCCAATTACTTTGCCAATATCCTCTTTTGCTACCTGCAGTTTAACGACTACATTCTTGCCGTTAACCTCCTCAGTAACTCTGACCTCATCCGGTCTGGACACAAGTGCTCTGGCAATTATTTCTACCAAACGTGCCATTGCTGTATCCTTCCTTATTTTATAGCACCGGACTTTTTGAGCAGTGCTCTAACGGTATCCGTTGGCTGAGCTCCTGTTGCGAGCCACTTCTGAGCCGCTTCATTGTCTATTTTAATTTCTACCGGATCCTTAAGCGGATCGTATGTTCCGATTTCTTCGATAAATCTGCCATTCCTCGGTGTTCTTGAATCAGCGACAATTACCCTGTAGTAAGGCCTCTTATGTGCACCCATTCTCTTAAGTCTAATTTTAACCATTTTTTCCTCCTGATCTTCTTTTCTATATTTTTTTCTCCATCTTTATATGGATTTTTGTTGATTTTATGGTTTTACATTCCGAAGTTTCTCAACATATTACGTGCCTTTCTGGAATTCGGATTTGACAAAACCTTAGTCATTTTTTTCATCTCTTCGTATTTCTTAATAAGCTGATTGACATCCTGAACCGTATGACCCGATCCCGCAGCTATTCTTTTGCGTCTTGACGCATTAAGAATACCGGGATCTTTTCTCTCTCTTTTTGTCATCGAAAGGATAATCGCCTCCATCTTAACAAGCTCTTTGCTTCCCTGATCAATGTCTACGTTTTTCTTATCTTTAGCGGATATACCCGGTATCATGTCTATTATTTTTCCCAGACCTCCGAATTTATTTACCTGTCGCATTTGATCAAGAAAATCATTGAGGTCAAATTTATTTTTTCGAATCTTTTCTTCGAGCCTGCGCGATTCTTCTTCGTCAAAGGCATCCTCAGCCTGTTCTATGAGAGACATCAAATCTCCCATACCGAGTATTCTTGAAGCAATTCTGTCCGGGTGGAATGCCTCAAGTGCATTATATTTTTCACCGGTACCAATGAACTTGATAGGTTTTCCCGTTACAGCTTTGACTGAAAGCGCAGCTCCGCCTCTGGAATCACCATCCATCTTGGTCATTATCACACCGTCGACACCAAGGGCCTCATTGAAACCGCTTGCTATATTGACCGCATCCTGTCCGGTAAGCGCATCAACAACCAGCAAAATCTCGTGCGGCTTTGCAGATTTCTTGAGAATCTTAAGCTCATTCATAAGATCCTCGTCTATTTGCAGACGTCCGGCAGTATCTATAATAAGGGCATTATAGCCTCGTCTCTGTGCCTCTTGAATAGCCGCTTTTGCTATCGATTCAGGGTCTTTTGATTCTCTGACGGAAAATACCGGAGTGTTTACCGCTTTGCCGACTATTTCAAGCTGATCGATAGCTGCAGGTCTGTATACGTCGCACGCACAAAGCATAGGATTCTTACCTACCTGCTTCAAATAAGATGCAAGTTTACCCGCCGTTGTTGTTTTTCCTGTTCCCTGCAGACCGACAAGCATAATAACCGTAAAGCCGCTAGGCGAAAATGTGAGTTTACTGCTCGCTCCACCCATCATTTCCTCAAGCTCATCTCTGACAATTTTTACAACCATCTGATCCGGGCTGAGACTTTTAAGGACTCCTGCACCAAGTGCTTTCTCTTTAACGGACTCAACAAAATCTTTTACAACTTTAAAGTTTACGTCAGCCTCAAGAAGAGCCATTTTGACGGCTCTCATTGCATTGTCAAAATCCTTTTCTGTTATAACTCCCTGTCCTTTAAGATTTCTGAATGCTCCCTGTAATTTTTCGGAAAGACCTTCAAATGCCATAAATAACTACTCCGTCAATTCCTCAATAGTTTTAATGATATAGTTTCTATCATCATCTGTTATATCCAATTCTCTGAGCATTGCAATTATGCTATCTGCCTTTTTGCGATTCTCATTGTATGAAGCAATAAGTCCTAATTTGTTCTCAAGACCATCAAGAAAAGCTTCTGACTTCTTCAATGTATAATGTACGGCCTGTCTGGTCATATTAAGCTCGGCAGCAATCTCTGAAAGAGACATATCATATTCATGATATAACTCCATCACCTCCGCCTGCTTCTCTCCCAGAAGGGATCCGTAAAAATCGTATAGAAGAGTCGCATATTGTACTGTAATCACTTCATCTTTCATACCGGAAATATTTTAACACATAAGCTCAACAGCTGTCAAACGTTTTCTTTGACAGTTAAAAATTTCAAAAAAAACCGGCGACGTCCTAATTTCCCGGGAGGTCGCCCTCCAAGTATCCTCAGCGCTAAAGAGCTTAACTACTGTGTTCGGGATGGTAACAGGTGTATCCTCTTCGCTATAGTCACCGGATTTTT
>DUVP01000010.1 GCA_012840975.1 Mogibacterium sp. | reverse complement strand
ATCAAGAATCGATTTCACGACATTAATAGGATCTGCCTCATTACTTTGATATCTTTCATAAATCAATTCTTTTTCTGCATTTATGAGAACTGCTTTTGTAGTCGTTGATCCCGCATCTATTCCTAGAAAAACAGGTCCTTTCACCTGATTAATATCACCTCTTGCTATCTTCGCCTTATCATGCCTTTGTTTAAACTCAAAATATTCATCTTCGTTTTCAAATAGAGGCGGCAGAAATTGTGTATCAGCGACATCATCCGGATTAGCCGTTTTTAATTTGTTTATCAGTGTAGAGAGACGTATTGCAGGCTGATTTTCGGCATGATATGCTGCACCGATTGCAACAAAATATTTTGCATTTTCAGGGAAAATAATATTTTCAGGTGCAATATCTAAAGTTTCAATAAATCTTTTTCTCAGTTCTGACAAGTATTCAAGTGGGCCTCCAAGAAATGCAATATTGCCTTTAATAGGATGTCCGCACGCAAGGCCGGATATAATCTGATTTACAACTGCCTGGAATATTGATGCGGCTATATCAGGAGTTTTTGCACCGTCATTAATCAGAGGTTGAATGTCTGTTTTGGCAAAAACACCGCATCTGGAGGCGATTGGATATATTATACGATAGTCTTTTGCCTCCTCATTAAGACCCTGTGGATCTGTATTAAGCAGAACTGCCATTTGATCAATAAAAGCTCCTGTACCTCCTGCACATGTACCGTTCATTCTCTGTTCAATAGAAGAGCCATAGAAAGTTATCTTTGCATCCTCTCCACCGATTTCTATTGCTACGTCGGTTTCCGGGATTAATTCGGTAACAGCATGACTGCATGCGATAACCTCCTGTTCAAATTTAATTCCAAATAAATTTGCAAGAGACATGCCGCCTGAACCTGTAATGACCGCTCTAAGGCTCAAGTCTCCTTTTTGTCTATGTAAATCTTCAAGCATTTCTCCGACTTTTTCAAACACGCTGGACATATGCCTCTCATATTTAGAGAAAATGATATTATTTTCCGAATCTACGATAATGAGCTTAACAGTCGTTGATCCAACATCAATACCAAGTCTGAGTTCCATTTGTATACCTTCTCCTTTTAAGATCTCTTAATATGAAAACATTAAATTGAAAAAAATACCGGGTAGACCATAAGCCGGGTTCTGTATTAAACGATCATCCATCTTGTACTGTAATTACTTACAGCATCATGCGACTTACCTGCGGGCGGGTACGGGCAATACCACAAAATGCCCATTTAGTCTTGCTCCGGATGGGGTTTACACGGCTGTCATGTCTCCATGACACCGGTGAGCTCTTACCTCACCATTTCAACCTTACCACGGCATTACCCGTTTCGGCGGAATGTTTCTGTTGCACTTTCCCTATAGTTACCTACGGCGGACGTTATCCGTCATCCTTGCCCTTTGGAGCCCGGACTTTCCTCATGCATTGCACGCGATCGTCTGGTCTACCCAATATATTATTTTGATTATGATTTTAACATAGTTAATAAATCGATAATATAGATTTTATCTCTATAAAGCTTAGCTATCGTATCGGTTTTATCATCATGACTCTTTGAGAGGTTTGATATACCTTCATTAATAGTCTTTAGTTTGTAGGTAAGCTTTTGTTTAATGAGTTGCGCATCTGCATTTAAAAAAGATACAGGATAACTCCATCTTATATCATCTTTATTATACAATGGCTCTCTACTTTTATAACCTGATGGTATCGCTTTTATGATTTCACATATAAACTTTCCTTCAGGTGCTAAAGATTCATTTACAATATCCCAACCGTTTGTATAAAGAAAATATCTAAGCTCCCCTGAATGCTTGCGAGGCTGAAGTATCAGCTTCTTAAAAGTGCCGGTTTTAACAGGATTCTCGTTCAGGATAGAAATTATTGTCATTCCTCCCAGACCTGCAATGATAATATTGTCTACTTCTGCAGGTCGTATAGGCGTTAGCCCATCTCCGACTCTGAATTGCTCCGGCAAGGTGTTTATGCCACAGGATTTAAATGTGTCTTTGGCTTTTGAAAGAGAATATTCACTTATATCAGACATTATTACATATGGGGATATACCCTTTCGCATTAAAAGCATAGGGACGTATCCGTGATCTGTCCCTATGTCAGCAATAGTTTCACCATGAGATACTGAGTTTACTATCGCATGTATTCTTTTGCTTAGTCTCATTTTATTCAAGATAGTCCTTAAGTTTCTTGCTTCGACTAGGATGTCTCAATTTACGAAGAGCCTTTGACTCTATCTGTCTTATTCTCTCTCTTGTTACACTAAATTCTTTACCTACTTCTTCAAGCGTTCTCGGACGACCGTCATCAAGTCCGAACCGTAAAATAAGAACTTTCTTTTCTCTTTCAGAAAGAGTTTCCAGAACTTCTCTGAGTTGTTTTTGGAGCATAGAGTATGCAGCTGTGTCTACAGGAGAAGGGATGTCCTCATCCGGAATAAAATCACCTAAATGACTGTCTTCCTCCTCTCCGATAGGAGTTTCAAGAGAAACAGGATCCTGACTTATCTTCTTGATTTCTCTTACCTTTTCAACTGTAATACCCATTTCTTTTGCAATTTCCTCAGATGTAGGCTCACGACCATATTCCTGAAGAAGTTGTCTTGAGATTCTGATTAGCTTATTAATTGTTTCTACCATATGAACAGGGATTCGTATAGTTCTGGCCTGATCAGCAATAGATCTGGTTATTGCCTGTCTTATCCACCATGTCGCATATGTACTGAATTTATATCCTTTTGTATAGTCAAATTTCTCAACAGCCTTGATCAGACCTAGATTACCTTCCTGAATAAGATCAAGAAAAGAAAGACCTCTGTTCAGATATCTTCTCGCAATACTTACAACAAGTCTTAAATTACTTTCACATAACTTGTTTTTAGCTTCTTCATCACCCTGCTCTATTCTGATAGCAAGCTCTCTTTCCTCCTCTGAAGTGAGAAGAGGCACTTTTCCTATCTCTTTGAAATACATCCTTACAGGGTCATCTGTCGGTATGCTCTTTGATGCTGCACTTACCTCTATTTCTCCGGTAGGTTTTATAAAAACTCCGCTTTTTTTTGCTTCTTCTTCCTCATCTAAATCGTCATCATCTTCAATATCAAGAAGGTTGTCATCTTTATCTGAATCGTCATCTTCTGTAAGTTCATTGCTGGATGGCTCTCTTGTTTCAAGAATTGTAACTCCCTTTGTTTCAACAATATCATATATCTCATCAATCATATCCTTATCAAGATTCATTTCAGCAAGATATGAGCCTATTTCTCCATAAGTTAGTTCTCCACCTGTATTCTTTGCACTCTTAACCAGGAAATCTGCAACTGATTCAGCCTTGGATAAGGTTGCATCATCGGCCTTTGATTCATCATCCACTTCATCGATATAAAAATCATCGAGATTTGACGATTCAAGAATTTCTTCGTTATCTTTTTTGTTTTTTTCAGACATGATTTTCCTCCAACAATTCATTAATAAGTATGTCTAACTCAATTAGCCTTGAGCCTAATATTTTCATATCTTGTGATTGTTTCATCACCTCAGCTACAGCCAGGCTGTTGAGAACTTCAGTTTTTTCTTCTTTATATTTTTTTATCATATATGCAGTGAGTGTTGCTTTATAGAAAGCTTCATCATCCGGACCTATATGAATACTATCATTGTATCTTAAAAGAAGATTTTCATCATCAGGATCAAGATTTTTACATATAAGAGCAAGGTCGAGTTTTTCTTTATCCATGTTTGAAGCCTGTATAAACGAAAGTATTTTATTTGCAATATCGGTATGAAATTGAATACCGTCCTCTTCTATCCGCTTAAGATATGCTCTGTTATATAGTATTAAAAATATGAAAGAAATTTCTAATTTGACATCTATATTCAGAGGTGTATTTCGTTCTCGTTTAATAAAAAGACTGTTCCCGGATCGATTCGGTTTATCAGTATCTGTTCGCACACTCATACCAATAGCATTTTCTGAAACATTATATTCTTCAGCAATTTTCTTAATATAGATATCTTGCTCAATCGGTCCGAGACTTTGTAATATAGGAATTACCCTTTCAATGTACAACAGTACGTCGTCTTTGTTATCAAGAGAAAATCCTCTTTTTGCTATTTCCAGCTTAAAATCAGTAGCAGGTATTGCATTATCAACAAGTTTGTTAAATTCTGTTTTTCCGGATTTCCTGATAAAATCATCAGGGTCTTCTCCTTCCTTCAAAATAAGAATACGAACTTTTGCTCCTGCGTTATTTAAAACATCGATTCCGCGTATTGCAGCACTTATACCTGCTGAGTCGGAGTCATAAGAAAGAAGAATGTTTTTTGTATATCTTGTAATAAGTTTTGCCTGGTTATCAGTAAGAGCGGTTCCCAAAGTTGCCGCAACATTTTTTATACCGTGTTGATAAAGAGATATTAAATCCATGTATCCTTCAACGATTATTGCCCTGTCTTCATCTAAGATTTCTTTATTAGTAAGGTTTAATCCGAAGAGATTGTTTTTTTTAATAAAAACTTCACTTTCTGAAGAATTAAGATACTTCGGAATACTATCACCGATTGCTCTGGCGCCAAAGCCTATTACTTTATTTCTGGTATTAATTATAGGGAAAACAATCCTGTTTCTGAACTTGTCATACAGCCCGTTTTTCCCTTTATTAGCAAGTCCGAGTTTTAAAATATCCTCTTCCGGGATATTCTCCGATTTCAAATAATCCGTTAATGCCCTGAATGAATTCGGAGCATAACCAAGACCGAATTTGCGAATTGTGTCGTTACTAAGCCCTCTTTGTTTAAAATATTCTAATCCAACATTATTTCTTGATGTAAGTTGCGAATAGAAAAACCTTCCTGCTTTAGCATTTATTTGATAGTACTTACTATAATCTATATCTGCTTTGGATGACATATTTGCAGGTTTCTTTATTCCGTACTCATCACACAATTTCTCAACAGCTTCCATAAACGATAAATTATAATACCTTTGAACGAACTTTATAACATCACCTTTTTCACCGCAACCAAAGCAGTTAAAAATCTGTTTTTCTTCATTCACCATAAATGATGGGGTTTTTTCATTATGAAAAGGACAAAGACCTTTATAATTAGCTCCTGATTTACGGATGTCAACTTCACGTCCGATAACATCAACAATATTTAATTGCATCTTAAGCTCGTCAATAAAGCTGCTGTTCCATGACATATTGAATATCTACTCCCTGCTCTTTTTACCAAAGAGCTTATCATATGTATTGAGGGCATATCTGTCCGTCATTCCCGATATTAAATCCTTTACTGCTACTGCAACACCTTGCATGCTGGCGATTTCCTGATATACAGGCGGCATTTCATCAACATGGATTAAATAATATTCATATAGATGGCTAATCACATTTTCCAAATGACTGATATCGACAGATGCAAGTATATTGGGCGAATTATAAACATTTGAAAACAGATAGCTTCTCAAAGTCAACAATGCTTCATTAAAAACAGGTGAAAGCTCTACTCTGTCATGTCTTTCACTGTTATGACATAAATCAATTATAAGATTATTTATTCTATCACTATGAGTTTTGCCTAGAATCTCTATGCTTTCCTCCGGAAGATCAGAAAAAGTAATTATACCGCTTCTCAACGCATCATCAATATCATGATTAACATAAGCAATTCGATCACATATTTTAACGATTTGGCCCTCTCTGGTCAAAGGAACCCCTTCTCCGCTGTGATTAAGTATACCGTCTCTCACTTCATACGTTAAATTGAGTCCTTTTCTCCTTAATGTATCCTCTATGAGATCAACAGTACGTAAGCTTTGAATATTATGAATAAATCCGCCCGAATGAACCTTGTTAAGAATAGCTTCTCCTACATGACCAAAAGGTGTGTGTCCCAAATCATGACCGAGAGCAATAGCCTCTGTAAGGTCTTCATTGTGCCTTATTATTCTTGCTACACTTTTTGATATTTGAGCTACTTCGAGAGTATGAGTGAGTCTTGTTCTGAAATGGTCATCGTCCGGAGCTATAAATACCTGAGTTTTATGCAAAAGCCTTCTGAAAGCTTTTGAGTGTATTATTCGATCTCTATCTCTTTGAAATACTGTGCGATATTCACACATTTTTTCAGGATGTTCTCTCCCTTTTGATTCGGCCGCTTTAGATGCTAATGGTGAGAGAATCTGATATTCTCTTTTTTCAATATCTCTTCTTGTATACATATATTCTATTATTTTATCATACTTGAAAAACGCACTTCATACCCTTTAAGTGGATACTCACAAGCTTCTGAAAAATCATAGTCTGTTTCCTGATCAATAAATTTTGCAGCAATTATATTGTAAACTGAATCTCTAATACTTATATATGAATCCTGATTCCGGTCAAATACGAGAGAATCCAGAGTAAACCACTTTCTGAACCTCATAAATTCAAATGTCAAATTATCTATATCGTTTTCTGACATTTGAGGATTAATCATACCGGCAAGAACTCTTGCAATTGAGTCGAAAGTAATATAAAGTTCCGATTCTTCATCAGGCAGATGTTTCATAATATCTTCAAAATACTGCTTTATATAGTCCAAAAGAAGCTCTCTATCAATATCATTAAAAAGATCTCTGATAAGATCTTCATCTATAAAATCATCTTCCTCAATTAGAGCGGAGAGATTTTCAAAATACCTGAACTCTTCAGGAGATTCTATATCCAGTTTAATATATAGGTCTGTCTTGTCCATATTTCAATTATTACAACCTCTATGTTATAATTTCTGACATAATATTATAACATATGGAGTTATCGAAATGAATAAAAGTAAACAGATAACAAGAGAAGAAGTAGAAAAAAAATACAAGTGGAATATAGAAGCTATGTATTCTGATGAAAGACTTGTAAATATTGACATTAACTCGGGATTACAAAAAGCATCGGAGCTTGAGTCTATGCAGACGTTTGTAATGGATTCTTCTGAAAATCTTTTAAAAGCTTTAGATACTTATGTTTCCGCATCACGCTTTATCGAAAAAGCATATGTTTATGCACATATGAAACGCGATGAAGACAATACAAACAGTAAGAATACAGCTCTATATGGAAAGGCTGTTTCTGCTTTAACAGAAGCAAGTGCCAAGATGTCTTTTTTAATCCCTGAAATACTCTCTGCAAAGGAAGAAACAGTAACCTCATATCTTTCAGTAGATAACAGATTGAAGACTTATGAATTCTTTCTCAAAAAAATCCTTTCAAAAAAAGAACATATCCTTACTGCTGAACAGGAATTTATAATTTCTTCATTTGGAGAAGCTTTAAAAGCTTCAGATGAGATTTTCAATGTATTGAATGATGCCGATATGGTTTTTGGTGAAGTTACGAATAGCAACGGATCTAAAGTCCCTCTTACACATTCCACTTTTTCAGTTTTGTTGGAATCCAATTCAAGAGAAGTGCGTAAAAAAGCATATTATAAATTGTATACAGAGTATTCAAAGCTCAACAATACGATAAGTACTATATATAATTATAATCTGAAGAAGGATATAGCAATATCTTCTATAAGAAACTATTCCTCTACACTTGAAGCTGCTCTTAAACCAGAAAGAATTCCGGCTTCCGTATATGATAATCTTATTGATTCAGTTCATAAACATCTTCCTGATATGCATAAATATGTTGAAATCAGAAAACACGTTCTCGGAATTCCTGAACTCAAAATGTATGATATATATACACCTTTAGTCATACCGGATGATGTTGAATACAGCTTCACAGATGCTTTAAATCTCATTTTTAAGGCACTTTCTCCTCTAGGTAAGGATTATGTTGAAGCTCTAAGAAATGGCCTGATAAACGAAAAATGGGTCGATATATACGAAAACAAAGGGAAGACTTCCGGGGCATACAGCTTTGGTTCTTATGACAGCTATCCTTATATCTTAATGAACTACAATGGCAGGCTAAAAGATGTATTCACACTAGTTCATGAAAGCGGACATTCAATGCATTCCTACTACACAAGAAAAAATCAACCGTATATATATGGGGATCACTCTATTTTTACTGCAGAAACAGCAAGCACGGTTAATGAAATTCTTTTAATAAGATATATGCTGGATAATGCGGATTCGAATAAAGAAAAAGCATTTTTTACCAGTTTCTATATGGAAGGATTTAAGAGTACTCTATTCAGACAAACTATGTTTGCAGAGTTTGAAAAAACAGTGCATAAATATGTTGAAAGCGGGGAATCAATTACTCCTGAGTATTTAAATGACACATACAAAAAATTAAATACGAAATACTTTGGACCTCATATGTCTGACGATGATATGATACAATACGAATGGTCGAGAATACCTCATTTTTACAGGTCATTCTACGTCTACCAGTATGCAACCGGCTATTCCGCTGCAAATGCAATAGTTAATCGTATTCTAAAAGAAGGTGAATCTGCAAGTCAGGAATATTTAAGTTTTTTATCTTCAGGTAATTCAGATTATCCAATAGAATTACTCAAGATAGCAGGTGTCGATATGAGTACTGAAGAACCTGTTCTTTCTGCACTTTCAACATTTAGTGAACTGACAGAAGAACTTTATAAACTATTGAAAGGTTAAGATATGTCAAAAAATTTCTATGTTTTCAGAAATAACAGCAAGCATTCTATTTATGCTGAAACTGAGTTACTTGATATTCTTATTAGAAAAGGTCATAAAGTTTTAAATGAATACTCAAATAAGGTAGATATAATAGTATGTATTGGCGGTGATGGGACGTTTTTAAGCCTTGTACATAAATGCAGGTTTCCGGGAACACCTATAATCGGTATCAATACAGGTAATTTAGGATTTTTTCAGGAAGGATCTCCCGATGCAATTGAAGAAGCAATAGATGCTATTGATCAGGGACGTTATATAATTCAAAATGTAAAGCCGGTTGAAGCACATATTTTTACTAAAAAAAATATATTTAAAAGAATGGGAGTTAATGAAGTTCTGGTACGAGGCACATTCTCGCACATTGCACAGTTTGAGGTATCAATTGAAAATACCATGATACAAAAATTTGCAGGAGACGGAATACTTGTAGCAACTCCTGTCGGCTCAACGGCATATAACTATTCTCTGGGAGGTTCCCTAGTCTCACCTGACCTTGATGTCCTTCAGCTTACTCCGGTAGCACCGATGAGTACAAATGCATACAGATGCTTCCACTCAAGCATCCTTCTTCCTGCAAAAGACACAGTAAGGATTACCGGCATTGGCAGAAGCTCGAACGGCACTATTATTCTTTCTTTCGATGGCAAAACTCACGAGTTTAACAATGTTAATTATGTTGAAATTTCACAATCGGAAACAGAGATACATATTATAAGATTTGAAGATTATGATTATTGGCAAAAGCTCAGTTCAAAGCTTTTATAAAAATTAATCAAGTATAAACAATTTATAATGGTTAAATATAAACATATAGTTACAGAAGATGAAGTCGGATTAACAGTACATGAACTTTTACGGAAAAACTTTAGGTTTTCCTCAAGATTCAGAACAAAAATAAAGTTCAATTCTTTAGTTGATCTTAATGGAAATGTTTCGCCGGGATATATACGTCCAAAAGCCGGAGATATTATCAGCATCAGACTGCCTGAGGAACGAAGTGATTTTTTACCTGAAGACATACCCCTCGATGTTTTATTTGAAGACGAAGATTTATTGATTTTAAATAAACAATCCGGAGTAGTCGTTCATCCTACCAAAGGACATCCGAGCCATACAATAGCAAACGGGCTTATGAAATATATGGATGACACAAATCAGACATTTAAAATCAGATTTGCAAATAGAATAGATATGGACACAACCGGCATTATTGTAGTTGCAAAGAATTCCAATGTGCAAAATGATATTTCAAATCAAATGAAGAACGGTCTTGTTGTAAAAAAATATTTAGCAATAGTTCATGGCCGTGTTGAAAAAGATCATTTCAAAATTAATCTGCCTATAGGTCGTCCTTCACAAGAATCAATTTGTCGTGCTGTAATGAAAAACGGCGGTAAAGACGCCGTTTCGGAAATCAAGGTACTGTCCAGGTTCAATGAATATAGCTTTATAGAAATAACACTTCACACAGGCAGGACACACCAAATCAGGGTTCATCTTTCACACATAGGTCATCCTATAATAGGAGATGAATTATATGATGGAAGCACTGAATTGATACAAAGGCAGGCTCTCCATGCATATAGAATCGAATTTATTCATCCTGTTACTCAAAAAGAAATCATTATAGAAGCCGGTATGCCGACAGATATGAAATCGATAATTAAAACCATGACATCTGACTAACAAATGTCCTATATTGTTTTATCCTCTCTGAATGCTTCCTGACCGCTATATCTGAAATTCTCAAAACCTTTCTCTTTTAACAACTCATAATATACCCCTCTCCCCATTGCAAGGTAACCTCTTGCAGCATACAAAGGTATTGCAGATATAAGAAACATCATTACTGTTATAGGATTGGAAAAATTCAAGCCCGGTATCCATGAAAGAACAATTGATGGCAAATATCCTATGAGAAGATAAGGAAGATAATTAATCAAAAGTAAAAAATAATTCATTCTGTTCCCCATCATCATAAACTTGCTCTCAAAAAGAACTCTGAAAACTCCCTTCTTCGGATCGTCAGCTAAAATATAAAATGCTTGAGAAAAGTTTATTGCTGCGATTATTCCGGGTATTATGAACAATATTGACCATATACTGATTATGAATAACTGGGCGATATAGACTCCTAAGGCTTTAAAATAGAACTTAAATCCTTCTGCTATTGCAACATATTCTACCCTCTTATTTCTAATATATGTCAAAGTATATAGAGCTTCTCCCAACTTTAATACACCATTAAACAAAAGTGCATAGAAGTATAGAATCACAGGAATCTGAGGCAATTTAATTATAAGCTGAGGGTCTATATATACAAATTGTGAAAGTACCTCAACATATGATTTTGTAAAAAACATTCCAAGAATCTCAGGTATCCAGTTCATTATAATAAATATAATGCATGAACCTATCAGAAAGCTTTTCAGAGTTTCTTTTGAATGGTTTCGGCATTTTTGAATTATAACCTTGGGATTTTCTGTAACAATATATCTGTTATTATCAAATTCCGGCATCTAAAACTCTCCTATATCATCTTAATTCAGCACGACATTTATTTTTAAGTATCTTAATGATTCCGTTCATTTTCTTTTCAATTTGCTTAGAAGTCATTGTTGAGTCGTCATTTCCTATTTTCAGGCTGAGCATAACGGACTTCTTTCCTTCCGGAATTTGCTCTCCTCTGTATTCCTCGACAAACTTGAGCTCCTTAACCATGTATTTAAGAGATTCTCTTATCTGACTCCATGTGATTGTTTCATCAACAACAATCGAAAGGTCCTGTTCAACCAAAGGATACTGAGGCAAATGCTTAAATTTATTCGTTCTGGAAGGATAAGGCTTAAGAATATCCATATCCAGTTCAAAAGCGGCAGCTTTGATGTTTTTTATACCGGAGTCATTAAGCGTTCCAAGTGAAATAAGACCTATATCACCTACTCTTTTCCCTTCTGAAGATATATTGAGCCATACCTTACTGTCAGACCATAAAGGCTGCGTCTCTGAGTAAAACTCCAAAGGTTCACACTGACAGTATACAGGAAGTGCTTCTATTATACCTTTGACTTTAAAAAATATTTCTTTAACTTCTTCTCCTGCAATGATACCTGTGAGCAGGTTTCTGTGAACAGGAAGAGATTCATCTTTGATTGAAGGCTTATATTCACCTTTTTCAAATACCTGTGCAACTTCAAATATGCTGAATTTATCAAAATAATGGGAGTTTTTATCGATAATGTCCAGCATTCCAGGAATAAGAGATGTTCTCAAATACGATGTTTCAGGTGATGGAGGTGTAGCAAGTTTAACTGCATTTTCAAAATCCATTTTTGCAGCTTTGATAAACCTGTCTTCCACCCACGGATAGGTAAATACTTCATAAAACCCACATCTGAAGGAAAGATATTCTTTAACACTCCTTATAAAATCGTAATGGGATTGATTTACTGCATGCTCAAAATTAACAGGAAGAGGCTTTGCTTTAAAGTACTCATATCCGATAAGTCTTGCAATATCACCAAGAATATCGTCCTTAATCGTTACATCACCGGTAGATCTCCAGGTAGGAGCAGTACAATGGTATGTACCATCGTTATAATCAACCAGATACCCCAGTCTGGTAAGTATATCCTCGATATCTTTTGTTGAGATTGAAGTTCCAAGCCTTACATCAAGAAAATCCTGTGTTATATCTATCTTATTTTTTTTAGTTTTATAAGGATAGTCTTCCCCAAATGCCGTAATTTTACATTCAGGATATATCTCTTTAAACAAAGTGCAGGCAAGAGAAACTCCCAGATCTACTCTTTGGGTATCTATACCCTTCTCATATCTGATAGATGAATCCGTCTTCTCATTAAATCTTTTCGTAGTTTTTCTTATTCCTGTTGCAGCAAAACTGGCAACTTCAAGAATTATATCCGTAGTATCGCTTAAAACAGAATCCTTTTTGCCCCCCTTGATTCCTGCAAGTCCCATAGGCTCAACAGTATCACATATAACCAGATCACCTTTTGTAAGATTTAAATCCATATCATCGAGTAGCAAAAGAGTTTCACCTTCTTCAGCACTTCTTACAATGATTTTATTTCCTTCAACATGTGAACTGTCGAATGCGTGCATAGGCTGTCCGGTTGCAAGCATTACATAATTTGTTATATCCACAATTGCATTGATAGGGCGCATACCTGAATTAGTTATAAGGGACTTCATCCAATCAGGAGATTCCTTAACATAGACATTTTCTATCTTGGTAGCCGAATATCTGTGACACTGATCAGGAGCATCGATTTGTACAGGATATTCAGGTAAACCTTTTGGAAGATCATCAGGAGCTTCTTTGAAAGGCAGCTTATATATTGCTGCAAGCTCGCGTGCTATGCCGTAATGTCCCCACAAATCCGGTCTGTTGCTCAGTGACTTGTTATCTATTTCGAGTATAGTATCGTCCATACCAATCAGCTCAGAGACATTCTGACCTACTTCGCAAATAGTCCCTGCTTCGGTAAAGTCTACGATTTTTCTCTCATCAGGATCCCCATAGTAATCGTTTAAATAAACTTCAGCAGCGGCACAAATCATCCCAAAGGATTTTTCACCTCTTAGCTTAGTTTCTTTGATAGGGACAGGCTCTCCTTCGCCATGCCATACAACATTAGCGCCCGGCATTGAAACACAAACTTTATGTCCTTCATAGAGATTAGTTCCTCCGCAGACAATTTGTTTGATTTCATCAAGGCCGCAGTCCACCATGCAAATCGTTAAAGCATCAGCATTTGGATGTTTACGCACTTCTTTTATTTCCCCTACCACAATATTCCTGAACTTGTCTGCAGTATTAATAACATCTTCCACCTCAACTGTTCTCATTGTAAGGTCATAAGCTATCTGCTCCGGAGTAAGATTGTCTGGTAAATCTATATATTTTTTTAATAAATTAAATGATATCTTCATAAATTCACTCCCTACTTAAATTGTTTAAAAAACCTAAGGTCTCCACTGTGGAAAAGTCTTACATCGTCGATTTCATATCTCATCATTACAAGGCGGTCAAGCCCTATATTAGTATAGAATCCTGTCCAGATTTCCGGATCGAGATTTGCTGATTTGAGAACGTTAGGATGAATAACTCCACCGGGCATAACTTCTATCCATCCGGTCTGATTGCATACCTTACAACCTGTTCCACCGCATACAAGGCATTCCATATCAATTTCGTATCCCGGCTCAGTAAACGGAAAAAAGCCCTCTCTCATCCTTGTTTTAACTTTTCGTCCGAACACCTTTTCAAGTATAGCCTCTATCATAACCCTGCCCGAACTAAAGGATATATCCTTGTCTACAATAAGAGCTTCATATTGGAAAAAGGCTCTTTCGTGTCTGGCATCCGTACTTTCATTTCTATAAACTCTACCGGGATAGACAAATCTTGCAGGAGCGCCATGCTCTAACAAATACCTTACCGAGCCTCCGGTTAAGTGAGGTCTTAGACAAAGTCTTTCTGTCCCGCTTTTATTTTCAGTACCATCAATCCAATATGTATCCATGGATTGTCTGGCAGGATGGTCAACAGGAAAATTCAGACTGTCAAAAGCGAACTTTTCACTGCTTATATCATCTTCACTATATATTTCAAATCCGAGGGATCTAAAAGCATCATTAAGATCATATGACATCTGTGTTATGGGGTGTAAACTTCCTTCACTTACTTCAATACCGGGTAGAGTAAGGTCGATCTCTCCATCAATAAAAGATGCCGTTTTAACAATCTCGGTTTCCCTTTCCTTGATTTTGTCAGCAAAAATATTTTTGATTTCATTTGCTTTCATTCCAACGCTTTTTCTTAAATCCGGTTCAAGGCTTCCAAGGCTCTTAAGAACTTCTTGAAGAGAGCTTTTTTTACCTGTAATATCTTTTCTTACCGCCTCAAGATTATTTAAATTATCTGCATTTGAAATACTGTCTAAACCTGATTGGCAAATTTGGTCAAGTTTTTCTAACATCTTATGTCCTCCGTACATTTGAAATTTCAGATTATTTATCATATCACTCAACAACATATAATAACAAGATTTTTATTCAATTAACACTGTCTTATAAAAAAGCGGCTCTGGTATGAGCCGTATACATTTAGTTGTTTTGGCAAAGACTTTAAATTTATTTTAATTTATCTCAAAAAATATCCGTTAAAACTAATAAGAAACGATGAAAAAGTCAAAGCAACAATGAGAATAGCATTTATTATGGTATTCAATGATATCCCTGACACGTATTTGAAATTTATCCCGGAATTCCCTAGAAAAATATTTAGTAAAAACCCGGTTAAAAGCATTCCGAAAAGAGAGCCTATAAGGAATTTAATATTTATTAATATCCCTATTACTATCGGCAGAATAGTTGAAAAGAGCATTATTATAATCATGCCTCTAATTGAAACTGTTATTCTGTCATAATAATCTTCATTATCGGATTTCGATATATCATAGTTTGCAATCCTGAGAACAGAATTTGCGAGAATTGAATTATAGAAAAATGTCAGAATTGAACCTGCAAAAATTCCAACCATTACAATCTGACTTACGAAATCAATTGTGAGTTTGTCTGTTATAAATATAAATAGGAAAAACATTGATATACCGGTAAGAGTCATTGCCAGTTGTGAATAACCTCTGCTTACAGCGGATAATTTTGATTCAGCTTGTTTAAGAACAATTCCGACAGATTGTTCATTATCTTCATTTTCAAAAGGATTCAGAATCATTGATACGTTGGATATAATACCGGAGTATATTTCAGAAGAGCAAACCGTTCCCGATATTGATAAAAACCCGACAGCGGCAAGAGCTATTCCATAAATATTCGCATAATTATACGCAATAACCAGAGCTGTACACACAACAATAGTCATAATGATTGTTGAATACCCGCCAAGTATAAGTCCTCGTATAAGGCCTACATTTTCTTTAGATTCTTTAAGTTGTGAGTATGTTTTTTTAAATTTATTATTATCGTATGCAAATTGCTCTGTGATGATTCCGGATAATATTCCTGCAATAATACCTGAAGATACAGCAAAAGCATATCTATATGACTGCATCAGATTGTCACTAAGATAAAGAGCTCCTGCAACGGTAAATATTCCGCTGACTATATTGACAAGACTGATATCTCTTGCGTTGTTTTTCTTGTTTCTTCCTCTATAGAATAGAGATCCTATCAAAGACGCTATAATACCCGTAGCAGCTACAGCTACAGGAAATATAGAAGCAGCTCTTGCTGTAAATGTAGATGTTACACCTCCTGTATTTACAGCAACATCTGAGAGAGATATCGCTGAAACGAGTGAACATACAAAAGCTGCATAGTAATCCGCACCGGCACCGGCAATCGATCCTGTATGATCATACATTTTGTCGGCAGATAATAAATTAAATGCTTTCGAATAAGTTTTTCCGCTTACAGCTATAAATAATGAAACGAAAACAGCTCCGGAAGCAAAGGTAAGGATATATCTATTAATAAAATCATATTTTAGGAATAAGAACATTGCGGATATTGGAATCAGCCCACATCCTGAAACACAAAAACCCACTACGGTTCCCGCTCTAAAGGAAGTCCTGAGAAGACCCGGAAAGTCTCCTTCCGATAATTTCAAAAAAGCCTTGAAAGATGCTTTGTTAGATACGGAAACTCCAAGCATTATTACAGGAAAGGAAAGAGCAATAGCAATAGCAAAAGGAAGCGACCCCACCCAACCGGAATAGAATGTCAGCAGAATAAGAACAGGTATGGAGCCTACAGATAGTGCAATATATTCCGCTTTAATAAATTGTGCGGACCTTTCTTGCATCTGATTATAAAATGTTTTTATAGCCTTGTTATCATTAGTGCTTTTTTTCTGTATCCATGATGACAACATTAGTGCAAATAGGATAGATATAATTGAACATACTAAAATTATGATTTTTATCATTAAATAAACCTCTGTAAAAAGATTATTGCTTTAATTGAATATTGCAACAATCACCAAAGCAACAACTATATAAATTACAGCACATACAGTTGTTATTTTTGAAAGAATAGCATCATATCCCCTGCTTTTCTTTTTTCCAAAAAGCTGTTCAGCACCTCCCGCTATAGAACCTGACATTCCATCGCTATTACTTGACTGCAGCAAAATACTTGCAATCAGGACGATACTTGCAATTAAAATAGTAACCATTAAAGCTGTACGCATTTTTTCCTCCTGAACTTTATTTATCTTTATACAACATTAATATCTATAATGTAACAATTAACTATAGCATTCAGAAAAAAATGTGTCAATTTTTCAATGGTTTTTATTTTGATCTAAGCTAATAATCTATATTTTAGATGCAATTTCTGCTATAGTAGCCAGATCTTCCAACTTGAGACTTGCTCCTCCGATGAGGCCTCCGTTAATATTAGGCTTATTCAGAAGATCTTCGGCATTATCCGGCTTCATGCTTCCACCGTATAGAACCATGATTTGTTCGGAAATAACACTGTCGTTATATATTTCCTGAATAATCTCTCTAATAAACCGGCACATTTCCTCAGCTTCTTCAGGTGTTGCTGTCTTTCCTGTTCCTATCGCCCAAATAGGTTCATATGCTATTACAATTTTGTTAACATCTACTCTATCTATTCCATCAAAAGCTTTGATAATTTGACTTTCAACAAATTCAGTCTGCAGATTTTCTTCTCTGGTCTCAAGAGATTCACCGACGCATAAAATAGGTGTTATTCCGCTTGATATCAACTTCTTAAGCTTAAGATTCACTGTCTCATCGGTTTCATTAAAATACTCTCGTCTTTCGGAGTGTCCTACTATACAATAATCTACTCCTGTTTCTTTAAGCATTTTAACAGAAATCTCTCCGGTATATGCCCCTGAATCTTCGTAATGAACATTTTGTGCTCCAAATCTAATACTGCTTCCGTCCAATGCATCAGCAATAGAAAAAAGATGGGTAAATGGTACAAGTATAGCTACATCTTTTTCATTTTCAAGTTTCATAGCCTTTAATGCTTTAGCAAATTCCACAGCTTCTTTCGCCGTCTTATTCATCTTCCAGTTTCCGGCTATCAAAAAATTTTTCATAATTTTTCCTCAATTCTTTTACTCTACTATCCTGTTATACTGTTTCAATAATTGCAATTCCCGGCAGAGTCTTTCCCTCGAGAAATTCAAGACTTGCTCCACCACCTGTACTTATATGTGTCATTCTATCATCAAATCCGAATTTCTTGACTGCTGCCGCACTATCCCCTCCGCCTACAATTGTAATTGCATCAAGACCGGCGAGACATTCTGCTATTGCTTTTGTACCGTTAGCAAAATTACTCATCTCGAATACTCCCATAGGACCGTTCCAAAGGACGGTTTTTGATGTTTTGAGAGAGTCTGTGAATATTTCAATAGACTTAATTCCGATATCTAATCCCATCCTGTCATCAGGGATAGAATCAATACTGTAAGTATCAAAAGGAGAATCGTTAGAAAATTCATCGGCACAAACAACATCAACAGGTAAAAGGAACTTAACTCCTTTTTCTTCTGCCTTTTTCAGTATGTCTTTCGCAAGTTCAAGTCCTTCCTCATCAAGAAGAGATTTACCTATTGAATAGCCTTGAACTTTTAAAAATGTAAAGAGCATTCCTCCACCAATAATAATTATATCCACTTTATCTAGCAGATTTGTAATTACAGGAATTTTATCTGCAACTTTTGCGCCGCCCATAATTGCTGCAAAAGGTCTTTCAGGAGAATCCAAAGCTTTTCCGAGAAACTGTAGCTCTTTATCGATAAGAAAACCTGAAACTGCCGGAATATAATTTGCAATCCCTGTTGTAGATGCATGTGCACGATGAGCCGTACCGAAAGCTTCCTGAACAAAAATGTCTCCAAGATCAGAGAGTTCTTTTGCGAAATCAGGATCATTTTTTTCTTCTTCAGGACGGAATCTTACATTTTCGATCAGCATAACATCACCTGAAGCAAGAGATTCAGCTGCCTCTTTAACTTTTTTATCAACTACCACATCCGATTGAACAAATTTAATATCTTTAAAAATATATTCACTTAATTTTCCTGCAACAGGTGCAAGGCTCATTTCAGGAACAGGTTTTCCTTTAGGCCTTCCCAAATGAGACATGATTACAATCTTCGCCCCCTCTTCTATAAGATACTTTATTGTAGGAATAGCTGCCCTGATTCTTGTATCATCAGTTATTAATCCTTCTTTGAGGGGCACATTGAAATCGCATCTCATAACAGCAGTTTTTCCTGACCAATTAATGTCTTTTACTGTTTTTTTCATATCTAATCTTTTCCTCTCATAAAAATGTGCCGCACATGAATGCACGGCACTTATATAAAATCACGTTTTCTATTTATTATCCACTTTTGCCATATATTCAATCAATCTAAGCATATTACATGTATATCCGAATTCATTATCATAATATGCAACGAGTTTGAAGAATTTATCATTAACTTCGATAGTCATATCCGCATCGTATACCGAAGCTTCTTGACTACCAAGGAAATCAATAGATACTACAGGTTCATCCGTATATCCGAGAACCCCTTTAAGTTCACCCTCGGAAGCTTCTTTCATAGCTTTATTTATTTCTTCAATAGAAGCAGATTCTTTCAGCATAACATTGAGATCTACAACAGAAACATCAATAGTCGGTACCCGGAACGCAAGGCCGGTTAATTTCCCGTTGATTTCCGGAAGGACCAGTCCGACAGCCTTTGCCGCTCCTGTAGTGGTTGCAATAATATTATTATATACCGATCTGCCTACTCTCCAGTCGCTGTTGGATCTTCCGTCGTTTGTTTTCTGTTTTCCTGTTGAAGCATGGATTGTTGTCATAAGACCTTGAACGATTCCCCATTTGTCATTAAGAACCTTGCAAACAGGAGCCAGGCAATTGGTTGTACATGATGCCGCAGATACAACTTTCATATCGCTTTTATATTCTTCATGATTTACACCGTAAACAAATGTCGGTGTGGTTTTGTCTTTAGCAGGAGCAGAAATAATTACTTTTTTTGCACCCGCATCAAGATGTGGTTGTGCTTTTTCTGTTGTTGTCAAAGCACCTGTTCCGTCGATAACATATTCAGCCCCGCATTCCACCCATGGAATATTTGCAGGATTTTCCTCAAAATAAACAGGTATCTTTTTGCCGTTAACGACAATACCCTTATCATAAGTTTCTACTGTTCCAGGAAACCTTCCAAATGCGGAATCATACTTCAGCATATATGCTACATAATCATTATCCGCATTCCTCCAGTTGATACCAACGATATCAATATCATCAAAAAGCATAGATGCTCTCATAACACATGTTGATATCCTTCCCCAACCGTTAATTCCAATTTTAGCCATTTTATCGCCTCCCAAAGATAATTTAATAGAATAGAATTGTCTTATCCTTTCTTTATTTTAGCAATTTCCAGGGGTGTTATCAATATTATTAGTCAACACACTCATAACAAAAGTGCTTTTATCGTTTTATTTGTTATATTCCAGGCATATATCTTTTATAAGACATGTCTCACATTTCGGATTTCTTGCAGTACAGCATCTTCTTCCATGAAAAATAAGAAGGTGATGAAATATTATCCATTTGTTTTCAGGCAATCTTTTCATTAGAGCTTTTTCAGTCCCCAAAACATCTTTTTCATCAACCAGACCAATTCTATTCCCTACTCTAAATACATGTGTATCCACTGCGATTCTAGGAATACCGAAGGCCTCAGCGAGGACGACATTGGCGGTTTTTCTTCCAACACCGGGCAAAGTGATAAGCTCTTCGTAACTATCCGGAACCTGACACTCAAATTCTTCACAAAGTTTTTTAGATAGATTAATTATGTTTTTTGACTTTGTTCTATATAATCCGATTTTTTTTATTATACTCTCAACATCTGAAAGATTTGCTTCGGCAAGTTCTTGAGGACCGGGGTATTTTTTGAAAAGTCCCGGTGTAACTTTATTAACACTTACATCAGTTGTCTGAGCAGATAGTACAACAGCAATTAGCAACTCGAATTTGCTGCCATGATTAAGCTCACATGATGCTTCAGGATACATTTTTAACAGCATATTCATTACATCTTCTATTTTATTTTCATCTATAATTTTCTTCTTCATATTTATTTTGAATTTTCCCTTTCAAAATTAATTCTAAAATTAATTTTACTATAAAATCGATGCTTTTTTTTACGTAATATTGACAAAGATTTTTCTAAAAACTATATTATATATGAGAGTGTTTTTTATGAGGATGTTTTTTCTTCTATAACGAGTTTTTATTACGTACAGTATATAGGATTGGAGATGATAATCATGACAATTTATACAATTGACAACATCAACCAGCCACTTTCAACAACTTTATACAATGAACTGCAGAAAGATATTCTTTCAGGTCTCATTAAACCCGGTACAAAGCTTACCGAACATGTACTGTGCAAAAAATATGATGTAAGCAGGACTCCGGTTAGAGAAGCTTTCAGACAGCTTGAGACTGACGGATTAATTGAAAACATCCCTAATAGAGGTGCATTTGCTGTTGGTCTTTCACAGAGAGATATATCCGATTTGTTTGATTTAAGGGCTCTTTTTGAGGTTAAAGCTGTAGAATGGGCGATTCAAAGGATGGAAGATGAAGATATTGGAGCTCTGAAAGAAAATATGGACTTTATGGAATTTTATACCCTTAAAGATGATACAGAGAAGGTTCTTCAATTTAATGCAGAATTCCACGGGATAATATATGCAGGCACAAAGGATAAAATCCTTCATAAAACTTTGCTTACATATCAAACATATCTCAAATATTCAGCTCCTGCAAAAACATATGCCGGAGACTATCTAAAAACCATTCTTGAAGAACACAGAGCACTCTTCAAAGCCTTTGAGACAAGAAATATTGCTGCAGGCAAGAAAGCAATGGAAACCCATATGTCTCAATCTAAGCTTCGCAGGATGGTTGATTATTTTTAATAAATTATCTAGAAACCCAACAATAATTGAATAAAGAAATTTATTGCCGGTCTAAGTACAATATCTGTAATGTTGAGCAGTATTAGTGCGAGCAATATCCAGATTCCATACTGATACACCTTGTGCCACCAGCTGTATTTTTGTAGATTAAATAACTGTGATACTATATTCCATCCATCCAGAGGCGGTACCGGAATAAGATTGAAGACCATCAGAACTAAATTGATAACAACTGTATAGTAGAATATCAAAAAAGCCATTTTGGCTATATATAATCCTGTGTTTTCATAATAGCTGAACAACAGCTTTGTCGGCACTGACATTATGGCTGCAATAATAAGGTTCATTGTCACTCCGGCTATTGAGACCAAAAATTCATCTCTTCTCCTATTCTTATAATATGAAGGATCTATCATAACGGGTTTTCCCCAGCCGAAATTGAAGAGAAACAGCATACCGAGGCCCAGCAAGTCTACATGAGCAAAAGGACTAATGGTAAGTCTCCCCTGTCTTGCAGGAGTAGGATCTCCAAGTTTGTCTGACATCCACGCATGAGCAAACTCGTGCATACTGATAGCCAGAATAATTCCCGGTAGACTTAGCAGCTTCATAAGATTCATATAATAATAATTCCTTTCTGATTTTTAAACAGCACTTCTGATACTCATATAGTTAAGTTTCAATTTAAATTTTTAATTTTATAAAATCTCTGTAAGAAGTCGTGATATCGATTCTGCAGCTCTGTCAAATACGCTGATATTTTTTCTGTCTTCAGCAGTATACGGTCTTGAATCAAGCATATCTTTTTCAAACTGTTTATTCATATTTCCTGTAACTACATCATCGTATATAAAAGCATTGGTTTCAAAATTAAGTCTGAAGCTTCTTATATCAAAATTAGCAGAACCAACTGTACAAACCTCGCCATCAACAGTTAAAGTCTTGGCGTGAAGAAACCCATTTTCATAAATATAGATTTTGGCTCCTTCTTTTATGAGTCTGCCTGCATTATAAAGAGTGGTTCTGTAAACAAAAGGATGATCGGGCATGCACGGTACCATTATTCTGACATCAAGACCGGATCTTGCAGCCATAGCAATAGAGTCCAGCATAGGTTCATCCGGAACTAAATAAGGTGTCTGTATATAAACACTTTTTCGTGCTCCGGTTATCATTTTCATCATTGCAAGTTTTACTTCCTCTTTTGGCGATTCGGGTCCTGAAGAAACAATCTGAATAGGAATATCACCACAGGATTCTTTATAAGCGAACTTTATTGATTGTTCAAATAAGCTGAGTTTTTCTTTTGAAGCATATCTCCAGTCCATATAAAATCTTGAATTTAGAGGAACAAGTGCATTTCCTTTGATAATAAGCTGTGTATCTCTCCAATAGCCAAACTTCTTTTTATATCCAAGATACTCTTTTGCAATATTAAATCCACCTATATATCCGATTTCATTGTCGATAATCACAATTTTACGGTGATTACGATAGTTTATTCTGAAATAAAGGTTTCTGATAATAGGCTTAAAGAAGAAAGCATATTGTCCTCCCGCTTTTTTGAACTCCCGCAGTTCCCTGCGACCGATGCTTCTGCTTCCGAGGGCATCAAGCATAAGCCTTACCTTCACACCTTCTCTGGCTTTTTCTGTAAGAAGATCGATAAATTTCATTCCGACAAAATCATCTTTAACAATAAAGTAGCAGACTTTTATTGTATATTTTGCGTTCCTGATATCATTGCAAAGGCGGTTAAACATCTCTTTGCCGTCGTATATAATTTCAACACTTTCATTATCTGTCAAAATTGCATCGGAATAATCGAGATTCATTGCAATCATATTTCGCCATCTACTGACTATATGATCATCCGTTTCACTTATTCCATGGCGTATTGCCTCTTTTTGCATCGTTAAAAGAGTGTCTCGATCACTTTCCTCATCTTCTGTCATTTTAAAAATCTGATGTCTCGCTATATTCTGAGATAAGATAAAATAAAGGAAAAGACCTACTGCAGGAAGCAGGTAAAGCAGCATTATCCATGCCATAGTAGCAGAAGGAGTTTTAGAATCATCAATAAATATTAAGATAAAGGCTATAACAAAATTTATAACATATATCACAGTCATAAAGCGTGATAAAGTTATATATTCGCCAATATTACTTATGTTTTCAAAAATACTTGCTAGCATTATACGGCTTTTCCCTCAAGGCTGAATGTCTTGCAATCTGTTATAAGAACTTTTACAGTTTCTCCCTTTATTTCATTAAGAGATTTATCGGAAGTAAAATTGACCAGCTTAAAATCATCAGTTCTTCCTGCATATCGGCTCTCATCGTTCTTACTTAATCCTTCTACAATAATATCGTATTCTTTACCGAGATATTTCTGATTTTTTTCGAGAGATATACGGTTAACGGATTCAATAAGCCTGTTGAATCGTTCACGTATAACATCTTCAGAAATTCTATCTGTAAACTTAGCAGCAGGGGTTCCTTTTCGAGGTGAGTAAATAAATGTAAAAGCAGAATCATATCTGACTTTCTCGACAATATCTAAAGTTTTCTGAAAATCATCTTCAGTCTCTCCGGGAAATCCGACTATTATATCTGTCGATATAGCTATATCGGGAGCCGTTTTTCTCAGCTTCTCAATTATTTTTAAGTATTTTGAAGAATCATAGTGTCTGTTCATTCTCTTTAGAATAGTATCACTGCCGGATTGAATCGGCAGATGAATACTCTTGCAAAGCTTATGGCAACTTGCAAAGCAGTCAATCATTTTATCCGAAATATCCTTCGGATGTGATGTCATGAACCTTATTCTTTCTATACCTTTTACATCGTTAACCGCCTGTAAAAGATCCGCAAAATCATTTTCTTTTATATCTTTGTAGGAATCGACATTCTGACCAAGAAGCATTACTTCCTTAACTCCATCCTTTGCAAGATATTTTATTTCGCTAATGATTTTTTCAAGCTCTCTGCTTTTTTCTCTCCCTCTTGTATAAGGGACTACACAATATGTGCAAAAATTGTTGCAACCAAAAACAATGTTAACAAAAGCCTTATGCTTATACAGTCGCTTCGGCTTAATTTTACTCTCTTCCAAATCCGGGTTGTTTGCGATTATATCGTATTGTTTTTTTCCTGTTTTGAGTCTTCTTTCAAGAAGTTCGGGAAATTGACCTATATTCTGTGTTCCGAAAATAATATCGACCCACGAAAACTGTTTTTTTATTTTTTCTACTATATGTGTCTGCTGTGGCATGCACCCGCATACGCATATTATAAATTCACGATTTTCTCTCTTTTTTTTCTTAAATTGTCCCAGAACTCCGAAAAATCTTTTATCAGCATTTTCACGTATGCTGCATGTATTCATTACCACAACATCGGCATCTTTTGGGTCCTCAGAATAGACATAATTCATATATTCAAGAAGACCTGCTATGCTTTCAGAATCATGTTCATTCATCTGGCATCCATAAGTAATAATGTGATATTTCTTCATCTACTGCAATTCATCTTTCTTATCTCTTGTCATCAAGGCTGTTAAAGCCTTATCAGTTGTTACCTTTCCCTGAAGTATTCCGTATGTAGTCTCACAAATAGGCATTTCAACTTTATATTTTTTAGCAAGTTCTACAACAGCTTCTGCTGTAAAATAACCTTCTACAACAGATCCGACTCTTTCAACAGCATCCAAAACATCGAGACCCAATCCTATCAGTAGACCGCATCTTCTGTTACGTGACAGGTTAGTCGAGCATGTTACAATCAGATCTCCTATCCCTGAAAGACCGGAGAAAGTATCCAAATTAGCTCCCATAGCGTCACCTAGTCTTTTGATCTCATGGATAGCCCTTGTCATTAAAGCCGCTCTGGCATTGCTGCCAAGTTTCATTCCGTCAGATATACCGGTAGTAATTGCTATTACGTTTTTGACAGCACCTGCAATTTCAACCCCCAGCATATCTTCCTGTGTATATACTCTGAATTTTTCCGACATGAATACATCTTGAATGATTTCCGCAGCAGCCTTGTTCCTGGAAGCAACAACAACACTTGCAGGGCAATTCCTTGCCAGCTCCTCAGCATGTGAAGGTCCGGAAAGTACTACATATGTCACATTAGGAATTGTTTCTATAGCAATCTCTGAAAGTCTTTTCAGAGATTTTTGTTCTATACCCTTTGCCAGATTAACCGCAATTGTACCGTCTTCAATAAATTTTGATGTTTTTTGAGATGCTTCTCTAAACTTTTGAGTAGGAACTGCATATATTAGAATGTCTTTTCCTTTCACTGCAGATTTAAGATCATACGTGTATTTTATTTTGTCACTAAGAATTACATAAGGCAAGTAACGCTCATTCATTCTGGTTTTTTCCATAAGCTTAATTGCATTTTTATTCCTGCCGTATAAAGTGACATCATGACCGTTATATGAGAGAAGATTTGAAATGGCTGTTCCGAATGATCCATTGCCTATAACACCGATTTTTTTCTTTTCTTTGCCAAGATCCGGAACTGATACATCTGCAAAATAATCCATAGGCTGAGGTTCCGGTCTTATTCCTTCAGGTGAATGAGCTGTGATAAGTGAAGGTTCCTTTGTTGCTTCAGCAGCGACAGGTGATTCTCCGTTTTCCATATCGGAGTATTCTATGTTGTCGTTAAGTATCTTTTGTTTTTCATCTTCTGTTATAGGTACATCTTTTTTTACATTTATATCTGTCTTATCATTATCTTTTTTATCCGGATCTGATGATTCATCAGATTTGTCCTTACGTCCGAATGATAGTGGCGGTTCCTCTCCCTTCAATAATCTCTTAATATTAGGAGCATGCATTATAAGTACAAATGCGGCAACTGCAAAAGTAAAAATTGCCCCCTCAGGTTCATAGAAATACATAAGAACAGGGTATGTAACTGCTGCAACAATCGAGGCAAGAGACATCCTGCGCCATATAAAAAGAACAATCATCGCAATAATAAACATAGCAAAAGCACTTGGCCAGTTGAATGCAATCGCTGCACCGAAAGACGCGGCAACCCCCTTGCCTCCTTTAAACCTATATATAGCAGGGAAACAGTGTCCTAAAACAACAGCTGCAAAAGCAACCATACCTCCTTTCAGACCGGCAAACTGCATACCTAGTCTTACTGCTACAAAAGCCTTCAGGACATCAATTCCAAGAGTTAATATCCCGGATTTAAGACCTATTGTCCTTATAACGTTTGTTGTCCCCGGATTTCCGCTTCCTTCTTTTCTGATATCAACTCCATAAAGCTTCGATATTATGATGGATGGATTGAGGTTACCCATTGCATAGGAAATAATGCCTATGATTATTAGTTTTACAGTAAAATTTAAACCCATTATCTGTCACCTCTCCTTTCGTTCCAAACAAACTTTAATGATGTTCCTTCAAAATTAAAAGATTCACGTATTTTGTTCTCGATATATCTGGAATACGAAAAATGAACAAGTTCACGATCGTTTATACTGAATGAAAATAAAGGCGGTTTTGTACTTACCTGCGTACCATAGTAAATCTTAAGTCTCTTGCCTTTATCTGATGGTGGCTGCCTCATCATAACAGCATCTTCAATAATATTATTGAGTTTGCCTGTAGAAATCCTGGTCGCTCTGACTTCAGCAATTCGTTCTGCTGTTTTTATTATATCTCTCAGTCTTTGCTTTTCAAGGACAGAAACAAAAAGGACGGGTGCATATGAAGCAAATAGGAGTTCAGATTTTATTTTCTTCTTAAAATCCCTCATCGTATTGGTCTCTTTTTCTATAAGATCCCATTTGTTCACAACGATCATCAAGCCCTTGCCTGCCTCGTGTGCATAGCCTGCTATTTTTTTGTCCTGCTCAGTCAGCCCTTCTCCCGCATCGATCATAAGTATACAGACATCACATCTTTCTATAGCAGCGATTGCTCTGATAACACTATATTTTTCTATGTTATCACTGATTCTGCTCCTTCTTCTCAATCCGGCTGTATCAATCAGTGTATATTCTTTACCTTCAAATGTGAGAGGAGTGTCAATTGTATCTCTTGTAGTTCCGGATATAGAAGAAACTATTACTCTGTTTTCTCCCGTTAAAGCATTTACAAGCGATGACTTGCCGACATTCGGTTTTCCTATTATAGCGATCATAACCCTATCTTCCCGGTCATCAAACTCATCGTCGGAAAAACCGGCAACTACTCTATCAAGAAGATCTCCTATATTTGTCATATTTGCTGCACTGACAGGTATTGACTCACCAAATCCCAGCTCATAGAATTCAAACATCATTTCATATGCTTTGGATGGTGAATCGACTTTATTAACAACTAAAATAACCTCTTTACCTGTCTTCATAAGAAGATCTGCAACTTCTCTGTCAGCTGTAGTAAGTCCTTCTTTACCGTCCGTCATAAAAAGAATTACATCAGCCATATCCATAGCAATAATCGCCTGATCTCTCATTTGGGATAATATTGTGTCATCTGTATTAACTTCTATTCCCCCGGTATCGATTACGGCAAACTCTTTACCGTTCCAGTCGGTTTCTGCGTATATACGGTCTCTTGTAACACCGGGAACGTCTTCTACTATCGCCCTTCTCTCACCTATTATTCTATTAAATAATGTTGATTTTCCAACATTCGGTCTGCCGACAATTGCAAGTACGGGTTTACGCATCAAATATTCCCTCCGCAAATTCATGTGCATTAAACGGTATCAGGTCATCCAGACCTTCACCCATGCCTATAAATTTGATTGGCATATCATATTCGTCTGTTATTGTAATGGATATTCCTCCTCTTGCGGTTCCATCCATTTTAGTAAGAACAATGCCTGTTATATCTGTTATACCGGAAAACTCCTCAGCCTGACTTATAGCATTTTTGCCTGTTGTGGCATCGATTACTAAAAGGTTTTCTCTTGTTGCTTCAGGATATTCTCTGGATATAACTCTGCTCATCTTTTCGAGCTCATTCATCAGGTTTGTTTTATTTTGTAAACGCCCTGCTGTATCACATATAAGAACATCTGTATTATTAGACTTTGCCGATTGAATTGCATCGTATATTACTGCAGTCGGATCAGTACCTTCTGCATGTTTAATAACCCTTACACCGACCCTATCGCCCCATGTCTGAAGCTGTTCAGCGGCTGCAGCTCTGAATGTATCTGCCGCTGCCAGAATAACAGACTTACCTTTTTTCTTATATATATTTGCCAGCTTTGCGATAGTGGTTGTTTTTCCTCCACCATTAATACCTATCATCAATATTATCAAAGGATAGTTTTCGGACATTTTGTTTCTGTCACCTTTATCAATAATATTCTCTATTATTGAGGTGAACTCTTTTAAAACAGCATCCTTCTCTATGATATATCTTTCATTTATAGCTTTATCGAGCTCTGTCATAATTTTTTCAGAGGTTTCAATACCTATATCTGACATAATAAGAGATTCTTCAAGCTCTTCCATAAATTCAGGTCCAAGCTCAGGATTGTCATATATAGCATTAGTAATGCTGTCTACAAATTTTCTAAAAGCAGACTTTTTTTCAAAAAGGCCCATATTTCCTCCCTTTTAAGTTAACCCTTCAGGATCAAAATCATCACCAAGTTTTAATGAAAGCATCTTTGAGATACCCTGTTCCGGCATTGTTACACCATAAAGTACATCCGCTCGTTCCATAGTTGCTTTTTGGTGTGTTATTAATGCAAATTGTATGTCATCAAATTTTCTTAAATAATCGGAGAATCTTTGAATGTTTACCTCATCAAGTGCAGCCTCTACCTCGTCTAAAATAACAAACGGTGTCGGTTTTGTTCTTAAAACTGCAAACATTAAAGCAATTGCTGTCAGTGTTTTTTCACCACCTGAAAGAAGATTTATATTTTTAAGTTTTTTTCCCGGTGGCTGAGCAGTTATTTCTATCCCGGATTCAAGAGGCTGAGATTCGTCCTCAAGTCTCAATTCTGCATATCCGCCACCGAAAAGTTCTTTGAAAGCTTCCTCAAAATTTACAACAACCTGATCAAAATTTTCCTTAAATCTTGTTCTTATGGTTTTGTCCATATTTCTGATTATTTCCTGAAGTTCATCCATTGACTTGGTAAGATCCGCCTCCTGTGCGGTCATAAATTCATATCTCTTGCTCACCGATTTGTATTCTTCAATAGAACTGATATTAACATCACCGAGCTCAGCCATTCTGAGCTTAACCTCTCTCATTTCTTTATTTCCTGAAGTAATTGCAAAATCGGGATTTTTCATATCGAGAGCCTCCGCATATGAGACCTCAAATTCATCCCAAAGTTTTTCTTTTTGCGCCTCAATGAGAGTCTCATTACGAGTAGTCTTCATTTCAAGCTTATATTTCTCATCTCTGATTCGTTCAATTTCCTCCAGAGTCTCCTTTTGCTTATTAAGAGCTGAAGTGTTTTCTTTTCTATTCTCTTCCATAAGAGAAAGTAATTCTGAAATCCTGGCTTCAATTTCTTTTTTTTCGTTTTGAAGCTGTTCTTCTTTCTCGTCGGTAGCTTCTCCACTTGCGGTAAGAAGATTTCTTGAATTTTCAAGATTTTGAATAAAAATTTTGTTTTCCTCAATTTCGGATGATATGTCCGTTATGCTGTCTCTGACTCTTTCAATAAGTTCGTTTTGCGAAAGAATTCTTGTTTCCTGTTCACTAAGCTTTACTTTAAGAGATACTATTATCTCATTGTCATCCCGGATAACAGTTTTAAGATTTTCCGCTTCTATAAGCATTTGCTCAATTTCCTGTTCATATTTTTCATAAACAGTCTCAGACTCGGATATTTGCGATTCATATTCAGCAATCATAGCTTCTGCACGGTTATAATCCTCGCGAAGTATACTCAGTTCACCTTCAAATCTTTTTTTTGCCTCTTCGTCACTTTGAATAATCTTATTCAAGTATTCAATATCGGATTTAAGTACATTTATCTCAATTTCAAGCTCATGCGTCTTTTCAGTTTCAGCGTTTTTTTGGGATTCTAAATCACTTACCTGATTTTCGGCACTGTTCTTTTTTGAAATAAGTTCTTCTATTTCACTTTTATATTTTTCTATTTTAAACCCAAGTTCCGATATTTCTTTTTTTCTATCTAGAAGATTTGCTGATTTATTGGCATATCTTCCCCCGGTAATTGCACCTGATGAACTGATAATCTCACCTTCAATTGTAACTATTTTGAACCCTCTAATATTCTTCTTTGAAATCCTTATTGCGTTATCCATATTGTCAGCAACAATAACACGACAAAGAAGAGAGTTGATTATTTCTTGATATTTGCTTTCACAAGATACTATTTCAGAAGCAATACCGATATAACCGGCTGAATTTATTACTCCATGGTCTAAAGGGATAAGATCTGAAGTGATTGATTCAACAGGCAAAAAAGTGATTCTGCCTGCTCCTGAAGATTTGAGCCAGTTTATTGCATTTTTTGCAACACTGTCATCTTTACATACAACATTTTGAAGTGAAGCGCCAAGTGCTGTTTCAATTGCGGATTCAAATCCGTCAGGAACACTAATTAAATCTGAAACAGTACCGATAACACCATTTATTGATCTTTTCATAAGAAGTCTGACAGCATTGTTATAACCTTCATAGTTATTCTCCATCTCCTGAATAGTATTCATACGAGATGAAGCAGTATTGATCTTGATCGAAAGTTCATTGATTTGGGAATTAATAACAGCAACAGTTTGGTTTACCGATATAATCTTATCGGAAATAGATTGAATATTCTCCTTGACTTCGTTATAGTACGATTCTTTCTTTGCATAAGTTGATTGTAATTGATCATATTCTTTACGCTTATTATTATCTTTATTATTTTGTCCGGAAAGAGAGCATATTATTGTTTCTTCCCTATCGGATAATGTTTTTTTATAGTTTTGAAGAGTTGAAATTTCAGCCTTTCTGGATACATTCTTGTTGTTTATATCTATCATATTACTCTTATGACTTTCAATTTCCATATTCAATGATATAGATTTTTGATTATGATCATTAAACTTAATAACAGCATCGCTATGGGAAAGTCTTAACGATTCCGTTTCTCTAGAAAGTTTATTTTCATTAGCTACAAGACCTTCATATGTCTTCTTCTCTCCCTCAAGTTTTATTTCCGCCTCTTCTATCTCTTCAGACAGTCTGAAAATATCTTTAGATATATTATTAAGTTTTTCTTCGTTAATTTTTCCTCCACTTAAAATAGTATTCAACTCATCGATTTTTGAAATTAATAAGTGATTTGCTTCATCATATTCAATGCTGTATTCAGAATCATTTTCTCTTTGTATCTCTATATTTTCGTTGAGCAATCTACTTCTTACTTCAGCGTCGATAAGCCTTGACTGAATTTCTTCAAGCTCTTCTGTCCCTTCATTAATGCTCTTCGTAAGACTTCCCAGAGTATGAAGAATTATGTTAATACCGAGAACTTTATACTTATCTCTTAACTCAATAAATTCTCTTGCTTTCTCTGATGCATCTTTCAGCCCATCTATCCTCGATTCGATCTCAGCAATAATATCCCTAACTCTTTCAATATTGTCAGTTGCTGATTTTAATTTTGTTTCTGCATCGGCCTTCCTGCTTTTATATAAAACAATTCCGGCTGCTTCTTCAAAAATTCTTCTTCGATTTTCAGGTTTTATGCTAACAATATCCGCTATCTTCCCTTGACCGATTATGGAATAACCTTCAACTCCGATTCCCGTATCCATAAATAACTCACGGACATCTCTTAATCTGCATTGATTACCGTTAATAAGATATTCGCTTTCACCTGATCTGTACATCCTTCTTGTAACTACTACTTCAGTGTATTCAAGAGGAAGTATTCCGGTTGAGTTATCAATTACAAGAGATACCTCTGCCATTCCGCGAGGTTTTCTTGTAGCTGTGCCAGCGAAAATAACATCCTGCATCTTGTTTCCACGGAGCTGCTTTGAACTTTGTTCGCCAAGCACCCATCTGAGAGCATCGCTGATATTGCTCTTTCCGCTACCATTAGGTCCGATTATACATGTTACTCCATCATTAAGTTCGATTGATACAGGATCGGCAAATGATTTAAACCCCTGTAATTCAATTCTTTTGAAATACAACTATATTTCCCCTTTCAACAGAACATCTCTGGCAGCAGCCTGCTCGGCTTTAGCTTTACTCTTGCCTTCTCCTGTACCTAATATTTTATCCTCTAAAACTACATCAACTGTAAACATCTTATCGTGATCCGGACCTGTTTCCGATTTTAAGACATAATTAATCCTCACAGTCTGGTACTTCTCCTGTACTATTTCCTGAAGCTTTGTCTTAAAGTCCTTGTTGAGTTTTCCCTTAACTGCGAGTCTTATCTTGCTTTCAAGAAGATTTAAGATCACTCTGTTACCTTCTTCAAAACCTCCATCCAGAATTATTGCTCCAAAAAGAGCTTCCAATGCATCAGCAAGAATTGAATCTTTATCCCTTCCGCCACTTAGATCTTCACCTTTACCCAGATATAGATATTTACCCAGGTTTATACTTCGAGCGACATCAGCTAGAGATTCTTCGCAAACAATACTTGCCCTGGTTCTGGATAAGATCCCTTCTTGTGCTGTATTCATTATTAAAAAAAGCTTAGCACCTACAACAGCATCTATATATGCATCTCCAATAAACTCGAGTCTTTCATTATTAAAGTCATAACTCATTCCTTTTTCGGATGCGAATGAACTGTGGGTTAAGGCTCTTTTAAGCAGATCCAGATTATTGAATTCATATTCAATAATATCTAACAACTCTTTTTTTTTCATATATTAACTTGGTATATTAGAACCATTTTTTATTTTTATTTACTGCATCTGTTATCATTTCCGTAACCTGCTTCTCTACATAAGGCACTGCCTGAATTATTGCATAATAGAAATCCCGTGCTTTTGAATTTCCATGTAACTTAAGAACAGGTGCTTTCAATCCCAGAATAGGTGCAGCTCCGGCCTCTGAGTAATTAAACTCTTTCTTTACTTCTTTCAGCTTAGTATATGAAAGAAGAGCTCCTGCTTTTGCTGCCAGTCCGTCAGTCATTTTTTCTTTTATTCTTCCCATAATGGCAAGTGCAACTCCTTCAGAACTCTTAATAAAAATATTCCCGGAGAAACCATCTGTCGCGATAACATCGAGATCGGTTGTTATAACATCGCGTCCTTCAACATTACCCGCAAAATTAACAGAGCTGTTCAAAAGTTTATCATAAGCCTGTTTATGCAGTTCATCGCCTTTTTCAGGTTCAGCTCCTATATTCAATAAGCCTACAGAAGGATCGTTAATGCCTTTAACACCCTGAACGAACATACTTCCCATAATTCCGTTCTGAAGAATATACTCAGGTTTACTATCTACATTTGCACCGCAATCGAGCAGAAGTGTTGTTCCGCTTTTGCCGATTTTCGGAACCCATGCTGCGATAGCAGGTCTTTTAATGCCTCTTATTCTTCCAAGTATAAGAAGACCTCCGCTTAAAAGAGCGCCTGTACTTCCGGCTGAGATAAATGCATCTCCTTCACCATCTTTAAGCATACGCATACCTTTTACTATAGTCGAGTCCTTTTTTCTTTTTATGGCCATAGCCGGTGCATCGCAATTTGTTATAACTTCAGTTGCATTTATAATCTCAATATTATCAGCCTTACAGGAATTCTTCTTGAGAAGTCTGGCTATTTCTTTCTCAGGACCGATTATTGCAATGGTTTCTTTTATTTCTTCTGCAGCTTTTATTGCACCTTTAACGACTTCAACAGGAGAATAATCTCCTCCCATGCCGTCCAATAAAATTCTCATAACCCCTCCTCCGACACCTAACGTCCTCTTCTAAGCTGTCCGCATGCGGCATCGATATCATTTCCCAAAGTTCTTCTGATGGTGACAGGAATACCTCGTATTTCAAGGATTTCCTTGAATGTTCTTATTGTATTCTCTCCTGTTGCTTCGTATTTTCGTTCCTTTACTTTATTCAAAGGTATAAGGTTGACATGTGCAAGCCAGCCTTTTAGATATTTTGCAAGGCGCTCGGCATCTTCAACGGAATCATTAACACCCTTTATTAAGGAATATTCAAATGTGATACGCCTGCCGGTTTTTACGGTGTAAGATTTACTTACATCTATCAAATCATCAAATTTATAAATTGAAGCAATCGGCATCAGTTTTCTTCTTACTTCATCATTTGATGCATGCAGGGATATTGCAAGATTCACCTGAGGAAAATCTTCTGCGAAACGATTTATAGCCGGTATAATACCGCAAGTTGAAACAGTGATATTTCTGTAACCTATGCCATAACCATTCTCATCATGTATAAGCTTCAGAAATTTTGACAATTCATCATAATTATCGAAAGGTTCACCCATTCCCATAACAACGATATGTCTTATATCCTCTCCTGTTATTTTTACCATTTTGAGAACCTGTCCCAACATTTCTCCTGAAGTCAGGCTTCTCTCAAGTCCATTCATAGTTGAAGCACAAAAGGTGCATCCCATTTTACAACCTGCCTGAGAAGATATACACAAAGAATTTCCATAGCTGTATTTCATAAAAACAGCTTCAACTCTTACAGCATCATCAAACTCATATAGGCATTTTATCGTTCCGTCTTTTGACTTTTGCGTTTTTTCAACATCAGGCAAGCCTATGAAATAGTGCTCTTTGAGACTTTTGATTAGTCTTGACGGTAAATTAGTCATTTCCTCAAAAGTTTCCACACCCTTTGCAAGCCAGCCGAAAATCTGCCTGCCTCGAAAAGGCTTTTCTCCTAGTGATGCAACAATTTCGGAAAGTTCTGTATGACTAAAGGAAAGTATATTCAGCTTATCCTCGTAACTACTTAACATTAAAAACTTTTTATACCTTTTGAATATTAATTCCTGTTTTATGTCCGTTAATATCAAATTCAGGTAAGCTCTTCTTTGAAATTATTTCTACCGCTATTGTTTCATTCATTATAAAGTCTTTTGCATCCTCAACAGCTTTTGATATTTCTTCATCAGCATCGATCTCAATACGTATCTGATCCATCATGTCGAGGTCTATCTGCTTACGCAACTGCTGGATCTTTGATATGAATTCTCTCACATAGCCTTGCTCAATCAGTTCCTGTGTAAGGGTTGTATCAAGAATTGTAAACACATTATTATCCATACCGACTGCAAAACCTTCTTTTGCCGAAATCCTTATATCAAGAAGATCCTCTGTAACTTCAACTTCATTGCCATCAATTTCCAATGTAATAGAACCTTCAGATGAAATCTTTGATATTGTTGCTCTTGCATCGAGCTCAGCCAGTTTTGAAGAAAACTCCTTGATTCCTTTTCCAAATTTAGGACCTGCTGTCCTGAAGTTAGGTTTAATTGAATAGTTCATAAATTTATCAAGATTATCTTCAAATGTAACTGTCTTTACATTAAGTTCTTCTTCAATTAAATCTGTCAGGTCCTCAATAATTGATTTGTAAGCTCCATCAACAATAACACTGTTAAGAGGCTGTCTTACTTTGAGTTTTTCCTGCTCTCTTGTGCTTCTTCCTAAGTTTACGAGAATTCTGACAAGATCCATTCTTTCCTCAGCTTTCTCGTCTATAAGGGAAGAATCACATTCAGGATATAAAGCAGTATGAACTGTTAGATCACCTGTAAGTTTTGTATATATCTCATCGGAGATAAACGGTGCTATAGGAGCCATCATTTTGGCTACACCTACAAGTATTTCTAAAGTTGTCGCATATGCAGCTTTCTTATCATCTTCCATTCCTTCAGCAAAGAATCTTCTTCTCGCTCTTCTAATATACCAATTTGAAAGATCCTCAACTATAAATTCACTGATAGCTCTAACAGTTCTCATGTGGTCGTAAACATCCATCGATTCAGTAGTAGATCTGATTAGCTTGTTGTATTTTGAAATTATCCACCTGTCGAGTTCAGGTCGTTGATCATATGAGATGTCAAGCATATCCGGTGTAACTTGGTCAATATTTGCATATAAAGTAAAGAAGTTATATGCGTTCCTTAATGTATTAAACACTTTACTTATGACGTCTTTTACTCCGTCTTCATCAAATTTTGTAGGTGTCCATGCAGGCGATGTGTAAACCAGGTACCATCTGAGTGCATCTGCACCGTATTTATCAAGCATCTTAAAAGGCGAAACTGTGTTACCGAGATGCTTTGACATTTTCTTCCCTTCTTTATCAAGAATAAGATCGTTAACCAAAACATTCTTGTATGGTGCACTCTTTTTAATAAATGTAGAGACCGCCATCAATGAATAGAACCACCCTCTCGTCTGGTCTATACCCTCACAAATAAAGTCTGCAGGGAAGAGTTCATCGTCAAAGTTATCTGCATGCTCAAACGGATAATGCCACTGTGCGTAAGGCATAATTCCGGAGTCAAACCAGCAATCCATTACATCAGGTATTCTATGCATTTCTTTGCCACATTTCGAACAGGTGATAGTAACGTCGTCTACATATGGTCTGTGAAGATCCAGACTTCTATCGATATCCTGATTGGCATTTGCAATTAATTCATCTACAGACCCAATGCATTTCTGTTCTCCGCATTCACAGATCCAAATCGGAATCGGTGTTCCCCAGTATCTTGATCTGCTTATAGCCCAGTCTTTAACTTCGGCCAGCCAGTTACCGAATCTCTTCACTCCTACATAAGGAGGAAACCAGTTAACGGTATTATTATTGGCTACAAGATCATCTTTAAGCTTTGTCATCTCTATATACCATGATTTATGTGCATAGTATACGAGAGGTGTTGCACATCTCCAGCAATGCGGATAGTTATGTTCAAGTTTTTGTTTCGAATAAATTTTATCTTCAGATGCCAGATGTTTCATAATCTCTATATCGAGACCTTCTTCCATGATAAATCGACCTGCCCAAGGAGTCTCTGTAAAAAGACCTCTTTCATCGACAGGCTGAAGGAAGGCAAGTCCATATTCCACTCCGCACTGATAGTCATCCTCACCGAATGCAGGTGCTGTATGAACGAGACCGGTACCGTCTTTATCAGAAACATAGTCCATACCCACGAGGACAAAAGCTTTCTTTCCCTTCTCCGGAACACAAAACGGCATCAGCTGCTCATATTCCCAACCGATCATGTCTTTTCCTTTAATTGTTTCAACAATTTCATACTCATCATCACCAAAAACACTTTCGGCAAGATTTGTGGCAACCCACATATAATTGCCTTTATTATCACCGGATGTCATCTTAGCCTTGGCATATTCAATATTCGGACCGACAGCAATAGCTACGTTAGCCGGCACCGTCCACGGTGTTGTTGTCCATCCGAGGAAAAACTCGTTTTCAGTTCCTTTTCTTTTAAATTTAGTAGTGATTGAGTTAACTTTTACATCCTTGTAACCTTGAGCAACTTCATGTGAAGCCAGTCCGGTTCCGCACCTCGGACAATAAGGCAGTATTTTATGTCCCTCATAAATCAGACCTGCATCATAGAATTGCTTTATGATCCACCATCCGGTCTCAATATAATCATTTGAATATGTGACATAAGGGTTATCCATGTCAACCAGGTATCCCATTCGGTCTGACATATCTTTCCACATATTAGTATATGTAAATACTGAATGACGACATTGATCATTGAATTCCTTAATACCGTATTTTTCAATATCCTGTTTTCCGGACATTCCGAGCCTTTTTTCCACTTCAATCTCAACAGGCAGACCGTGGGTATCCCATCCGCCTTTTCTCATAACCCGATACCCTTTCATAGTCTTATATCTGTTTACAGAATCTTTGAGTGTCCTTGCCATAAGGTGGTGAATACCCGGTTGTCCGTTTGCTGTCGGAGGTCCTTCATAAAACACAAAGGTCTTTGCTCCTTCTCTGCATTTATCGGTTAGTTTAAGAAGATCTATTTCTTCCCAGTGCTTAACCTGATCATTCTGAACATCGGCAACAGGCCTGTCTGACAAATTTTTAAACATATTTTTAACTCCTTTTTTTGATTGTTTACTTTATTAATCTTGAGTGGTTTATTAAGTTTATAAAATACAATTGAAAAAGATACATTAATCAATCCAGCTTTTTTCAATACAAGTTCGAAAAACATTTCTAGAATATTATTACTAAAACTTGAACTTTTTACACATCAAAAATTTGGTTTTAGCAACATCTCATTTTAGCATATTTTTGAGTATATTGTACAATTATATCTCATTTGGATTATTTTTTCATTATTGTTGACGCTTCTCGTTTCAAGGTATAAAATTATTGAAACAACGAAAAAAAATGAAAGAAAATAGATATGCCACTTTTACTTATAGGTTTAATATTATTAATAGGAATCCTGATATACTCTTTATTTGTATATATTCGCGGTGAGGATGATGAAAGAACAGTCCGAGAACGTTATCCTCATGCATTCAAAGATAAACCCGATTATGATAATGATTCTGAAGACAGTAAGACATTATACTTTCCTACTGATGATGTTGAGAAAGAGAAACATCGAAGAAATATTCACTAAATCAACTTTATTAAATCAACCTTTTATGATTAAGTTATTAAACTGATTCGGTAAATTCCGTAACATTGAATTATATATTACAACATCAAAATTATATCCATCCTCAGTACCATACGGGAGATACCAGTCAGGATTATCAACATATATTTTCTCAAACTTACTAGGTAACTTAGATGCTATAGTAAAAACATATGCATAAGGAATTATTTTGTACAGATATTCTTTATCCTCTTTCACCAGATCGGCATATCGTTCCTGTGAATTGTTAATAATGGTTTCTATAAATCCATTTACTTTGCCGGTAAGAACAGCTATTTCCTTATTTTTCTTTGATACAATACTCTTTATGACAAGCTTTTTGAATTCCGGAAGGATTTTTACAAGCCTCTCTCTGGCATCAATAAGTTTAACGATGTCACCTTCTTTTGCTTTGCCGAATATACCATTGAACAGAAGCCTCATGGAGCGATCTTCCTGCATTGGATATTTTCCGTAAATAAACTCAAATTGGTGCAACTCGTATTCTCTTATTACAAAATATCCTTTCTGTGCAAGAAAAAATATCGCACTGACAATCTCTCTTGTATCAATCAGACCATCCTGTATGCATCCGGCCTGGGATGGTGTTATGTTTTCAGGCGGATACTCTGAAGGCTCGTTGACAATAACAGCATCCCTACCTGTTGTTAAAGAAGTCACAACAATAACAAGCGTTACGGCTATTAGCAGTCCTATCAATTCAGGAATCAGATATGGAAGATTCAGCTTTGATTTCAAAAGAGCCAGGATTAATATAGCACCGCAAAAAATTGCAAGTGCTATAATAATTGTATTCCTTGTGTTATATCTCTTCTTAAGCATGTTTATTTACCATAAATAGATACTTCCGTAACTATTGCAATATTTATTTGTCAGTCAGCAATTCTTTTCTCGAAAGGTTTATTCTGTTCTGACTGTCGATTTCGGTAACCTTAACTTTAACAATATCACCGATATTCATGATATCTTCAACCTTTTCGACTCTGCGATTCTCCATCTTGGAAATATGTAAAAGACCTTCTTTGCCCGGGAGAATTTCAATGAATGCTCCAAACGGCATTATTCTTTTTACTTCCCCATCATATATTCCCCCGACTTCAACATCTCTTGTGATAAGTTCGATTTCTTTTCTTGCTCTTTCCGCACTCTCCTGATCGGTAGAATAAATTGCAATGAAGCCTACATCCTCATCGGAAATATCAATTTTGACACCTGTTTCCTCAACAATCTTGTTCACTGTCTTTCCTCCCGGTCCGATAACAAGTCTTATCTTCTCAGGATCGACTCTCATTGCTATAAATCTCGGAGCATACGGGCTAAGATCTTTACGTGGCTCAGGAATTTCTTCAAGCATATTTTGTAGAATATGAGCTCTGCCTGCTTTTGCCTGTTCAAGTGCCTGCTCAAGTATTTCTCTGCTTAATCCATGCACCTTAATATCCATCTGCAGAGCGGTTATTCCGTCAGGTGTACTGGTCACCTTAAAGTCCATATCTCCCAGGAAGTCCTCCAGACCCTGTATGTCGGACAAAATGGCAAATCTGCTTGATCCGTCTTCATTAAACCCTTCAATAAGTCCCATTGCGATTCCCGATACAGGTTTTTTAATCGGAACACCCGCATCCATAAGGGCAAGACATGATCCGCATGCCGATGCCATTGAAGATGATCCGTTAGATGAGAGAACTTCCGAAACAACTCTTATTGCATAAGGAAATTCTTCTTCACTAGGAATGACAGGAAGCAAAGCTCTTTCTGCCAAAGCTCCGTGACCGATTTCTCTCCTACCGGGAGATCTGTTCGGCTTTGCCTCTCCTGTACAATATCCCGGAAAATTATAATGATGCATATATCTTTTTCTTGTGAGATCCGGATCAATACCATCGAGATACTGAGCTTCACTTGACGGTGCCAATGTAGTCACAGACAGAACTTGTGTCTGACCTCTTTTGAAAAGACCGGAACCGTGTGCTCTCGGTAAATATCCCGTCTCACTCCAAAGAGGTCTGATTTCCTGCGGATTTCTGTTATCCGGACGAATGCCTTCATCAAGAATTTTCTCTCTGATTTTCTCTTTCTTGAGATTGTATAAAACCTCATCAACTTCAGCCATATTCTCTTCGAATTCTTCAGCAAAATATTCTTTTGTTTCTGTAAGGATCTCCTCTATCTTTTCTAATCTTTCGGTTGAATCAATTATCTGCATTGCTTCCGTCATCTTTATGGTTGCGTACTCTCTTACTGCAGAATCAATTTCTTCAGACGCTTCGAAAGACTGATATTCTGTCTTTTCTTTGCCAAGCTCTGCAATAATTTCTTTTATAAATCTACAGATGTTCTTGATTTCTTCATGACCGAACAATATGGCTTCCAGCATCTGCTTTTCAGTAACTTCATTTGCTCCGGCTTCAACCATCATAATTGCATCTTCTGTACCGCAAACTGTAAGATGCATTTGCGATTTTTCTCTTTGATCTGATGTCGGGTTAATAACATATTCACCATCAACAAGACCTACAATTACTCCTGCCGTCGGTCCTTCCCATGGAATATCCGAAATCGCAATTGCTGCAGAAGTTCCGACCAGAGATGCAAACTCAGGCTGACAGTCATGATCAACCGACATAGCCGTTGCAACAACAACAACATCATTTCTGTATCCTTTAGGAAAAAGAGGCCTTAACGGTCTGTCGATAAGCCTTGATATTAGTGTGGCATTATCAGTCGGACGGCCTTCTCTCCTTAAATATCCACCCGGAATTTTTCCTACTGCATACATTTTCTCTTCATAACTGCAAGTAAGCGGAAAAAAATCAACATCCTGTTTAGGTTCTTTGCTTGAACATACTGTGCAATTTACAACGGTATCACCATATCTGACAGTAACAGCACCGTTTGCCTGTTCGCAAACTCTTCCGATTTCCAGCTGTAAAAGTCTCCCCCCTACTGCTGTCTTAAAAGTTCTGTAATCTTCAAAATGACCCATAATTAACAACTCCTTCCTGCTAATTTATATTTATCAATGGGTTTAACTATTTATACAAGTAAAGCGGGAGTATATATCGCTCCCGCTTTTCGTGTCATGATTATTTCCTCAGTCCCAAACGCGATATAAGCTCTCTGTATCTTTCAATATCGGTTTCTCTGAGGTATTTGAGAAGGTTTCTTCTCTGACCGACCATCTTAAGCAATCCTCTTCTTGAATGGAAGTCTTTCTGATTAACCTTAAGATGTTCATTTAGGTGGTTAATCCTGTAAGTAAGAATTGCAACCTGGACTTCAGGGGAGCCTGTATCTCCCTCTGTTCTGGCATATTCTTTGATAATTTCCTGTTTTTTCTCTTTAGTAAGCATAAAAAAATCTCCTTCTAATTCGTTCACCTAAGCTGCGTAACCGCCGGAGAAGCAAATCACTGCTGCATAGGTATATTGTGTTATGTCTCGGTTATATTAACACGAATACATCTGTTTGTCTATATTTTGTTGTGGTATTTTAATGCGGACTCGCAATCTTTTTCTATTTGATTGTGAAGTTTAATTTTGTTTTCAAAAAAAATCTCTTCTCTGAGAAACTTTTCAAAACTCACAATTACTTCTTTACCATATGTTTCATCATTAAAATCAAAAATGTATGTCTCAATCGTCTTATCAGCAGACCCAACCGTAGGTTTAACTCCAATATTTGAAATAGACTTATACACCCGTCCTTCTAATTCAATTGAGCTGAAATACACACCGTTCGGCGGAAGAACTTTATTCCTTGGAGCTATTATATTTATAGTCGGAAAGCCTATTCCCGATCCTATCTTTTTTCCATGTTCTACAGTACCTCTGAAGGAATAGTTCCTGCCTAAATAATCACCTACTCTGTCTAATTCGCCTTTCAATATCATTTTTCTGACAAGTGTAGAGCTCACTACATCTCCGTCAACACAGACAGCGTCGTGAACCATAACCCTGATACCTTCCCGATTCCCCTCCTCTATAAGATCCTCAGCACGACCTTCCGCTCTTGCCCCATATGTATAGTTAAATCCGACAGATATAAATGAAGCATTGAGGATATTTATTAAAACGTCACGAAAGAATGCTTTTGCACGCATCTTCATCATGTTCTCATCGAACGGTATATTGACAAGATAATCAAACCCCATTTTTTTCAATATCATTGTTTTCTCTTCATTTGAGGCAATATATTTTATTGCATGAGGATCGTTTTCATCCCTATCCATTATAAAATTGAACGGGTGATTGGAAAAAGTGAAACAAAGTGTCTTTAAATCATCCTCTCCGGCCGCGTGTAAAGCTTCCTCGAGAATAACTTTATGCCCTAGATGTATTCCATCAAAAGTACCAAGGGCTACAGCTGTCTTATTATTTATTCTGATGTCGTTAAGTGATGTGAAAATTTCCATTACTTTATAACCTTAACCGGATATATTTCCCCTTCTCTGATTTCTCCGATTCCTCTGAACATACCGCCGGAGTATACTCTGTAAAATGAATCAAATCTTGAATCTTCGACTATCTTGAATGAATATCGCGATGTGGAGTGTCCATTTTTAAAAGCAATACATCTGTTATCGTCAAGTATTATCCTGCCAAGATTCAAAAGAGTATTATCCATAGGAATAATCTTCTTACTGATTTCTTCATCTGTCATTTTTACAATTTTAATAATATCTGTAGAGTTCTCAATAGAAAAACATCCGGACCTTGTCCTTATCAATGATTTCATAGAGGCGCCACAGCCGAGTTTTTTTCCTATGTCATCACAAATCGTTCTTATATACGTCCCTCTACTGCATAAAACTGTAAAATCCACAATACCATTTTTGAGATCAATATTGTTAATATCATTTGACGCTATAAAAACCTTCCTGGATTGAAGTTTTATATCCTTACCCTCTCTTGCAAGTTCGTAAGCTCTTTTGCCATCTATCTTCAGTGCAGAATATTTCGGAGGAACCTGATCTATTAAACCTTGATAAGATGTGAATGCCTCAAATATCGAATCTTCCGTAATATTATTGAAGTTTTTTCTTTCAAGAATTTCACCTGTAATATCAAGTGTATCTGTAACTACTCCCAGCTGCATAGAGGAGCGGTATGACTTTAAATCTCTGTCATAATATTCAATTATCCTGGTCGCTTTTCCTATACACACAGGAAGTACGCCTGTTGCCATTGGATCAAGCGTACCTGTATGACCGATTTTTTTTATTTTTAGCCTGTTTCTCAATTTTGCACAAACATCCTGAGATGTCCATCCTTGAGGTTTGTTTATATTAATTACTCCGTCTTTAAACATATGTCTCTGCTGCCTGTATAAGTTCGGGAATGAGGTGTTTTTTTGCTTCTTGAGGCGAAATATACATCGTACAGCCTGCTGCTCTTAAATGACCGCCGCCACCAAATTTTGTTGCAACAACAGCCACATTTGCCTTATGTTTTGCCCTTAAGCTTACCCTCACCAGATTAGAATCATCTTCCTTGATCAAGCAGCCTACCTCTACTCCTTCTATGGTCATTATTCTTTGAACAATGCCTTCCGATTCATTCATCATGCATCCGTATTTAGTGAGAATATCCTGAGTTAAAGTACCGATTGCTACTTTTCCCTCAGAAAAAAACTCAAGATTCGAAAGCACTTCTCCTTCCATCATAATCGAATCCTTAGAGCGTCTCTCATATATCAAAGCACTGACAATCTTAGCGTTAAAGTCCTTTATATCGTACAATTCGGCTGTTATCTCGTGAGTTTGTCTCGTAGTATTTGAATACTGAAAATTCCCTGTATCGGTAACTATAGCAGCAAAAATACAATTTGCTATATCGAGTGTTATTTCTGCTCCGAGATACTTAATCAGCCTGTATATTATTTCGCCGGTCGCTGCCGTTTCGGGCTCAGTCAGATAGAAATCATAGTAAACATCCTGTTTCACGGTCGGGTGATGGTCGATACATCCTTTGATTTTACCTTTCTCCCATGCGGCCTCACGTCCAAGGATTCTATTCATTCCGGAAGAATCAATCTGGAGCGAAAGATCAAATCTGTCATAAGAATCCACATCGTATATAGAACATCCACATTCAAGGAAATCAAGATTTTCCGGTATTTCTTCATCTAACATAACATATGACTTCTTGCCGATAGATCTTAAGGCAAGACAAAGTGCTGTTGATGCACCCAAAGAGTCTCCATCCATATTAATATGCGGGAATATAAGGATGGAGTCTAAATCTTTGATTGTATTCGCTATATTTCTAAGAGAATCACCCATCAATTTTATCCTCTTCGTGTTTTATAATCAGAGTTTCTAAAATTGAATCGATATGTCTGCCATATTCAGCTGAAGAATCGATCTTAAATATAAGCTCCGGCATGTGCCTGACCTTAATATCTCCGGCAATCCTCGTCCTGATAAAACCTTTTGCTTTATTAAGACCTTCAAGCACTTCTTTGTATACCGATTCAATGTCCTCTTCCGCCAGACATAACGGTGATACATAAACAGTAGCATAGCTTATATCTCTTGTTACATCTACACCGCTGATACTGATTATCCTCGAAGATAATCTTGGGTCTTTTGCCTCTGTCACAAGAAAATTGCTGATGCTTTTCTTGATTTCTTCACTAAGCCTGCCCGTTCTGTATTTTCCCATTTCTTTATCTTTCTATCTCAACCATATTAAAGCACTCTATAACATCATCAGGTTTAATATCATTGTATTTCTCGATGCCAAGTCCGCACTCATAGCCTTGAGCCACTTCTCTGGCATCATCCTTAAATCTCTTGAGAGAGGAAATAACTCCTTCATGTATTACAATACCGTCTCTTACCAACCTGATTTGTGCATTACGCTTAACAAGACCTTCTGTGATATAGCAACCTGCAACAATACCGAGATTTGGTACTTTAAAAGTCTCTCTTACTGTCGCTTTGCCAAGAATTTCTTCCCTGTATTCAGGCTCAAGCATTCCCTTCATAGCAGCCTGAATATCATCTATGATATCGTAAATAACTCTATAAAGTCTGATTTCTACATCTACTTCTGCAGCCTGATTAGTAACTGCTGTCGTAGGTCTTACGTTAAATCCGATGATTATTGCATTTGAAGTCTCCGCAAGCATTATGTCGGATTCGTTTATTGTTCCGACACCCGAGTGTATTACTTTTATCTTAACCTCATCTGTTTCGAGTTTTTCAAGTGAAGTGATAATTGCACCGACAGAACCCTGAACGTCTCCCTTTATTATAAGATTAAGTTCTTTTGACTCTCCTTCCTGTATCTGTGCAAAGAGCTTATCAAGAGTCATGCTGGCATTTTTCGCCATAACATCCTCTCTTAACTTCTCCTGACGATTAGCAGCTATTTCTCTTGCTGTTTTATCATCTCTAACTGCATTAAACTCGTCGCCGGCAGCAGGAACATCTGAAAGTCCGAGAATCTCAACAGGTGTTGAAGGTCCTGCTTTTCTGATAGGTTTGCCCTTGAAATCAGTCATCACCCTGATTTTGCCCGATGTAGTTCCTGCAACAACGCTCTGACCTGTTTTTAGTGTTCCGTTACTGACAAGCAAGGTTGCAACAGGCCCTTTCGACTTGTCGAGACGAGCTTCTACAACCGTTCCCAGAGCAAGTCTGTTCGGATTTGCTCTAAGCTCAAGAACTTCAGCCTGTAAAAGTATCATTTCAAGAAGATCTGTTATTCCTTCTCCTTTTTTTGCAGACACCGGTACGGAAATCACATCTCCACCCCACTCTTCAACAAGAACTCCGTTTTCAGAAAGTTCCTGCTTTACTCTGTCCGGATTGGCTGTAGGTTTATCCATTTTATTTATTGCAACGATAATAGGAACGCCGGCTGCCTTAGCGTGGCTTATAGACTCTTTTGTCTGCGGCATTACACCGTCGTCAGCTGCAACCACGAGGACAGCGATATCAGTTACCTGTGCTCCTCTTGCTCGCATCGTAGTAAAAGCTTCGTGACCGGGAGTATCGAGAAATACAATTTTTTTGTCGTTTATTTCAATCTCCGATGCTCCTATATGCTGAGTTATACCTCCTGACTCACCTGCAGTTACCTTTGTATTTCTTATTGCGTCAAGGAGAGATGTCTTACCGTGGTCAACGTGTCCCATTACAGTTATAATAGGCGGACGCGGTTCCAGTTCGCTTTCGCAATCTTCTCTGGTTTCAATTCCGATTTCTTCGATTTCAGGTTCTTCTTCTGTTACAACAATCTGTAATCCGAGATCTTCAGCAAGCATTTCCACAGTATCTTTGTCAAGTGTCTGATTAATTGTAACCATTACCCCCATTTGCATCATTGCCATGATGATTTGTGAAACGCTGATTTCAGCCTGCTCACTAAGACCGGCTACAGTGATAGGAACTGTTACCGCGATTGTTCCTTCAGGCAGCAATTCCTCAACAGTCGGTTCCTCAACGACTTTAGTCTTGTATTTCCTCTTGTTTCGTTCTTTTTTTTCTAAAGCTCTCTCATCATAAATAGCTTCCGTTACATTTCTGCGCGGCCTTGGAGAGTCTTCGAATTTATCAAACTTTGATTGCCTTTCATTATCGAAAAACTTTTTGCTCTTACGTTTAGAAGGTTTTCCTCCTGTTGTCTGCGGTGCCTGTGCCGATGTATCTTTTTGCCTTCTCTGGAATGGTCTTTTTTCATCGCTTGCTTTATCTCTTGGAGTTCTTCTTTCTCTGCTATCCGAATCAACAGTTGGTTTTTTTGTATCCCTTACATTATCTTTCTTTCTCTCTCTTGATACTTTCTTTTCAGCGTCTTTATTTCCGGGCTGAACTTTTTTCTCCTGTTCTCTTTTTTTCTTTTCCTCAGCTTTTTTTCTTTCTGTTGCAGCATCGGAAATTTTCTTAAACCTCATAGGTTTATTCGGTGCATTTACATAGGCTTCTCCGTCTGTCTCTTTTTGTCTGACATCCTCTTTCTTTTTTTCAGGAATCTTTTTTTCTTCTTTTGGAGCTCCTGATTTTTGCATTTCTTTAGTTTCATGAAGCTTTTCAAGACTTTCTTTCTCAGTAGCAATCTCCTGAACCTCTTTTTCATTTGATAAAACTTTTTCTTCCGGTTTGTCTGAAAGCGGAATCTCTTCTTTCATTGGAACAGATTCTTCCTGAGTTTCTTCAGTTTCAACAACCTTCACTGTTTCCGCCATCTCCGGTTTATCTTCAATTTCTTCTGCCGGAGCGGCATCATTAGGCGGCAAAACAACCTTTATAGGAATCCCTACAGGTGGCTTTGCCTTGGGAGTTTCTATATTTAAAACCGGCACAGCCTTAATCGCGGGTCTGGCTCCTTCCGGTTTATCGTCCGTTGCAGTCCCCTTCATAAGATTTACTGTGCTTATTATTCTGGAAACATCGGAATCATCGAGAGTAGTCTCCTTTGATTTAATATCAATGTCCATTTTACTCGCATATTCCTTGAGTTCCTTTAATGTAATGCCCAGTTCTTTTAAAAGCTCACTTACCTTTTTTCCCATGCATACCTCCTTAGTTGTTCTGCTCTGCATTTTCAACAACTTTTCGTATCAATTCCGCGTCAATATTTTTTTTGCAAACACGGTTAAATGCTTTTTTTCTGATTGCAGACTCCAGGCATTCCCTGTTTCTGCAAAGATAAAAACCTCTTCCTTCGTTCCTCATTGAAGTATCAGCTACTATCTTCTCACCATCCCAGGTAAATCTGATCAGATCTTCCTGAGGATAAGATGTCATACATCCTATACATCTACGCTTTGGTTTCTTCTTCGTTATCTGTTTTTTCAACTTCTGTTCCTTCTGTTTCTGTCTGAATGTTCTCTACTATTTCTTCACCTTCAGGCGGTTCATCATCGGATTCTTCATACTCATCAAAATCAAATCCCATTTCTCTAAGCTGATCATGGCTCTTGATATCTATCTTCCACCCGCTTACTCGTGCTGCAAGTCTTACATTCTGTCCCTCTCTGCCTATAGCAAGGGAAAGTTGCTGTTCCGGTACAACTGCAGTTGCAGATTTTTCTTCTTCGTTGACGTATACACCTTCCACGACAGCCGGTCTCAGTACATTACTTATGAGAACAGCCGGATCCTCGTCCCAGACAATGATATCTATTTTCTCATCAAAGAGTTCATCAGCAATATTCTGAACTCTTGCCCCCCTGTTTCCTACACAGGCACCGACAGGATCCACATTCTGATCATTAGAGTAAACCGCGATCTTGGTTCTCGATCCGGCTTCTCTTGCTATACCCTTAATAGCAACTGTGCCGTCTGCAATTTCCGGGATTTCAAGCTCAAACAGACCTCTGACAAGACCGGGGTGAGATCTTGAAAGGAAGACCTGAGGACCCTTGCTTTCCTTCTTAACATCCATAACATAGACTTTGACCCTGTCTCCAGGCTTGAAGTTTTCTGTTCTGACCTGTTCGGATGCAGGGATAATACCCTCTGTATTACCTAGCGACAGCAACATGGTTCCGTTGCTTATTCTTTCAATCTTACCTGTTATTATCTTGCCTTTTTTCTCTATATATTCGTTATATGCGTTCGATCTCTCAGCTTCTCTGTTCTTCTGTATGAATACCTGTTTTGCTCCCTGTGCAGCAATTCTGTTGAAATCCTTCGGGTCGATCTGATATTCTACTATATCTCCGGGATTGTATCCCTCATAGATTTCTCTTGCTTCTTCAAGGGATATCTGTGTCATATAATCTGTAACTTCTTCTACAACCTCCATACCCATAAGAACAGTTACGTTGCCTTTTTCCATATCGATTTCAACTCTTACATTGGATGCACCGTAGTTTTTTCTGTATGCATTCTCGATAGAATCTTTGATGGAATTAATCACCTCTTCGTTGGAAAGGTTCTTCTCTTTCTTGAGATCTGCGAACGCTTCAAGAAATTCATTGTTCATTGTGTCCTCCTAGAAAACTATTTCTAAATTTATTTTCGCTATCTTTTTTTCAGGTATCTCTATTATTTCACCGTCTGTTTCTATTGTAACGACAGTATCTTCTTTTCCGATTAAGAGACCTGTAAACTGCTTGTTACCGTTAATTTGTTCGTATGTTTTTACTTTTACCGGTCTGCCTGCAAAGCGTATATAGTCGGATTCCTTAATGAGCTCTCTGTCCAGACCCGGTGAACTGACCTCAAGTCTGTAACTTTTCTCAATAATATCGATTTCATCAAGCTTATCGTTAAGGTATCTTGTAACAGCCTCACACTCGTTAATATTTATATATTCCGACTTTGCACCCATCGGCTTGTCAATCAATACTCTGAGCACCCAGTCGGGGCCCTCTTTCTTATACTGGACTCTGTATATTTCCAGCTCCTTATCAGAAACATATTCTGTCAGGATATTCGTCACTACAGATGAAATGTCTTCTTTCTTCATGTTCCCTCCGAAAGGCCCTTACATAAGTGAAAGAGTGGGTGGACCCACTCTTTCCGAAAACTATAACTACATGTATGTTTATATCATTTAATTACTACAATTGCAAGCCTTTGAGGAAATATAACAGTGATATTTCAAAGGATCCTCCTGACAAAACCAGCTGTTACTCCCAGGTTGTACCGATTCCGGCTTTAACAGCATTATCGTATATCACCTTTGCAGCCATAAGATCCATAGCGGCAAAACCGACTGTATCATAAATAATGATCTCATCGTCGCTTTCACGGCCTGCTATCGTTCCTTTTAGTACATCTCCAAGGCTTCCTAATACATCATCTTCCGTAATGATGCCATCAGCAATAGGAATGATCAGATCACCTGTCTCGGCAAGCGCTGCATCTCTCAAGTCGCAAAAAATCTTGGATGTTCTCGGAAGAACTGCAGGATCAAGTTCACGTTTATGCGGCTCATAAGCACCGACTAAGCTTATTGTAGCACCGGCTTTGACCTTTGTTCCGTCAAAGACAGGAACAGGTGAAGGTGTAACAGTTATTATCAAATCGGCATCTTCAATACAGTCATCAGAATCCTTTGCCTGAATAAACTTTGTGCCGTATTCCGAAAGTTCCTCCTGCATAACCTCAATAAATTTCCTACAGCGTTCCTCATTCATATCGAATATCTTCACTTCTTCAAGTTTCCTGGCTTCAACCATTCCTGCAAGCTGCATTGCAGCCATTCCTCCTGTGCCGATCAAGGCACCTTTACGGCAATCTTTCTTTGCAAGAACATCAAAGGCAGCTCCTGATGATGCTCCGGTTCTGATCTGTGTAACTGTTGCACCGTCAAGAAGTGCACTTACATATCCGGTTTCACCATCGATGAGCATTACCTGAGCCGGAGAACTCAGAAGACCTTTATCTATGTTCTGAGGAAATATATTAATAACCTTCAGTGCGGCCGCATCCATATCAGGAGAATAAGCCGGCATGAATATAAACGTACTGTTTCCATCCTTTGCAAGCATTACAGTACGAAGCGGGCTATCAATTTTATCATCTACCGCCAACTGAAACACTTTCTTGTTTGCCTCAATCGCTTCCCTCATAGTGATAGCCTTTTTAATATCCGACCTTGACAATAATAACATCCTTGTTTCCACCTTCCCGAGCCTATATGCTCTGTAAATTGTTAAATTATTTTTGATATATTTTGATTTTGTCTTATTTTAGATGATTTGACGGTTCTACCAGAACATTGTTCTCATTCAGTCTTTTTGTCATTTCAGTCTCAAAAACATCAGGGCTTACTTCTTCAATTGATACGGAAACACTGCTTTCCGGTACTCCGTTCAGTTTGACAAAATACTCCTTTGTATTCCTTGCCATTTCTTTCTTTACTTCATCCGATCTTCCCGGATACATGCTGATTGTAATGTGTGGCATTGTTTTTCTCCTTTACATGGTAATGTTTTTTTTGTAATAGTACTATAATTTTTATCCGATTTTATTTCAAATCTGAATATTTGGCATCAAGTTCCCAAGGTTGCATTGCTCCACCTTCTTCAGGAGATCTGCACATTTTTGCATAAATATTCAGAACTCCTTTTTGCTCTTTTAACTCAGGTTGCACCCAATTTTTTCGACGAGCTTTGAGTATCTCATCAGAAACAAGTAAATTAACGGAACTGTTCTTTATATCGATTTCAATTATATCACCATCCTGTACAAGAGCAATATTTCCTCCGTCATAAGCTTCAGGTGAAATATGACCTACAATCGCTCCAAAGTTGAATCCTGAAAAGCGAGCATCTGTTACCATTCCTACGCTTTTATGAAGTCCTTTTCCTATCATTGCATCAACACTGAGCATAAGCTCTTTCATACCGGGGGCACCTTTACAGCCTTCATATCTGACTACGATAACATCTCCGGCTATAATTTCTCCTGCCTCGATAGCTTCATAAGCGTTTCTGTCATTTTCGAAAACCTTTGCCGGTCCTTTGATATATTTAACCTCTTCCGGTACTGCCGTTGGTCTTATTATTGCACCCTGAGGAGATAAGTTTCCATGTAATATTTTCAATCCGGGTTCATCAAATAAAGGATCATCATAAGATCTGATTACATCATTAGGTTCACTTTTAACGTCAGCTAAAAGATCTCCCCAAGTTGTTCCGAAAATTGTAGGAGCATTTGCATGTATTACTTTCTCAATTTGTTTCATGACATTCAAAACACCGCCTGCATAATGAAAGTCAACAACAGTATATGGTCCACTTGGAATAACAGCGTTAATGCATGGTATTACTTTTGCATATTTATCGAAATCCTCGAGTGTAAGTTTAATTCCCAATTCATATGCATAACTCAGTATGTGCAATACTGCATTTGTTGAACCTGCAACGGCCATATCAAACATAATGGAATTTTCAAGAACTTCTTTTGTAATTATTTCCGAAGGTTTGCGATTTTCACGAACCTGCTTAACTATGAATTCGCCTGCCTCGTGTGCAGCTCTCATTCTGTCACTGTTTCCAACCGGTATTGTCGATGATCCCGGTAAAACTATATTAAGTACTTCTCCGAGCATCTGCATTGTATTCGCTGTTCCCATAGAAGGACATGAACCGCATGACGGACATACTGCAGCTTCCATTTCCATTAGTTCTTCTTCAGTTGCTCCGGAGAAACGCTCCGCATCAAGATCCGACTCCACAACAGTTTTACCCTTATAAATCCCGGCCTGCATTGGTCCGCCGGTTACCAGTACAGAAGGTCTGTCCAATCTCATAGCAGCCATATAACAGCCGGCTATTATCAAATCGCAAGATGCACACATAGCAAGTCCATCAAAGTGATGAACTTTGGAGACAAACTCTATAGATGCACATACAATATCCCTTCCGACTTGTTCATATTTCATTTCCTCAGAGCCATTTGCAATATTTCCACAAGTTGCCGGTATTCCAAACTCAACAGGAACTCCTCCTGCAGCCCAAATCCCCTCTTTAATCGCCTGTACAATCGGGCGAAGGTGTGCGAATCCGGGAGAACCTTCCATATATGCGTTCGGTACACCTATAATCGGCTTTGTCCTTATATCACGGTCAGAATATCCGCATGCTTTCATCATTACGCGACGATGAGCCGCTTCCGCGCCATTCCAATATTTTTTGTCCATAAAATCAAGAGCCTCCTCTCATTATTATCAACATTATCAACAATATCGTGCTTTGATATTATACTATATTAAGTATTTGCTATAATTAAGAACAAAGATAAGAAAACACTATTCTAAAATTATTTATCAGATACAAATGTTCCCGTTTCTACCTCTTCTTTGAAATTCAGCACTGCATCTGTAAATTGTTCCGGACAGTCTGAATGTATGTCGTGCATGGAATCAAAACCTGTTATATATTTGCTGTTTTTTATAAGGTTGCATACTCTCTTTGCGTCCTCTCTATCCATTGCAGAAAGTAACATACCGTTTTCATCATAATAATCGGGAGCAGTTTCTTTACTCGGATTCACCTGCATAACAAGGGAAGGTGCTTTGATGTTTTTAAGGGTTTCTTCCTGATTAAATCCTTCAAACCAGGAAAAATCATAGAAACTCTCCCCAAAATACAGGTCATAGCTGCCTGTACCGTCTTGAACATTGCGAGTGAGTTCAAATATTGCATTCACACCAAGTTCCGGCGGGTAGAACCAGAGACGCGGAATTTCCCCGGGATGCTTTTCCATGTATTTAAGTGCAGGACCTTTTATCACTTTCTCCCATGTATCTCCTCCGTCCTTGTTTATTATCTCTATCATAGGGTCATAAAGCAGACTGTAATGTGTAAAATTATCTATCTCGTTCTGGTTCAGAAAGTTATGTATGTTTACAAAACCTTTATATGCGAATGTATTTTCAGCTCTGCCGGGTTCGGTTGAGAAAAACGGTCCGTCCTCAAGTACAACCCCTATGACATTTTCAGAATTGTTGGCTGCGAGCCATGCAGCAAGCAGTGCGCCTGAAGAATGTCCTGAAACATATGAAGGTTTTTTTATAACATGCTCCATGAACCACATCAAGTCCCGCCCTATGATATTTGCTTTATATTTCGCGATATCTTTGCCGGATTTGCCGTGTCCATAATAATCAACTGCAAAAATATGAAATTCCTTAGACAATTCCGGTAAAACCTTGGCGTAGTCCTGCCATGTAGCCTGTTGCCCGTGCAGCAAAAGAAGTGGCGGTCCGTTTGAAGGTCCTTCACCGTAATTTAAAACAGAACCATCATCCAAAACCGCCTGTTTTTCTGTGAAACCGAGCTTTTCCCCCGTCTTTTTCATAAAGTTTTCATTCGTATAGTCGTAATTTAAATTCCTGTAAGCAAAAATTGCAACCAAAAGAACCAGCGAAGTTATAATTACAAGTATTATTTTTAATGCCTTCATAATCTTCCTCTCTTTATTCTTTAATATGATTTCTTTATAAATGTAGCAGATAAATTATAATCTATATCTTTAGCTATATATAATATTATTATACACTGTATCATCAGGCAAAATACTTTATTACATAAATTTTTATTTCTTTTGACATGAAAAAACGGTCGTTTCAGACCGCTTTTTCGTTCGTTTTTGAGCCTTTTCTTATGCTTTTTTCCCCAGGTCCTGAGGATCCAGCCGTTTAAACTTGTACTTTCCTATAATAAATTTCTTTTCATTGATTCGTCTGGTCAGCTTTGATGTCGTGACAAACTCATTGCTCACATTGACCAGATACTGCTGGTCTTTCTGTTCCACCAGATAATAGTAACTATTATCATGAATCTTGTCCATAGTGTCAAACATACCGAAGAAAGGACCGATTATCCACTCGTATGCCGTTTCCCATTTACTGAGCTTTTTTTCGCGCCATAAAGGAATAATTGAATCAGCATCCGGAAATTTTGATACCACTACCGTATCGTGTCTGAAATTACGCTTCGATTTCTCAAATGAGTTGATATCAATCGGTTCGCGCATCACCTCAAACTCGAGCGTACTTCCGTTCGCCAACAGATAATCGATACTTACATCAAGCAATTGTGCAATTGCCTTAAAATTATCGATGTCCGGCATACCATTGTCGTTCTCCCACTTTGCCACAGCACTGCGGGATACTGATAATTTCTCTGCGAGTTGTTCTTGGGACAGCCCCGCTTTCTTTCTTGAATCCTGTAATTTTTCTCCAAATGTCATGATAGTGACCTCCTTTTTTTGATTTCACCTTACGCTACCGGTAGCATCTGTACCATACATTTACCGTAACAGCAGCGTTACTTACCGTGACATCAAAAAAACACCTAACTATGTACCGTTCTTTAATATTTCCAAATACTCTTGATATAAAAAAGTGCAATTCCTGCTGTTATTATTGTTGAACCGTGTCCGCCTATCAGGTTCTGTGAATGTCTGAATTCTCCCGGACTCTTCTCTATCTTGAAATACTGAGATGATTATATGCTTTTTGTTTCAAATTGATAGTGAGAAGTTACCGAGATTTATTATCCTTTTATATATTCAAGCATCCTATGGTAACCGGGCATTGCATCTTTTACTAACGGAATAGTGGAGTAGCAATGATACATTCCCGGAGCCACTTCCATTGTTACATGTACACCAAACTGTTCAAGCCTTGCTTTAATGGAATCTGCTGCCGCAGCAAATACTTCTTCTCCGCCAAAACTTAAGTAGACATCCTGTAATCCGGTATAATCTCCAAGTTGCAATGATTCCATATACTGCGGAACTTTTTTCCCACCGGTCATTCCTTCCCATACGGAAAGTGTGGCCTTCTGACTCATAATTACATCTGTTTTATCAAGACTTGACGCTTTTTTCTTTTCTTCTTCGCTAACAAGCAGGGAACCCGGAGAGCCGGCGTATACTTTCCCAGGCATAGGTAATCCTTCTCCCCTGTCATTGATATAAGATATAAATCCCAGTGCAAGATTTGCACCACTTGAGCTTCCAAGAAAATAAATATTTTCCGGAGAATACTTATTCAATATTTGTTGATACAAAGCATAAACCATCTTGTATACATCCGGCAAGGTATTACCCGTATAAACTAACGGATAGTAAGGAAGCACAAAATCTACACCTGTTTTTTCAGCAAGAATCATTACCTCTTTTGCCACTTTCGGCTTTGGATAATTCAGCATCCCTCCACCCACGAGGTATATACAAACTCGATCATTACTCTTTTTTTGATGATACCACAAGCAGGTAGATCCATGAATTATATCTTCATCTATATCAATCAAATCAGAATCCATCTTTGGTATGATTACTCCGTTAAATGATTTCCCAAAAAGCTTTTGTATCTTTTTCGGCGGAAGTTCCATAATCCTTTGTGTTCTGAAAAGTCTGCATATACCAAGCAGAGTTTTATATTTAAAAGACTTTCTCATATTCCACAAGCTCCATTTATTTCCTGTACTCTTCGAGAATTCCTATTTAAACCCTTACAAAGTTCTATTAATCCGTCAGTCTTGCGGCAGTGTTAAAATCCTATTTCCCAAATACGGGATTACTCTTTTATCGTGACTAATGCTGATTACGGTAAGTTCCTTCCGCGACCTGATTCTTAGTAAAGAAAGTGCCTCAAAAAGCTGTTTAATACACTCCATATCCAGCCCAACCGTGGGTTCATCCAAAAAAAGGACCTCGGGTTCGTTCGAAATAATACATGCAAATCCCAATTTTCTCTTCTGCCCCTCACTTAAGCTTAAAGGATGCCTATCCAACATATCCTCAAGCATAAAAACTCTTATGAGTTCATACACAAAATCTTTTGACTTTACGTTCAAATAGAGTTCATCTTTGACTCTCGGCATAAAAAGCTGATAATCGGGGTTCTGCAAAACATACCCTACTTTTTTTCTCTTCTCTTTTTTGCTGTAAAAAGATGAAATGCTCCCGGACGTCGGCTTTTCAAAATCATTCAATAATTTGAATAAAGTTGTCTTCCCGCACCCGTTTTCACCTAAAACAACCCATTCTTCCCCTCTCTTAATTTCCCAGGAAAAATCTTTAAAAAGCATACGCTCTCCTATTTTATAGTCCATATTTTTTATACTGAAGAGAACTTCGTTATTTTCCTTTAAATGGTTCACCGGTTTAAAAACATTTTTCAGCGAACCTGTAAAGTTTCTTTTACGGTAAGTATCTGTATCCTTCCATATTTCAATATCTATAAGCACATTCTTTTGGGTGCTTTTTACAAATGAAAACACTCTGTCGACATATGGCAATACCTTTTCCTGACGGTGTTCAGCCAAAATTACAATATATTCTTTCTCTTCGGATAATCTCTTTAGCAGCTTAAGAAGTTCTTCACTTGAGCGAGTATCCATATTCGCAAGCGGTTCATCCAAAATTAGCACTTTTTGTCCCATTCCCAAGGTGCATGCTGTCATTAGTTTTTGTTTTTCTCCACCGGAGAGAATTGCCGTCTTGGCATCGGCACGCAAGCCTGTCATTTCTAAAAGTCTTTTAAGACTTTCTCGCATTTTTCGAGGATCTATACCCAAGTTTTCCATAGGAAAGACGATTTCGTCTAAAATCTCGTCAAATATTATCTGTTCTCTGGGGTTTTGAAAGACACTGCCGATATGCTTGGCACGTTCTCGAACCGTAGTGTTTTCAACCTTTTGACCGTTGATATAAATACTGCCTTCCGTATATGCGTTTTTTAAGTTCGGAATAACTCCATTCATCATATTTATCAGGGACGATTTTCCGCAGCCGGAGAATCCTGTAAGCAGAACAAACTCCCCCTTCTTTATTTGAAAATTCAGATCTTTAAAAACCCACATTCTCTTATTGGCGGGTATTCCTTCCGTAAAATCATAGGATAAAGATAGATTTTTAACTTCTACCGATATGCTCATCTATAACTCTCCTCCTATAAATAAATATATATATACCGCCAAGCAGGTCGAAGACATAATTGCAAAAATATAATTTCTCTTTTCAAATGTTATTGTCTCATACGCGGTGCCTTCAACCTCTGTAGAAAAAGCTCTGGTTTCAAGCGAAACGGCAAGGTTCTCGGAAATACTGAGTACTCTTATGATAAGAGGTATAAAAAATGCTCTTCCCCATAAAACAGGTGTTTCTGTAAAACGAATTCCTCTTAAAATGATTGCCTGCCTTATTTGTCGGATTTCATCGAGAAAAATCCGTACAAAGCGGATAACTATTAAAAACCCTAAGCTTATCCAGTGGGGAACTTTAATCTGATTGAAGGAACGGACAAGATGAACAGGTTTTATGCTCATACTTAGCGTAATTGCCGGCACAAGGGCGAAAACACGATAAAAAGAATACAAAACATCCCATCGACTGCCGTTTATGGTTGTAATAAGAGCCATAAGCGAACCAAATATTAAAATCAGCGGCATTATCTTTAAAATTGTCCCTCCGAATCGAAAGATTAAAAGGATAATCAGAAATGTCAATATGTAAATCAAAAACCATTTTTCCTTGACAAACAAAAGCCCTGAAACAAAAAGAAACAGGCTGAATACCAATGACAGTATGGGATGTAAGTTTTTTTCGGTTCTATGCATAATCTGACCTATAACTTCCCCGCTTTTTGAAGCTCATCAGCAATCTTGTTTCCGATTGTCGCACCCAAAAATCCAAGTACTGTCGTACCCAGAACAAGCAGGACAAACGTTATAGGATTTCCTATTTGCTGTGAAAGAGAACTGTCTTTTAATAAAATGTTGACTGCTACGGTTGTCGGTATAGTAAAAAAAGAAAAGAGTCCCGAACTGAAAAGAACGGTTATTTTATCTTTATAAGTTTTAAAAAGCATTAAAGCAAGCCCTTCTGAAAGAAGTGTTGCAACAAACTGATTAAAAAACATAACAGGTGCCATAAGTAATAAGAAAAGTCCCGAAAACAATCCTATTATTGTAAGCGAACCCGCTTTTTTTACTTTACGTAAGCCGACAGATGTAAATATTGAAAACGGGAGAGCCATAGCAAATGCCTGCGTACCCAACTTTGTTACAGTCATAACTAAAGGTGCAACAGGACCAGAAGCAAGTAGGGTTACGGCCGTTATTACAGCCAAAAAAACGATGTCTTTAATCGTAAACTTTTCAAATTTTATTTTTTTCATTTTCTGTGCCTCCCCTAAGTTTCTTACATTTGAATTATTCGATTACAAATTTTAAGACTGCTTGCTCTGTGGCTTACCATAATTATCGTTTTTCCTTCCCGGTTGTTCTTTAAAGCATGCAGGATAATATTTTCGTTTAAGGCATCAAGATTGCTTGTAGGTTCATCCAAAAGGAGTATTTTAGTATCTTCCAAAAAACACCTTGCAAGACCGAAACGTTGCCTCTCGCCTGCCGAGAAGTTATCTCCTAACTCTGTAAGCGTTGTGTCCAAGCCGTGCTCCAAACTCGTCACGAACTCTAAAATAGACGCCTTCTCTAAAGCCGTTTTTAACTCCTCGTCAGTTGCATCGGGTTTTGCAATAAGTAGATTGTCTCTTATAGTACCTTCAAAAAACTCACTGTTTTGTGTCATGTATGAAATGTTTTTCCATAAGGAATCTGTGTTTATCTTTTCGATCGGTTGATCGCATATAAAAATTTCACCTTTGTCGGCACTCCAAAAACGCATAATAAGTTTGAGTAAAGTCGACTTACCGCAACCGCTTTCTCCTCTAATACCCAAAACCTCCCCCGATGAAACCTCCAAATTGAAATTGACTAAAACCGGTTCAATGTTATATGAAAATGAGAGGTTCCGGACTTCAATTATCGGATTCGTCAGTTCCTCCAAATTTAAGTTAACACCGTCTTTTATTTCATCAGCAACAGGTTCTTCATCTAGAAGATTAAGAACTCTTTCACCGCAAGCAAGGGATTGAGACAGACCGTTGCCCAGCGAAGCAACATTGGCTATTGCGGGAAAGCTGAAAAATATCCCGAGTAAAACAGGAAGCAAAATGTACCAAGACACACCTGTTGATATCCCTACCAAAAGCGAAGCTCCCGTTGTTATGACTGCAATAGCATCCTCTATACCAAGCAACAAAGCGAGTTGCTCAATCAACTTAGCTTGCCCGGATACCAATGCTTTATTTGTTTTTTCTACAAGGCACACCGCTTTATCGCGATAACTAAACTGCATTATTTCTATAATTCCGCGTAAAATATCCAAAAAGACATTATTCAAGCCACCTATCTCTAAGCGCAAAGCATATCCTGTACCGGATGCCCATTTCGAAAATGCTATCGGAAGCAAAACTCCCATGATGAGATAAGAAATAAGCACCACAATAGCTATATACGGTGAAAAGTATGCTATTAAAATTAAATATATGCTCCCGCATATAAGAGCTATACATATAGGGGATATTGTATGAGCATAAAATACTTCAATAAGCTCTATGTCGGCTGTTATCATAGAGATAAGTTCTCCTTTATTGCTGCTCTCAATTTTTGCCGGTGCAAGCCTTCGAATTGCAGCAAACACCTTATCCCGAAGCATACGGAGAACTTTAAAAGCCACAAGATGATTCAAATACTGTTCAAGATACCTGGTTATTCCTCTTAAAAAAGTGAATACTACCATAATATAAATAATGTTTCTAAAAGGAATATCTATGAAGCCGGCTGTCCTTACAATCAACACTCCGCCTGAGACCGCCATTCCGACAGTTGATAAAAAAGAAACAACGCCTGATAAAACCGCAACTATCAAATCCGAGAGCTCTTCTTTTGCTAAGATTATTAAGTCCGTCATTATCTTAAATGAACTTCTTCTCTTCATGCCAACACCTCTTCGAAGCGTTGCTGAGTTTCCCACATCTTTTTATAAATGCCGTTTTGCCGGATTAACTCTTTAAATGTCCCTTTCTCAACAATTCTTCCTTCATCTAAAACATATATTTTGCGAGCATTTTTGCCGGCATACAAACGATGAGAAACAAGAATTACAATGCTGTCCTTTGACATTTTTTCCATCACTTCCAAAATTATAGCCTCGCTTTCTACATCTATGTTGGAAGTTACTTCATCAAAAACATAGACTTTTGCATCATGAAGAATTGCTCTTGCAAGCACAAGCCTCTGCTTTTGTCCACCCGAAAGATTGCTCCCTCCCGATTTTATCTCTAAATTGAGCCCTCCGCGCGACTCCACCTCATCATAAAGACGAACCGTTTTAAGTGCATTAATAAGTTCTTTGTCGGTTGCTTCCGGCTTTCCCATTAGCATGTTTTCTCTTATCGTCTTTTCAAAAACGTGTGCATCATGCGAGATACGTATCATATTTTCCGATATAGATTGTTTTTTATAAATTTCATATGGCATATCATTCCAGAAGACAGCACTGTCCGCACCAGCCAGCTGTGCAGTAAGAAGGCGTACCAGCGTGCTCTTCCCGGAACCTGAAGCACCTACAACGGCAGTAAAACCGCCGGATGCAAACTCTGCATTTACACCTTGCAAAACCATGCGCTTGCTGCCCGGATAAGAAAATTTGAGATTTTTTACAACTATCCCTCTTTCACTTCTACCTACCGTGCTTTTATCTTTTTCATCTTTTTCGGGAAGATCGAAGAACTCTATGAGGTTTTTGCCCGCGGCTACCCCCGTCATGGCAACATGAAAGCTTGATATCAAAGTTGCCATAGGGGTAAAGGCCTCTAAAGACATAAAGACCAACACTGTCATCGCTGTGAGATTTTGCATTTCAAAGGGAAGATACGCCAATCCGGTGGCTAAAAGTGCAATAGAGCTACCATAAGCAATCCATTCTATTACAGTAATGGAGTTAAGCTGCATACGTAAAACATTCATCGTCTCTATACGGAATTTTTCGGACTTTTGATGAATATCGTCCGCTCTTTTTTTATCTGCGGAAAATATCTTTAAGGTAGTCATCCCCTGTAAGCTGTCTAAAAACAGCTGTCCGATATCTAAATAACTTCCCCAGTATTTTTTCTGTTTACGTCCCACCATCTCTAAAATTGCTTTTAGTAACAAAGGTATTATAGGAGCCAGTATAAAGAACAAAAATGCGGCCCTTTTATTTATAAAAAAAAGCACAAAAAACGTAACAAAACTCATTCCGAAGCTGCCAAAGAATTGCGGCAAAAACCTGCCATAGTAATTCTCAAGCTGTTCAATGGTGTCTGAACCCATGTTGAGCATTTTTGCAGTGGATGTATAATTAAGATAAACAGGCCCAACTCGCATAGCCTTTTTAATCATCTCGGTTCTAAGGTTGGTCTTGACTTCTCCTGTAATTTTTGTCTGATACCTTGTCACAAAATACAGACCTCCGCTTCTTAAAATAAAACCCGTCAAAAAGATTAAAATGTTTTTTCCCGTCTCGGCAGAAGAACAAAAGAAACCCTGAACTATTCCACCGATAGCCAGAGCTATAAAAAAACTGCCCAACACTTTTGTCATCATAAGCATAACGCTTACGATTATATATTTTTTTGCATTCCCTATATACTTAAAAAGCAGCTTGTCTAACATGCTTTAATTACCATTTTCCTTTTACTTTTTCTAAATAAGCGGCAATGCTCATATTTACATACATGAAAGTATGTAAAGTTAGGCATGACTAACTCTCAAGGCAAAAATATAACATGTTTAAGAAAAAAAATCAAATTTAACAAAAATAAGGCATTTTGTATGTAAAATTTGTTACAATTTAAAAGCTCCCCACTATAAATATAAGATTTATAGTGAGAAACTATTGGGGTTTAAATAACCCCCAACATCAGTGTTTCCAGTAGATAAAAAGCCTTTATTTTTTCAAAACTTCTTCATACAATCTGTTCAAAAATCCGAACATAGTTATGTATAAAAAACCTGACTGAGACAACGCCAGGAAGACTTCTTCCGCTGAATACGGCTTATAGATATCGGAAGAAAATATTTCTTCTATTTGTTCATCCATATCTTCCCCCATAAATATATCCAATCCTACAAGCACATCACTATTATTATTTTTTAATTTACGGATATAATTTCTCATTTTCCTGTTATCTTCCTTCTTGTAATACAGAGCAATTAAGGGAAGTAATATAAATGCAGAGTTTTCATGATATTTTTTATAGAGAGCCAATGCACTTTCCTCATCTTAAAAATACGCATATAAAGCCATCAAAATATAGCGTATTCCTAAATTATCATTATCATTCAGTTTTAACAGTTCTTCCGCTTCAATAATTGCAAGACGAAATTTCCCTTGCAAAATCAAAATTTCCAGATATTCTTTACGAACACGCATATAAGGTCTTGTTTCCAGTAAACCGTAATAACTTCCTTCATCATTTTCCGGGCTTATGCCTTTTTCTAAAAGTTGTTTCTCTCCTTTTTTGATAATTTGCTTCAGTTTTTTTCTCAAGTCTTCAGGGTTATCAGATTTTTCATGTGCAATAATTGACTCAGCATCTAATAAATACGGGTCGAGTTTCAATGCTTTCTTCGCATAATGAATTGCCTCTTTATCGCTTAATGCATTTTCCGCCATTTCCAGATAGTCGTATTCATCTAAACAGTTTTCATCTGAGGCTATTTTTGCATTATATTCTTGCGAAAATTTATCAAGATATTCTTGCCATTCTTCTTCCTCATTAAAGTTTTTGTCTTGTATCGCTTTAGTAAATCCTCACTTTTCGCTAATAACGTTATTACATACTTTCAACTACTTACAATTTGTAAGTAATTCATTACCAGTAATCTCTTTCCTCTTCGAGCTGAAGTATTGCTTCAAAAAGCTCTTCTTGAAGTCTTTCTTTAGACAGAGTTTTTATATATTTTTTCAAATCTTCATAATATTGAAGTTCCCTTTCTTTTTCCTCCGCTTCCCATTCCTCTACTTCTTTTAAAAAATCACTTGCAGCCTTAGGTTCTACGGTGAAATACAAAGCAAGCATATGCTTGCAAACTACTCTGCGTTCAAACGCAAAAGGACAATTGCATTTTGATTTTCTTGGATGCTCAATATCTATATATACCTTATATTCATTGTTATCACTTCCGGATACAATTCCACTATAAGATTTTTCTCCTGTCCTTTCCCAGGAAATAACCTTCTTTTCATTATAGTATTCCAGTCCTCTCCATACCGAATTATTACTGGCAAGTTCAATTAATCCCATAGTACCACCCACCTTTTTTATTTCAAACATAATCTGTGACTCTTTCTCTAGAAAATCTCCTCAACCTCTTCCAAGCCGAATTATTCATTTCTTCGGTATATTCCGTGTTGTTAATGTAGAGCCTGTTATTTCTGTCTCTGACAAAGCCGAACTTCAGATTATGCTTTTCTGCATTTTTTCAATATTTAGTTTGAATTATCTAAATATTACTACGAATCTGAATCAACTCTTGTTCGGAAAATTATCAAACCTTTGACAACATAATTACTTTATTGTTTACTAAGCGGCGAATTCCGTAAGATCAAGAATATGAATGTTGGATATTTCAGCATTTCCGTCAAGGTCTTCATAAATCGTAATTATAATGATGTTATCGGCTGCATCATCTCCTGTAATCTCTCCTTTGCAGAGCACCGAATAATTCATTCCGGCTACGGTCTGACTGCCGAGGTAAGCAAGAATATTCACTTTATCCCTTTTCCAGCTTATGGTGGCTGTTGCTTTCTCATATGCATCTTTCACTTCCTTCGGAATATCGGATTCGCTTGTTTCTTCCGGAACATACCACCCTCCGGGAAGCATTTCCTGCCCGGACAACCCCTTGCCTTCAGTATAATTAGATAAGTCAAAATCCTTGAGTGAAGTAATTTCGGCATTTCCTTCAAGATCTGCATAGATGACAGCCATCCGGTATGTTGTTACCGGTTTTTGTGTTGCGGTTGTTGCTCGGCAAAGAATCATGTAATTCATTCCTGCTACTACTTGCGATCCTACATAAGCAAGCGGCTCAAGCATGATTCCTTTAAAGCCTTCCGTTGCTTTATTAAACGCTTTCTCAACATGATCCGGAAGCGTCACTTTAATATTCTGATCATTGATCATCCACGTTCCTGTTTCCGACACAGATTCCTCTTCACTGTTATCCGTTTTGCTGCTTGTACATCCAAACATACATATGACCATGACTATGATGAGCATAAGGCTGATTATTCGTTTAATATTATTCATAATACCCGTACTCCTTTTACTATTACATTATTACGACATTTTCTATTTCGGGCAGATATATCTCGAAAGCCCTTTGCTTTTTTCCCGTATTCAAGCGCTTTGCTTATCTCTGCTTCTGCTTTTGTAATAATAGAAACTGGTTCGTTTTTTGTCGTAGTAGAAAATATTGGAAAACAGCTTTCAAATATAACAATACCATAGAAGCCTGCGTAGTTCATTTACATAGAGAACGTTGTACTCCATTGCTGTTCTCCTGCAAATTCAAAGTTGTCAATTTGCAAGTTGCTTTAATGTGTCACCTGCAATACAATAAACTGTCCAATCCGACATAGGTTCTGCTCCAAGCGAAAGATAGAAATCAATACTCGGTTTGTTCCAATCAAGGCACCACCATTCCAAACGACCACAACCACGCTCAATAGCAATAGATGCTAGCTTTTTAAGAATTGCTTTACCATATCCTTTGCCACGATATTCAGGTTTGACATACAAATCCTCTAAATAAATACCGGAACGTCCAAGGAATGTTGAAAAATTGTGGAAAAATAGTGCAAAACCAACCTCATTTCCATCTTCAAGTGCAAAAATCACTTCTGCCTTTTGTTTATCAAAAATCCATTTTTCAAGTGTAGTTTCATCAGCAACTACTTCGTCTGACATTTTTTCATAGTCCGCAAGTTCCTTTATAAATCGCAGAATCAAAGCAGTATCTTTACGTTCCGCATTTCTAAATGTTAAGGTCTTATCCATATTTATCATCTCCACAACTACTAATTTTTTCTTAGATAAACTGAAAGATAATCTAAATCAGATGGAAGTAATCAAAGGCATCAAGAATTGCCTTTTCTTTTTCTACATATCCGTCGACCTTGCCTTTATTCATAAACAATCTCCAAAATTTCTTTTATTTTTTCATATATCTTCATCCAGGATTATATCCGTAAATTGATGGAGGTGCAGAGCAGATACATTAAAATATTTTGCCAGCAAACTACAATGTGGACAGGCTTCTGTTCGATCGGAAATTCTATTTTTACATTCAGTACAGACAATCAGTGGCATATAAACTTGTTCCTTAGTATTTATTGCATCTATTATACATATATCAAATTTGCCTACACAACCTCAATATGCGATGAGACAATGGCGTTCACATACATAGCCTCCAAACTACTATATCAATTCAACTTGGATAGCTATGAAACTTGATTAAAATCCCATTTATCTTTATACGCTAAAAATATTTTAGCTATATTTTTAGCGTCGTCTATTCCTCTATGATGTGTCCCCTCTAAAGGAATATTTAACTTATTTAATGCTTTTGCCATTCCACAGGGTCGTTCATTTCGAATTGTGCCAAACTGATGCTTTAAGCTGATGTGCTTATCAATCCAAGATGAATCCAATCTGTAGAGTTCACAATTTTTCACTAATTGCTTACGGTCATAATACCCCCAAGAACAAAGAAGATATTCTCCCGAATTTATATCTGCCCAATTCATAAAATGCTCTATGACTTCAGGAAATGCTCTCGCATTGTCTACATCTTCTTGTGTAATTGTGGTGAGCTGTTTACAAAAATCAGTAAGAACGGGATTGATTTTAGGCTTTATGAACTCATTATAAGTAGATATGATATCAAAATTCTCATCTATCCTAACTGCACCGATCTCGATAATTTCATTCGAAAAGTTTCTGTTATTTTCTTCGCAGGTAGCTTCTAAATCCAGTACGATGTAATTCATTTTTCCCTCCAATAGATTCTATGCAGTAAATATTGAAACGTTATTCCATTATCTTCTTAACTGCATTTATCGTATCTTCAAAGGTTATTTTCTCCGCATACTTGAACTTCTTCCGATACTTCTCCCACAAGTCTCGAAGCACATCGCTGCCTTCTATGACCTCTATGATAGACTCAATATCCTGAATCTTCTCGCTCGAACCACGATGTTCTGAAGTTGCTTTTAAAGCCTCCCGGAAAATAGCCGGACTGTATTCCTTTTCCGAACTGAGAATATATATATCATAAAAATCTCTCGGTCTTGTACTCGTTACACCTCTGCTCAAAAGCGTTTCCATTTTTTCCGCCAACACCGTTTCAATATTGTATCCCCATAGAGAAATTTGAACATTTTCATCTATAGTACCAATTATTTCATATTCCATGGCATCCGGTGTAATCACATCTCCGGTAGACAAATCGATAGACAGTGGCGTTATGATATCCTCAAAAATCGTATCCATCTTTACACGGTAGCCACCATACACATCATCTTTGCGAATAGGTGCAATGGATTTGATTTTGAAAAACACCTCATCGTCAAGTTCGACTTCCGTAATTTTCTTTATTGCCTCACTAATCTGTTTCTCGGTAAGCGGAAGTTTTCGAAGTGTTATATCCAAATCCATCGTTACTCTGGTGTCCAATCCCACTAACGCAGATATAAGAACGCCTCCCTTTAAAACGAACTTATCCCGGAATTCGGATTTGGAAAGTCGTTCAAGAAATCTTTCGAACATCACATTTTGCAATACGACTTGTGCCGGAATTTGGTTTGCTTTGGCATAGTTGTTGATTTTTGCCTTAAAGCTCATCGCCTTGGAACTCATAGCAACACCTCCATATACCGACGGAGCAGTTTTGAAACTTTGAACGCATCTGCAAATTTGGCCAACTTATTTAAATCCTTGCCTTTATAGGATGCATAATTCTTAATGGCGGCAAGAACCGTTTCTTCGTCCAGGCGATTTCTGCTTCGAAGAATATCGCATATGGTACGCTCCGCATCGTAGCACCGCACCTTATTACCAAAAGTGTTAGCTTTTTCAATTAGACCCAGCTCATATAACTCCGGTTTGATGTAATAGCAATTACAATTTTGTTTAATGGATGCCGGGAGTGATGCATTACTGGGTATCGTCACCGAATGATAAAATGGTGTCCGTTCCGATAAACCGTTAAGAAACAATGCGGTCTCGTGAGAAAACACTATATACTTAGATCTGAGCATCAGCAAATACATATCGTCCTCTATTGAATCCGGCATCGTATAATAACCGTGTCCGCATCGCTCCAGCAATCCCTCTCGTACATAATTCGTCAACGTTGTCTTCGATATGCCGATATCCGTAAGCTGCTCCGTGGAAAGAACATAATTATTCGCTTTCATTTTGTTGTTGATGTTATCTATAATCATGTACATTACCCCCTAGCAAAATTGACCTTTATATCGATATGGTACGCTGATTCGATACAAAAGTCAATCGCCAGATTAAAATGTAATTATCCTATTTCTTCGAGGGACACTAGAGAGACATCTAGAGGGAGATCTGGGGAGACTTCTAGAGGGACACCCTGAGCGACATCCTTTGTGACACCTTCAGCCCCGCCCTTTCGTGCTAATAAAATCTCTCAAGTTAGCACAAAATGAGATTAATCCAGCTCATCCATATTGATTTCAATCTTGATATATACTCGTCGACATCAGATTTAGAAAGAAAAGCGCATACCTCTTCCTACAGAAGACCTGTTATAACGCCGATAAATAGAATTTTCATCGACGGATAGAAATTGAAAGGAATTTAAAACTAGAACTCAAATTCTATCCTTTCAACAACCGAGTTTTGACGAAATTTTCCATCTTCCCAAAACTTTTTTGGCAATTTAAGATATTTAGGAGATTCACTGTCTATATCATATACCAAAAACAGTTCGAAATTGTTGGCATTTTGTTTTGCAAACTCCAATTCATCGGGACTTATTATAAAAAACCGTCCGTCGCCCGTTTTTACTTCGACAAAAAACTCCGTTCCGGATTCATCCTTGTAAGAAATATCGTATTCCCCGGAAATCGCTTGACCGGGCTTCAGTATGTCAAGTTCAACAAATGCTTCAGACCTCGGATATACATTTTCTTTCCCGAAATCTTGGCATAGTAAATTGTACACAAGCAGCTCCCCTTTGTTGCCGAAGACCTTTTGAGCTCTACTTCTGCGCTCCGCTGAACTATAAGTATAACTGCCGCTCGATTTGTGTTTGCCCGAACTCTTCCGGTTGTCACTTGGTTCGCTGAATATTAGCTCTCCTTCTTCGGGAACAATATCTCTATACTCTGAATAATTATCTACTGGCTCGCTTGTATGTAATCGCTGAGAATCTTTTTGTTTTGCTACCCAATCGTTGAATTCTTCTGTTTTGTTGAAGTAAATCATCTGTTGCACTTTTGTGCTGTTTGCAATTTCTTCCTCAAACAACTTCTCCGGGTTGAGCGATTCGTAGTTTTTTGAATATTTTTTTTGAGAATCCAACAACTCATTGCCTTGTAATCCACTATTGTAATAATCGGCAAATCTTTCACATACAAATGACTCAACATCAAAATTTACTGAGTTTTTATATTTTTCTTCTTCTATCCTAAAGTTTTCAAATTCCGATACGGTGTCGAGAAAATCTTTTTGCAAGCTTTCATCCTCGATTGCTCTGGTGTATAAATCGTTTTTGAATCTTCTTTTTTCTTTTGTTATGATTCCATTCAGCCGCGTTTTGTAATATGGAATTAAATTTATTCTATATAAGAACCCCTTTTTTTCGAATTCTTTCACATCCGTTCCGATGCGTAAGAAGAGCTCTATTATTTTTTCAGCATTCTGCTCACTTGAAAAGTTCTCAAAATCTATCTCCATTTCATCTACAGGATAATTTTCGTCAATTTTCTGAACAGTCTCGATAAAGTTCCTTTTCCGCTCATCCTGATAATTTCCGTCTGCAATTACATCCAGCGAACCGAATTCTTTTTTGATAAGAAATTCTCTGTCCGAATTTTCCTTCGCCCTGAAGAGCTCACCAAGCTTTCCCGATTCAAACCCCGGTGTGTTTGCAATATTGGAACATAGGTTTTCTATTTCCTCAGAAATTCGGTTTACATCATAATCGTTTCCGAAGACCGTAATATACCAACGTGTAGAACTTCCCTTGATACAAGTATATTCTTCCGTAATTTCCAACAGTTGCTTACTTTGCTCATCCTCAACCTCGACAAAAATTTGATTAACTAATGTAACGGAAAGGCTGTTCACAGCTCCCCCAAAGTTTTCGTTTCGATCGCCATAAGCTACGGCATATTTTAAGAAATCACTAAAGTGTTCTTGAAATTTTGGATTGCTTTCTCTGTTAGGGGTGGGTTCGGGATTATCCTGAACGGAATACTCCTTGCTATATTGTTGACATCCGAAGGTTGTAACAAAATTTTCATTATTGGTACGTTGTCCCTTCTTCACTATTGGAACACTTTTTTTGTTGATAATGTTGGCACTTGGGAGATATGATTCTTTTGCCGGATAATACTGTTGTGTTCCCTTATATTCCACCAACACCTTACCGACATCAAAAAACTTCTTCTTGCTTTCAGAATCCCCATATACTTTTTTGAAATTCGATTGCTCAATGATTCGATATAGCGTTTCCGACAAATCGGCACTTATTTTAAAATCGTCGTAATCAGGAAGTTCGAGCATCAACCTGTAAAAATCTTCCGAACCGAGATCGGTGATTCTTTCACAAAAGTCAAAAAGTTCGATTACTTCAAGGATTTTTTCGTAGTCTGTGTTCAAGCTTTGCGCCATATCTTGAATCGTTTTAGTATCCAAGACCGGCACTAAGTCGGAAAACTTACTGTTAATTCTTGCACCGGATTCCTTTAAAACTTGTCTTGGGGAATATCTTTCCCCTTTTATTTCAACCCAAGGAACCTCATTAAAGACATGCAAAAGATAATTTTCAATTTCACCGTAGTAGGTCCAATAGTAATGCTGTTTATTTCCCCTATACTCTATCTTTGAATTTTCAGTGGGATACAAAGGGTTGCGCAAACAAATTTTAAGCGAATAGTCATCGCAAATCCATCTCACAACATCTATAGTGGTCAATCTTTGCAATTTAATTTCAATATCTTTTATGAAAGGTAACTCGCAACGAATAGATACAGAAGTGGAAGTTCCAATGTCTATCTCCTTTTTTATTTTCTCCTCATATTTCGCTTTATACGCTTCCGACGGGTCAACTTTCTGTTGTTCTATTTGCGGGAATTTCTTTACCCCGAATTTTGATACAAATTCGACAAAGTCTTGCACTTCATTTTCATCGACTCCGAAAGAATCTAAGGAAGGAAATGCTTCATAAGTTTCATCGAACAGTCTTTCCGACAAGTCGTTTCCATACTCACGTCCTAAATAAAGTTTTCTGCTGTCTTGAATATTCCTGTTTGCACCGGGAAAATTGTACTTGATCGAAGATGATGCTGAAGAAGATGATTCTGACACTCTTGGAGGTGTCCATTCCTCGCTCTCGTTTCTGTAATCTTTCCAAAGCCATTTTACAAAATCTATAGATTGATCATAGTTATCTACGGAACTGTTCACGGCAAGAATGATGTTGCTACGATCGCTATAAGTAAATTTGACTGTCGGATAAACTCTCTTTTGAGAAATTAAACGGGAAATATGAGTTCCTTTATTGGCCTCCTCGGCTTCTTTTATCTTCGGTAATTGTTTTGCGTCTTCAAACAATAACTCTTGGTATTCACTCTCCAACGATGGCACCTTTATCCAAGAAGGAGGCTTTCTGTCCTCGAAACCCCCTACTAGAAAATAGCACTCTTCGCCAAATCCGAGCCATCTTCCATTTTGAATTTTCAGAAGCTCGGGAAGAGAACCCAGACCGCCTGAAGAATCGTAATAATCACGATTCCACCAGCTAAATACGGCAACCTGCCTATCTTTACCCCAACTGTCTTTTATGCAATTGATAATCGGCAGAAGTTCATCTTCTTCCATATTTAAGCTGTGATTGGAACGTTGCGATAAATATCGAACAAAAGGAACAACTTCTTCGTAAACCGGCTTCAGCAGTGTTATAAATTCCGCTCCTTTGAAAAAATCCGGAAAATCGCAATCAAACATTTTAGGCATGTCTTTTATGGAAATATATTCATCGTTTACTGTCTGTATCACTTTTGCATTTTCTAACAAATCGAAATATTTTTCCTCCAACTTAAGCTTTGAATCCAAATCAGAAAACGGCAACGAAAATGCTGAGGGGAACTTCCAATCCTTTTGTTTAAAATTAACCGGAGTAAGCAAACGCAGTGCTGTGTCTTCGTACTGCTTAGATGCAAATTTTTCGGCTACTTCAACTAGAAATTTTAACTGCTCGATAATAACAGTCTTGTTTGCGTTGTCCCTGGTTATGGTATCCCGGTTGGCGCCCAGAATATAGGTTGCATGCAAAACACAGTTAAAGGGAGATTCTACATTCAGCAAAGGAAAAAATGTGTAGACTTTCCCGACTTTAAAATCTTCAAAATCTTTTGGAACCGCTATCGCTAAGCGAATATCTTTCTTTTCCTCATCCTTGTTCTCTTCTATCGCCTTTTCTATGACTTTATTAAAAATATAGAACTGCTCTTCTGTTTGCAATTCTTTGTTGACATACTTTTTAAGGGAAAATTCTTTAAATACACCCGGAATGTTTTCCCGTTCGTAAATAATTTCTTCAGAATCGATTTCGATTTTAATCCGTTTCATATTCGGAAGAAATAGAAGAATTCTGAGATCTATATTGTTTATTTGCTCTTCTACTCCGAAATCATCCTTTGCTTTGTCTTCGTCTTCATCTATAAAAATTTTGATTAATGTCATATTGTGATTAGGCAAGGGGTTGATGTTTTCAGGAACGGAAAGCATCGGGAAATATAAAGGACCTCTCCTTAAAGGACTTTTTATCTGCTTTTCTATTTGTTTTTCTGACTTGTATTCTTGAAACAGTTTATTTGCAAATTCTTCAGAAAATCTTACATTGTAATCCCCCGAATGGATTCTGACTTCCTTGGCCCAATTCAAAACGGAACGAAAACCGGTTCCTTTGTTCCCGATATATTTGCCTGACTTCGGACTTACATTTCCTTGAACAATAGCGTTTATGCCATCTTTATCAAAAAAAGTTCCCGTATTTGAAACGGTAAGTACACTTTCTTTAAACTTTATCGATACTTCCAGTTCATCCTCCAGCTTTTCCCCTTCGTCTATACTTCTATAATATGCATCATCCGCATTCTGAAGCAATTCGAGAATTTCTCGACCATGATAGCCCCTTATGGTTTCCTTTTCTCTGTTGTTCTCCTCAATAAGTTTAAGAAGTTCTTGCTCTCTTATATGTCCTTCTATATATTCTTTACATAATTTTTCAATATGCTTTTGGCTCTCGCTTTTCTCTTTATGTTCGCTTAAACTCAAATCCACAGGCACATCCCTCCAATCCAGTTGTAAAAATTCGACTTATGCCTTTTGTTTTGCCTTTATTCGTGACAAGAATCTTCCTCCGGAATCTGTTTCAACTATGTTATTCGATGGAAATATGATTAAATGACGCGATACGTTCGGAATATCCACTTTACTATATGCAACATCAATGTCGTATTGTCTATTAATCTTTGCGAGCCTGTTATTAGTAATATACTCAATCTGTCCATTGACAATGGTATAGCCCTCCCTCTGAAGAGATTGTTTGACTTCCCAAGCTTATTGTTCTGAATAGTGCCATTGATTTAAAATCACATCTTCAAAGGTTTTTTTAGAAATGGTATGAATATTTCTAATTTTCTCCATATAGCACTCTATCTTAGGAATATCTCCATGAAGATATACTTTGGCTCCACAATCCATTTCCTCAAAAATCCAACGACAAAAATCTTCATCGTGCTCTATACGGAACTTATCAAAGAGTGGGTCTTCTAGCAAATCGTATGCCTCATCTTTAACTGATATTGCATAACTATACTGAGCACTACATCGCATGAATGGTTGATAGCCAATTGGAATGATTCGATTGGTTATATCTTCATCATTGACCAACGCCCACTTCATGTCTGTAATTTCTGTAGGCGACCGATAAAGCACTCCATATCTAACATTTTTTATCGCAGATTCATTTTGTTTGCTTACAAAATCTTTTTTCTTCATTGGACGCCATTGATAGTTCTCATATTTACAACAAGCAAAAAACAATGCTGTCTTCAAGTCACTTGTGAGATCAATCAACGGAGTTTTTATTCCATAGTGCTGTGCCAGCGCCAGATAATTTACACCAGAAAGACCCCATTTCTGAACCGCATCGAACTAATCCAAAAAATGGCAAGCTTCATTTAAGATAAAAAGGTTCGTCAGTTTTTTCATTGGAGAAACTTTACTGACTAATCGATATATCCCTGGTTTTGATGAACCATAAAAGGTATTTTCACCTCTATAAAAAAATTGACTTTTCCCCTGTGTCATCGCTGTTCCAATAATCGGAAATGTCAACTGCATTCCGGGCACAAGCAGGGTCAAGAACATGTCGATTATTAAAACAAACAAGTCTATGTTGTCAAAGATTTTACCTCTAATATCCTGTTTTTCCACATCCGATAAACTCTCGTGAGAAATAAGCCACCTAAATAGTCCCAGTGTCTCTTGATTTGAAGAAATACCAAGCGAAATACCAAGCATTTCCGCAGCACGAAATACATCTTCCGCATTTACACTTGTGCCTGCATCCTTTATCATCTGATTCAATTGTAGGAAGCTTTCAATATCAGACTGATAGTTCTCGTCTTCTTGTATCATGATGTGGAGTTCTTCCGCTGTGATGATTGGTATGTCCTCACAATGCTTTGCATTATGACAAAGATGATTGTACACATTGCTGTTAAAATACGCATCAATGCATTGAATCCAATCAACTCTACATCCATAGAATGTTTGTAAGTGCTCCCGAATTATTCGTAAATTATCTTGGTATCCAAATGTAACATGTACGTTATCCCTAAATCCAAGCGGTAACATATCATGAAATAACTTTTCCTGAAAAGTTTCCTTACGCATATCTGAATTCTTCCTTTTTCAAATATTAAGTACTATATTTCCCATACATTTTATCACACTGTTTTCCTAGCTATATAATTATTTGATAACACATTTCGTTATTCTTACGACAATAGCCACACCCAATATGGGAAGTGCAGTTATGGCAACACAAACACGATTATCACTGTATTTCAAATGTTTATTAAGAACTTAAATAGCTGAGCTCCTAAATCCCCATAGCAGGGTACAGAAACAAAAATAACCCATCTAGAAAACGTCTCCTTAACAGGTGACTTCATTTAGTGTTTCGATTAAATTTTAAAACCTATTAGAAAACAATATCACACCATCCAAAAATACCTCAAAGCATCTAAAATAGCTTCCCGCTTTTCCGGCGGACACTTTTGAATTACCGGATTTTCTTTTTTCGATTTGCTGTAGTTTTCCCTGAGTTCAAGCCCGCACTCTCGTTTTATCTGTGCAATGTAAAGTGTCGAAACCTTGAAGCCGAATTTATTCAATACATACTCCCTTATTTGTTCGTATGTAGCCGTGCTTTCGGCGGCGGTCAAATCAAGTTCGTCCATATCAATTTTAACTTCGATATGCTTGCAGATATCGAGTTTGGACAAAAGAGCGCACGCTTCCACATGCTTCGTCATTGGAAAATTATCATATGTCTCCATCGTCCTGACTTCATATCCGTACTCTTTGAATCTCTCCAGGTTGATGCAAAGTGTCTTCGGATTGCATGAAATATACAGAATCTCCGAAACTCCGTAACCTGCAATCAGGTCTACGGCTTTGTTGTGTATTCCTACCCTTGGCGGGTCGACTACAATCACATCCGGCTTTACATCAAGTTCAGATATGACTTGCCTTACATCTCCGCATATGAACTCGCAATTATCAAGATTATTAAGGCGTGCATTATCTATCGCCGCATCGATGGAATCCTCAACTATTTCGACACCGTAAACTTTGGCTGCTTTCAAAGCCATCAACTGTGAAATAGTTCCTGTCCCGCAGTACAAATCGAATATTGTCTTACCTTCGATATCGGGTATAAGGCTCAAAGCGTTACTATAAAGTCTTTCAATTGCTTCGATATTTGTCTGAAAGAATGCGAAAGCATTCACCTTGAATTTAAGTCCTAAAATTGTTTCATAGTAATAATCTCTGCCGTACAGGATTGAGACTCCCTCGTTTGTTACCGTATCGGCAACATTATCATTAAATGTCCTTATGATTCCGGCTATATCCATATCTAAGTCAAGATTAAGAATCATTTCCTTGAATTCCGCTTCGTCAAAATCCTCTTGCGAACTTGTCACTATATTGATTAGTATTTCATTAGAACGAACCCCGCACCGGAGTACGAGGTTCCTTAATAGACCTGTATGTGTTTTGCGATGATAAAAACTATAGTTTCGGGAACGGCAAAAATTCAGAGTCGCTCGTATAACGCGATTGAAATCTTCCGGAACGATCTGACATTCATCCGTCGTTATGATCGACATAAAGCGACGTTTAATATGAAGTCCGAGTTCTAATTCTCCGCCCTTCTGAATGTCTCCGAAAGTATACTCCATTTTGTTCCGGTATCCGTAAGGTGTTATTGCCGGCACCATTCCGAGGTAGACAGATTCATCTATTTTGTGCTTTTCAAGCAAAGTCCTTACGGACTTATCTTTCTGTCTCAGCTGTTCTTCGTATGGAATGCCTTGATATATGCAGCCTCCGCAATATTCGGAATGAGGGCAAATCTGTTTAATCATATTGATCGTAATATTTCGAGTAAAAACTTTTTTTATATTCTTTGAACCTGTCTTCTTCGATAGCTTTTCTTATTCCGGCCACCATGTTGATCAGGAAGTGGATATTATGCTCCGTAAGAAGCATTGAACTCATAATTTCTCCCGCTTTGAATAAATGTCTTATATATGCTCTTGAGTAATTCCTGCAGACATAGCAGTCGCAGTTCTCATCTAAAGGTTCAAAACTTCGGATATGCTCAGCGTTCTTGATGCTGATATCTCCTTTGCTCGTCATAGCGACTCCGTGCCTTGCAAGTCTTGTCGGAAGAACACAGTCAAACATATCGACTCCTCTTTCGACTGCCTCGAATATATAATCCGGCGTTCCGACACCCATCAGGTATCTCGGTTTGTCATACGGCAGATAATCAACACATCCTTCAAGAACTTCAATCATAAGATCTTTCGGCTCACCGACAGAAAGTCCGCCGATAGCATAACCCGGCAAATCAAACTCCGTTATCTGCTTTGCACTTTCTATGCGCATATCGAGATACATTCCGCCCTGCATTATGCCGAAGAGATTTTGTTTCTCCGCGATTTCCGCATTCCGACCGCTTCCGTTTCTTATCCTATCAAGTTCACTCTTGCAACGTTCAAGCCATCTTGTCGTTCTTCTGAATGAATCGTCGATGTATTTCCTGTCTGCCGGATATGGCGCACACTCGTCAAAAGCCATTATTATATCCGCTCCTAATGCGTTCTGGATTTGAATCGAGCTTTCCGGTGTCATATCGTGAAATGAGCCGTCGATGAATGATTTGAAGCGGACTCCTTCCTCCGTTATCTTTCTGAAATCACCTAAACTAAAGACCTGGAAGCCGCCGCTGTCTGTAAGGATCGGTTTCTTCCAGTTCATGAAATTATGAAGTCCTCCGGCATCCCTGACAATATCTTCACCCGGTCTTAAGTAGAGATGATAAGTATTTCCAAGAATAATTTCGGCACCGGTTTTTTCGACATCTTCGGGCTTCATCGCCTTTACTGTCGCCTGTGTACCGACCGGCATGAATACCGGTGTTTGAACGGTTCCGTTCGGAAGTGTTAAAATTCCCCTGCGAGCTTTTGTTTTACTATCTTTCTTAATAATCTCAAATTGAAGCGTATCCAGCATCTACAGCTCCACTCTCATAATATATCTGTTGAGTCCGCCGTATATTACTACTTCCTTTGCCACTTCCATTCCGCAGGACTTCAGATTGTTGAAGCTGTATGAATTTGTCGGATCAACCGTGGTTAATGCTTCAGTCGCACCTTCTTCACGTGCAGCTTCAAGTCTCTTGAGAATAAGTTTTTGCTGGAGTTTTTTTCCTCTGTGTTTCGGAGACACATAACAGGTATCCACAGAAGCCGTCTTGAGAAGCTTCTCGTCATCGTATCCCAGATAGGTTCCGAAATTTCTGTCCGAAATACGTGGGGATACAAGAATCGAAAACGCAGCCATTTCGCCATCTTTTATCACGCAAAAACATCTGTCCTCTTTAAGTGATTCAATCAGCTCTTCCCTGGTAGTCGGTGCAAAAACATTCTTGTTTTCCAAAGCCTGATACACACTGTCCTGCAGAGCAAGTGCTTCTTCCAGGTCGTCCATTGTCGCTTCTCTGATTATTCCGTACTCTTCGTTTGCCATATCGTCATTTCCTTTCTGTATCGCATCATTTGTCTTTTTATTATTTCACTTTTTTAAACTTTTTACACTATCAACATCGCATCGCCATAGCTGAAAAATCTGTATTCTTCTCTGATTGCCTCCTCATAGGCCTCTATAATTTTATCTTTATTGTATAGTGCAGAAACCAGCATTATCAGTGTGGACTTGGGAAGATGAAAATTAGTAATAAGAGCATCTGTAATTTTAAATTTATATCCCGGATATATGAATATTCCTGTCGACTTCTCTCCGGCCTGAATGCGGTATCCTTCAACCGTTTCAATAGCCATACTCTCGAGCGTTCTGGTTGAAGTCGTACCGACGGAAATTATCCTTCCGCCTTTCATGATTGTATCGTTGATTATATCTGCAGACTTTTGGGATACATAGCATTCTTCAAAATGCATCCGATGCTCTTCTACCGTATCGCATTTTACAGGTCTGAATGTACCTATTCCCACATGCAAAGTCACATAGGCGATATTTATCCCTTTTTGAGCCGCGTTATCAAGAAGTTCTTCTGTGAAATGCAGTCCCGCTGTAGGAGCTGCAACGGAGCCGTCTATCCTGCTGTAAACTGTCTGATACATATCCTTATCCGATTCTTCCGCCAACCTATCAATATACGGAGGAAGCGGCATTGATCCGATTTCATCCAGTCTTTCCATAAAGATGCCTTCATACTCAAAGCGGATCCTTCTTGTACCGTTCTCCCTGTCATAGTGACCGAGAATATGTCCTTTGAAAGTTTTGTTTTTATCGAATACAACGACATCGCCCTGTCGAAGTCTTTTCCCGGGTCTTACCATCGCTTCCCAGTCATCGCCTTCTATTCTCTTTATCAGAAGCGTCTCTATATGTGCTCCTGTCGACTCCTTTGTTCCGTAGATACGTGCGGGTATAACTCGTGAATCGTTGAGGACGAGACAGTTACCGGGTTCAATATAATCAAGAACATCATAAAACTTATGATGTTCTATTGTACCTTTTTTTCTGTCAATAATCATCAATCTGCACTCGTCTCTTTTTTCAAGCGGATGTTGTGCGATTAATTTTTGGGGAAGTTCATAGTCAAATTCTTCTATTCTCATAAATCCATTCTAATTTGCTCATTATCGGGTTCTTTATATAAATGCTGTAAATCGAGGTGTTCGTATGCGAGTTTCGAAGCCATTCTTCCCTTCTGCGTTCTGTACAGAAGTCCGGCTTGAATCAAGTACGGCTCGTTTGCGTCTTCTATTGTTACTCTTTCCTCACCTATAGAAGCTGCTATTGTTTCTACCCCTACCGGTCCGCCGTTAAATGCCGTTATGATAGTTTCAAGAATGTCTCTGTCAAGTTTTTCAAGACCCAGTTCATCCACTCCGAGAGCTTGTAAAGCCTTTTCGGTTATATCAATTCCTATATTTCCGTCTGCGATTACCGAAGAAAAATCTCTGACCCTCTTTACCAGTCTATTACCAATACGAGGTGTTCCTCTCGATCGTTTTGCAATCTCTTCAAGAGAATCCGGATCTATCGTCACATCGAGAACATGACTGGTTCTTCTTAATATGTCTTTAATCTCTTCCGTGTTATAGAATTCAAATTTCTCGACTATACCGAACCTGTCTCTTAAAGGCTCAGAAAGGCTGCCCGCCCTTGTCGTTGCACCGATAAGTGTGAACTTCGCTATATCGATACGAAGAGATCTTGCGGCAGGTCCTTTACCTATTATGATGTCCAGAGCAAAATCCTCGATTGCAGAATACAGAACTTCTTCAACGGATCGATTGAGTCTGTGTATCTCGTCGATAAAAAGAACATCGTTATCGTTAAGGTTGGTAAGAATTGCAGCCAGATCTCCGGCTCTTCCAATTGCCGGTCCGGAGGTTATCTTAATATCCACTCCCAGCTCGTTGGCTATTACACCTGCCAAAGTGGTCTTTCCCAGCCCCGGAGGTCCGTAAAAGAGTACGTGATCGAGAGGTTCTCCCCTCATCCTTGCCGCTTCAATGTAAATAGACAGATTCTTCTTTGTTGCAGACTGTCCGCAATATTCACTTAAATACTGTGGTCTCAGTGTCAGCTCTCCACCTAATTCACTCGGGTTAGCCTTCGTCTGAGTAATTTTACCTTCCATAAATTTCCCCTTCTATATAAGAAGCTTAAGAGCCTTCTTGAGATATTCTTCAACAGTCAGGTTTTCATCAGGAATGCTTCCGACAGCCGATTCCGACTCTCTCTTGCTATATCCAAGAGTTGTAAGAGCCAGAACAGCCTCTTTCCTCTCCTCGGAACCCGGTATTATCATTGCCTTAGTCTCTGCAAGATATTCTTCTCCGAACGGAAGTGCGGAAACCTTGTCGCTTAATTCCAGTATAACTCTCTCTGCAGTTTTCTTTCCGATTCCCGGAGCTCTGGTCAGAGATGCGGCATCCTTAGCGACAATTGCTCCTTTTATCTGATTAGGTGTTCCCAGAGACATGATTGCAAGTCCTGCCTTTGGCCCCACTCCATTGACTGAAATCAATTGCTCAAAAAGCATAAGTCCATCGGTATCCTCAAATCCGTATAAAGACATTGCATCATCCTTCACCTGAAGATAGGTATAAACGCTTATCTCATCGCCTTCTCTCGCCGTAAGCAAACTGCTTGTATCCGATACATTGACTTTGAAAGCTATACCCGAATCTGTAAGTATGATTATTGCACCCGGCTCATAAAACAGATATTCCCCTTTAATCAGTCTAATCATAATGTTCTCTTTCTTCCGCTACAATGGTGAGCATGGCAAACAGCAGCTGCTATAGCATCTGCTGTGTCATCAGGTTTTGGTGTTTCTTTCAATCCGAGAATTATCTTGACCATTGTCTGAACTTGTTTCTTATCGGCTCTTCCATAGCCCGTAAGGGCTGATTTGATCTGTAAAGGTGTATATTCAAAAATTTTCACCCCGTTCTGAACACATGCAAGAAGTGCCATTCCTCTGGCTTGCCCTACCATCATCGCTGTAGATGCGTTTGTATTATAGAAGAGCTCTTCAATTGAAGCCTCTTCCGGCTGATAAGTTTTTATAAGTTCTGTTAATTCTACATGTAATTTGAGAAGTCTTTCTTCATCGGGTGTTTTTGCATCTGTAGTGATTGATCCGTAAGTAACAGGTGTGAATTTGTTACCTGCATAATCAAGAACTGCATAACCCATGATTGCATACCCCGGATCGATTCCTAAAATTCTCATATCTTTTTCCATTCTTTATATCTTACCTGCTGATTTTACCACTATAACCGGCTATTGTCTATGTTCGATTTTTGTTCTTTTTTCTGTCAAACACCTTACAAATGATATAATACGAAAAATTTATATTCTTCTATTAAAAGTTTAATTTTCGTTATTATGCATAATAATTCAATAATATGATATAATTTTGGAACTGACATATAGCTGACAAGGAGGAATATTATGAGACTATCCAGACAAAATAAAATACTGGAAATTATTAAGACCAATGAAGTCGAAACTCAGGAACAACTGCTGGATCTTCTCTCTTTGGCAGGTTACTCTGTCACACAGGCGACAGTTTCAAGAGACATTAAGGAACTTCAACTGATTAAAGGTCAGACTAAGGAAGGCAACTACAAATACATTGTAAGCAAATATGATAATCAGCCTATTTCCGAACGATTTATTAAAGTTTTCCGAGAGACTACCCTTTCTTATGACGTCGCTCAGAATTTAATTCTGGTGAAAACTCTTTCAGGTTGTTCCGGTGCTGCAGGCGAAGCTATCGATCGCCTTATGCTTGATCATATCGTCGGCTCGATAGCAGGAGACAATACGCTTCTGCTTGTTGTTGATCATGAAAAAAATGTTCCTTACGTAACCGCTGAACTGGATAAAGTTTTATCTAATATAGATTAATGAAAATTTATGCTTAACCGTATAGTTATTGACAATTTTGCAACTATTGAGCACCTCTCCTTTGATCTTGGAGAGTCTCTTAATGTGATTACGGGTGAAACCGGTGCCGGTAAATCTATCCTTGTAACCGCAATAAGCACAGCTCTTGGCGGACGTGCCGATACAACGATGGTGCGTACCGGTACAGATAAAGCCTTTATTCAAATTGCAGGTGACAAGAATGGCGAAGAATTTATTATCTCACGCGAGATCCTTTCCGGCGGAAAAAGTATTTCCAGATTAAATGGTGAGATGATCACCCTTTCTCAGCTTCGTGAATTCTGTTCCGATTGGGTCGATATTCACGGACAATACGATAATCAACAAATTCTTGACTCAGATAACCATATTCTTATTACAGACAATTTTGGACACGATATTCTCTCTGAGGAACTTTCCGTACTTCGCAGGCTTTATGATGAAAGCAAATTGGCAAAACAGGAATATGACAACCTGCTGCGTGAAGAATCTGAAGCAAAGAAGCAGAGATCTTTTATTGAATTTGAATATAATTACATTAAAAAATTATCACTGACCCCTGGTGAGGATGACAATCTTCATGAACAGCTTGATATGATGAGAAATGCCGAGAAAATATTCACATCGGTCAACATGTCTTATGATTTGCTTCGCGAATCCGATAATTCCGTAATATCCGCTCTAAACAAAATCTACAATGAACTTTCTAACATATCTTCATATAGCGAGAATCTTTTAATTATGTCGGATAAAATCAATGACATTTACTATCAACTTGAAGATGTTTCCGATAATTTAAGGAACGTCTGCTCTAATCTCTCTTTCTCGGAAGAGGATCTGGACTCTGTTTCCGAAAGGCTTTCAGTTATTGAAGACGCTAAAAGAAAATATCATCTCAATATACAGGAAATTATCGAATACATGCATGAGCTCGAAAACAAACTTCAGGTTATAGAAACTTTTGACAGAGAGAAAAAACGTCTTGCAGAAATTGCAGACCGTAAGTATTCACTTCTTAAAGAGCAATCCGATTTAGTCAGCGTCCTGAGGCATAAGATAGCAAAAAAACTGGAAACAGCTATGATATCCGAACTTGAAGACCTCGATTTTGCCAATTCGGATTTCAGTATTGAGTTCGAGAAGATGCCTGAAATAGGTCCTCTCGGACAAGACAGAATTGAGTTCTTGATTTCAACTAATCCCGGAGAACCGCTTATGCCTCTCACTAAAATTGCGTCAGGTGGTGAGATTTCCAGGATAATGCTTGCGTTCAAACATATAATCGGAGATACGGACAATATCGAAACTATGATATTTGATGAAATCGACACAGGAATAAGCGGACGAACCGCACTTGTTGTCGGAAGCAAGCTAAAAGAAATATCTACAGCTCACCAGATTGTATGTATAACTCACCTTCCGCAAATTGCAGCATATGGAGATGATAACTACCTCATCACTAAAGACCTTACTGCAGGAAAGGCTATAACGGAAATAAAACATCTTGATGAAGAATCCAAAATTAAAATGCTTGCCTCTCTATTCAGCGGCAGCTTCGAAGATTCCAGCTCTATAGAAGCGGCAAAAGATCTTATAGAAAAAATAAAGTATTCGAGCTAACAGGAAACCACAAAAAGCTCGAAAGCCAGATCTTTATCTATATTACCGCTTTTTATGTTCCTGTCTATATTGTAAAGCCGTATGAGATGACTTCTTATCTTCTCTTCTTTATAAAGCATTGCCGAACGATATGCTTTCTTAAACCTGAATTCGTGTACTCCCGTTCGTTTTGCCATTTCGGATATTGAAAATCCTTCTTTTGAAAGCTCCAATGCATCATACATGATCTCAAACTGCTTGGTAAGGAGGGCTATTACGGCCATTGTTGAATCTTCTTCTCTTATGATCGTTTCGGTAAGATCCATAGCTTTGCTTTTATTTCCGTCCATCAGAGCATCGATAAGATTGAAGACGAATTTATCTTCTTCACCGGTCATCAGTTCTTCAATCACATCGGATCTTATTACATCGCCCTCTGTTGCCTTTGCGATCTTGAAAATATCTGCAACGAGGTGTTTTAGAGAATATCGGCTGCCCTTATAAAAATACCCTGATATATCTATAAGATGATCCATCTCCCTTCTTCCTATAACTTTGCCCTCTTGTCTTATTTGCTTTGTTATAAAAGCCTTAAGTGTAGCCTTATCCAGTTTAGTAAATTCATAAGCGGAACTCTCTTTAATCATCCTACGACCAATTGCGGTTATATTTTCTGTGAACTTCGCCTCAACAACAAAAATCAAAATCGAAGAATCCTGGTTTGATGAAGCTAATTTCAATAAAGAATCGCTATCGTTTTCTATGTTTCCCGATATAAGCGGCAGGAAATTTTTAACAACAACTACTCTCTTCTCTGCGAACATCGAATAAGTAGCCGAAGCTTTGATTATGTCACGGGTTTCACAGGTCTCTCCGTCTAAATGCAGAACATCTACATCTCTTGAATCTTTCGGAACATATTTTTCTATTATTCTTGCGATTGCCCAATCCATCAGGTAATCTTCCGCTCCATAGAAAAACAAAGTGCCTGATAACATGTCATTATTAAAATCTTTATCAAAAACTTTATAGCCCATCTTACCTCATCTTATCTATAATAACGCGATCCTTTCTGATATCAAGCCCTATTGCCCCGTTTAAATCGGTTCTGTATATTTGTATATTTCTGTCCTCAAGTTTTTGTATTGTCTCCTGTGAAGGATGACCATACATGTTATTAAGACCGACCTGAATAACTGCTATTTTCGGAGAAACTTCATCCAAAAAACTGTCATTTGTACTTGACTTGCTGCCGTGATGTGCAACTTTGAGAACATCGCATTTAAGGACATCCGTACCACGGTAGTATTCTAACATATCCAATTCATCGCTCTCAAGAATATCACCTGTCATCATAATTTTAATACCATTATAATTAATTATATATACCATATTGTTTTCGTTCGGGTCATTAAGTAACAAATCTGCCGACTTATTATAAACAGGCCATATCGGCTGTATTTCTATATTTTCCGATAATACGACTTTCTCTTTTACATTAATGAAATCTATTTCCGTAAACCAATCGTCTTTTGAATTGCAGCCCTTTTTATATGCTTCAGGAAAAATTATTTTTCCGATGCTGTATACTTCGGAAAGTTCTATTATTCCCAGATAGTGATCTGTATGAGGATGTGTTATTAAAGCAACATCAAGATTACCTACTCCTGCTTTTAATAAATACGGTTTTAAAATCTTTTTACCGACATTATAAAATCTGTTACCTCCCCCATCAATCAATGCATGATTGTTCTCCGCCTTTATGTGTACACAGTCACCCTGTCCAACAGAAACGAATACTATTTCATCATCGGAAAACACATCAAACAGTGCTATATTAAGAACCAATATAGGGAATATAATATAAGCTAACCCTCTGAACATCTCTTTTTTATTATCTCTCATTATCATTACACGCATCCATTCAGATGAAACAATAAAGATAAGAAGATATCCCGTTATCAACAGAGCTGAACTTATTCCGATTGTATCGAGTGCGTAAAGTCCGCCCATTGCAAGCTTGTGATTCATCTTAATTATAAGTTCCGAGATTCCCTTCGTGATTTCTATCAGTATTATTGGACTATTTCCTGCGAGGTTTTCCAATGCAAGTGCTATTATTGAAATCGGCACCAGTAATGAAGAAACAAAGATCACGGGTATATTTATAAAAAGCGATAGAGGATTAAATCTGTTAAATGTAAATGCCGTCAAGGGAGCAACTGCAATCTGCACTGCGAGAGGAGCGGCTATACTGTCTCCGACAAAATATGAGACGGGTTTTGAGAGAAAAGAAATTCCGAGTAATGCTAAAAATGATAATTGAAAACCGGTCACAAACAACTGATACGGATTCCATATTAAAATTGTCATCGCCGAAAAACTTACTGCAGAAAGTAAATCAAAAGGTCTTTTAACATACATTGAAAACATCCCCACTGTAAGCATAATTACCGCTCTGACAGTCGAGGCACTCCAAAGGGTCATCTCTCCATATACTACAAGGATGATAAAGATTATCAATGTAATTCCAAAAGATTTTCTTTTACCTGTAATCAGATTGAGAAGTGTAAAAAGAAACCCTACATGCAGACCGCTGACGGCAAGTATGTGACCTGTTGAGTTTACAGAAAACTCTTCCAGTGTTTCTTCATCTATATCCGTCTTATCTCCGAATATCACACCTTTAATAAATCCTCTTATCTCATTTTCCTCATTAAAATTATCCAGAAATTTTTCTCTGGATTGCATAATCCTTCTCTTATATTTCCAATAGACGCCGGCTTCATTACTTATAACTGAAATATACTTTGCAGAGAGAGTATACCTTATTCCTTTAGACCTGAGATAAGTCCTGTAGTTAAAACAGTTCGGGTTATCCGCTCCTGTAGGTTCTCTAAGTTTTCCGTAACACTGAACTTCCGATCCTAAGAGTTCTGTCGGTCTTTCTATTGAGATATCATTTAAAAAATTCAAATCTCCGTAAAAAGTGACCCTTATTTTTCCTATATGTTTTAATCTGCTTTCTTTTACAACTAATACAACCCTGTTTTCCTCCTCTACTATATTTATAATTATTCCTTCTATTTTTCTTTGAGACAAAGGATCTGTTTTAATATCACCGGAGTATATTGGGGAATTAAAATCGATATACTTTAATGTAAATACTATGAATCCCAGGATAATAAACGCTAAAAGTTTCTTTCTTTCCTTTAGATTGTTCTCAGAATTGAATTTTGCTTTTGCAGTTCCTAATGATACAGAGATCATCAACAAAGGAGCTAGAAGATATTTATGACTTTCAAACATCAAGTAGCCTGCAGCTATACCTGCTACAAACATCACTGTATAGGCGAACAGTCTCCTTCTCAGCATTACGATCCTCCGAGTCTCTCCGAAAATCGTAACAAAAAAAATCCTTGAGTTCAGTACACCTTTCTGAGTCTCAAGGATGTGAATTTTTATGGCTATTCAGCGCTTTTTATGCGTAGAGCATCCGGCTTTTTTATTCTTTAATTTTCTTTATCGCATATGTTCTGTCTTTTGCGTTGAACACGGCGGAGCCTGCAACTATAAGGTCAGCTCCTGCTTCTTTGACCAGATATGCATTCTCAGGATTAATACCTCCATCAACCTCTATAATATAATTATATCCGTTTTCTTTTCTCTTTTCGGCATAATATTTAATTTTCGAAATTGATATGTCCATGAATTTCTGTCCGCCGAAACCCGGCTCGACAGACATCACAAGAATAAGATCCAGATCGGGAAGATAGTCATCCAATACCTCAGGCGGAGTCCCCGGTTTTATTGATATACCGGCTTTTTTACCAAAGCCGTGAATCGTTTCTATCATACCGGCAACATCCTGACAGGCTTCGTAATGCACAGTTATAAACTCTGTGTTTTCCGTGACAAACTCCTCGATATATCTCTCAGGATTTTGAATCATAAGATGAACATCGTAAGGTATCTTTGCAATTTCATTCAGGCTCTTCATAACTGCCGGACCAAAGCTTATATTGGGAACAAAACTGCCGTCCATAACATCTATATGCAGATAATCTATTCCTCTTGATTGAACATCATCTACATCCTCTCCCAGTTTCGCAAAATCTGCTGAAAGAATCGATGGTGCTATTTTTGCCATTTTCTTACCTCATCTATCATTAAACAATAGGAATCATATCTTGTTTTACCTATTTTACCTTCTGAAAGTGCATGTTTAACAGCACATTCAGGCTCATTAATATGTATACAATCCGAGTATTTGCACATAAGGTTCAGCTTTCTGAATTCCGGAAAAGCTTTTCTGACTTCCGTAATCTCCACTTCAGGTAAATCTAAAGAAGTAAAGCCCGGTGTATCATATACATTGGTTCCGTCCGGAAGACAGAATATTTCCACATGTCTGGTCGTATGTCTGCCTCGTCCCGTTCTTTCACTAATCGAACCTGTTTCTGCAGAAAACTCACCTGTAATATGATTTATTATTGTGGATTTGCCGACACCTGAAGGTCCGGCAAGAGCAACGTTTTTGCCTCTGATTATATCCATCAGATCGTATATACCTTCTCCGGTTATACCGTTAACGGATACCGTAGGATATATATTCTCATATATTCTCAAGTGTTCTTCTAATTCTTCTTCAGTAACAAGATCTTTCTTGGTTATACATATGGAAACATCGATATTTTTAAATTCGCAGGCAGCTATCAGCTTATCGACAACAGGATAATTGACCTGAGGAGAGGCGGCGGCAAAGACAACCACCAGCATCTCAAGGTTGGATACCGGTGGTCTTGCCAAAAAATTGTTTCTTTTATAAATTTCGGTAACAACAGCTTCATCGTTCGGAAGAATTTTATATTTGACCAGATCTCCTACGTATATCAGCTGATCGTCTCTTTTGAGAATTCCTCTTGCAGTAGCCATTATGACTCTATCATCATCATGTACAAAATAGAACCCTCCCCTGCCTTCGACAACTCTACCTATGGAAACATTTGAAGTGTTATTCATCTTCACCGCCGTCATTCGGATTTGGCTCAGGTCCGGAACTTACTTCCAGATCAATAGTCGTTCCAAGATCAAGCAGAGAATTTGCCTGGTATTGCTGCCATATTACATAGCCTTTGCCTATACTATCACTCCACTCATATGAAACTTCTCCGGGTTCGAAGCCTGCTGCTCTGATTAACTTCTTTGCTTTTTCAAGAGATTGTCTTGTAACAGATGGTACTGTACCTTTCTCTTTTCCCTTTCCGTCAGATACAACTATGTCAATTTTACTTTCTTTATCAAGCTTCGTCCCGGCAACCGGATTCTGCTCAAGAACTTTTCCTGCTTTTTCCGGTGAAGTTGCAGTCTTTACATTTCCAAGTTCATAACCGTATTCTTTCAGAAAATCTTCAACATCGCCCTCTTGCATGCCTACGACATTAGGAACCATTCCCTCTTTACTTCCTTTGGAAACATTGACAGTAATTGTACCTCCCTTAGCCGTCTCTGTACCCGGTTCGGGATCCTGTATACATATCCTTCCTTCTGGATATTCATTGGAATATACGTCTTTTCCTTGTTTTATCTTGAAACCTTCTTCTTCTGCGAGTTTTTCAGCTTCCTCTATTGTTTTATCTAAGAAGTCCGGTGCCGGCTTTGTAGGCGAGAATACTCCTTTTTGCCAGGCAAATATCAGGCCACCTGCAACAAGAAGCAAAATAACGGCCAAAGCTATTACAATCTTCTTCTTATTATCTTTTTTCTTTTTATCTGACTTTTTAGGCTTTTCTTCTTCAGGTTCTTCTTCAGACACGGCTTTTTTTCTGCCGTATCTTCTTTCAACAATTTCAGATGCCTGTGTAAAGATTGAATTACCGACTACCTTTGTAACAAAATCAATATTATCAAGTTCTTCGATAAGTTCATCGGCACTTGTGTATCTATTGGTCTGATATTTGCTGGTTGCCTTCATAACAGCTCTTTCGAGAGCCGGCGGTATTCCTTCAACAAGCTCACTTGGAGGTGATATTTCTTCATTAATGTGCTTCAAAGCAACTGTAACAGGGTTTTCTCCGTCGAAAGGAACTTTTCCTGTCAACATCTCATACATTACGATACCGAGTGAGTATATATCGGATCTTTCATCAACATAATTGCCTCTTGCCTGTTCCGGTGAAAAATAATGTACAGAACCGATAATCTTACTTCCGGTTGAAAGTGTTGCATCATTTACCGCTCTTGCAATACCGAAATCGGCGAGTTTAACAACTCCGTCGTTTGTTATCATTATATTGTGCGGTTTTACATCTCTGTGAATAATTTTATTCTTATGTGCAACGCGAAGTGCTGAAGCAACCTGTTTCGATATGTCGATTACTCTTCTGTAATCCATAGGTGCTTCTTCAGCTATGATTTCACTTAAATTACACCCCTCAATCAGTTCCATTACGATGTAATTTATATTACCTTCTCTTCCTACATCGTAAACACCAACTATATTCGGATGTGTCAATCCGGCGGCTGCCTGAGATTCTCTTTTGAAATTCTCCACAAAGGTTGCATCTTTTGTAAATTCGGGACGTAAAATCTTGACTGCTATAAATCTGTTAAGCAGCTTATCTTTTCCTTTATAGACGACAGCCATACCGCCATCGCCGATTTTCTCCAAAAGTTCATAACGTCCGGATAATAATCTGCTGCTCATAAGTTAATCCTCCACCATATTTATACAAATAACAGATATATTGTCATGTCCGTTATTTTCATTTGCCATGTGAACAAGATCTTCTGCACAATTCATCATATCATCAAATCTGACCATCCTCATAAGAATAGTATTTTCATCTACTTCGTCATAAAGTCCGTCGCTGCAAATTAAAATCCTGTCACCTTTTGTAACAGGTACGCTAAAGCAGTCCGGCTCATTATTCGCATTTGCTCCTATTGCCCTCGTTATGACATTTTTTCTAGCATGAGTTGCAGCTTCAGCTTTAGCGATTGCTCCCATTTTTACCAGATCATTAACATATGTATGGTCTTCTGTAATCTGTTGAATAAACCCATTATGTATCAGATAGACTCTGCTGTCGCCAAGATTTGCTATATACATTGTCCCTTTATGAATATATGCAAAAACCAGGGTCGTTGCCATACCGGCATATTGAGGCTTTATTTCCGATAATTTAATAATAAACTGGTTCACATAATTTATAGCCGCTCTGAAATATCTGAAAATTTCATCACGACCGTCCAGCCATTCAGGCGGATTATGTCTTATAAATTTCTCGAGTGCGTCCAGTGCCGATTGGCTGGCTATTTCACCGGATTTATTTCCTCCGACTCCATCAGCAAGCATAAAGAAATTGAGATCGGGAAGAACCTTTACAGCGTCTTCGTTTGTGGGTCTTCTTCTTCCCTTGTCAGTTAAATATCCTATTCTCATAAAAATCTCCGTTTATACGTTAATGAGGTTTTTTCTGTATGATAGCATAGAAAAAACCTACTAAATTATTATATGGCAAAATTGTTTGCATTTCAACAATACGAGCAAAACTACAGCTTTTAATACACTCTTTTACTACACTTTCATTTTCCTCTTTGTTAAGAGTGCATGTTGAGTATTCAACATACCCGCCTTCTTTAACATATTTTAAAGCATTTTGAAGTATAGCAATCTGAATTTTTCTGAGTTCAGGATTCTTTTCCTGTATAGGCCTCAGTTTTATTTCCGGTTTGCTCCCACATGTTCCAAGTCCTGAACACGGAACATCAGCCAGGACATAATCAAACTTTTCCAGAAAATCATCTCTCGTAACGGTTCCGTCTGCCGGCTCTGTGCTAATGCATTTAAGATCAAGTCTTCGTGCCGAAGCTTCTATAAGTTCAAGTCTATGATCGTGGATGTCACAGGCTGTAATTTTTCCGATATCTCCCATCATTTCTGCAATAGCAGTCGCTTTGCCTCCCGGAGCTGAACACATATCCAGCACCAGGCTTCCAGGTTCGGGTGATAAAGCTTCTATCGCCTTTATAGATGATAAACTTTGAACTGTGCAGTAACCTTCTTTATATATGTCAGTTCCGATAATTTCTCCACCATATACTATAACTGCATTGGCTGAATCTTCTACAGGCTCAGCCTTTATTCTCCGGTCCGTAAGCATGAAAATTAAGTTTTGCACTGTTGTTTTAGTCATATTAGCTCTTAAGATTAATGGAGAAGGTTTATTTAATTCGGCAATTATTTTTTTTGCTTCATCACCATACTGCCTCTTTATCAAATTTACAATGGTCGGATGAAATGAATACTTTACTGATAAATCATCCGGTATTTCTATAGACGTTTCTTTTCTAAGATACTCTCTAAGAATTGCATTGATGAATTTGTCCGTTCCCTTTGCAACTTTTTTTGCAAGAGAAACCGCTTGATTTACAGCTGCATGATTTGGAACGCTGTCCAGAGATTCTATAGCATATATCCCCATTCTCAAAATAATAAGCGACCTGTTTTTTATACTTTTGAGTCCGTTAACCGCAAGTTTCCCTATAATAAAATCAAGGCGTGTCGTGTCACGAATCACGCCTTTTGTAAACGCCCTTACAAAACTGTCTTTACAGCCTTTATGTTTATAGACAGCCTCGTTTATGGCTATATTGGAAAACCCTTCCTCTGTATAAATCCTTTTTAGGGCTTCAAATACAGCAAGCCAGTCTGCTGATGCTGACAAAATATCCTCCTAGCGTCTTCTTCCTGCAATCAAAAGAACTCTCAACAAACTTGCAACAGCAGTCGCCAGAGCTGCAATATACGTCATAGCCGCAGCCTTGAGAACTGTTCTTGAGCCGACATAGTCTTCTTCATTACACATTCCGAGAACTCTCATCTGTTCAAGCGCCATGTTTGATGCATTAATCTCCACAGGCAATGTCACAAGATGAAAAATTATTACAAACATAAAACATGCCACACCTATGAGAAACAACAAGCTTCCGTACGGTGATGCTGAAGACAGGAACAAACCTATCAAAATTAACGGCCATGAGAACATCTGTGTAAGATTGACCACAGGTACTATGGCATTTCTGAATATAAGAGGTGCATAACGCCTTTCATCCTGTATAGCGTGAGCAACCTCATGGCATGCTATTGCAACGGAAGAGATAGAGTTTGATGCATAAACTTCTTGTGAAAGGTTGAGGTTCTTTTTCCTTGGGTCATAATAGTTCATCAACGAATTTCCGGAATCCAAAATATTGATCTCCAGACCCGACAGACCGTTTGCATCCATCATCCTCCTTGCTGCTTCCGCACCTGTAATACCTGTGCTGTTTCTAATCTCAGAATACACTCTATACGCTTTTTTTATCTTTCCCTGCGCATACATTGTAAAGATTATTGCAGGTATAAGCACTATCCAAGTGTAATCGTAATAATAGTACATATTTAATCCTCCTTCATTTCAAAACTGTCTCCATGAGACAGTTTATATCCTCTCATGAAATCTCCGGCACTCATTCTTTTCTTACCCTGAAGCTGCTGCTCTATAATGCGTATCTTTCCTTCTCCGCAATTTACAGAGTAAGAGTTTTTCTCTACATCAGTTATTGTTCCGGGTTTACCGTCAGCGGCAGTATCCTGTACATCCGCTTTATAAAATTTTACCTGTTTGCCGTCAAGATAACTGTAGCAGTTCGGCCATTCCAGATATGCTCTTATTTTTCTTTCGACCATAATCGCCGATTCAGAAAAATCCGTCATTCCATCTTTCTTATTTATCATTCTGGCATAGGTGGCTTTTGAATCATCCTGTTTCTCATAGACAGCACTGCCATCTGCTATACTTGGAATTGTATCGGAAAGAAGATTCGCACCCTCTTCTGCAAGTATATCTGAAACTTCGATTATGTCTTTACCTAGTATATCGCATTCGACCCTGCTTATCATATCCCCGGTGTCCATTCCTGTATCCATTCTCATAATTGTAACTCCGGTTTTGTCCTTACCTTCCAGGATGGCGGTTTGCATAGGTGACGCTCCTCTTAATTCAGGGAGTAATGATCCGTGAACATTGATACAGCCAAGTGGCGGAATTTCCAGAACCGATTCCGGCAATATCTGACCGAAAGCTGCTACGACTATCATATCCGGAGATATCTGATGCAGCTTTTTAATCAAGCTCTCGTCTCTCCTGATACTTACAGGCTGCTCGACATCAATACCATTCTCCAAAGCCATTAACTTAACAGGTGAAAAAATAATTTTATTCCTGTTTCCCTTTCTGTCAGGCTGGGTTATAACAAGGGGAATCTCATATCCGTCATCTATAAGCTTCTTAAGAGTTACAGCCGCAAGTTCCGGAGTTCCCATAAAAACTATTTTCATTTCTTTATTGACCATTCTATTCTTCATTTGTACAGGAAACATCAGTCATCGATTCTTTAAGTTTTGAATTTTCCTGTTCTTCCTTAAGTGCTCCAAGTTTCTCCGTATACTCTTCTATCGTCATAAAATCTTTTGCTATATCGGAGTATAGGATCCCGTTAAGGTGATCATTTTCATGACACATAACAGTTGCCTCAAAGCCTTCAAATTCATATTCTTTAACTTTACCATCAAGACCCATCGCTTTAACACCGATTTTCATCGGTCTGTCTACAAGTCCCATATATCCGGGCACTGACAGACAGCCTTCACTTGATTCCTGTTCTCCCTCCGTATATGTTATCTCGGGATTTATCATATAATAGACCTTCCCGACAACCTCTTCATCTTCGGATTCAACATGAGGCATGGCAACAAAAACTCTTTTCATTACTCCAACCTGCGGTGCGGCAAGACCGACACCATCAGCCTCTTTCATGGTTTCAACCATATCCTCGCATAATTGTATAATTCGAGGTGTTATCTCCTTCACAGGTTTGCATTTTTTAGAGAGAATCTCCTCTCCTCTTTCATATATATTTCTAAGTGCCATCTTCTCTCCTATGTTATTCCGTAAGGATTAATATCTATCTCTATAAAACAATTCACCTTGTTCGCATTTAACTGATCTCTGAATTTCATATATGCATCTACATATCCCATTCTGCTTCCTGTTGGTGCTTTTATGATAAAAGTAACTCTCTTTCTTCCATCAGTCTTGATCTCTTCTTCTCTAGGTCTGAGTATAACAGCGTCCTTAGGAGCATTTTTTATTTTTATCAGTATTTCTCTAAACAGATTTGCATAATGCATTGAAATTCCACTGTCATCCGATACACAGCTTATTGATATTATATCTGTAAAAGGTGGATAATTCATAATGCTTCTGTGAAGGAGCTCTGATTCATAAAAAGACTCATAATCTCCTTCTGATGCATATTTTATAACATCACTGTCCGGTTCATAAGTCTGTATCAGAACAAGACTTTTTCCTCCTGTTCTGCCTGCTCTTCCTGCAACTTGCGTTATAAGTTGAAACGTCCTCTCCTGCGATCTGTAGTCCGGAATATTGAGACCTGTGTCAGCGTTAATTATTCCAACAAGTCCGACATTCCGGAAGTCAAGACCTTTTGCAAGTATCTGTGTTCCGATAAGTATGTCTGTGTTTCCCTGTTTAAAGTCATTTATTATAGTGTCTATATCGTCGTGTGAAGATGCAGTATCTGTATCAAACCTTGCTATGCCCGCTTCTTTCCATAACTTCCGGACATCTTCTTCAATTTTTTCTGTTCCGGCTCCGGAATATTTAATAAACTTGCTCCCGCAATCCGGACAAATCTCAGGTAAAGGATATTTTTTGCCGCAATAGTGGCATACAGCTGCATTTTTAGATTTATGATATGTTAATCCAATATTGCAATCATCGCAGATCATCCTGTAACCGCACTCAGGACAGAGAATTTGTGTGGAAAAACCTCGTCTGTTCAAGAATAATATAACCTGTTCTTTCTTCTCAAGAGTCCTGTTTATTTCTTCTGCCAGTCTCAAAGATATGTACCCCAGATTTCCGCTTCTGATTTCATTTTTCATATCCACAACATCAATGTCGGGCATAAGGCTGTTTCCGACCCTCTCATTCATTTCAATGAGGTCGTACACCCCTGTCTTCGCTCTATAATATGACACAACACTGGGAGTTGCACTTCCGATTATCATGACCGCATTATGTGCCAAAGCTCTTTTATACGCTATATCAATTGTCTCAAATTTAGGATTGTGGTCTGATTTGTATGTCCCTTCATGTTCTTCATCAATTACTATAACTCCAATATTCTCAAGTGGTGCAAATACCGATGTTCTCGCACCAACAACAATCTCCGCCTCGCCTCTTCTTATTCTGATCCATTCTCTAAGTTTTTTTGAAGTTGTAAGTTTACTATGTAAAGTTGCAACTTTTTCTCTCCCAAACCTTTTAATAAATCTTTTTTCAACTTGAGAAGATAATGCTATTTCAGGTAAAAGTATAATTGCTGTACGTCCTAAAGAAAGGGCTTCTTCTACCGCTCTCATGTAGACTTCTGTCTTCCCGCTGTTAGTTACACCCTTAATAAGAAAAGTTTTATTTATATTCTCACTGATTGGTTTTAATATTTTTTTCGTTGCGGACTCCTGTTCGTCTGTAAGGATCGGTTTCTTAGACTTTACTTCTTTGACAGTGTGAATCTTAGCCTTTGGAAGTCTCTTCCCGCCAACAGTAAACATCTTAACAGCATCTATATATTTAATCCCATATCTTCTTCTCATCCATACTGATGTTTCTATCATTTCCGGGCTGAGAGATCTTTCAGAATCATACGATATTATCTCTTTGATCTTGCTTTTATCAATTGAAGGCTCTATATTTTCCGCAAAACAATAAGCATCGACAGGTTTTTTACGCATAGCAAAAGGGACCGTTACTTTAGCTCCAACTCCTACTTCTTTAGGTGCAAGATATGTATAGAAGTTATCCGTATATATGCTTCTATTATCAACCACAACATCAATATAATGCATATCATTTTTTCATCTTCGTTAAAATTACAACTTAAAAGATAACTATAAAAGAAATATATTATTTTTAGCTGCTTCCTGAAACATGTCCTCGGGCCAGACAGAAACCTGAACCTCTCCTATATGAGCCTTTTTCAGGAAGAACATACATAACCTGCTTTGTCCTATACCTCCGCCTATTGTAAGAGGTAGTTTTCCGTTTATAACATTCTTATGAAAATCCATTTCTTTTCTATGCATTTTGTCAGCTAATTCAAGCTGTTTGAGCATTGTTTCAGAATCTACCCTGATTCCCATAGAGCTGATTTCCAGTTGATCTTCAAGGACAGGATTCCAGAAAATAATATCTCCGTTCAGCTCCCAGTCATCATAATCCGGAGCTCTTCCGTCATGAGGTTTTCCGGATTTAAGTTTATGGCCTATTTTTTTTATGAATATAGCTCCGTACTCTTTCGCTGCCAGTTTTTCTCTTTCTATCGGTTCTTTGTCCGGATATCTGTCTTCTAAATCCTGTGAATCTATAAATGTTATGTTCTCAGGCAGGAGAGTTCCGATCTGTGGATAGTAATCGTTTACATACTCTTCTAAATCAAGTAAACATCTATATATTATACGAACAACATGCTCAAGATATTTTTCGCTTTTCTCTTCTTCCGTAATAACTTTTTCCCAGTCCCACTGGTCAACATATATAGAGTGAATATTGTCCAACTCTTCATCTCTTCTGATAGCGTTCATGTCGGTATAAAGACCCACCCCCGGTTGTATATCGTATCTGCCAAGGGCCATTCTCTTCCATTTTGCGAGAGACTGTACAACTTCAACCTTTCTCTCATTAATGTCTTTTATCGTAAACTCAACTCTTCTTTCGTATCCGTTTAAGTTATCATTCAGACCGGTTTCAGGGAATACAAAAAGCGGTGCACTAACTCTGCCTAGGTTGAGATTGCGTGCCAACTCTCTCTGAAAATGATCCTTTATTCTTTTAATTGCTCTTTGTGTTTCCGTTGGGTCAAGAATCGGAGTGTAGCCCTCCGGTATAATCAGTTTGCTCATTTTTTTCATCCTTTTAGTTTATATTTTTTTTCTGTCTTTATCAGAAGAATACCTCGTATACTCACATCCACAAAAATTCTGTCTGTAGAGGCCATATTCTTTTGAAATTTCCACACTTCTGCCGAAACCGTTCTTTTTCTTAAAATCTATATCAAGAAATTTAGTTTTATATTTCTTCTCAAGCTCTGCTCCTATAGTCCTTATAATTTCGTAGTTCTTGTGAGGACTTACAGATAAAGTAGTGGTAAAGTAATCGATGCCCAGTTCTGAAGCTTTTGATGCCGTCTCTTCCATTCTCATATGGAAACATATACTGCAGCGCGGTCCACCCTCAGAATCCGTCTTATTATTTTTGGTTTTAATAAGATATCTTTCAGGCTCGTAGGGTCCTTCCAGATAATTTATATTGCATATGCCCTTATTTTCCTTATTAAAAATATTAATAAATTGGATCAGTGTTTCCCGCCTTATACGATATTCTTCCTTGTCTGTTATGTTTGGATTATAATAGTAGACAGTTATATCATAATTTTTTGCGAGTCTTTCCACACAAGCAGTAGTGCAAGGACCGCAACAGGCATGGAGAAGAAGAGTCGGTTTTATTTGCTTAACAGCAGGATTATGAACCTGCTCAAGTAAATCCGAATTACCATTACAATATCCGAGAAAAGTTGTTCCGATGGTTTTCTTCATCTCTATCGCCTTTCATTTAATTCAACTTAAATATTATAGCATAATCAAAGGGATTCATAAAACATGCAAGGCGGAGAAAGATACAATTCTATCAGCGATTATCTGAAATCATATTTCGGACATAAAACTGTAAAGCTCAGTATTGATGCCGGTTTTAGCTGTCCTAATCGTGACGGCAAAATCAGTACAGGTGGATGTCTTTTTTGTTCTCCTGAAGGTTCAGGGGAATTGTCTTCCACAATATCTGAACAGATTGAGCTTCTTTCATCGAAATGGTCCGATGTGAAATATCTTGCATATTTTCAATCACACACAAACACATATGCACCTGTCGATATACTTAGAGCAAAGTATTATGAAGCACTGGACGATGAACGTATCAGCGGAATTGTCATTGCAACTCGTCCTGATTGTTTAAATGACGATGTTCTGGATTTACTTGAGGAAATTGAAAAAAAATATTTCATGTGGATTGAACTTGGCCTTCAAACCATTCATCCCCACACGTCAGATATGATGAATATAGGATATGATCTTAAAACATACGATAATGCGGTTGACAAGCTGCTTGAAAGAAATATCCGTATCGTCACACATTTAATTCTGGGGCTCCCAAATGAATCTAATGAGCAAATCCTTGAATCCGTTAAATACGTCTCTCAAAAAGCGATTTTCGGCCTTAAACTCCATCTTTTAAATGTGGTGCACGGTTCCGGGCTCCACAAAATACTTCCGAATTATATACCTTTTCAAAGCATTGATGAATATGTGAACCTTGTAATCGACTGTCTTGAAATTATTCCCTCTGATATTACAATTCATCGTCTGACCGGGGATGTTCCTCGCAAAATCCTTGTGTCTCCTGAATGGAGTTATAAAAAACGAACAATACTCAATCGAATAAACTATGAGTTAAAGCATCGCAATACATATCAAGGGCGACTTTGCAATAAATAAAATTCCGGAAAAACTGTTTCATAAAATAAAAAACACCGCAGGTCTGTATAATAAATCTACGGTGTTTTAAAATGCGTTTTACTTATTGTATAACATTAATCAACTATAAAACCGTCCTGTGGCCCTGTCATCCCGGCTGCATTACCTTCATCTGTATCAAGATGCAGGATTGTAGGTGCCGGACCCGGATTTGGTCTTACCAGCACATCATCATAAATTGTAGTACGATCCGGTGTCTCGATTTTGACTTTGATAACAGAGTCTTTAGTCAAACCCCATTTCTCAGCATCCTCTTCCGCAATGTGAATATGTCTTTTTGCTACGATTGCACCCTCTGCTGCATCATATTCACCGGCATCACCTATAATTTTAACCGGAGAACTGCCCTTAATATTTCCTGAAATTCTTATAGGTGCGTCAAGACCCAGGGTACGAGCATCTGTCTTTGAAAGCTCAACCTGTAAAGGTCTGTAAGGTCCAAGGATAGCAACTCTCTTCATCTCACCCTTAGGTCCAACAAGGGTAACTCTCTTTTCATCTACGAATGCACCACCTGCTGTCAGATACTTTACCGGTGTCATTTCTGCATCTGCACCGAAAAGGGTCTTATACACATCTTCAGGAAGATGTACGTGTCTTGCCGAAATTTCTACATTTATTCTCTTTTCCATTTATCATTTCCTTTCATCTTCTCACATATTTTAAGGGGTTTTCCCCTAATTTCCTATATCATTTTAGCATATCCGTGTGTATTATACAAAATCAATTTCATCTATGGGAGTTTCGTGGATGAAGGCATTCCTTTATACACAGGTATTATAAATGTCAAAGGCTCTTCCGTTATGCCGAATGCTTTATAAGAAATCTTCGTTGTATATGACTCATGGTATGGAGCTTGAATATTTGTCATATATTGATGAGTCGCAAGTTTGGATAAACCGTTAGCAACATTGAACTTCTGAAAGTATATTGAGTTCTGACCCGCATTGATATATCCACTTGCCAAGAAAGAAGCCCCTCCGTTTACAGCCTTTTTCTGAGTTGTCCATCCTCTTTTACGTGCATAATTAATTCCGTTCATTACCGGATTAGATGAACTTGTAGCTCCGATATTAAACGGGTTATATACTCCATATTTCCCGCTGATAGCAACGCTTCCTCCGCCCGTCTCTTGCCTTGCTCTTGCTGCAAGGAATACCGGACTGATATCATATATTGAACCGGCATCCACAAATATCCTTGAGGAAAATCCGTATTTAGGTAGCTGTGTTCCCGTAAGAACTTTGGAAACTACCGCCCTTGTCTGATAATCCTTCTGATAAGAAAGATTCTCAAACATGTAAATCCTGTCTTCGTTCAGGAAATTTCTCGGGTCAAGGTAATACGCAACTGTTTTACTGTTTGCATTGAACCAGGTAGATCCATCCTTTGGAATCCATCTGCCTTCAAGAACTGAACCTGTTCCTGTAAGTGTATTCGGCTTAGCTGTGATTTTAGTTGTCTTTGTCTCTTTTGTGATTTCAGGTACAGAGTTCAAAGGTGCAGCAACAAGATCAATATTTATGTAAAGTGCCGAAGAATAATATTCTTTACCGTCTATATCGATAGCGTACCAGGTTTCAGAGTTTTTGACGACAGAATCTGTAATTTTTACTTTTGTGCCGCTATTGAAAGTGCCGGCTACTGAATATGAGGTTCCCGGACCTGTACGGTAATTCAATGCATCTGTAGTCTTACCTGTTATAGATGTCGGATACTCCGTTGGTTTAATTTCTCCGACTGTTATAACATTTTCCGACTCTATATATACAATATCACCGTCAAGATATATCTGATACCATACTTCTCCAAACAAGTCATTAACAGATGCAATAATCGTAAATTCAGTTCCTGCAGAAATATTTCCGATTCCCGGAAAATTTTTATTTGGTGCCGCCCTGTACTGCAAACTCGCAGAAGATGCTCCCTTTGGATATGCCTCGCTTAATTTGACTGTAGTAACAGTTTCTTTCGTTTCTACTGTCTGATCTACATCAACATACTTGGCTATAATATAAGCATAGCCGCTTCCATTTCGTATTTTATACCATACATTACCGCTCTTATCGGTAGCTTGAAGCACTATGCTAATCCTAGTACCTTTAGAGAGGGATTTTATAGCCGCGTTATCCGTTCCGGCACCTTTTCTTATATTCACATCTGAATCATTTGTAACTCCGGAAATTGTAGAAGGATAACTATATCTGTAAAGAGCTCCCTGAATGTATCCTGTCAGACCATCAGCAGTCTTTATCTTGCACCATCTTGTTTTACCCTTCCAGACTTCTGTCAAAACAGTAAATTTGGCTTTGTTCTTTACTTGACCGATTTTTTTGGATGTAGAAGCATATTTATATACGTTACGTGTTCCTGAGGTAAAACTCTTTGAATCTGTAGCTCTTCGTGAAAGCGGTTCGCTTGCATGTATCAGTGACACTCCGTTAGCACTTTGTTTGCTTACAGCCGTCGACCATGAAATTCCGGTATGTTTTGCAACAAATATCCATTCAGGATGTGCTTTATGAAGAGCTCTTAATTTTGTTTTATATGAACTCGGAAATCCCTGTTTAGTCATATATGTTTCAAATTCGGCATTTGTCATCTGTGACATAGATGTCGATGTTGAAGGTTTATCAGTATTTGTACTTGCATTATCATTTGTTGTATTTGATGTAGTTGTATTATTTACAAAAATACTTCCGACAATGTCTACATATGAGGAGCTGACATAATAATATCTGCTTCCTTTCTTAATTTTATACCAGGTTGAAGTTGAACCCCTGGTCGAGGAAACCGGTGTCGCTTTCATATATACAGTTACAGCTGTTCCTTTTCGGAAGACTCCCGTTTTTTTCATTCTGAGTCCCGGTCCGACTCTGTAATTAACTTTTCCGTTTATTTTTGCAGAAACTGCCGAATATCTTACGGAACCGACACAATCCGATCTAATATAACCTTTTCTGCCGTTTGCATTTACATAATACCATTTGTATCTTGCTCTTGTAGATGTTTTACTTTTAAACACTTCTCTATATATTGTCAGTTTTGTATCTTTTTTGAGAAGTCTTAATCTGCTTGAAGACGTGGAAGCTCTTTTTCTTAAGTAAGCTCCTTCTTTCACTTTAACAACCCCTGTTCCTGATGGGACTGAAGCAGCATAGGTATCTATTGGTTGTACAAGAAAAATAAATCCTGCCAATAAAAGGAAAACAAATATATGCGTAAGATTTTTAATAAGTCTGTTTCTTTTTTTCATTTTTTTCTCTCTTGAATCTATTTTCATGAATAAAAATCTCTTCTACAGGCACATCAAGAAGATTAGCAATATCCAGTGCAAGTTCCAGTTATGGTGTACATCTACCATTTTCTATAGAACTAATCGTCTGTCTGGAAACACCAATTTTTTCGACAAGATAATTTTGTCCTATTTTCTTTTTCTTTCTTATTTCCGCGAGACGATTCTCCATATAATTTAAAGTCTTTTCTTTTAATTGAACATAGTTATACAGAGATAGTTTATCATCATGAAAATCAATGTCAAGCAGACTTTACATTTATTTAGATAAGGTTTAGCGATTTTAATCATTTTTAATACAAAAACAGGCTGAAACAATTACGCTTCAACCTGTTTTGGTGCCCAGACTCGGAATTGAACCAAGGACACGGAGATTTTCAGTCTCCTGCTCTACCGACTGAGCTATCTGGGCAAATTTTGTTTTTATGGTGGGCCATCTTGGGTTCGAACCAAGGACCAACCGGTTATGAGCCGGTTGCTCTAACCACTGAGCTAATGGCCCAAAGTGTTTTGTAGATAGCATATATTCAAGAAGATGGTCGGGGTGGCAGGATTTGAACCCGCGGCCCACTGGTCCCAAACCAGTTGCGCTACCAAGCTGCGCTACACCCCGTTATTTAATTGGCAGGGGCAGTAGGACTTGAACCCACGGCACGCGGTTTTGGAGACCGCTGCTCTACCAACTGAGCTATGCCCCTATGATGGCGGAGAAGATGGGATTCGAACCCATGCGGCCCTATACGAACCCTAACGGTTTAGCAAACCGTCCTCTTCAGCCTCTTGAGTACTTCTCCATGCTTTAAGGTTCTCTGGCGGAGAGGGTGGGATTCGAACCCACGGTCCCTTGCGGGATCACTGGTTTTCAAGACCAGCTCCTTAAACCACTCGGACACCTCTCCCTATTAAAAAATAATAGGATTT